>CAZBLH010000067.1:0-2105 GCA_964492775.1 uncultured Eubacteriales bacterium | reverse complement strand
CTGGCCAGTGCGACCATTTGTTGACTGTGGCCGCTTTCATCATGCGGCTATCGCGTAGGAGTCATCGGTGGATCCGGCCGCCGGCAACCGTGCATCGATCATTTTCGCCACAAGTAGGCCGGCTCGACTCCTGGGGGAAATTCGAGCCCACTCGTGCTGCAGCGTCAAGCGCGTCACTTCTTCGCTCGGCTGCTGGGCATGGCTGACGAACCACGTCGGGAAGCCGGACCAGACCTGCTCGGGCATCTTCAGCGAGAGGTGTTGCAGCACTCCCAGCGCAAGCCCTGCCAACAACACGAACCGCTCGCTGGCAGCCACTGTGTCGCGCGCCTTCTGCGCGGCGACCTCGTCAAGTTCGCCGAGTTCGAGCCGCTGTGGGTGTCGTCGGCTCGCCAGCGGCAAGCTCTTGGTCCAGAAGTGATACGAGAAGCCCCACAGCAGCATCACCAACGCTCGGAAGCTGCACTCGATGCGGAAGCGCCACCCGTACGCCGTGATGATCTGCACCGCGCTCAGACGCATGTTCGTGCTCACCAGGATCGCCCGCCGGCCATCGTCGGTGACCGTCAGCACAAAGCGCAGCGGCTCCACCTTGTTGTCCCAGTACAACTCCAACGCGAGGTAGCGCACCGTCTGCTCACGACCGTAGAGAATCGCGCGCGTCGTCTCGAACGCGCTGGCGTGACTCTCGAAGAGCTCGGCGAGCTTGACCGTCTCGCCCCACTCACGTGGACGGCCCCGGCCGCGCTTGGCCGGTGCGGGTTCCAATGGCCGGTGCGCGAGTGTGTTCGAACGTGCTCGCGTGATCACGTGGCGATTGGCCGCGCGCATGGTAGCGAGGAAGTGCTTGGCGCAGAAGCCAGCATCGAGCGCGACGTGACTGCCTTCGGGCATCGTCTCGATGCACATCTTCGCAGTGCGAGTCAGGATGGTGGCGTCTGGCTCGTCGGGCTCGACGACACCATCGTGGATCTCGGCGCGCAGGCACGCTGCACGCACCTGGTCGAGCGAGCCGACCAGCACCGCAAGCACGTTGAAGTAGTGCCCCACGATGTACTCGGGCTTCTTGACGTTGCTCGACTCCTGGTGATGCCGCTTGACGCCGGGCATGCGCCGCCCCTCCTTGGGGACCTTGATGCCGTCGGCGATGAACACCGGCTTGTCCTCGAGGGTGGGCGAGTGCGGGTGCTCGTCGCGAAGGAAATCGAGCCAGACCCTGGCGATGCGCAACGGCTCGACCGCCTTGGAGCGAAAGAAGTGCAGCGCGTTGCGGTACTGGTCTGGTCCCAGCCCGACGGAAGCGACCACCGCGCTGACGCCGGCCATGCGTGGTCGCACGAGCATGCCCAGCGTCAGGATGCTGCACCACTCAAAGGTCTCGCGGTGGGTGAATGCACGCCTGAGGGCGTGGAGTGCTCGGTCTACCTCGGTGAGCAGGCCCATGGTATGTGCTCCCTCCCTGGAGTCGTGTCGTACTCGACCGACTCGGATCTGACAGGAGAGGGTCATGGCGCGCAAGGCTCCACTCGAGGCGCAACGTCAGCTCGAAGCACACCTTCGACAGGTGAAGGGTCCGCGGCTCTACACGAAGTGGGAGCGCAACTACTGCTATGTCGCTGCCGGTGTGTTGTTTGGTCGTTGGGGACGAACTCCGGTCTGCCGTTTCGAGTACATCGACGGCGAGAAGCAGTGGCGCTGTGCGATCTATCGTCCATCACGCAATGCCTACGGAAGCGACGGATTCTACTTTCCCGCCGACGGCGACCCCGTCGCACACACCGAAATGTGCTTGAACGCATTGGGACTGGCGTAGCGCGCTCAACTCAACAAAAGTTCGCACTGGCCAGTTATATTTCCATCTCCTTATCGTTGATAAAGTCGCTCCATTGAGCGGCGCTGGAGTTTCAGGTGCGCAGCTCTGCCATCATTGCCCTGCTGATCGTGGGTCTTGACGCCATGGGTCTCGGCCTCATCATGCCCGTCCTTCCGACGCTTCTGCGTGAGCTTGTGCCAGCAGAGCAGGTCGCTGGACACTATGGTGCCATGCTGTCGCTCTATGCATTGATGCAGGTCGTCTTAGCGCCCATGCTTGGACAGCTTTCGGA
>CAZBLH010000066.1:0-2317 GCA_964492775.1 uncultured Eubacteriales bacterium | reverse complement strand
CCGAGGCTACCTGACTTGGGTCAGGCATCCCACCGGGGCAGAGTGACACTAAGGAAGCGCTTGTTAGGCATGCCGAGTAGGCGTCGCATCCCGGGCCATGCTCGACAAGAGCGCGAGCGGTAGGAGCAAGAACGCCGTTCCCAGCAATCCCACGGTGAACGCTACGCTCTCGAAGTGTAAGAAGTAGTCGAGCGCCGCTACCCCGAAAAGCCCCGCTAGCCATGCTGCCATCGAACCGGCGAGCAGAAACGGCCAGGCGGTCGAGAGCGATCGTCGGACTGCAGCAGGACAGCGTTCGCGCCACCAGGCGAGCGGCGACCGAACGCGGGTGGCCGCTGCCGCAAGCATGAGACCGAGTACCGGAGGCCCGAACCCGCCGCCGACGAGGAGCAGCGCCACGGACAACCCTGCAATCACACCCGCGCTATATGGCTTGGCGACGAGGAACATGACCCAGACGAACAGCGCCGCCGAGAGCGCCATCGTAAGCAGACCCGAGACAGCGAGGTTGGGGACGAGTGTCATCGCGGGCTCGCCGCCCAGGCTGCGGTAGAACGGCGAGTCGGGCCAAGACAGGATCATGATGGATTCAGGGGCAACCGGCCCCTGGAGCAATTCGCCGAGGCCGTGCTCGAAGCCGGCAAGCGCGACTATGCTGCCCATGCCCGCGAGTGTGAGCTGTCGAGCATCACGCATCTACCCGCACCCCCCTCAGTGCAATGCCTAACGTTGTTGCGCATAACCTGCGGCGTGTGGGCCTCCAGGTCGGTTCACCGGGTGGCCGTCAGGTTGATGCGCTTGTTCTGCACGCTGCGATACCACGGGCAGCCGCCGTGGCGACGGCAATAGCGGCAAGAATAGAGCTGGCAGCTAGCACGACCCACACCGTAGGCGACATCGCGAACAGATCTCCACGACCTGCTGCTCGACCTGCGGTCTGGAGTGCTACAGCTGGGAACACCCAGAAGGCCAGCGCCGGAAGCAAGAGAACGATGGGGACGAGCCGTTTCACGACGGGACGACGCCACTTGCCCATGATCGTCGCGTACGAGAGTGCCACCACTCCGACCAAGAGGAGAACGGCGAAAGCATCGCCGACGGGCGCCTGGACCCGTGGTGCCACAGGGTCTTCTCCGCTCATCACGCCCAGGGCGGTCTCCGCCAGCGAGTACGCGTCCACTCCGTTCAGACCGACCTGATTCGTGGCGACAGCGATACCAACTCGGTCTTCGAACAACCCTACATAGGAGTTCGTGCCCGGTGCCACGCCACTGTGAGAGGTGCGGGGTGGCCCACCTGCGGCTGATGGCCCATGGTTCCAACCGAGCGCATACAGGTACCCGTCGGGCGCTTGCCGACGATGCGATTCGCGCAGAAGCACTGCGTCGAGGACGCGGGGATTTGGCCTCGCCTGTGACTGGAACATCAGCCACTTGGCCATGTCGTCCGGCGTACTCACGATGTCTCCGGCCCCGGTCACCAAGAAGCGCGGGGTCCGGACCGGCACAGCGCGACCAAACACATATGTGGCACCGGTGGCCAGACCCGGTACAGAGTCATCGGAGTGCCTGATCGACGTAGTGTGCGTCATCGAGAGCGGTGAGAAGATGTTCGACCTCAGGTAGTCGGCGTATTCCAGGCCTGAGACGACCTCGACAAGCCTCGCGGCCACGAAGTAGTTGGCATTGGAGTACGCGTACCGAGTACCCGGCGAGTAGTCGAGATGCCCTGCTCTCATGCGCGTGAGCGCGTCCTGAAGGTCGTTTGCTTGGTCGGGGCTGGATGCCGAAAGGGACCGGTCGGTCAACCCGGAGGAGTGATTCAGGAGCTGGCGAACGGTGATCTCACGATGTCTGGGATCCATCATCGTGAACTCGGGTAGATGCTCGGCCACAGGACTATCGAGTTCGATCTTGCCGCTCTGCACGAGCTGTAGAACGGCAGTCGCGGTGAATGCCTTCGATGCGGAAGCAAGTCGCATGGGGGTGCCTGTGGTGATCGCTGACCCGTCCATCGAATGACCGGCGGCGGTTGACACCACGACATCGGCGCCATTCGTGACGACCAGCCACGCGCCAGGCACTCCGGACTCAACAGTCGCAGCCAGTTTGCCAGCCAAGGCCTCCGGCACACCTAGGGCCGCGCTTGATGCGTTCGCTTCGTACGGCCCGAGCGCTGATGCAAGCAGGGATAGAGTCGCCGCGATGAGGAGTCGCGCAGTTGGTCGCACTCGATGTCGCCTCTCACCGTCGGAGTCTGCAGAACGTTGAGGCGCATAAGCTGCGAACGAGCGCCTCGTTTCCGCCGTTAACTGTAC
>CAZBLH010000065.1:0-2477 GCA_964492775.1 uncultured Eubacteriales bacterium | reverse complement strand
TGGGCATATCCCCGTGGCCCGCGCGTCACGTTCGGCGGCACCACGGCGGATGACACCGTCACGACTGCGAGCACCAGGATCGGCGGCTCGAGCGACCCGGGGCTGACGACCCCGACCGCGCTGGTGCGTGACACGTCGTTCCCCAACCTGAGCGGGTGGGGGCAGGCGATCAGCCTCGCCAACAATGCCAGCCTCACACACTTCTCGCTCTACTTCACCCGCCCACCCGGCAGCTCTCCGGGTACTTTCCGGCCGGCCGTCCTGCGCCAGAACGGCGGCAGCTACGAGACGGTGTTTCTTGGCGACGTGCAATCGTTGCCGGTATGGAGCGTGCTCACCGGCAGCACGCGCACCGACACGGTGCTCTCATATACCAACACCTCCGGCTCGACCGAGACGCTCATCCTCGCGGGCATCAACATAAACACCGACTGCCAGGCGCCGCTCGCCACCGTCGGTGGCGCTCGGCGGTTCATCCCCGGAACCGGCTGGACCTCGTTCACCTCAGATGGCAAGGACGCGTTCAGGATCGGTTACGCCGTCTCCACGCCGTCTTCCACCTCGACCGTCTGCCCGGTGGTCTATACGGGCGACGTGCCCGCTCCCGCCCGCGTGATCGTCAAGCCCGCGAACACCCTTACCTCGCTCATCCTGACGAGCACCGACACGAGCGGGGGGCTCGTATCCGACACGCGTATGACGGGTTCTGTGACGGCTGGGTCCATAGTCACATTCGGCGACGACGAGGCTGAACGCAGCCTGCTCGTGGGGTCGACGAACCGGCTTTCGTGGTTCGACATGACGCGCGACTGGCCGCTCGTGACCCCGCAGACCGCCGCCTTCGAGTCGAGCGCCCTCGGGAACATCGAGGTCAGCTTCGAGCCGCGCTACATGGGACTGATCTGACGTGCTCGCGCTCTATGACTCGGCCGGGGTCCTCCTGCACCTCATCACCGAATACGACTCACTCATAGCAGAGCCGCGCTTCGCCGAGCACAGTGAGTGGCGCGCGCGGTTGCCTCTCTCGTCGTGGAGTAAGGTCACCGACCCGGATGTGTATTTCGTCCGGGTGGGTACCGATGCCGAGGTGTACCTTCTCGAGACCCCGCTCCTCACCCGCGAGATGAAGGTCGAGGTAAGCGGCAGGAGCGCGTCCGCGCTGCTCGAGCTTCGCACTCCGACGCAGACCTTCGACTGGTCGGGACAGCGGGCGGGGCAGATAATGGCCGCGCTGTTCACGCACCTGTCCTCCACGTCGCGCTCCCTGCTCATCACGATGGGCACCGATGCCACCGTGGGCACGATCACGCGCAAGCAGGTCGGATGGGGCGATATGTCGACCATCCTGCTCGACGTGTGCGCGGCCACGGGGGCGGGGTTCTCGACGCGTTTCGACTCGGGCGGCGCGGTCAGGCTCGACATGATGATGCCCGCTGACTCGGGGCGGTTCCTCGGCGAGAAGTTCAACGCCGAGTCCTCATCCGTGAGGGTGCTGCCCGGCTCGAAGCGCGGCTGGTTCAACTACGCCTACGTGCTTGGTGAAGGTGAGGGCTCCGATCGTGCGCAGGTCACCGTCGATCAGCGGGCTGGTGCCGAGCGGCGCGAGCTCTACGTGGACGCGCGAGACCTCCAGCAAGGCGATCTGACGCTGGAGCAGTACCAAGACGTGCTCCGGGCAAGAGGCGCGGAGAAGCTCGCCGAGACAAGGCGGCTTGATTACGTCGAAGCCGACGACATGACCGAGATCGCACCGGCACCGGCCACGACCGTCTACGCCGAGGCCTTTGCGGAAGTGTCGGGCTCAATCGTCGACTACGATAGCTGGTCAGCGGTCGGCGGGGCGACCGGCGTGACCGACGACACAAAGGGCTCCCGCCTGGTGCGCGCCACCTCCACTTCCACCGGCGGAAGGCTGCAACGCCCAGTATCGCTTCCACTCGACGGCCTTGAGGTCAGCTTCTCGCTCGCGGCGAACTCGACGTTCGAGCAGGTGCGCGCGCAGTTCAGTCAGTCCGGCGTCGGCATCTTCGCGCGAGTAAGGCTTTACAACACCACGTTGCAGTACACCACGGACGGCGCGACGTGGACGACGCTCGTCTCCTCATTGCCGGTCGCCGGCGTCCACACCTTCACGATCGGCTTCACCGCGGGATCCTCAAGCGCGGTGCTGACGCACAACTCGACGCCTTACGCGCTACCGCTCTCCGCAGCCGTCGCCGGAAGCCTTGTCTCCATCGCTTTTTTGCCCTACGACGCCGGGGGAGTCGGGTTCTTCGGCAACATCTCGATCGTGACCCCACCGACCCAGGGCGGCTCATGGAAACCGGGCGACGTGGCGACCTATGCCGGGCCCCACTTCTCCGGCTCGCTGATGGTGACCGGAGTCCAGGAGATTCACGAGGGCGGTCAGGTCACACGCCGCGTCTCGCTCGGCCCACCGCCGCCGCAGACGCTCGCCGCCGTGATCAAGCGCCAGC
>CAZBLH010000064.1:0-2672 GCA_964492775.1 uncultured Eubacteriales bacterium | reverse complement strand
AAGCGAAACCGGAGGCCCTAACTCGCTGAGCGGTACTGCGAAGGGGGCCAGCCCAGAACGTGTAGGTGCCGTCTCCGTTGTCGTACGTCTTTGAGAAGGCGTCTCGTTTGGAGAGTACCTCTGACCTGGGCGGGGGGACGGGCTCGGCAGGTGCCGCGTAGCTCACCGAACCTGCGGTGAGTGCGAACGTGAGGACGAGTGCGAGCGCAGCGCGCCAGGCGCGCCTCCCCCTCTTGGCCATGTTGGCCCCCTTCTCTGACGATCCCCTTTGCCAGAGCAAACCCTCTTTGCACATGGAACCATGAGGTCAGTAGCAGATGCAAGGGTCATTTCGAGAAAATCCTGAAAACAACGGACTGAGCCACCACAAAGGATCTCTGACTTACCGCGAGCCAGCTACCCACGCCTCGGCAAAATGCCCACCCCATCAAGCTGGGCGTTTCCGTATTTTGCTAGGTTTCACTTCCGCATTTTGCTACAGCTCCCGGCGCGCCTCGAGCGCTCGGCCGAGCGTCACCTCATCGGCGTACTCGAGATCGCCGCCCACCGGCAGACCGCTCGCGATGCGCGTCACCTTGATGCCGAGCGGCTTGATGAGCCGCGCGAGGTAGAGCGCGGTCGTCTCGCCCTCGACGTTGGGGTTGGTGGCGATGACGACCTCGCTCACGGCTTCGGAGCCGAGCCGGTCAATCAGCTCGCACACCCTGAGTTGCTCGGGACCGATGTCGTTGATGGGCGAGATCACACCGTGCAGGACGTGGTAGGTGCCGTGGAACTCGGCGGTCCGCTCGATGGCGGCCACGTCGCGCGGCTCCTCGACCACGCAGATCATCGAGGCGTCTCGCTTGGGACTCGCGCAGACCTCGCAGAACTCGCCCTCGGCGTAGTTGTAGCACCGCCCGCAGTAGTGGATCGTGCGCTTGACCTCGACGATGGCATCGGCGAGGCGCTGGGCGTCGGCCGCCTCGGTCGTGAGCAGCCAGTACGCGATGCGCTGCGCAGACTTCGGCCCGACGCCGGGCAGGCGCTCGAGTTCGTCGAGCAGACGCGCGATGGACGCGGCGTAGCGCACCTACATGAGCCCCGGGATGTTCATGCCGCCGGTCACGGCCGCCATCTTGGCGTTCGCGAGGTCCTGAGCCGCGCGCACAGCCTCGTTCACGGCCGCTGCGATCATGTCGGAGAGCAGCTCGACGTCATCGGGGTCGATGGCCGCCGGGTCGATCGCGACCGAGCGGACCTGCATGTCGCCGGTCATGACGACCTTGACCATCCCGCCGCCGGCAGACGCCTCGACCGTCTCGCTCTTCAGCTCCTCTTGTACCTCGGCCATCTTGCTTTGCGCCTGCTGGACCTGCTTCATCATCTTGCCAAAGTTCACGTCGATTCCTCTCGTTCGGCTCCTCAGTCGCCATTCTCGTCGATGATCGTCGCGCCAAGCTCGCCGGTAAGCATCTTCTCTACCGCCGAGACGGTCTTCTCGGGTCGCACCTCGATCGCGGGCTCGCTCATCCCCGTCGCCATCTCGAAATGGCCACTCTCAAGCGAACCTTGACTTGCCGAGTGCCCGGACTCGCTCGCCGCCTGCGCGGCCTCGGCAGCAGCGGCTGCCGCTGCTGCGGGCGGCTCCTCGTCGGCGTCGGGCGCTACGTCCACATGCGGCTCGGCGGATGCGGACGCAGGCGCGTGCGGTTCTGGCTCAGCGGGCCGCACACCTCCCCTCCCCAGTTGATAGCGGAAGGGGAACGCCGCACCGAAAACGGCGATGAGCGCCTTCTTCACGATCTCGCGCATCTCCGGTTCCTCGGCGAGCTGCTTGGAGAACTCCTGGCCGGCCGGGAACTGGATGACGAGTCCCTGGCCATCGGTGTCGACATCGACCTCGACGTCGGCGAAGGTATGGGCGCGCGCGGGGCGCGACTTCTTGATCTCGAGGAGAACCGCCTGCCAGTCGCGTTTCACGGCCGCCCGGTCGAGCGTACCGGGCTTGCGGACGCTGGTGACGACGGGCTCGGGCGCCGGGCAGGTGGCAGACTCCACGCGCTTCGCGGGAGCCGCGGCAACCTCGCGCTTTGGCGACGCAGCAGGCGCGTCCGCCGGGGTCACCGCTCCCGCGACGACGCCGTGCTCCAGCGACTCGATCCGCTCGGCAAGTGCCTCGAGCGTCAGCTCCCCACGCGGCCGCGCGATGCGAGTGAGCGCGACCTCGATCGAGAGCCGCGGGTCGCTCGACCAGCGCATCTCCGTCGCAAGCTCGCCGAGCACGTCCAAGATGCGCGTGATGCGGTCCGGCCCGCCGAACTCGACGACCTGTGCCTCGAGGCGCGAGACGTCCTCGGCGGTGCGATCGACTATCCCGCGCGCCTCGCCGACCGCAGCGATAACGAATAGGTCGCGCACGTGCGCGGTGAGTTCGCGCACGAGCTCGTTGAGGTCGGTGCCGGTCTCGACGACATCGGCGATCCAGCGGAAGCCGCCGGCAATGTCTCGCCGTGCGATGAGGCTTGCCAGCTCGAAGATCTGCTCTGAGTCAACCTGGCCGAGCATGCCCTCCACGTCGTCGGAGGTGATCTCGCCGCCCGAGAAGGCTGCAAGCTGCTCGAGCGCGGTGATCGCATCGCGCATCCCGCCCTCGGCATGACGCGCGATGAGGGTGAAGGCGCTGCGGTCGA
>CAZBLH010000063.1:0-2710 GCA_964492775.1 uncultured Eubacteriales bacterium | reverse complement strand
AGGAGCCGAACGGCTCATACTCGGTCACGACAGGCTTGCCGTGGGTGAGCGTGCCGGTCTTGTCAAAGACGATTGCGCGGATCTTGTGCGCGGTCTCCAGCGCCTCGCCGCCCTTGATGAGGATACCGTGCTCGGCGCCCTTGCCGGTACCGACCATGATCGCGGTCGGCGTTGCGAGCCCCAGCGCGCAGGGGCACGCGATGACGAGCACCGAGGTACCCGCGAGCAGCGCTTTCACGAACACCGACATCTCGGCATAGAAGGATGGGTCAACGAAGCGCGGGACGACGAAGAGCCAGACCAGGAACGACGCGATCGCGATAGCGAGCACGACGGGCACGAACACCGCGGAGATCCGGTCGGCGAAGCGCTGGACCGGGGCCTTGGAGCCCTGGGCCTCCTCGACGAGCCGAACGATCTGCGCGAGCGCCGTGTCCCGGCCGACTTTGGTCGCCCGGAACGTGAAAGACCCGAGCTTGTTCATCGTCGCACCGATCACGGTGTCGCCCGCGTGCTTCTCAACCGGGATGGACTCTCCGGTCAGCATCGACTCGTCGACCGCCGAGGCGCCGGCGATGACGACTCCGTCGACAGGCACCTTCTCGCCAGGACGCACCGCCACGATGTCGCCGACGACGACCTCTTCGACCGGTATGTCCGTCTCGACACCCGCTCGGATGACTCGGGCCGTCTTGGCGGCAAGCCCCATGAGCTTCTTGATCGCGTCCGAGGTCTTCCCCTTCGCCCGGGCCTCCAGGAGCTTGCCGAGCAACACGAAGGAGATCAGCATCGCCGACGCTTCGAAGAAGACGGGCTCCGTGTGCAGCACCGGCACGAACGTGGCGCCGAGCGAATAGAAGTACGCCGCTGACGTCCCGACGGCGATCAGCGTGTCCATGTTGCCGGTTCGGTTCTTGAGCGCGTGCCAGAACCCGCGGTAGAACTGCGCGCCCACCCAGAACTGCACGGGAGTCGCCAGCGCGAGCGCAAGGTACTTCATGACCATCATCGGATCCCACGCGCCACCCACCGTGTTGGCCAGCAACTGAGCGACCGCAGCCGGGACCCGCTCCATGAACGGCGGGACCATCGAGATCAGAAACGCCGGGATGGCGAAGGCGAAACTCATAATGCACAGGAAGAGCTGTCGCTCGTAGTGCTCACGCTGCGCATCGGAATGCGCGTCGGCGCCCTCGCCCGACAGTCCGACGGTCTCGACCTTCAGGGTGGCGCCATACCCTGCGCCTTGCACGGCCGAGATGAGCTCGTTCGGGCCGATGCGTTCGGGATCGAACTCGACCGTCGCCGTCTCGGTGGCGAGATTGACGCCTGCCGAGATGACGCCCTCGGTCGCGGCCAGCGACTTCTCGATCAGCGCCGCGCACGATGCGCACGTCATCCCGGTGAGCGAGAGCAGGACGTGACCACCCTCGGACAGACCGGGGGCCTCGTTCAGCGGCGCAGCGCCATAACCTGCGGACTCGACCACGCGCACGATGTCTTCGGCGGTAAGCCTTGCGGGATCATAGACGGTCGTGAGCTTCTCGGAAGCGAGGTTCACGCTCGCCTTCACGATCCCGTCGGTTTTGCCGAGCGTCTTCTCGATCACCGCGGCGCATGAAGCACACGTCATCCCGGTGAGCGCGAAGCTCGCGTCCCGCGTGGTCTGCGGGTGCGGTTCGCTCTCTGCCTGCCGAGGTGCCTCGGGCGCGCGCTCGGACTCCGCTGCTGGGGGGCAACCCTCTGCAGGACATACGCTGGATAACTCGACCGACTCGACGATCAGAGGGTCTCCCGGGGCAAATCCCGCTGCGGTGATCTTCTCGGCGATCAGAGACTCGCTCACGAGCACGGGGTCCACGCGCATCGAGAGCAAACCGGTCTCGAAATCCGCATGGAACTCTCTCACGCCGTCGATTCTGAACTGCATTGCGAGCAGCTTCTCGCATGCTGTGCAGTGCATGCCCTCAACGCGGACTGTCAACAGCCGTTCCGTCGTACCGGACATCACTCCTCCTTCTCTGCTCGGCCACCAAAGGTGACCGGAACCATCAAGGCGACAGTGTACCCACACGCGTCAGTGACCCCGCGCGCGGGTCGGAGAAGTGATCAGAGCCTGAGTGGCGGATGACCGAGTGGCGGCGAGAGGCTGGCCGAGAACCAGCGGGTGATGGACACGATGCGCGGCGCAACGCATGCGGGCGCCTCGGGAACCGACGCGGAGATGGCGTCGAAGTGGGGCTGAGCAGCAGCGGCCTGCGTACTCTCGAGAGGGCTGCGATGGGGGCAGGCCTGCTCGGCCGGCAGTTGGGACCCGTCCGCCGGTTCCTCGCATGGCTGAGGGAGTCTCTCGTGAGCCGGCGCGGCGAAGGCCGACACCGCCCGGACGAGACACGCGGGTCCGGCGATCGAGGCGACGAGCAGCAGCGCCAACGCAAGGCGCGGAATCCTGTACGTGCTATGCGATGTCCTGATCAGCAATCGCGTCCTTCGTCACGGACCTTCGATCCCTACCAGAGCAATCGCCGTACCTACTGCCGAACCTTCGTCGACCCGCAGGACATCTCGTCCGAAAGACGGGAAGGTGCTCCACCCCGCGAGGGAGGGCGCACCTTCTCCGTGAGTACTGGTTTCGGCGTTTCGCCTAGTGGTCCGCGGACTCCTTCCAGGCGAAGATCATCTTCGACGGAGCGAAGTTGTAGATGTTCGC
>CAZBLH010000062.1:0-2895 GCA_964492775.1 uncultured Eubacteriales bacterium | reverse complement strand
GCCGACGACAGCATCACGCTCGATGTCGAGGACGCCACCCACTCGCACGCCGCTGACGAGGTCGCGCTGACTCAGGCGCACCACCTCGAAGCCGAGGCCGCTTCACACGCGCATCTGGCCGATGTCGTCGTGCTCTCGCAGAGCCACATCCTCATCGTCGAGGACGCGGTGCACGTCCATGGGTCGGACGAGGTCGCCGTCGCACAGGTCTACGTGCTCGAGGTCGAGGACGCCGAGCATGCGCACTCAGCCGATGCGATGGACGACATCATCTACCGCCCGCCCTTCCACGCCCGCCTCAGCGCACCCGAGGACTCGACGCGCATCTACTCGCCTGACGATGCCACCGCGCGCCTGTCGGGACGAGAAGGCTCGGCACGGATATCCGGCTGGTGACGGGGAGGCGAGACTGCGAGCATGCAGAGCATAAGGTACAAGCGGGCCGGGGACTACCGTCTCACCGCATACTTCCAGGACTCGGACGGTGAGCCGGCCGACCCCTCGGACCTCAGTGTCGAGGTCGTCTCCGACATCACCGGTGAGACCGTCTTCGAGGGTTCGGTCACGTCAACCGGCGGCGAGGCCACGGCCAAGGTGGACAACGAGGCACTCTTGCTCGGCGGGTACACCGCGATCTGGACAGGGACGCTCTCAGGCGAGGAGACCTATCTAGAGACTCCCTTCGAGGTCGTCGGCGGGTATCTGTTCGAAGTGGCCGACATGCGCGCGTTCGATGACGCCTACGCATCAGAGTCCGCCGAGCGCATCGGCGACGCGCGAGAGTGGGCTACAGAGCGCGCTGAGGCCTTCGCGGGAGTGGCGTTCGCGCCCAGGGTCTCGATCGAAGAGGTCGAGCTGCGCGACGGCAAGGCTTACCTTTCCTGGCCAAGAATCCGCCGCATCGTCGCCGTCGAGGTCGATGGCGATCCCTACACCGGAGCATCGGACTTCGACCGGGGGCCGCGCGCCCGCACGGTGCGCCTCGAATCCTCCGGCAGATGGGCACGGATAGCCTACGAGCACGGCTACGACCGCACTCCAGAACCGGTGAAGCACGCCGCGATACTGCTCGCCAACGAGTGGCTGACCTCGAATCTCGCCTCAAGAGCCACCGGCGAGTCCACCGACGTCGGTTTCCTGCGCTACACCTACGCGACCGAAGACGACATCGGCATACCCGAGGTGACCGCGGTGCTGAAGGCCGAGAAGAAGAAGCACGAGTCGCGATGGGGCGTCGCATGAGGACGGCTTGGCCGACATTCGCGAAAGCCCTGACCGCGCGCATCAAAGAGGCCGTGGACGCGCCCGTCACCCTCGGCTACCCCGCGAAGGGGTTTGCGAGGGAGGGCGTGTGGGTCGCCGGAAGGGGCCGTGTCGAGTGCGATGCCGGCGTGTCGGGCTGGGCCGATCGTGACGAGTCGCTGACCGTCGAGCTGCGCATCAAGGCCGACTGGACCACCGAGCGATGGGAAGACGCTCTCGATCGCGCTTGGGAGATAGAGGCCGCCATCGACACAGCGCTCGCGGCTGACCAGACACTCGGTGGAGTGGTGGAGCGCGCTTGGATCTCGGCCATCGATGTCGAAGAGGCGATCCCGGAAAAGACCGTGCGGCAGGCCGGGCTCACTGTGACAGTGAGCGCTCTGGCGACCGTCGAGTGACGCACAGTGAAAGGTGAGGCCATGAAGTACGAGATCAACGAGCCGGTGTCAGGCGTCGTCGGGGAAAAGGCCTTCAGCTATAAGGCCGGGACCGTCGAGGCGAAGGACGAGGCCGAGACACGGGTCCTCGAGCATCTGGTGAGAAGCGGCGTCGCCAAGCGCGCCGAGAAGGGCGGTAAGAAGTGACCACCATCCAAACCGGCTCCATCGTCATGGGAATCGCACGGCAGGCCGTCGCCGGGACACCCGCGGATCACCCCGCCTACATCTTCGGCGTCGAGGAGGGCAACATCGGCGTCGATATCGAGCGCGAGGCCGACGAGCTGACCTCGGCAAGTTCTGTCGATGACAGCGTCTCGATCTCGGGGATCGCCGAGCCCTTCAACCTCACGACCCGCGCCTACCCCGGCTCGATCGGCGCGATCCTGCTCGCGGCACTCGGTGCCGTCGTCACCACCGGCTCCGGCCCCTACACCCACATCTTCGACCACAAGCGCCCCCTGCCCTACATCACCGTCTTCAAGAAGCACGGCGGCGGCGAGATCCATCGCGGAAGTACCGCGAAGGTCGACTCGCTCAAGCTGGAGTGGGAGGGCAACGCTCCGCTGTCGGTGGCGCTGGACGGCCAGTGCGCCGGCTTCGACTTCCCCTCGACGATCACTCCTGTGACCGACGAGATCGGGTCCCCGAACGCGCTCACGCCTGTGGGCGGTACCTTCAAGCTCGCGGTGAGCGGGACGACGCCGGCCACAGCCAAGATCAAGGGCGGCTCGATCGAGCTTGGAAACAACGTCGAGGCCGAGGTCTACTCGGGCGCATACGTCCCTCAGGACACGACCGAGGGATGGCACGAGGCCAACTGCGCGTTCACCGTCGTGCCGGAGAATCTGGACCAGTGGCGCACGCTGCTCACCGGGTCAAGCTCCGGCACCGACATCGTGACCGAGCCCGTGCTCGGCAGCTTCGAGGTCACATTCGTCAAGGGCGCTGTGACTCTGAAAGTCGAGGCTAATAAGGTGAGCTTCGCGATGGAGGCTCCTCCCGCCGAGGCTCGCGGAGGCAAGTGGGAGACCGAGCTCGGCGGCATCTGCCTGCGCCCGTCCGGGTGGGCCGGTCCGGTCAAGTTCACGCTCACCAATGCGGTCGCGTCCTACACCGCCTAACAGGAAAGGGATCCGATGTCTGCCCGAGTCTGGCGCGCCAGAGTCCACTATTACGACGAGGCCCGGTCCTC
>CAZBLH010000061.1:0-3253 GCA_964492775.1 uncultured Eubacteriales bacterium | reverse complement strand
TGACGCTCCTGGGTGGGCGAAACCAGCCCCTTGGGGAACAGCACGGCGACTTCGCCGGGCGGGACGCCGAGGTTCGGGTCATACGGCGCGTAGGTGAGCGATGGTCCGCTTCCCGAGGGGATGCGCGTGAACGTGGCCGCGTTCAGTGCCTGGCCGCGATACTCGACCTCGATCTTCGCGGGCGAGCTCCACGTGTTCGCGACGAAGGCCGCGAAGCAGTAGTTGCTCAGCGACAGATCCATGTCGGTGGCGTAGTAGTCACAGCCGACCGACTGCTTGTTGTTCTCGGCGGTCGCGCAGGCGTTCGCGCAGGTGGACGTCGTCGCATCGCAGGCCTGGGTGGGGTCGCAAGTCGCGGTCACCTCGCCGTGACAGTCGAGCACGGTGCGCCCGTCCTCGGAGCACCTCGGAGAGCACGGAGGAATGCCCCCGTCGCCGCCGCCCCCGCCGCCATCACTGCCGTTGCCCGCGTCGGAGGGCCGGCCGCTGGTGGCCGGTCCACAGGCGACGAGAAAGAGCGAGGCGAACAAGAATGCAGAGCTAGCTGCTCCGCGATAAGCGGTCCTCATCAGGAGAAACCGTAATGAATCCCGCTGTCCGGCGCAACGGCAAAGCGCCGGCCCGCCGAAACATCACGGCTGCTCGAGGACCACGTTGTTGATCGCCTGGACGTTCATGCCTCCCAGGTAGGCATAGGACACGTTCTGCGTCGACGAGCTCGTGGTCAACGGCGTGCCCCAGCCCCAGCCCCAGACCCAGAATGGGGCGTCACTCGAGAATCTCGCGGCGTGCTCGCGAGAAAGGACCGGGTCGCTCGGTTCGCTCGTGAATACCACCAGTTCTTCAGCGGCGCCTTCGGTGCGTGGCGACCATCGTGTAGGAGATGGCGATGGCTGTCGAGCTGGACGAGCAGGGCGCGGTGGTCGCGATGCTGCGGCGGCGAAAACGGGGAGGCCCGCTGCCGCGGCCCCGGCGAGCGTGGATGGGTTTCGAGTACGTTACCACATCGATGTGGATGTAATGATGGGGGCGGAGCGCTAAATCGGAAGATCGGAAGACCGTCTCCCTTCCGTGCCCCGCCACCGCCCTCGCCCGATCCTCTACCACGGCATGAAACCTAACGAAGCCAATGCCATTATTCGCGAGGCATTCGGTGCTCAGAGTCCAGTGATTCGAACATCGACGAATCGGGCCGGTGAAGCCGTGATCGACGTACTGAACCCGGCGACGGGTCGGGGGGCCGGCTCCTTCGAGACTCGGGAGCTTTCGACACGTTCGTAAATCTATAAGAGGGTGGCCGATGGGCGAATATTGGTTTCCATGGGACGCAAGGACTCTGCTCCGGGCGCTGCGGGGGCGTGAGATTGTGGCGGTACGCCGCCAGGTTCTTCTATCTGACTACAATGAGCTTGACGAGGCGGTCCGAGATGAGGAAGCGGATGGGCCTGCGGAGCTGCTGCTCGACGATGGCACTGCCCTTCACTTCATCCCTGATACAGAGCAGATGAGCGTGAAGGTCGGAGTTGGGGGAATGCCTGCCTGGGGTGATTGCTTCCGCGTAATCGAGCCCTCAGAAAATCAGTTCTGGGCACCACGCATCGGACGTCAGGTGGCCGAAGTGTACGTGTTGGTCTCAAAGTATGCAGAGCAGAACAACCGGAGCGAGTTTGCGGTGGAGCTGCGGCTGGTCGGAGGGGGCCGAGTGGTATTGGAGTACATCAGCGACGAGGCCCATCCTGATATGGGTGCAGTTCCCGCTTTGCAGCGACGCGTCCGGAACGATTCCGATCGGTTACGAGATCTAGCTTGAGGTACGGGGCCGCCATGCGGCAGATATCTGGTCGCTTACACCGATCTCCGACGCAAGGAGCCCCGTGGCGACTACTATCGACGCGCGCGAGCGCGATGTCCAGCATGCATACGACCAGGCGATCGCGATCGCACGGGGTACGACGACGCGCTCGCTGTACGAGGTGGAGACCTCGTTGTGGGCAGCTTTGCTCGCGCTGGGACGCGCGATGATCGCGCTGTACCTCGCGCGGGTGATCACCCGGCCGCGGGGTGCAAGGTATCTCCACCGTGGTGCCGAGTACGTCTTGGTCGGCACTGCGACTAGCGAGATCGGGACGCGGTTCGGCAAGCTCTCGTTCGAGCGACCGGTCGGTCGCCGGGTCGGAAGGCGTCGCGCTGCGTGTGACCGGCCCGTCGATCGCGTCCTCGGTCTGTGCGGCGGCTTCAGCTTGCCGACCGTCCTGTCGGTCACCCGACTGTGCGCGCAACTCGCGTTCGCGAATGCACGCACGACGTTCGCGCAGTTCTGCGAGTGGGCGCCAAGTCAGCGCTCGACCTTGCGCATGGTCGACGCGGTGGGCGCCGAGGCGCGGCCGTTTCTCGAAGGTGCTCCGGCGCCGGAGCAGGACGGCGAGGTACTCGTCATCCAGGTCGATGGCGGCGGCGCGCCGCACATCGATCCCGCCGAACTCGCGCTCCGCCGCAAACCGCGCCGGCCTCGCGGCGGCGTCGTGCGCCATTGCCGGCGAGGACGGCGGCGCGCCCGGGTGCGCCCGCGCCGCAAGAAGGGCGACAAGAGCAAGAACGCCAAAGTGGCGTTCGTCGGCGTGATCTACACGCTGGGAGCGCTCGACGAAGACGGCAAGCGCGAAGGGCCGATCCACAAGCGAACCTATGCGACGTTCGAGAGCCACGCCGCGCTGTTCAAGTGGCTTCACCTGGAAGCGACCAAGCGCGGCTACGGTACCAAGCGCACGCTGTTTCTCGGCGATGGCGCTGAAGCGATCTGGGATCAGCAGGCGACCTGGTTCCCGAAGGCAGAGCCGTGCATCGACTGGGTCCACATCGTCGAGAAGCTGTGGGCGGTCGGTCGATGCTTGCACGCCGAAGGCTCGGCCGAGCTGTCGACCTGGGTCAGCGAGCGAGTGCGCGAGCTCCGCCGCAAGAGCGGCGCAGACAAGGTCAACACCGCGCTCTCGAACGCCTACGCATCGATTCCCAAGACCGGACCGGGCAACAAGGCCAAGCGCCAGAAGCTGCGCGAGGTCCTCGAGCACTTCGCCAAGAACCGCCATCGCATGAAGTACGAAGCGCTCCGCCGCGACGACCTCGACATCGCGACCGGCGCGATCGAGGGGGCCGTGCGTAACCTCGTCCGCATGCGACTCGACGGCCCGGGGATGCGCTGGAGTCGCGGGCGATCCGAGCACGTGCTGCACCTGCGTTGCATCCTCCTCAACGG
>CAZBLH010000060.1:0-3543 GCA_964492775.1 uncultured Eubacteriales bacterium | reverse complement strand
CTCGCACCGGGTACCGCACGTGCATCACACGATCGGCAGCAATAACCTCGGCAGGGTTCTCCAGCGGGCGCTGCACGCCTAGCGAACCGAAGAAGCGCTTGCCGGATCCGAACACCACCGGCACAACATCCATGCGCACCTCGTCGACGAGGCGCGAAGCGAAGACTTGGCCACCGACGTCTCCGGCCGCCACCTCCACGACTCGGTCACCCGCGAGTTCCTGCGCCTTGGACATCGCGGCTTCCACGCCGTTGACGAAGTGGAACGGAGCCTCGGGATTCCAGCCATCGGGCGGTGGCCGATGTGTCACCACAACGACGTGGTCGACGTTGGCCGGCGGCACACCGTCCCAGCCGTCAGTCAAGTCGAACACCCTCCGGCCGACGATAGTCACGCCGATCTGGTCCCAGTATGGCCGCGTGTACTCAAAGGATGCCTGCGACACCATCAGGGCGCCGCTCTCGTCCAGCGGGATGTCGCCCTGCGTCAGCCAGTCGAACAAGGGCCCAGGCTGGTCGTTCTTGTCGGCAATGAACCCGTCTACCGACACCGAGGCGTACATCACTACCTTGCCCATGGCTCCCCCAGTTCCGACGCTACCCGCGTCTAAGTCGAAACGCCGACCACGACTCGTCCAAGCTCACGAGCCCGAGCGGCCGCAGGTCGAGCTCTTCGGCGATCGCCCACACGTCGTTGCGGTTCATGTCGAGCCCTGCCGAGGCGGACCCTTTGCGGAAGCAGACCCAGAGAGTTGCATCCGGCGGCATGCGTGCGACAGTCGCGCGCATCAATGACTCGAGCTCAGCGCGGTCGCGCAGGAACAACACGACGAGCTCAGCATCCTCAACATCGGCGAATGCCGTGTCCGGTGGCAGCCCGATCGCCTCTACGACGTCGGCGACCCGGTTGACGATCGCCACCCGTGTGCCTGGCTTGACGTGCGCCTTCTGTGCCGGCGTCTTCTCACCCATGAGGCCTCCGATGGCGTGCGGGCGTGAGCTGGCAAAGTACCTACCCCGATAAGGTCTGGACGCAACCGGCGTTGGCGATCAGCGACAGGCGTGACACTCACTCGTGGACGTGCACCGCTGCTTCGATGAGCTGCCGGATGGCGTCTCGGTTCGCGGCGAACTGCTCCAGCGAACTGAGCTTGATGTGCCTCATCAGCGCGGCGCCTTCAAGCAGCCCGTCAGGGTCATCCATGTTCGCACCCTGCATGAGCGTGACTCGGACCAAGTGCTTGTACGGCGTCACGACGACCATTCCCCATCCGTCGTAGCCGAACTGGCGAGCGCCATAACCGATTGCTGCATCTACGCAATCAACCGAGTAGCGAACCTCAGGAACGGCTGCGAGAACCGCTCGGTGCGCGTCGAGATACAGCTGTCGAATCACCTCAGGCTTGTCGGCGGCTATGCGGCCGAGGTCTTCTTCCGAGGGCATCTCGATGTGCGGATGAGTCTTGGGCATCTGCGCGCCGCTCCCTGCCGAATGTCAGCGCTTCTTCCAGTAGTCGAACTCGGGCTCGAACTGGACCCCTCCGAGATCAGACGTCGCCCGCTCGAAGAACGTCTGCGCGTCGGCGATTGCCTGGTTGTAGATGCTCGGACCGACTTCACGAATGCAGAACTGGAGGACGTTTCGCGCCTTCAGGTCCCCGATCTCCTCTTCGAGCTCCTCGATGAAGAACCGCTTGATTGACTCAAGCAGGTAGTGCTCGGTCTCGGGATTGATGCTGATCGGCATGGAGGCTCCCTAAGGTCTGGAGTAGTGGCGCCTTGCGACACGCGCAGACTCAATGCTACCCGAAGGCGCGGGCGGCCATCACGGGCAGCGCGGGTCGCTTGAGCGGGAATGCTCAGGCGCTGTCACTCGCCGAACAGCGACCACAGCTTCTTGTGGCGCAGCCTCATGTCATCGAGCACGAGTTCGCGAATAGCGTCAGGAAGATGCGAGCGCTGCCACTCGAGTTCTGCTTGGACAGCACACTCGCTCTCCCCCGCTCGAGCGGCGGCGCGTACTGCCCTCAGAGCGTAGGCGGCTCCGCCTAGTTCGTGGTCGGCCATGTGGGCAGTGGCGACAGCGTGGCCAGCGGCTCGTGCTGCTTCCCGCGCCGCGCCCGTTGCCAGCCTGGCCGCGTCGTGCGCCGCGTAGGCCGCCAGCCTAGCCTGCGTCATCGTGATCTCGCCGCGTGCCCAAGCGTACGCACTGTCGATGGCTTCGCGCACCCGCGTGTCGCCGGGGTGCTCGCGCTCGTAGAGTTCGAGCACACGTGCGGCGCAGTCCGCCGACCAGATCGCTAGCAGCCGGTGAGTGGCCTCGTCGAGTGTGCCGCCGCGCCGCAGGGTGACGAACCGGGGGTCGCGCTTCCCTTCATAGGTCGGCTGTGTTGCCATCACGCTCCCCAGCTCAGGAACTGCGACGAGAGGTCAGGTGCGCTCGATGCAGGCAGCAATCGCGGGCGTCGGCGCTGCGACTGTGTTGAGGAATTCGGCGGACGACACATGAAGGATCCGCCACCCGGAGTCCTCGTTGAAGCGCGCGCTCAGTTCCTCCTCATTTACTGCGCGCGGTACGTTCTCGATCGGGAACTCGACCGTGAACTCGTGCAGATAGAGCCGGCCGCCGGGAACGAGGGCCACTGCCAACTCTTCGACCAGCCGATCAGTCTCGTCCGCATCGAGCAGATGCATGAATCCAGAATCGAACACGGAACCGAACTGGCCGAGCGCCGAGGGCCGCGTGGCGTCGGCGACTTGGAAGGCGAGCCGAGCGGCAATCTCGGCAGGAAGCGCCTCGCGAGCAGTGTTCGCCTGCGCGATGGCGCTCTCGACGAAGTCGACACCAACGACCTCGAGGCCAAGCCGCGCCAGGTGTATGGAGAGGTCGCCCGAAGCGCAGCCGAGATCGAGCGCGGGCCCAGTCGGTGGGAACTGCTCAAGCAGCTGCTCCATCGCCGACTGGATGCCGCCGATCTCCCACGGAGCTGAACCTTGATAGACGGTGCTGAAGAACGCGTGCGGATCTGACCCAAAACGACCCAAGTTCACTCCTTTGCCGGTTGCTTTGAAGGACGCCGTCGCGCGGCCTCAGCAAACTTGACGCTCGCACACCAGTCTACATCGACGGTCAGCCAGACGCGGTGGTGGGCCGTTCGAGCGATTCTATTCCCTGCTCGCCCACTCCTCGATCGTGATTGCGAAACGGTCGTGATCTCGCCAGGCTCCGTCCACAAACAGGTACCGGGGCGAATGCCCTTCCAGCCGGAACCCA
The DNA here is from genome assembly GCA_964492775.1 of uncultured Eubacteriales bacterium. Taxonomy (GTDB): domain Bacteria; phylum Actinomycetota; class Coriobacteriia; order Anaerosomatales; family PHET01; genus WRDS01. Next base: position 270 of record CAZBLH010000060.1, on the reverse strand, counting down.
AGCTGCTTGATCAGCGCCTGAGACCGTGTGTTCGCGGGTTGGATGTTCGCCTCGAGCCTATGCAGGCCATGCTCTCCGAATGCACGGTCGACCACCTCGCGTATTCCGGTGCTCATCAACCCTTGCCGCTCGTAGGGAGAGAGTGCGTAGAAGCCCAAGTAGGCGTTCTTGAAGGCTCCGAGCACGACGTTGCTCAGGTTGATGACTCCGGCTAGATCCCCGTTCGAATGGCGAACCCCGTAGGGGATGCGCATCAGCGGGTCCGCTCCG
>CAZBLH010000059.1:0-3726 GCA_964492775.1 uncultured Eubacteriales bacterium | reverse complement strand
GACCAGGATGATGCGCCCTTCCGAGGCCTCGATCTCACGCAGCACAGCCTTGAGCCGGTCCTCGAACTCGCCACGGTACTTCGCGCCGGCCACCATCGCGCCCAGGTCGAGCGCAACGACGTCCTTGTCCCTCAGGCTCGAGGGGACGTCGCCCGCGACGATGCGCTGCGCAAGCCCCTCGACGATGGCCGTCTTGCCCGTCCCCGGCTCGCCGATAAGGACGGGGTTGTTCTTGGTGCGCCGCGAGAGCACCTGGATTGCCCGGCGAATCTCGTCGTTGCGGCCGATCACTGGGTCGAGTTTGCCCTCACGCGCCATCTCGGTGAGATTCCGCCCGTAACGCTCGAGCGCCTGCATCTGGGCTTCGGGGTTCTTGTCGGTGACCTTCGCACCTGCCCGCAGCTCCTCGACGGCGCGTGTGAGGCGCTCGGCGGTCACACCGGCCAGCTGCAGGATGCGTCCCGACTCGCCGGTGTCGGCAGCCAGGGCGATAAGCAGATGCTCGGTGGACACGTACGCGTCCTTCATCTTCTCGGCAGCTTTGAACGCCTCGGACAGCACGGTGTTGAGCCTGGGCGACGGCGCGATCTGTGCGGCCATCCCGCTCACCGAGGGGATCGCTGCTAGCGCCGCCGACGCGTTCGCCTCAAGCGCGCCGATGTCGACACCGACCTTGGCGAGCACAGGCCTGATTATCCCGTCGGCCTGGTCCAAGAGCGCTTTGAGCAGGTGCTCCGGCTCGAGCGAGCCCGCGTTCTTCTCAGACGCGATGCCCGCGCTCGCCTCGAGAGCCTCCTGGCTCTTGATCGTCAGCTTGTCGAGCCTCATCTCTTCCAGCTCCTTTACAACCAACGCGAGTGGTCCACTCGCGCAGAGAAGTCCTAACCGCGCTCACGATGCATCACAGCACCGCTCTGCACCCGCACGAGCGCCGTGCGCACCCGGCCCATCCGCTCCTTGGCGACCATCGCCTTCTCGGCCTGCGCGAGGCGCTGCTTCGCGACCTCAAGCTCGCGCTGCAGCCGCTCGGTCTCGTGCTGCATCTCCATGATCCGCATCACTCCGGCGAGGTTGATACCCTCTTCTTGGGTGAGTCTCTGAATGAAGCGCAGCCTCTCGATGTCGGCCTCCGAATACAGCCTGGTGTTCCCACCGGACCGCTGCGGTCGAATGAGCGCCTTGCGCTCGTAGATGCGCAGCGTCTGCGGGTGCACTCCGGCAAGTTCAGCCGCCACGCTAATCATGTACAGCGGTCTCTCTCGGCCTGGATTCTTCATAAGCACGTCTCCTTGCCGGCTACTGCAGATGCGCTCGGATGTCGTCGCTCAACTCGGCGGACAGCTCCTCGAGGAGCTCACGCTGGCGGCTGGTGAGGTTGGTCGGAACGACCACGCGCGCCTTCACCCTCAGGTCACCACGAGTCGCGCCCTTGAGCTTTGGAGCGCCCTTGCCCGAGATGCGGAACGTCTTGCCGTCCTGAGTCCCCGCGGGGATCTTGAGGCGCACACGCCCTCCGGTGGGCGCCGGGATCATCACCTCGGTGCCGAGCGCAGCCTCGGCGATAGTGATTGGCAGCTCCACAACCACGTCCGCGCCTTCGCGCTTGAAGACGGGGTGCGGTTTGATACGGGTGATCACGTACAGGTCGCCCGCGGGTCCGCCGTTCTCGCCGGCTTCGCCTTTTCCCTTGAAGCGCAGCTTGCCACCGTCTGTGGCTCCGGCCGGGACGTTCACCGTGACCGGTTTGAGCCGCACGACCGAACCACTGCCCCGGCATGCGGTGCAAGGGTTCTCGATAATCTGGCCCGCGCCCGAGCAACGAGGGCAGGGTCGCGAGAAGCCGAACATGCCCTGGCCCTCACTCACCTGCCCGCTCCCGCCACAGGTCGGACAGGTCACGGGCGAGGTGCCAGGCTTGGCGCCGGACCCGCCGCACACCGAGCACTTCTCGGCACGCTCGAGCTGCACCTGCGTCGAGGTGCCCTCGAACGCCTGCTCGAAGGTGAGCGAGACCTCGACCTGCACGTCGCGTCCGCGGCGCGGGCTCGGCCGTCCGGCGGCCCTACGCCCGCCGAAGCCAGCGCCGGGGCCTGACGCTCCGCCGAACAGGTCGTCGAACAGGTCGCCGAAGTCCACCTGGTCTACTCGGAACCCTCCGGGACCCGGGCGACCGCCAGGACCGGCGCCGCCCGGCGGCATACCGCCGCCGAAGTACTGCCCGTACTGGTCGTACTGGGCCCGCTTCTCCTCGTCAGAGAGGACCTCGTAGGCTTCGTTAATCTCCTTGAAACGCTCCTCGTCACCGCCGGCATCTGGGTGATGCTTGCGCGCGAGCCTGCGGAACGCCTTCTTCACCTCTTCGGCAGAGGCGCCCCGCTTGATCCCGAGAACGTCGTAATAGTCACGGGTGGCAGCCATGGCCTACCCGACCTCTCCGGGCCCTCCGGTCGAAACCACGACCATCGCAGGCCGAAGTACACGGCCATGCATCTCATAGCCCTTCTGCAGCACTTCGACGACCGTGCCCTCGGGCACCTCGTCCGATTCGCGCGTCTGCACGGCGTTGTGCCTCTCCATGTCGAACGGCTCGCCGATCGGGTCGATCGGCGTCGCGCCTTCGCGGGTCAGCACGGCAAGCATCTTGCGCACGACGGCGAAGACGCCCTCGGCATGCTGCTCTGACTCGGCGGCGATATGTTCGGCGGCACGCTCGAGATCGTCGATGACCGGCAGCAGCTCGGTCACGACACGCTCCCCCGCCCGCAGGAGGGCGTCGGAATGACGCGCCTCCAGCCGGCGGCGGGCGTTCTCAAACTCGGCCTGCGCCCTGAGGGCCTTGTCCTGCCACTCCTCCGCCTCCCGGCGGGCGGCGGCGAGATCGGCCTCGAGCACGTCGCCCCGAAGCGGCAGCTCCGCGCCCAAGTCGCCCTCAAGCTCAGGATCGAGCGGCATGCTGTCCTGATGCTCCTCGGTCATGGCTACTTGTCCTCGTCGTCTTCGACGACCTCGTAGTCGGCCTCGACAACCTCGTCGTCACCGGACTCGGCGGAAGCGCTCCCCGCCTCTTCGGCGGATGCGGCGGCCTGCGACTCCGAGTACACGATCTCGGCCAGCTTGTAGCTCGCCTCCTGCAGCTTCTCAGTAGCGGCCTTGATGGCCTCGATGTCGCTGCCTTCCAGAGCCTTCTTGAGGTCCTCGATCGCGCTCTCGCAGGACGACTTCACGTCGGCAGGGACCTTCTCGTCGAGCTCCTTCATAGTCTTCTCGGTCTGGTACACGAGGCTATCGGCCGTGTTGCGGACCTCGACCTCTTCCTTGCGCTTGCGGTCCTCGTCGGCGTGGCTCTCGGCGTCGGTCACCATACGCTCGACCTCTTCGTCGGAGAGCGCCGTGGTGCCGGTGATCGTGATCTTCTGCTCCTGGCCGGTGCCGAGGTCCTTGGCGCTGACGTTGACGATGCCGTTGGCATCGATGTCGAACGCGACCTCGATCTGCGGGACGCCGCGCGGTGCAGCCGGGATGTTCATGAGGTGGAAGCGGCCGAGGGTCTTGTTGTCAGCCGCCATCTCGCGCTCACCCTGCAGCACATGGACCTCGACCGAGGTCTGGCCATCCGCGGCCGTCGTGAAGGTCTCGCTCTTGCGCGTCGGAATGGTGGTGTTGCGCTCGATGAGCTTGGTCATGACTCCGCCGAGCGTCTCGACTCCGAGCGAAAGCGGCGTCACA
>CAZBLH010000058.1:0-3898 GCA_964492775.1 uncultured Eubacteriales bacterium | reverse complement strand
CTCGATCTGGCGCACGAGACGCGGCTCGCCTTTTTCGACTACCTGGCAGCCCGCGAGCGGCTCGCGCTCGCGCAGGCTGCGCTCGAGACGGCGTCGGCGGCGGCCGAGTTCGCGCAGCGGCTGTACGAGGCGGGCGGCTTCACCCGCCTCGAGCTCGGCCACGAGATGATGTTCTACGAAGAAGCCCGCCTCGCCCTCGCCGAGGCCGAGGGCGAGCTCGCACAGCGTCGCGCCGCGCTCGACCGCCTGATGGGCCTCGCAGGCGGAGACCAGCTCGCGTGGGAGGCGGCCGGCACGGGGCTACCCGCCCTGCCCGACGAGGCGGTCGCCGTGCCGGACGACTTCGAGACGCAGGCGCTCGCGCAGAACCTCGACCTGCAGATCATCGAGCAGCGCTACGCGGCGGCCGCGGCCGAGAGCGATGCGGCGGTGGCTGCGTCGATCGTGCCCGAGCTTCGCGCCGGCGTCTCGGCCGAGCTCGAGGAGGAGGGCTGGGGCGTCGGGCCGGCGCTCGAGCTCGCGCTGCCGCTCTTCGACCAGGGACAGGGCCGGCGCGGAGTGGCGCAGGCGCGACTGATGCGGCTCGAGGCAGAGTATGCGGGCGCGGCGGCCGGGGTGCGCACCTCGGCCCGCAGCGCGGCGACCGCGCTCGAGCTCGCCGAGCGCCTGGCGCGCTTCTACGCCGAGACCGTCGTGCCCCTGCAGGAGGACATCGTCGGACTGACACTCCTGCACTACAACGCGATGGACATCGGCATCTTCGAGCTCATCGAGGCGCGCCGCCGCGAGCTCGAGGTGGCGCGCGCCAACGTCGGCGCCCTGCGCAACTACTGGGTTGCCCGCACGAGCCTCGAGGCCATCGGCCGCGGCCACCTCGTCACCGTGCCCGGCGCGATGGACGCCGGCGAGCTCGACACCCCCGCCATGCCGACCACCGGCGCCGGCGATCCCGGAGGAGACCACTGATGGACCGTCGAAGCTTCCTCTCCCGCTCGGCGCTGGCCGGGGCGGCAGCCCTCTTCGTGCGCACCGCGCAAGCACAGGATCACGGCGAGCACGGCGAGCACGGCGTCGGTACGCCGGGAAAGATCCGCACCGACGAGGCGCCCGTGCGACCGGCCATCCCCGAGGAGCCACCCGGCACCCTCGATACACCCCATCCGCGGATCGTCACTCCGAACGGGCGCACGCTCGCATGGCGCGAGGTCGACGGGGTGAAGGTGTTCCACCTCGTGGCCGAGGTCGTGCAGCACGAGTTCGCCCCCGGCCTCGTGGTCGAGACCTGGGGCTACAACGGCACCGCGTTCGGACCCACCATCGAGGCGGTCGCCGGCGACCGTGTGAGAATCTACGTCACCAATCGCCTGCCGGAGCCCACCACCGTGCACTGGCACGGCGTGCTCCTGCCCGCCGGCATGGACGGCGTGACCGGGCTCAACCAGGCGCCCATCCCCGTCGGCGAGACCTTCGTCTACGAATTCACGCTCGAGCACGCGGGGACGTTCATGTATCACCCGCATGCCGACGAGATGGTGCAGATCGGCATGGGGATGAGTGGATTCATCATCGTGCATCCGCGCGGTCGCGAGCGCACGGTGGTGGATCGTGACTTCTGCATCATGCTGCACGAGTGGAGCGTGCCGATCGGCGCGTCGCGGCCGGACCCGCGCGAGATGACCGATTTCAACATGGCGACCTTCAACCACAAGGCCTTCCCGGCGACCGAGCCGCTCGTGGTGCGCACCGGACAGCGCGTGCGCATCCGCTTCGGCAACGTGAGCCCGATGCACAATCACCCGATCCACCTGCACGGTCACAACTTCCGCATCACCGGCACGGACGGCGGCCAGATCCCGGCCTCCGCGCAGTGGCCGGAGACCACCGTGATCGTGCCGGTGGGCTCGACCCGCGACATCGAGTTCGTGGCCGTCGCCGGCGACTGGGCGATGCACTGTCACTTCACCCATCACCTCATGAATCAGATGGGTCATGGTGGACCCAACGTGATGGGCATGGACATCAAGGGACTCGACAAGCACGTGCGCAAGCAGGTCCCGGGCTACATGACGATGGGCCACGACGGCATGCTCGACATGGCGACGCACAAGATGCCAGTGCCGGAGAACAGCATCCCGATGATGGGTGTGGACGGCCCGCACGGGACCATCGACATGGGCGGCATGATGACTCTGGTGAAGGTGCGCGACGGAATCACCAGTTACGCCGATCCCGGCTGGTTCGAGAATCCGCCGGGGACGCAGGCGCGCGCCGCGACCGCGGACGAGCTCTCGCGCGACGGCATCGAGCTGCCTTGAGCGACGTGGGGCGTGTTCCCGGAAAGGGGGTCTGATGCAGAGTCGGCAGCGGACCACCGCGTGCTGAGCGCTTGACACAAATGCAATGGGGCCGTCTCCCTGGCCTGGTGTGCGAAACCAGAACACGAGCCGCAGCGCTTGCCGACGCGTACGGCTCACTGGCCAGGGAAACGGCCCCATGCAGTTGCACAAAGTAGTCCAACAGTGCCCCGCCTTCAACGACCGAAAGAACGCCCTCGTCCACCAACTGCGCGCAGGCAAGACCCTCATCGAGGTCGAGCGTCAACTCTTCGCATGGCTGCTCGGCATCGGCAGGCTGCTGCTCGAGCTCGCGCTGCGGGCCGTGCTCGAGGAAGAGGGCTTCACGGCCAGGATGCGCGACAGCGCCCGCCAGCTCGTCTCGGCGCCAATGCGCGCCAAGGGGCGCGTCCAGGCCAAGCTGCACACTCTCTTTGGCGCCATCGTCGTCAAGACCACCCGATGGGTCGAGGACAGGCGCGGCCGCGTGGGCCGGCCGCGTACCAGACGTCGCGCTACGGGCTCGGGTCTGCTGCCCGTGCTCTGGATGATGGGCGTGCGGCTGCGTTGCACGCCGGCCCTGCAGGCCGAGCTTGCACGCGCTCTGACAGTGTGTGCCTCGTGTCGCGAGGCTGCCGACCTGCTCGAGTCGCGCGGCATCAAGCTTGCTCACAAGGAGGTCTGCCGCATCGCCTACGACACCGCCCGGCGCAGCATCGAACAGCGAGATCGCATCCTGCGCGGCGACGACGGCGTGCCAAGGCCCAAGCCCATCCTGGAAGGCCGGCGCGTGGTGCTCTCGCTCGATGGTGGGCGCTTCAAGGCCAGGCTCACCAACGCCAACGGCAAGCGCACCAGGACGGGCCGGCGCGGCTTCACAACGGCATGGAAAGAGCCCAAGGGCTTCATCATCTACGTGCTCGACCACGAGGGACGCCCCGACAAGGACATCAAGCCGTTGTGCGACTTCACGACCGGCGATGCGGCGGCGCTGATGCGACTCATCACCGCCTACCTGCGCAGCTACGGCATCGAAAGGGCCCACTTGCTCCAGGTGGTCGCCGATGGCGCGTGCTGGATCTGGGACCGCATCGACGAGCTGCGAGTCGACTTGAAACTGGCCGAGCACGAAGTCGAGCTGGTCGAGGTACTCGACTTCTACCACGCGGCCGAGCATCTCTCGGCGGTGAGCCAGCTGGTGGGGTGCTGGTCGGTCACGGAGCGCGCTTCGTGGTTCAAGACGCAGCGTCATCGCCTTCGTCACGGCCGTGGCGAGCAGGTACTCGACGCGATCGACGGTCTTCATGCGCTGGTCTCGAGGCGTAAGCGCAAGGACTTCGCGCGCGAACGGGCGTACTTCGCGGGTCACCTCGATCGCCTTGGCTACGCACAGTTGGTCGAGCGCAAGCTGGTTCTGGGCAGCGGCGCGATCGAAAGTGCGATCCGCCGTGTCATCAACCAGCGGGTGAAGGGCAACGGCTGCTTCTGGCGTCCCGAGAACGCGGAGCTGGTCATGCACATGCGCGCTCAACTGAAGTTCGGTCGCTTCGAGGAGATGATCGCAC
>CAZBLH010000057.1:0-4584 GCA_964492775.1 uncultured Eubacteriales bacterium | reverse complement strand
TCGGACGGTCCGACTCCCGGGCGATGCGCACCGCGCGCTCCCGGAACTCGGGCGGATACTTCGAAGCTCGCATCAGACACGACTCCTTCCCTCTGGGATTCTAAGGAATCCTAGCCAAGGAGCCTCCGTCAAACCCGGGGCGTTTCACGAAAGCAGCAATGATTGGGTTCGCTATAGCGGCTATTTTAGGTACGCCGGCATCCCTGTTGGTAGTCGGATTTGCTGCGCTTGTCTCGCTGGGAGCAGGTGGGTACAGGGCCCACAGAGGTGATCCAGGTTATCGCTGGAAGGATTTCGCGCTTGAGGCTACGGTGACTGCAGTGACTCTAGGCACGGGAGGACTCTTGCAGGTGTTAGGCGGATCGGGTCATCCAGCCGTGGTTGCATCCGAGCGGTGGTTTGGTCTAGCGGATGCAACTATGGGGCTCACGGAGTCGTCCATGCGATGATAGAGGAGTGCGTGTATGGAGTCGGAAACGTTGACTTTGTGGTGGGGCGGGACTTTATTGAACCCGCTAGTGTTCATAGGTTTCCTCGTCGGAGTTCACCTTCTGTGGCAGACTCGGTTTCTGCCGAACCGAGTCTACGTGTTGCTGGCATATATGGGCACCTTAGGCTACTTGCTGAACATGGACTGGGTGTTCTATGTGTCGGATGCTCCCGGACCAGTCTTCCCGTACAACTCGCTGCCATTTAGATGGTTTGTACTGGCGGTCGCTCTAGCTCTCTTCACTTGGGCGATTTGGAGCCTGAATAAGGCGATATATCGTGAGTTCGTAGAACAGACACGCGGTATACATTACATTAAGGAGTTGTTGGGACGGTCTGGAAAGATATCCGGATAGAGGAAAGAGCGACTCCGAGTAAGTAGTGCATACAAGGACGGGAGCGTTTGATTCGGCAACCTCATGACTCACCGCTTACCGACCCCTGACTGCCGTTTACCGTGCTGTAGCTACCGCACACCGTATTGAGCCGTTCACACTCGTATCCTTGACTGACCTGTCGCCTTTCTCGGCGACCCTAGGATGCTGGCCATTCTCTCGAAAGGAAGGGGGCGCGATGCAGAAGCTGACGGAGATCCGTTGGCACGCCCGCGCCGGACAGGGCGCTGTCACCGCCGCCAAAGTCGTCGCCGAGACCGCACTCTCGGCCGACAAGTACATGCAGGCGATGCCCGAGTACGGCCCCGAGCGCATGGGTGCGCCCATCAAAGCGTTCACGCGCATCAGCGAAGACCCCATCGAGATTCACAACAACATCGAGTTCCCCGACGTGGTGATCGTGCTCGACGACTCGCTCCTCGACATCGTTGACTGCGCCGAGGGGCTTGCCGATGACGGTGTCATGATCGTCAACACGTGCACGCCTGCGCAGGCGGTCAAGAGCGCGCTCGGCGTCGCCGACACCGTACGAGTCGCGTGCGTGGATGCGAGCGGCATCGCGCTCGATACCATCAAACGCGACATTCCCAACACACCCATCGTCGGTGCGTTCTGCCGCGTCAGCGACGTTATCGACATCGACGTCTTCAAGACGCTGCTCGCAAAGAACCTGTCCAAGAAGTTCGGCCAGGAGATGATCGACGCCAACTACGCGGCGGTCGACCGGGCGTACCAGGAGGTGACGGTCGCATGAAGTGGGACATCTCCCGCGTCGACAAGTGGAAGGCCGATGAGTTCCCCCGGGGCGCCGTCATCCCCGAAAGCGGCAACAGTCAGGACTACAACGTCGGCGGCTGGCGCAGTGAGCGCCCGTACCGCTCGGAAGAGGTCTGCACGCAGTGTCTCCTGTGCTGGATCTTCTGCCCGGACTCCTCGGTCATCGTCGAAGACGAGAAGGTCGTCGGCTTCGACTACGACCACTGCAAGGGCTGCGGCATCTGCGCGAACGAGTGCCCGGTGAACCGCAAGTTCGGCCGCAGCGCCATCGAGATGGTGCCCGAGGGCTGCGAGATCCCGGGCGCTTCAGCGTCTGCCGCCTCGACGACCGGTTCGGAGGTGGGCTAGATGGCGACACAGAAGACGGTGGCCACCACAGGTAACCTGCTCGTCGCCGAGGCCATCCGCCAGGCGGCCCCCGACGTCGTGCCGGCCTACCCGATCACCCCGCAGACGACCGTGGTCGAGGAGCTCGCGAAGTTCGTCGCCAACGGCCGGATGCATGCCGAGTACGTCAACGTCGAGTCTGAGCACTCCGCGATGTCGGCGGCGATCGGTGCTTCGGCAGCCGGTGCCCGCGTCGCCACTGCGACCTCCTCGCAGGGCCTCGCGCTCATGTGGGAGGAGCTGCACATCGCCGCCGGCATGCGCCTGCCGATCGTGATGTTCAACGCGAACCGCGCTCTCTCGGCCCCCATCAACATCCACTGCGACCACTCCGACGTGATGGGCGCGCGCGACACTGGCTGGGTCATCCTGTTCGCTGAGACCGCACAGGAGGCCTACGACAACACCGTCGTCTCCTTCCGAATCGCCGAGCACCCCGACGTGCTCTTGCCCGTGATGACCACGGCGGACGGCTTCATCACCACCCACGCGGTCGACCGTGCCGATGTGCTCGATGACGAGACCGTCTCGGCGTTTGTCGGCGAGTACGAGCCGGCCTATCCGCTGCTCGACACCGAGAATCCCGCAAGCCACGGTAACTTCGCGGGGCTCGGCGGACCGTACTTCGAGTTCAAGAAGCAGGAACGCGGTGCCATCGACGCCTCACTCGCCGTCATCAAAGACGTCGCCGCTGAGTACTCGGCGATCTCGAGCCGGCCCTTCGACGTCGTCGAGGGCTGGGGCATGGACGACGCCGAGATCGCGATCGTCGCGATCGGCTCGACTGCTGGCAACGCTCGCCACGTCGCGCGCGAGCTGCGCGCCGAGGGCGTCAAAGCCGGCGTCTTGAAGATTCGCGTCTTCCGTCCGTTCCCGGCTGCCGACATCCGCGCGGCGCTTGCGGGCGTCAAGGCGGTCGCGGTACTCGACCGCTCCGACAGCTTCGGTGCCGAGGGCGGCCCGCTCTTCCTCGAGGTCAGGAGCGCGCTCTACGACCTCGAAACCCGCGTCCCCATCGTCAACTACATCTACGGCCTCGGCGGTGCCGACGTTCGGCTCGAGCTGATCGAGCGCGTCTTCGGCGATCTTGCCGACATCGCCTCGGGAGCCGCTGTCCCGTCCGCCATGACCTACCTCGGCACCAGATAGGAGGGATCGTCGAAGATGCCATCACTTAAAGAACTCACCGCCATCGAAGACCGGCTCTCCGGCGGCCACCGGCTCTGTGCCGGGTGCGGCGCGTCGATCGCTGTGCGCCAAGTGCTTCTCGCCGCCGGCGACAACGCTGTCGTCGCGGGATGCGCCACGGGCTGCCTCGAGGTCTCGACCACGATCTATCCGTACTCGTCGTGGAAGACGCCGTTCATCCACAACGCCTTCGAGAACTCGGCGGCGACGATCTCGGGCGTCGAGGCCGCGCTCAAGGGACTCAAGCGCGCGGGCAAGATCGACCCCGACAAGCGCGTGAAATTCGTCGCCTTCGGCGGCGACGGCGGCACCTACGACATCGGCCTGCAGTCGCTCTCCGGCGCCATGGAGCGCGGGCACGATATGGTCTACGTCTGCTACGACAACGGCGCGTACATGAACACCGGCATCCAGCGTTCCTCGGCGACCCCGATGGGCGCGTGGGCGACGACCTCCGAGGTCGGCTCGGTGCTCAAGGGCAAGGTGCAGCGCCGTAAGGACCTCACCTCGATCATCGCCGACCACGGTGTGCCCTACGCCGCGCAGGCGTCCGTGAGCCACTGGCGCGATCTCACCACCAAAGCCGAGAAAGCCTTCGCGGTCGAGGGTCCGGCGTTCCTGAACATCCTCTCGCCCTGCCCGCGTGGCTGGCGAAGCCTGCCCAACAAGTCCATCGAGATCGCCAAGACCGGCGTTCAGACCGGCTTCTGGCCGCTCGTCGAGGTCGAGGACGGTGTCTGGCGCCGGACCGTGCAGGTGCGCGAGCGCCTGCCGATCGAGGAGTTCTTCAAGACCCAGGGCCGCTTCAAGCACCTGCTCGCCCCGGAGAACGCCGAGCTTCTCGCCGCTGTACAGGCCGAGGTCGACCGGTATTGGGAGTACGTGGGCAGGCGCGTTGCCGCGACGGCAGAGTAGTAGGGGTCGACTCTGGGAATCTCGGTGCTTCTTATAAAAACAAGGGGCCGGATGCTAGAAATTGTTAGGGAGAACCATGTACTCACGGAGATCGGCACGTGAGTTAGTCCTTCCTTTCGATATCTCGGTACCCGCTCTGTAGAGTACAGCGACCTTGGCCTCGAAGGTCTCACCGGTGGTCCGGTCGGGCACTACCCTGCCATAGATTGCGATCACGAGGGGTTGTTTCTCGTGTGTGCGACCACCTCCCCGGGATCGAAGCCCATGCCGTAGAGATCGTCGGCAACGAAAGAGGAGTCCGCCTCATTTGTCGACTGACCCCTGAGTTTGGGGTGCAACCGCTCTCTTTAAGAACCCTTGCGCTTTTCGGTTACTGTGTTGGGCTGGCCCCCGAAATGAGTACCGCCTGAAGTGTTAGGGTCTCCTCGAGAAG
>CAZBLH010000056.1:0-5016 GCA_964492775.1 uncultured Eubacteriales bacterium | reverse complement strand
GATCGCACTTCCATCGGCCTGCGTGGCTTCCTGCCCGCATCGCTCGTCGACCTTCGCCGCGTGAAAGATCTCTCCACGTTCCTCGGCGACAGGCTTGAGGCTCGCGTGATCGAGATGGACCGCAACCGCAACAACGTCGTCCTTTCTCGCCGCGTGGTTCTCGAGGAAGGACGCAAGAACGAGCGCGCTGAGATTCTCGGCAAGCTCCAGAAGGGCATGATCCTGCCGGGTACCGTCTCCTCGATCGTCGACTTCGGCGCGTTCGTCGATCTCGGCGGCATCGACGGCCTCGTGCACATCTCCGAGCTGTCCTGGAGCCACGTCAACCACCCGTCGGAGGTCGTGAAGGTCGGCGACCCCGTCAACGTGCAGGTGCTCGACGTCGACCTCGGACGCGAGCGCATCTCGCTCGGCCTCAAGCAGACCACCGAGGACCCGTGGAAGCAGCTCGTCAAGAACTTCCCGATCGGTTCGATCATCGAGGGCACCGTGACCAAGCTCGTGCCGTTCGGCGCGTTCGTTGAGCTCGGCGACGGTGTCGAGGGCTTGGTGCACATCTCGGAGATGGCCAAGGGCCACGTCGAGACTCCGGACCAGGTGACCGCCGTGGGTAACACCGTCCACGTCAAGGTCATGGACATCGACGAGGAGCGCCGCCGCATCTCGCTCTCGATGCGCTCGGCCGCCGAGACCCTCGGGTTCGAGATCGAGATCGCTGGCCGCGAGGACGAGGCCGAGGAAGCTGCCGCCGATGAGTCGGTCGCGGACGAGGCAGTCGTCGAAGAGGTCGCAGCAGAGGAGGCTCCGGTCGAGGAGGCCGCTGCCGATGAGGCTGTCGCCGAGGAGCCGGTCGTCGAGGAAGCTGTCGCCGAGGAGGCCGCTGCCGAGGAGCCGGTCGCCGAGGAAGCCGCTGCCGAGGAAGCCGCTGTAGACGAAGCAGCGACCGAGGAAGTCGCCGAGTAGTCCAGCGGCGCACTCTTTTAGACTTAGCGAGGCCGGGGCAGTGCGCTCCGGCCTCGTTGTTCTTCTCGGCGAACTGAGTCTGAGCCCTCTATCTTGCCGCGAGATGCAGCAGAGCTGCACACTCCGGGCAGATACTCCCGTGAGGCGCCGCGCCGAGCGCCTGCTCTTCAATGGAGGCATCGCATGCCCAGAAAACCACCAGCTGCATCGATCGATGAGTACATCGCCGAGTTCCCACCGGAGACGCAGGAAGTGCTCGAGAGGGTTCGGGCCATAGTGAAAGAGACGGTCCCGGAGGCGACGGAGACGATCGCCTACGACATCCCGGCCTTCGGCCTGGACGGTCGGAGGCTGGTGTACTTCGCCGGCTGGAAGAGCCACGTCTCGCTCTACCCGGTACCGGACGGGGACGAGGCATTCAAGAGCGCCATCGCGCCGTATCAGTCCGGGAAGGGAACGCTCAGGTTCGACCTCGGCAAGCCTTTGCCCGAGGAGGTCATCCAGCGCGTGGTCGAGGCGTGGACTGCGAGGATTCGGTCGTCGAAGTGATGACCGGGGCGCAGGCGCGGCGTCGGGCACGTTCACTCTTCGAAATGCTTACAACCGTTCGGCGGTGTGAGTGCGTCTGCTACGGTGGAATCCCACCTCTTGAGAGCGTCAAGCCCCTCGGCGAGTGAAGGAGTGCGCATGCGGAACAAGGCCTCGGCCGACGAGATCCGACGGCGATTCGACGAGGACGTGGAGCGCTTCTCAGATCTTGAGCGGGGCCAGGCGACCATCATCGACGCCCCAGTGATGCTGGAGCTTGCTTCGGCGTGTGCGGCCGCGGTTACCCCGGATGCGCGCCACATCCTCGACATCGGGTGCGGAGCCGGCAACTACGCCTTGATGCTGCTGCGGGCGCTTCCCGGTGCGGACGTTACGCTGCTCGACCTGAGCGGTCCGATGCTGGAGCGCGCGTGCGAGCGGGTGGGCGCCGCCACGCAGGGAGCCGTGGAGATCCTTCAGGGCGATATCCGCTCGGCAGAGCTCGGCGAGAGTGCAGTCGATGTCGTTGTTGCGGCGGCCTCCCTGCACCACCTGCGGGAGGATGAGGAGTGGGAGGCGGTCTTCAGCAAGGTCCGCCGCGCGCTGCGGCCCGGTGGCTCCTTCTGGATTGCCGACTTCGTCGAGCAGGTGGACCCGAGGATCCACGCGCTTATGCAGGAACGGTACGGGGAGTTCCTCTTGACGCTCCTCGGGCCTGAGAAGCGGGACCATGCTCTCGAGCAGATCCGGCTCAACGATACGCCGCGTTCAATCGAGTTCCAGAGCCACGTGTTGTACCGGGCCGGCTTCTCTCGGGTAGACATCGTTCATAAGAACAATCTCTTCGCCTTGCTTGGCGCGATGAGGTAGGCACTCCTTCATGCGCATCATCGTTCTCACAGGTGGGCTAGGGGCCGGGAAGTCCACCGCCTCGCGCTTCTTCGCGGCGCTCGGAGCGCACGTGATTGACGTGGACCGCATCGCTCGGGAAGTACTTGCCGACGGAGAGCCTGCCGTCTCGCGCGTACTCGCCGAGTTCGGCGATGATGTGGCGGGCGCCGTCCCGGAGTCGGTGAGCCGCGAAGCCTTGGCGCGCGCGGCGTTCGCTGGTCCCAAGGAGGCCGCGCGCTTGAACGCGATCGTGCACCCGGTGATCTTCGAGCGGCTGCACGCCGAGCTGAAGCGCCTTGCCGAGGCGTCCGGCCCGCCCAAGATCGTCGCTGTCGAGGTGCCGCTACTGACCGACGTCCCGAGCCTCGTGAACATCGCCGACGCGGTCCTTGCGATTGAAGCGCCCGTGGAGGCGCGCATCGCTCGGGCCGGACGTCGAGGTATCGAGGAGGAGGACGCGCGCCGTCGTATCGCCCTTCAGGTCGAAGACGGTGTCCGAGCACAGCTCGCTACCGAGGTGATCGTGAACGACGGCACCGAGGAGGCGTTTCTCAGCAAGCTCGAAGAGTGCTGGCAGCGGCTGGTTGCTGGGTTCGAGGCTGCCGACGAGGGCCGATGATGGTCACGCGCGGCCGAAGGCACTGGTACCGCTTGCTGCTGCTAGGGGTGCTCGCGATCCTGGCGGCGGTGACGTTCCTGGCTCTGAGAGGGCCCGAGAGCTGGCAACGCCGCTACTACCCACTGCGGTACGCGGCCGAGATCGAGGACTCGGCGCTGCGCCACGAGGTGAACCCGTTCCTGGTCGCGTCGGTCATCAACGCAGAGTCCGCTTGGCAGCCGGATGCGGTGTCCGGAGCTGGCGCAGTGGGGCTGATGCAGATCCTGCCGTCGACGGCCGAGGAGCTCGCGCGGCGCGGGCGGGTGGACGCCGGCAGATTCCCCCTTGGCGAGCTGTCGGAACCGGAGGTCAACATCGAGTACGGCACGGCCTACCTGCGCTACCTGGTCGAGCGATACCATGAGATCGAGGTGGCGCTCGCGGCTTACAACGCCGGTCTGGCGCACGCGGACCGGTGGACAGATGAAGGCG
Organism: uncultured Eubacteriales bacterium; assembly: GCA_964492775.1. Lineage (GTDB taxonomy): Bacteria > Actinomycetota > Coriobacteriia > Anaerosomatales > PHET01 > WRDS01. Next base: position 1,544 of record CAZBLH010000056.1, on the reverse strand, counting down.
GCAACATACGCGACAACATAGACTTTCCCGAGACCCGGCATTTCGTCCTGAAGGTTGCCCGGGGTAAGGACAAGTACGAGAGGCTGCACCCGGACGCGTTCCCCGAATGGAGAAGTCGACAGTGAGTGACGAGAAACGCACGAGCCTGCCACGGACCGCCAGCTCGGAAGCTCGAGCGTTGCGCGTCGAGTCCCCGTTCGAGCCGGCGGGCGACCAGCCCAAAGCGATCGCGGAGCTTGCCGAGGGAGTGGAGGGTGGGCTGCGCCACCAGACACTTCTCGGCGTGACCGGCTCAGGCAAGACTTTCACAATGGCGAAGGTCATCGAGGCCGTGCAGAAACCGACGCTCGTGATGGCGCCCAACAAGACGCTGGCGGCGCAGCTCGCCGCCGAGCTGCGTGAGTTCATGCCTGACAACGCCGTCGTGTACTTCGTCAGCTACTACGACTACTACCAGCCGGAAGCCTATGTTCCCACCACGGACACCTTCATCGAGAAGGACGCCTCCATCAACGAGGAGGTTGAGAAGCTTCGGCACGCAGCCACCGCCGCGCTGCTTTCCCGGCGCGACGTCGTAGTGGTCGCCTCGGTCAGCTGCATCTACGGCATCGGCTCTCCAGAAGACTACGCGGGCCTCGCGGTCTTCCTCGACAAGGCGAAGGGCTACGACCGCGACCAGTTGCTGCGCGATCTCATCGAGATCCAGTACGACCGCAACGACTACACCGTGGAGCGCGGCTCGTTCCGCGCACGCGGCGATGTCGTCGATATCTTCCCGCCCTACGCCGATCACCCGCTGCGCGTGGAGCTCTTCGGCGACGAGATCGAGCTCATCGCCGAGGTGGACCAGCTCACCGGCGAGGTCCTGAACACGTACCGGTCGGTCCCGGTCTGGCCGGCCACTCACTACGTGACCGAGAAGACGAAGCTCAAGCAGGCTCTCGCGACGATCCATGAGGAACTCACAGGTCGCCTCGAAGAACTCAGGGCCGAGGGGAAGCTGCTCGAGGCACAGCGGCTCGAAATGCGCACGAACTACGATCTTGAAATGCTCGAGACGATGGGCTTCTGCTCCGGCATCGAGAACTACTCGCGCCACCTTGACGGCCGAGCACCCGGCGAGCCCCCGAACACGCTCATCGACTACTTTCCGGACGACTTCTTGTGCATCATCGACGAGTCCCACGTGACTGTTCCGCAGATCCGAGGGATGCACGAGGGCGACCGTAGCCGCAAGATCACCCTGGTCGACCACGGCTTCCGCCTCCCGAGCGCGCTCGACAATCGGCCGCTGCGGTTCGACGAGTTCGAGCAGCGCGTGCCGCAGTTCGTCTACGTTTCCGCGACTCCGGGAGACTACGAGCTTTCGGTTGCCGAGCAGGTCGTCGAGCAGATCATCCGCCCGACGGGACTTGTGGACCCGCAAGTGATTGTGCGGCCCGTGAAGGGCCAGATCGATGATCTCATCGGCGAGATAGAAGAACGCGTGCAGCGCGACGAGCGCGTGCTCGTCACAACGCTCACCAAGAAGATGGCCGAGGACC
>CAZBLH010000055.1:0-5442 GCA_964492775.1 uncultured Eubacteriales bacterium | reverse complement strand
GCGCACCTGCCTGAGGGCACCGAGATGGTCATGCCTGGCGACAACGTCGTCGTGCGCGGCGAGCTCATCAGCCCGATCGCGATGGAGGAGGGCCTGCGCTTCGCTATCCGCGAGGGCGGCCGCACCGTTGGTTCGGGTCGTGTCATCGAGATCATCAAGTAGACGGCGCTGGAGTCGTCTGCTCGACGGCCGAACGCAAGCGCGTCCGCGCCGTTCGGTTCGATGGTGAGTAGCGAGAGTTGCGGGGCTCGGCAAGGCTCTTGCCGAGCCCCGTTTCGCCGCCTTTAGAGAAGGTGGCGCGCGTTTGACAGTGCAGAAAACCGGGTGCTAGAGTACCCTACCGCGCCTGTGCCGATTCCGTGGGTTCAGCGCGGCCATGAGGAGGACCAATGCGAACGCTGGTGACGCTGGCCTGCGGCGAGTGCAAGCGCCGGAACTACACCACAAACAAGAATAAGCAGTCCAACCCGGAACGCATCGAGTTCAAGAAGTACTGCAAGTGGTGCAAGACCCACACGGTGCACAAAGAAACCCGGTGATCGTTTAGCGAGTGCGACTAGGCCAGTAGCTCCAATTGGTAGAGCGCCGGTCTCCAAAACCGGATGTTGGGGGTTCGAGTCCCTCCTGGCCTGCCAGTAATGAACCGTCACGGCGGAAAGCCGCGGCGTTGCTATCGGCGTCCTGCCGCACGGCAGGGCGCACCAACATGGATGGATGAACCAAGAGATGGCGAAAGAGACAACCGCGAACGGCGGGAAGCAGAAGGCGTCGAAGCAGCCCAAGGCGGCGGGCAAGCCGAATATCTTCGCCCGGCTCGGCCAGTACCTGCGCGACGTGCGCTCTGAGATGCGCCGGGTCGTCTGGCCTGGTCGTCAAGAGGTTATCAACTCCAGCCTCGTGGTGATTGTCGCGCTCGTGTTCTTCGCGTTGTTCACGCTGGTCGTTGACTCCGCGGTGGTTGAGATCCTGCGCCTGATTCGACAGATCGGCGGCTAATCCATGGCCAAACGTTGGTACGTCATCCACACATACTCCGGCTACGAGAACAAGGTCCGGACGAATCTCCTGCACCGCATCGAGTCGATGGGGATGCAGGAGAAGATCTTCGACGTCGAGATCCCGACTGAGACGGTGACCGACATCAAGGAAGGCGGCCGTCGGGTCACCTCCGAGAAGAAGGTCTTCCCCGGCTACATCCTCGTCCAGATGGAGATCGACGACGAGTCCTGGTATGTGGTGCGCAACACGCCCGGTGTAACGGGGTTCGTGGGCAGCCAGGGCAAGCCTGTGCCGCTCTCGCGTGACGAGTACAAGCGCATCATGAAGCGCACGGAGTCGGGCCCTCGCGCCAAGACCACCACCGAGTTCACCGAGGGCATGAACGTCAAGGTCACCCACGGGCCGTTCGCCGAGTTCGACGGCACGATCGCCGAGGTCAACCTCGACAAGTCCACGCTGAAGGTCATGGTCACGATCTTCGGCCGCGAGACGCCTGTCGAGCTGAGCTTCGATCAGGTGGCCAGGGTCTGAAGAGAACACACCACGATCGCCGATGTGCGGCCCCGTTTGTGGAGACGGGATCCCGGAGCTTCTCTCGGCAGGTCGCTTGTGACGGATAGATAGATGTGACCGACTCGATGTCTGTCGCACGTGAGGGATAGGGACAAGAGAATGGCCAAGAAAGTCGCCGGCTTCATCAAGCTGCAGATCCCCGGCGGAGCCGCGAACCCCGCGCCTCCCGTCGGTCCCGCGCTGGGCCAGCACCAGGTGAACATCATGCAGTTCTGCCAGGCGTTCAACGCTGCCACGCAGGACAAGGCCGGGACCATCATTCCGGTCGAGATCACGGTCTACGAGGACCGCACCTTCGACTTCATCTTGAAGACCCCGCCAGCCGCCGTACTGCTGAAGCAGGCCGCAGGCATCGAGAGCGGTTCGGCTGTGCCCAACCGCACCAAGGTTGCGACGGTCACGACCGACCAGCTCCGCCAGATCGCCGAGACTAAGATGCCGGACCTCAACGCCAACGATGTCGAGGCCGCCATGAAGGTCATCGCCGGCACCGCCCGGTCGATGGGTATCGAGATCGCCGAGTAAGGCATCACGAACGTGTAGGTCGCGCACGGCGCCCGTCGTGCGCGTGAGTGGGAGGAAGCGCTCGGCGTTTCCGCTAGTAACCACAGGAGGAAACCATGGCTAAGTCAGGCAAGAAGTACCGCGAGGCACTTGCGAAGGTCGACAAGACCCGGCTCTACGCGCCCGCTGAGGCGTTTGAGCTGGTCCGCGAGGTCTCTCCCGCCAGCTTCGACGAGACCATCGAGGTCCACTTCCGGCTGGGCATCGACACCCGCCAGGCAGACCAGCAGGTCCGCGGCTCGGTGTCTCTCCCCAACGGCACCGGCAAGGAAGTCCGCGTCGCCGTCTTCGCCGAGGGCGACAAGGCGCGTGAGGCCGAAGCTGCCGGCGCCGATGTCGTCGGTTCTGATGACCTCGTCGCCAAGATCGAGAAGGGCTTCTTCGACTTCGACGCCGCAGTCGCCACGCCGGACATGATGGCCAAGGTCGGCCGTCTCGGCAAAGCGCTTGGCCCGCGTGGCCTGATGCCGAACCCCAAGCTCGGCACCGTCACCATGAACGTTGCCCAGATCATCGAGGAGCTCAAGGCAGGACGCGTGGAGTACCGCGCCGACAAGTTCGGCATCGCGCACGTCCCGCTCGGCAAGGCCTCGTTCGAGCCCACGAAGCTCCTCGAGAACTACGCCGCGCTGCTTGATGAGATCCTGCGTGCGAAGCCTGCGGCCGCCAAGGGACGCTACATCAAGTCGATTACCGTCACCTCGACGATGGGCCCTGGTATCAAGGTCGATACCTCGGTTACGCGGGTGGTAGTCGGGGAGTAATCCCGTACGCGAGGTCGTGCTCCCGGTTGGGGGGACGCCCTTGACAAGTCTGAGTCACACGCGCAGACTTCTGCGTCGCTTGACACAATACATAGCACGTACCATCCCGCTGCCGAAGACAGCCGGTGTCCGAGAAGCGTTTCGGACCTAAGGGGACAGACGAGTCCCGCCTGCCGAGGTGGCCGCCAAGAGAGCTGAACTCCGGTTCTCGCGCAGACGACTAGACTGCATGCGGCCCCCGCTGCCTTCCAAGGTGCGGGGGCCGCTTTATGTCAGTGGGGACTTGTTGCCCCACTCCGCGGCCCGACCACAGCCCCGCTACGGGGCCGGCCGGGTGTGCGTGCGAGGAAAGGAGGGATGTTAGGAATGCCGACTGTTCGCAAAGAAGAACTCGTCGCTGAGATCAAGGATCGGTTCAACGATTCCGAGGCCGTGATACTTGCGGACTACCGTGGCCTGACGGTCAAGGAGATGCAGCAGCTCCGTGGTGTCGTCCGCGAGGCTGGTGGTGAAGTCAAGATCTACAAGAACTCGCTTACCGAGATCGCCATCCGCGAGCTGGCACTGCCGAGCATGGATGAGTACCTTGAGGGCCCCACTGCCTGTGTCTTCATCGGTGGCGACCCTGTCGCTCCGGCAAAGGCGCTCGCCGCGTTCGCGAAGGAGCATCAGGCACTCGAGCTGAAGGGCGGCCTGGTCTCGAACCAGGTTATCAATGGGGAGCGAGTCAAGGCGATCGCCAAGCTTCCGTCCTTCGAGGAGCTGGTTGCCAAGCTTCTCGGCACAATGCAGAACCCGCTCAGGGGTACGGTTACGGTGCTTTCGGGTCCGGCGCGTGCGTTTGTCACCGCTCTGGATGCGATCGCCAAACAGAAGGCCGCCGCCTAACGGCGCTCGCCGAACAAGAAATGTGCGTCCGGCGAGAACGTCGGGTCGCCTGAGAACTAAGAGGAGAACAAGAAATGGCTGTTAGCAGGGAAGAGATCATCGAGGCAATCAAGCAGATGCCGGCGCTCGAGCTGTCCGAGCTCGTTTCCGAGCTCGAAGAGGTCTTCGGCGTGTCCGCCGCTGCGCCCGTGATGATGGGCGCCGCCCCGGCTGCCGGCGGCGAAGCTGCCGCTGCCGAGGAGAAGGACTCCTTCGACGTCGTGCTCGAGGGCTTCGGCGACAACAAGATCGCCGTCATCAAGGTCGTTCGCGAGCTCACCGGTCTGGGTCTCAAGGAGGCCAAGGACGTGGTCGAGGGTGCCCCGAAGCCTGTCATGGAGGGCGCTGCGAAGGACAAGGCCGAGGAGGCCAAGGCCAAGCTGGAGGAAGCCGGCGCTGCCGTCACCCTCAAGTAGCAATGCGGCTGACGTGCGCGTACCTCTCTGGTGCGTGCACAGAAGAAGGGCCGGGGCTTTTCTGCCCCGGCCCTTCCGTATCTCAGTTTGCAGCAGAAAGATAGACCTTGACGCGAAGTTGGGTATTGACTAACCTATTACTTTGCGACTATTGTCGGCCGCTTGTCCCCCGAAGGAGGAATCGCCTGGTGCCCCGCGGAGAAGGTTCCCCTGTTCTCAGCTCCGACTGGCGTGAGCGTCGAAGCTTCGCCAAGATACCAGAAGTACTCGAAGTCCCCAACCTGATTGCTATCCAACGAGACTCGTTCGCGTGGTTCCTGAACGAGGGTCTTCACGAGACCTTCTCGGACATATCACCGATCGAAGACTTCACCGGAACTCTCGCCGTCGAATTCGGCGATCATGAGTTCGGTGAGCCCAAGCACTCCGTGGAGGAGTGCAAAGAGAAGGATATGTCGTATCAGGCACCGCTGTTCGTCGACGTTCGATTCATCAACAAGGATACCGGCGAGATCAAAGAGCAGTCGGTGTTCATGGGCGACTTCCCCTTGATGACGGATCGCGGAACGTTCGTTATCAACGGCACGGAGCGCGTAGTCGTTTCGCAGCTCGTCCGCTCTCCCGGCGTGTACTACTCCGAGGAGCTCGACAAGACGAGCGACAAGCTGGTCTACACCGCGAAGGTCATCCCTGCGCGCGGTGCCTGGCTCGAGCTTGAGACCGACCGCCGCGACATTGTCAGCGTGCGTGTCGACCGCAAGCGCAAGCAGCCGGTGACCGTGCTGCTCAAGGCGCTCGGTATCGCTGAGACGCGCGAGGAGATCCTCGAACTGTTCGGCGATTCCGAGGCGATTCAGCGCACCCTGGAGCGCGACTTCACCGAGTCGCGCGAAGAGGCGCTTCTGGAGATTTACAAGCGCCTGCGTCCCGGCGAGCCTCCGACCGTTGAGTCGGCGCGCACGCTGCTCGAGGGCCTCTTCTTCAACCCGCAGCGCTACGACCTCGCCAAGGTCGGTCGCTACAAGGTGAACAAGAAGCTTGAGCTTTCGCTGCCCGAGGACCAGAAGACGCTCACCCCCGAGGACATCCGGGCCGCGGTCCAGTATCTCGTGGCTTTGTGGGAGCGTCGCGATGGGTACCAAGTCGACGACATCGACCACTTCGGCAACCGCCGCATCCGCAGCGTCGGTGAGCTCATC
>CAZBLH010000054.1:0-5444 GCA_964492775.1 uncultured Eubacteriales bacterium | reverse complement strand
TTGATCGCCTCGCGGTAGGCGACCTCGGGGGCGCCGACGTTGCACTCGACCTTGTGCTCGCGCTTGAGCCGGTCGACGATGACCTCGAGGTGCAGCTCGCCCATGCCGGCGATGATCGTCTGGCCGGTTTCGGTGTCAGTGCGGACCCGGAACGTCGGATCTTCCTCAGCCAGCTTGCTGAGAGCCACGCCAAGTTTGTCCTGTCCGGCCTTGGTCTTGGGCTCGATCGCGATGTCGATAACCGGATCGGGGAAGACCATCGACTCGAGCATCACGGGATGCTCATCGGAGCAGAGCGTGTCACCGGTCGTGGTGTTCTTGAGGCCGACAGCGGCGACGATGTCGCCTGCCGAGGCAAACTCAACGTCCTCGCGGTGGTTCGCGTGCATCTGAAGCAGGCGACCAACGCGCTCCTTCGTGCCCTTGACCGAGTTGTACACGTAGGAGCCGGACTCCAGCGTCCCCGAATACACACGGAAGTACGTAAGCTTGCCCACGAACGGGTCGGTCATGACCTTGAAGGCCAGCGCGGCGAACGAACCCTTCGGGTCTGCCGGGCAGGTGATCTCCTCGTCCGTCTTGAGATCGATGCCGTGAATGGCCTCGATGTCGAGCGGGGACGGAAGGTAGTCGATGACCGCGTCAAGCAACGACTGGACGCCCTTGTTCTTGAAGGAGGCGCCACAGACGACAGGCGTGCAGGTGTTCGCGATGCAGGCCCGGCGAAGAGCGATCTTGATCTCCTCGGAGGTGATCTCCTCGTCCTCCAGGAACTTCATCATGAGTTCGTCGTCGTGCTCTGCAGCGGCCTCGATCATCTCGTGGCGATACAGCTTCGCGTCATCGAGGAGCTCGGCGGGAATCTCGCCGACGGTAGGGTTCAGGCCCTTGTCGTCCTCGTTGAAGTGCGTCGCAGTCATGTCGATCAGATCGATGATGCCGACGAACCGGTCCTCGGCGCCGATCGGCAGCTGAATCGGAATCGGGCGCGCATCCAAGCGGTCGCGCATCATCTGCACGACGTTATAGAAGTCCGCTCCGGTGCGGTCCATCTTGTTGATGTAGGCGATGCGAGGCACGCCGTAGGTGTCGGCCTGACGCCAGACGGTCTCCGACTGGGGCTCGACGCCGCCAACCGCGCAGAAGACCGCGACCGCACCGTCGAGGACGCGCAGTGAGCGCTCGACCTCGACTGTGAAGTCCACGTGTCCGGGCGTGTCGATGATCTGGATGCGGTGGTCCTTCCAGAACGACGTAGTGGCTGCTGAGGTGATGGTGATGCCGCGCTCCTGCTCCTGGACCATCCAGTCCATGGTGGCAGCGCCATCGTGCACCTCGCCGAGCTTATGGGTCTTTCCGGTGTAAAAGAGGATGCGCTCAGTCGTAGTCGTCTTACCGGCATCGATGTGGGCCATGATGCCGATGTTGCGCGTCATCTTCAGTGGGTACTGCTTAGCCATGAAGCTCTTCCGACCTCAGTTTCTCTATATAGGTGCTACGCGCTACCAGCGGTAGTGCGAGAACGCACGGTTGGACTCGGCCATCTTGAAGAGGTCCTCACGACGCTTCACGGAAGAACCCGTGCCGTTGGCAGCATCCATGATCTCGCCTGCAAGACGCTCTGCCATGGTCTTCTCGCGGCGCTTGCGCGAGAAGCCGACGATCCAGCGGATCGCCAGCGTGGTGGAACGACGCGAGTTCACCTCGACAGGCACCTGGTAGGTAGCGCCACCGACGCGCTTCGGGCGGACCTCAAGCGTGGGACGGACGTTGTCCATCGCCTTCTTGAAGACCGACAGCGGATCCGATCCGGTCTTCTGGCCGATCTGATCGAACGCGCCGTAGACGATGCGCTCGGCGGTCGACTTCTTGCCATCAAGCAGGATCTTGTTGATCAGCTGGGTGACGAGCCGGTTGTTGTAGACGGCGTCGGGCGTGACCTCACGCCGAACGGCTGCAGCACGTCTGGGCATCCTCTAGTCTCCTCTTCCTGTTAGTTCAGGTAGTGCGTATCGGTCTATCGCAGTTCTTCGGGCCACTTCGGCCCCATGCGCACCGGTGAGAGCTGCGCTCCCAACCGCCTGCCCGGTCCCGGGTGTCCGAGATGCCGAGCGCAGGCGCTCAAGGCCGTCCGAGGCTCGAGCTACTTAGGCTTCTTGGCGCCGTAGCGGGAACGCGCCTGGGAGCGATTCGCCACCGGAGCGCAGTCGAGCGCAGCGCGTATGATCTTGTACCGCACACCCGGAAGGTCCTTGACACGGCCACCGCGCACAAGCACGAGAGAGTGCTCCTGCAGGTTGTGCCCCACACCCGGGATGTAGGCCGTGACCTCCATGTTGTTGGACAGGCGGATACGGGCCACCTTCCGAAGCGCCGAGTTCGGCTTCTTCGGCGTGGTCGTGTAGACGCGAGTGCACACGCCGCGCTTCTGGGGGTTACCCTTCAGTGCCGGCGTCTTGCTCTTGTCCGCCACCTGCTTGCGGCCCTTGCGTACCAGTTGGTTGATGGTAGGCAACGCTCAACTCCTTATGAATCGTCATGCCATTGCCCGGGCGCGCACGAGACACGTGGCTCCCGAGCATGAAGTCACAGGGTCGTACACTACCAAGCTGCAACAGCTCTGTCAAACGCCACGCATCCGGGCGTATCTATCCTCAGTGCCTATCCCCTGCCCTGCCGGAAAGAGTACGCGCCCCATCACCGCACCGGAATCCGGTGATGGGGCGCGTCGCGACTCGCGTTGAATCAGAGAAGCACCGTGTTGAGCCCGTGGGCCTCAAGCCCTTCGCGTACTTCCTGGACGGCCTTCTCGCCGATACCAGGCAGCTCGAGGAGATCGTCCTCGGTCTTGCCCTTGAGGTCGGCGACTGACGTGATGCCGGCCTCGACGAACTTGTTCACCCAGCGGGTCGAGACACCGATCTCGCCGAGCGTCACGGACTCAAGTGGCGTACCGATGACCGACTGGCCGGTCAGCTGGGCGACACTCTCGCCGCCGACGACCTCGTCACCGTACTCCGGCGTCACGTCCGTCAGCGTCGGGTCGAAGGTCACCCCGGCGAATGCCGAGACATCGATGTCTCCGGCCTCGTCGAAGTCCAGGTCGGCAAAGATCGACTCGTCGATCCCCGGCTCCGGACGCACCGGCAGGAGCGCCTCGATCTCCTTGAGCTCCTCGGGTGCCCACTCGGGCAGCGGACCCTCGCTCGCGCCACCGCCCTCGATGTTCTGTCCACGGTACGTGAGAGAGACCGAGCGGTAGCGGCGCATGCCGGTCGCGGCCGGGATGAGCTTACCGATGATGACGTTCTCCTTGAGCCCGAGTAGCTCGTCCTCCTTGCCGGCGATCGCGGCGTCGGTGAGCACGCGGGTGGTCTCCTGGAACGACGCTGCCGAAAGGAACGACTCGGTCGCCAGCGACGCCTTCGTGATGCCGAGCAGGACCGGGTGGCCGTTGGCCGCCTCGCCGCCCGCAGCAATCGCTCCCTCGTTCGCAGCGGCGAAGTCGAGGCGATCGACCAGCTGTCCCGGAAGAAGCCCGGTGTCACCGGAGTCGGTCACAGAGACCTTGCGCAGCATCTGGCGGCTGATGACCTCGATGTGCTTGTCGTTGATGTCTACACCCTGCGAGCGGTAGACCTCCTGCACCTGCTCGACGATGTAGCGCAGCGTCTCGTTCGGACCCTTGAGAGCGAGGAGGTCGTGCGGGTTCACCGAACCCTCGGTGAGCTGCTGGCCGAGTTCCACCGTGGCGCCGTCGGCGACACCCGGGCGCAGGCGTGCGCGCCTCGAAGCGGTGTACTCCCTCTCGTTGCCCTCATCGTCCCGGATCTTCAGGACCCAGCTCTTGTCGACATCCTGGATGCTGAGCGTACCTGCGATCTCGGCGATGATTGCCTGGCCCTTGGGCTTGCGCGCCTCGAAGAGCTCGCCGACACGCGGCAGACCGTGGGTGATGTCCTCACCTGCGACGCCACCGGTGTGGAACGTACGCATCGTTAGCTGCGTACCCGGCTCGCCGATCGACTGGGCGGCGATGATGCCGACCGCGGTGCCGATGTCGACCGGGCTGCTGGATGCGAGGTCCCAGCCGTAGCAGGCCTGGCAGATGCCGTGGCGCGCATGGCAGGTCATGACCGTGCGTGCGACGACCTCGGTGACGCCGGCCTCTGCGGTGGCCAGCACGTCTTCGTCGTCGACGAAGTAGTGGCCGGCCTCGCGGATGACTTCGCCCGTCTCGGCGTTGACCGCCGGCTCAAGCAGGCAGCGACCTACGAGGTTGTGATCGGGCACCCCACCGTCACGGAGCAGCGTGAAGGTGACGCCCTCGTCGGTACCGCAGTCGCTCTCGCGAACGATCACGTCCTGGGCAACGTCGACCAGACGGCGGGTCAGGTAACCGGAGTCTGCGGTACGCAGAGCGGTGTCGGCCAGACCCTTACGGGCGCCGTGCGTCGAAATGAAGTACTCGAGAACGGTCAGGCCCTCTCGGAAGTTCGCCTTGATCGGGCGGTCGATGATGTCACCCTTCGGGTTAGCCATCAGACCACGCATACCGGCGAGCTGGCGAATCTGCTTGATGTTACCGCGGGCACCGGAGTACGCCATCATGTAGACCGGGTTGAAGCGGTCGAACGCCTTGGCCATCTCATCGCCAACGTCCTCGTTCGCCTGCGTCCACACGTCAACAATCTGGCGGTGGCGCTCGTCACGAGTGATCAGACCGCGCTCGTACTGGCTCTCGATCTTGTCGACGGTCGCGTCGGCCTTCTCCAGGATCTCGCCCTTGGATTCCGGCACCGTTGCGTCGTAGACCGACACCGTGACACCGGCGCGCGTGGCGTAGTGGAACCCGAGGCGCTTGATCTCGTCGAGAATCTGGCCCATCTCCGTGGTCGAGTAGCGGCTTGAGCAGTCCTCGACGATGCGTCCGATCCCCTTCTTGTCAATCTCGTGGTTCACAAAGGGGTAGTCGGCCGGGAGCGAGCGGTTGAAGGTAATGCGGCCAACCGTCGTCTCGATGCGCTCGCCCGCTGCGCGCTCGCGGCGCAGAATCTTGCCGTCCTCGCGATACGTCTCGATCATCGGCTTCGTGAGCCGCACGAAGATCTTCGCCTGCAGGTCGAGGTCGGCCCGGTTGTCGTAGGCAAGCAAGGCGTCGTCGGCGCTCATGAACGCGCGACCCTCGCCGGGCATGCCATCACGGTCGGCGGTCAGGTAGTACAGACCGATGACCATGTCCTGGGACGGCGTTGTCAGCGGACGGCCGTGCGCCGGCGACTTGATGTTGTTGGTCGACAGCATCAGGATGCGCGCCTCAGCCTGAGCCTCGGCGGAAAGCGGCACGTGGACGGCCATCTGGTCGCCGTCGAAGTCCGCGTTGAACGCGGTGCAGACGAGCGGGTGCAGCTGGATCGCCTTGCCCTCGATCAGCACGGGCTCGA
>CAZBLH010000053.1:0-5527 GCA_964492775.1 uncultured Eubacteriales bacterium | reverse complement strand
AGCATCAGCACCTCGGTCGGAACGCCGGGCGCGAGCGACTCCAGGTGCTGGGTGGTCAGGGCGTGCAGCCACGTCAGCCGGTCCGGGCCGCTGACGGTGAACACGTCGCGGTTCGACAGGTCCACGACGGCCTCGCCCGACAGCAGCACCCGCTGCTCGTGGGCGACCGTCCGGACGATCACCCCGATGTCTTTGGGGGATGCTGCATCGATGATCGCGTGCAGCCGATCCCGCTCGGCGTCGGGCAGCTTCTTGGAAACCCCTGTGAAGTCCGAGAAGGGCATGAGAACAAGGAAGCGTCCCGGGAGCGCGATCTGAGTCGTCACCCGGGCGCCCTTAGTCCCCATCGGGTCCTTGGTCACCTGAACCATGATCTGCTGCCCGGGCTTGAGCAGGCGTGTGATGTCGCGCTGCGGCACATCAATGCCGCTGTCCGGCGACACGACCTCGTCTACGTAGAGGAACGCGTTCTTCTCGAGCCCGATGTCGACGAAGGCAGCCTGCATCCCGGGCAGGACATCCGAGACCTTGCCCCAGTACACGTTGCCAACAACGCTGCATTTTGGCCGTTCAATGTGGAGCTCAACGAGCTGCGAGTCTTCGAGCACGGCGACGCGCGTTTCGTTGCTGTCATGCGAGATGAGCATCTCGCGGACTATCTCGGCCACCTGTCCTCCCGATTCACACGGGACGCGACCAGTTCCCCTCCTCGTCTTCAACGAGAAGATCGAGCCGCGTCGTGTGCAGGACGGACGTGTGGACACCAGCTTCACTGAGTGCGGTTCGAACGAGCGTTTCGGGGCGCAACGAGCCTTCGGGCCCCATGCGGATCGCGATCTCGATCACGACTCCCCCATTGACGTCCTCGATACGCACGTCCTTCGGGACGCTGCGTGCGAGGTCGAAAACCTTGGTCTTACCTTTATGCTCGATCTCAAGCACACCCTTCGACAGCACGGCGTCGAAGCCCGCCTGCACGGCGGTAGAATCCGACTCCTCCCCCCCTACGAGAACCCTGTAATGCCCGATCACGAGCGCTGCAGCCAGTGCTGGGACCGCATCCGCGACGTACCTGGCCTCGACAGGAATCAGTCCCGCCGGGGCCGCCTGCTTCAACCGATCGAGCACTTCATCAGTATCATTATAGCGCGTGAGCCAGACATCGGCGTACTCGCGCAATCCGGCGGTCCCCACCGGCAGCGCCGGGCCGAAGGCGATCTTCATGCGCGGCTTGAAGCCCTGCGTCAGCGCGAACTCGAGACCGGCACGCCGGATGATCCGCTCGATGGCATGCGCGACCTCCAGGTGCGACAGCCACCGCAGCCGCCCAGCCTTCTCGTAGCAGATGCGCAGACGGAATTCGCCCGGAGTCATCGCCGCTCACCCCCGGCCACGACCACATCGACACCGAGCTCGTCGCAGACGTCGCACCCCGTGCACCCGACGAAGCTGCAGTCCGGCGTCACAACCCCGGACAACGCCCGCTCCCGTTCTCTCAACAGGTACCTCTTGGAGAGGCCTGCCGAGATATGCTCCCACGGCAGCGGCTCGTCCGTGGGTCGGCTGCGCTCCGTTACCTGCTGGGCATCGACGCCCGCCTCTGCGATGGCGTCGAGCCAGCGCGAGAAGCTGAACTGCTCGGTCCACGCATCGAAACGTGCACCTCGGCGCCATGCGGCCTCGATCACATCCGCGACCTCTCTGCCGCCACGAGCGATCAGTCCCTCGAGGAAAGAGGTCTGCGCATCGTGCCAGGAGAGCTCGACTCCCTTGCGCGGCATATACTCGCGCACAAGCGACTGGCGGCGCAGTACCTCCTCGAGCCCGACCTGACCTTCCCACTGGAACGGCGTCGAAGCCTTGGGCACGAACGTGGATACGCTCACGGCCACCCGCACGCTGCTCCGCTGGGGACCCGGAGTCGCCGCCCGAGCCTCGTCAAGTACCTTGGAGACCAGCTCGCCGATGCCCTTGAGGTCCTCGTCGGTTTCCGTGGGCAAACCGAGCATGAAATAGAGCTTGACGCGTCGCCAGCCCGACTCGAACGCTCGGCGGACGGTGCGCAGGAGGTCTTCTTCGGTGACGTTCTTGTTGATTACGTCGCGAAGGCGCTGCGTGCCGGCCTCAGGTGCGAACGTCAGTCCACTTCTCTTCGCGGCACCCACGAGCCGGGCCATCTCAACAGAGAACGCGTCGACCCGAAGCGACGGCAGCGACACAGAGACGCCCGTCCCGGCGAGGCGCCGGGTGAGGCGCTGAAGCACCTCTTCGAGCATCGAGTGATCGGCCGAGGACAGCGAGGTAAGCGAGACCTCGTTGTAGCCGGTGCACTTCAGGCTCGTGATTGCCGAGCGGACGATGTCGTCGGCGCTCCGCTCGCGCACGGGCCGGTACACCATCCCTGCCTGGCAGAAGCGGCACCCTCGCGTGCACCCTCGGAGGATCTCGACGCCGGCCCGGTCGTGTACGACGTCCATGAACGGCACCACCGGGCACTCGGGCGTCGGGTGCGCCGCGAGCGTCGAGAGGACGCGTTTGAAGACGACGGAGGGCGCGTCCGGGTCGAGTACTCTGACTCCAGCGAATCGCCCGTCATCCGCGACTCGCGGCTCATACAGAGATGGCACGTACACGCCGTCGATCAGAGCCAACCGGCGCACGGCCTCTTCACGCGAATACCCTTCGGCCAGCGCCTCGCGGTGCGTCTCGACGATCTCAGAGCACGCATCCTCGCCCTCGCCGACGAGAATCGCGTCAAAGAACGGCGCCACGGGTTCCGGGTTGAACGCCCCCGGGCCCCCGCCGATCACGAGCGGATCACCCGAGCCGCGCTCAGCCGCGCGAAGCGGGATGCCTGCAAGGTCCAGCGCCTCGAGGACATTGGTGTAGGTTAGCTCGTACGGCAGTGTGATCCCCACGAAGTCGAAATCACGGATCGCCGAGCAGGTCTCGAGCGAAAACAGCGGAATCTGCTCGGCGCGCATAAGGTCTGCCATGTCAACGGCGGGCAGGTAACACCGCTCGGCGGCCACATCGGGGAGACCGTTCAGGATGTGGTAGATGATCCCGATGGCCTGGTTCGCCTGTCCGAGTTCGTAGGTGTCCGGGTAGATGAGGGCAGCACGGTACGCCGCGTCAGGTTTGTGAACGGCACCCCACTCGCCGTCTATGTAACGAGCAGGTCGCTCGACGCGGGCCAGCAGCGGTTCGACGCGGGCCCAAAGGTCCGTGTGGCTCACAGTCCGGCCTGACCCCCAGCCTCGGGTTCTGGCTCGCCGCCCGACGCAGGCAGCGCTGGCTTGGAGGATTCGGTCTCGCCGTCTGTCACAACGACCCAGCCGTAGGCGTCCACCATCTCGCGGCTGCGACCGCGACCGCGACGCTTCGCCACCTGCTCGACGGCGGCGTCACGCGCCTCTTTGAGCTTGTCGGCAAGTCCACGGAGGTCGCCGCCGCCTTCGAAGTACTCGATGGCGGCGTAGCCCATCGCAAGCGTTCCCGAGTATCCGATCCCCGCCTTGATCGCCCATCCGAAGCCGGGTATGAGCCCGACGAACTGGCGCGCAACGGTGCGCAGGGCGAACGCGCCGCCCACCACCGTCGCAAGTTCCTTGATTCTCTCGGCACCGAGAGACTGCCCGTATGCCGCGGCGATCTGCATCACCATCTTGGCCTGGTTCGCCGTCATGATCGGCATGTCCGCGCCAGGAATGATCGCCACGCCGCCGATGACCGCATTCTGGAACGCGGTGGCCTTCACGGCCTCTTCGGCGACCGCTCGGCGCACGAACGGGAAGTTCGCCGCAAGCGCGACGCGCTTGCCAGGCACATGCTCGGCAAGCCAGCGTCCCAGCGACGCGATGAGCTCGCCTGCGTCCCGCTCAACGATGGTATCGAGCACAGGGTGGGACAGCCGGAGAGCCAGCTCGTTGCGGTCCTCGTCGAGCGCGAGCACGACTGCAGGTACAGCGCGCTCACGCACCCGGCGCAAGGAAGCCTCGAGCACGCGGCCCGATCCAGCGAGCGCCACGACAACGTCGATGGCAGGGTCGACCGTTAGTTCATCACCGGGCGTGACCGCCTCGACATGCAGGACCGCGTTTCCTGACTGCGGCAGCAACGCCGCCTTGGCGGCATCAATCGCAGCCTGGGGCATCGTCACGTCAACGAACACGGTGATGCGCACCGGCTTCTCACGCTCGGCACGATACGTGGCGCTCGACTTCATCAGGTCCCGAACATCAAGCGGAAGTTGCATCTCGGACTCCCTCAGTAGCGCCTTGCCCAGACTGATAGAAGCATACCTACAGCGGCCATGTTCGTAACCATGAACGATGCGCCGTAACTCATGAATGGCAGGGGGATGCCCGTGATGGGCATCAAGCCGATTGTCATACCGATGTTCTCAAGGATCTGGAACGTCCACATGCTGATGATTCCCGCAACAATGAGCGCGCCGAACAAGTCGCGGCTGGATGTAGAGATTCCCAACGCCGTGATGAGCAACATGAGGTAGAGCCCCAGCAGCGCCAACGCGCCGATGAACCCGAGCTCCTCGCCCAGAACGCTGAAGATGAAGTCGGTGTGGCGCTCGGGCAGGAAGTTCAGGTTGCCCTGGGTTCCGGAACGGAGTCCCTTGCCGGTGAGCTCGCCTGAGCCGATGGCGATCTTGGACTGCTCGAGGTTATAGCCGGCGCCCTGCGGGTCCACCGTTGGATCGATGAAAACCATGAGCCGGTCCATCTGATACTTCTTGATGAGCGTCTTGCCCGTGGTGCGCTCAAGCGTCGAGTTCGCGGCGAACACACCGCCGACCATGAGAATCGCAGCGAGTCCCAGGGCGGCGAACAGGCGCGGCTTGAGCCCGCCCACCAAGAGCATCCCCGCAGTGATCGCGACGAACACGAGGCCCGTACCGAGGTCCGGCTGCATCAGGATGAGGCCGAGCGGTACCGCCAACACGCCGAGGATCTTCAGCAGGTCCTTGGGATGCTCGATCTTGCCGTTGTACCGCGCGATCACAGCGGCCATGATCACGATCGTCACGAGCTTGGCTGGCTCGGAGGGTTGGAATAGCCGGATACCGGCGATCTGAAGCCAGGAGGTGGCACCTTTGGCGGTCGCTCCCAAGCCAGGGATCTTGGGCGAGATGATCAGCAGCGCGTTCAGGATGAGCAGAGGGCCGACCCATCCCTCAAGCTTGCGGTAGTCAATGGCCCATGCGACCGCGAGCGGCACGAGCCCGATTGCGATGCCCACGATATGGCGCTTGAACATGCCCGGACCGGCCCCCATGCCGGAGACCGCCGAGCTGACCATCACGCTGCCGTAGACAGCAAGCAGCACCACCGAGGCTATGAGCGGCGCATTCACCGCGCGCAGGACAGGTGAGCGTTCCTTCACGACATCACCTGGACTTGTCCGTCGCAGTGACGTGCTTGACTTCCTCGCCGAGAAGGGCCGCCAGTATCTGGCGCACCGCGGGACCGGCAACCGACCCGCCGGACCCTCCCTGCTCGACGACGAC
>CAZBLH010000052.1:0-5852 GCA_964492775.1 uncultured Eubacteriales bacterium | reverse complement strand
GACGCGGATGTCGAGCGCGAGATGGCGAAGGTGCCGCCGGTCAAGGAGTTCAAACTTGGACCTGCCGAGCGTAACGCCAACGTCTCGACGGTGAAGGTAACCATCACGCCCGTGTCGGGATCTGATCTGGAGTACCTCGTTACGCTCAGTCGAGAGGGCGTAGGCTGGAAGGTAACGGGTATCGATTACCAGTGGAGTTCGACCGGCGGGTGAGCCCGCGTGGTCGTGAAGTGATACACGGAAGAGAGGATTTCCCTTGTACCAGCGCACCTACGTAATGATCAAGCCGGAGGCAGTCGCACGCGGACTTGTCGGACGCATCATCGCCCGATTCGAGGACGTTGGACTCCTTGTTGAACGGATCGAGCGCGGAATGGTCTCCGCCGAGCAGGCCGCGGCGAACTACGCCGAGCACGTGGGCAAGCCGTTCTACGACGGGCTCATCGAGTACATCACGTCCGGCCCGGTCGTGAAGATGGTCATCTACGGACCGGACGCTGTTGCGATCTGCCGCAAGCTGATTGGCGCAACCAATCCGGCGGAGGCCGCTCCCGGCACCATCCGCGGGGACTTCGGTGTCAGCCTCGACGCCAACGTCATCCACGGTTCCGACTCCGAGGCCTCGGCCGAGCGCGAGATCGGCATCTTCTTCGGCTAAGGTTAGTGCGCCAACAGGGCAACAGGTTGGTCTTGAACGAGGCCGGTCCGGGTTCCACCGGGCCGGCCTCTTGTGTCTCGGCTGCAAGAAAGGTCTCGCGTAAGGTCCCGGGAAGCACCTCGTGCAATCGTCTGGTTGTGAACCGGACGAGAGGTGGTTGCATGGAATCCTGTGTCCCGAACGAACGCCCTGCCAAGGAGCTCCTGCTCAACGGGTACCCACATGCCCTGTCCGACGCGGGGCTGCTCTCGGTCATCGTAGGCGAGTCCGGGGTCGGGCAGATGCAGACGTTACTGGGCGAGGATGGGGCAGACAGGCTCTGGCAGCTATCCGCTGACGAACTCGTGATGCTCGACGGATTAGGACCGGCGAAGGCTGCTCGGTTGCTCGCCGCCGTCGAGATGGGACGCAGGATGGGTGCGTGCAAGACTGACTCACGCCCGGTGATCTCCACGCCCGAGGATGTGGTCGCGGTGTGCGGCCCGAGGTTACGAGGGCTCGATCGGGAGCACTTTCTGACGCTCGCACTCAATACCAAGAACCGTCTGCTGAGGGTGATCGAGGTTTCTGTTGGATCGCTCAATGCATCCATCGTCCATCCGCGCGAACTGTTCAAACGAGCAGTCACGCTATCGGCGGCATCGGTCGTGGTCGTCCACAACCACCCCAGCGGCGACCCGTCACCCTCCGGCGCGGACATCCAGCTGAGCCGCCGCATCGTCAAGGCAGGGGATGTGCTCGGAATCGAGGTGCTTGATCACGTCATCATCGGATCGGGAGGGGAGCACGCAAGTCTTCGCGACCTCGGTCTGATGTGAGATGTGGCGAACAGGTGACGAACGCCGGAGTGGCACGGGGTTAGCAGGTGCTCTGTGCTAGAATCCAGCATGCACGACCGGCCTCAAGAACGTTTCTGTTCACGGGTCGGTCTTGGCGTGTCCCGTGGCGGGCGGCTGCTCGCCGGGGGCCTCGAAAGGAGACTGGCGCTTGTCGCTTATAGATACTTTTCTGAGCTACGGTGGCGGCGACATGGCCGTCGACCTCGGCACCGCGAACACGCTCGTGTCGGTGCGTGGCCAGGGCGTTGTGCTGATCGAGCCCTCGGTCGTCGCCGTGGAACGCGACACGAAGCGCGTGCTCGCCGTGGGTGTCGAGGCCAAGCGGATGCTTGGGCGGACCCCGGGCAATATCGTCGCGATCCGGCCGCTCAAAGACGGCGTCATCGCCGACTTCGAAGTCACCGAGGCGATGCTGCGCTACTTCATCAATAAGACGCGCGTGAAGCGGTTCCCGTGGCAGCCCAAGCCTCGCGTGGTCGTCTGCGTGCCGTCCGGCGTGACCGACGTGGAGAAGCGCGCGGTCTTCGAGGCGACGATGCAGGCGGGCGCTCGGCAGGCGTACCTGATCGAAGAGCCGATGGCGGCCGCCATCGGCGCTGAGCTGCCCATCCAGGAGCCGACCGGCTCGATGGTCATCGACATCGGCGGCGGTACCACCGAGGTGGCCGTCATCTCGCTCGGTGGCATCGTGGTCGCGCAGTCCATCCGCATCGCCGGAGACGAGTGCGACGAGGCGATCATCGCCTACGTCAAGCGTGTCTACAACGTGCTGATCGGGGAGCGCACCGCCGAGGAGATCAAGTTCGAGATCGGCAGTGCCTGGCCGCTGCTCGAAGAGGTGGACGTCGAGGTTCGTGGGCGCGACCTGCTCACGGGGTTGCCGAGGACGATCACCATGGAGTCCGAGGAGATCCGCGAAGCGCTTGAGGAGCCCGTCGCGGCCATCGTTGAGGCCGTGAAGGGCACGCTCGAGCAGACGCCGCCCGAGCTCGCGAGCGACTTGATGGAATACGGCATCGTGCTCACTGGCGGTGGAGCACTGCTCCGAGGGCTCGATGAACTGCTGCGTCACGAGACCGGAATGCCGGTCCATGTTTCCGAGAACGCACTCATGAACGTCGTCGATGGCTCCGCACAGGCCCTGGAAGAGATAGACGTCTTGAAGAAGGTCCTGCAGGGCGGACGCTAGGGGCCGGAGGCGGCCATGCGCATCAACCAACCTGAGAAGTCGGGGCCGCGGCCCGGGGTTCTCATCTTACTCATAGCACTTGCAATCGTCCTCATGACCGTGTGGTACCGGGAAGGCGACAGCGGGCCGATTCACCGCACGCGGTCGTTCGTCGCCGCTGTGGCCACACCACTCGGACGCGCAGGAGAGTTCGTTACGCGACCAGCCCGGGGATTCTTCGCCTGGGCAGGGGATCTCGGCGTGTCCAGAAGCCAGCTTGAGGAGTTGCGCACCCAAAACGAGAACCTGCGTGTCCGGGTAGCGGAACTCGAGGAGGCGAGGCTCGAGAACGAGCGCCTGCGGGCCCTGCTCGACATCGCGCAGCAGAATGAGCTCGAGTCGGTCGGCGCGCGAGTCATCGGCCGCACCTCGAACTCATGGGAAGGCGTCATCACCATCGACCGGGGCTCAAGTCACGGGATCACCAACGGTATGCCTGTCGTAGGACCGGACGGTCTGCTCGGGCAGATTGTGGAGGTCTCGGCGGGCTCGGCGAAGGTGCGCCTGATTACCGACCAGCGCAGCGGTGTTGCAGCGATGGTGCAGACGAGCCGGGCGACGGGAATCGCGCGTGGCACGATCGATGGGGGCATGACGCTCGACTTCGTCAGCAGGGAGACGAGTGTGACCGCTGGCGACGTCGTCATCACTTCTGGACTCGGCGGTGTGTACCCCAAGGGCCTTGTGATTGGAGAGGTGACTCGGGTCGAGCGCGATCCAGCCGCCTTGTATCAGCGGATCGCCATGGCTCCTTCAGGCGCCGTCGGGTCGCTCGAAGAAGTGCTCGTGCTGGTCGGGGTTCCCGAGGCCGGCGCCCTGTCGGGAGGTGAGTGATGAGAGGTGCGCTTCCCGCAGCGGTGACGCTGCTTATTGCGACCATCCTGCAAGCGACGCTCGCCCCCTATCTTGAGATCGGCGGCGCCACGCCGAACTTCCTGACGCTTGTCGTGATCACGCTGGCGCTATCCGAGGGCCCGATTCCCGGCGCTACCGCCGGTTTCGCTGCCGGGCTGATGTTCGACCTTCTCGGCACTGGGGCCGTTGGCCCGATGGCTCTCGTACTCACCATCGTCGGATACATCGCAGGTCTGCTGCACGAGCAGATGTTCGCCGAGGGTTGGCTGCTGCCCCTGTCGGTGCTCGCTCTGGCCACGCTCGTCGGAGAGATCGCGTACGGCGTCCTTCTCGGCATCTTGGGTGAGGGTGGGCCGTTCTGGTCGGCGTTCATCACCAAGATGCTTCCGAGGACGCTCTACAACTCCGTTCTGGCGTTGCTCGTCTACCCGTGGTTGGCTCGCTTCTTGCGACGTGATCACGCGGTGACGCAGTTCAGGCGACTCGGATGACGAGGACGTCTCGGCAGGAATCCGGCGCACCGACCCACATGCTCGGGCTTCGAAGAGACTGACGGATGTCCAACTACCAATCGACAATCAGATCACGGTACGCGGCTTTGGGCGGCATCGTCCTGGTCGTGCTCGGCCTGCTTGCCGGCAAGCTCTGGACGATGCAGGTCCTCCAAGGGCCCGCGTACGCAGCGGATGCCGAGCAGAACCGGGTACGGGAGGTCACCCTCGAGGCGCCGAGAGGGCGCATCCTTGACCGAAACGGCAAGCCGCTCGTCACCAACCGAGCGACACTCGCCGTGGTGGCGCAGCCGACCGTCGCCCAAGACGAGCAGGTCGTGCAGAACCTCTCGACGCTTCTCGAAGTCCCTGTGGACGAGATCAAGGAGAAGCTCTCCAGCAAGAAGGAGAGCGCGCTGGCGGCCCGGACGATCGCCATCGATGTCGCAGAGGACAAGATCGCGTACCTCGCCGAGCACGAGAACGAGTTCCCCGGCGTCGAGATCCGCTCCAAGGCCGTGCGGGAGTACCCGCAGGGGCGCCTCGCCGCGCACATACTCGGTTACACCGGCGAGATATCCGAGACGCAACTGGCCGAGAAGGAGTTCAAGGACTACGAGCCGACCGACGTCGTCGGCAAAGCCGGCGCGGAAGTCAGCTTCGAGAGCGTGCTTCAAGGCGACCGTGGCATGCGCCGGCTCGAGGTCGACGCGACCGGTAACCCCCGCCGCATCATCGCTGAAATCGAGCCGGTGGCCGGCCGCGACGTGGTGCTCACCATCGACTCCGAGATCCAGAAGGTCGCCGAGAAGGCACTCGCAGATGCGCTCACCGACGCGCACCGGAGCCGGTTCCCCAAGGCTCGAGCAGGAGCGGCCGTCGCTCTCGATCTCACTAACGGCGAAGTCCTCGCCCTTGCGAGCCTGCCCACCTATGACCCGTCAGTCTTCATTGGCGGTGTATCGCATGAGCAATGGGAGAAGCTGAACGCGAAGTCCTCGGAGTACCCGCTCTCGAACCGGGCGATCGCCGGGTTGTACCCGCCAGCCTCGACCTTCAAGGCGTTCACGGGGCTTGCCGGCCTCACGAAGGGGATCGGTTCGGCAGGGAGCAGTTACTACTGCCCCGGGCGTTGGACCGGCATGGGTGACGAATGGGGCAAGTGGTGCTGGCTGCACAGCGGGCACGGCAACACCTCGTTCACCGAGGGTATCGAGGAGTCGTGCGACACGGTCTTTTATGAGATCGGGTACGGCTTCTACAAGAAGGATCGTGAAGGTATCCAGTCATTCGCACGCGAGTTCGGCTACGGCTCGAAACTCGGGATCGATCTGCCAGGAGAGGCCGCCGGCCGAGTCCCTGACGCTGCATGGAAAAAGGAGTTCAACCGGGACTATCCCGAGTATCAGCAATGGCTTCCGGGTGACACCGTCAACTTGTCCATCGGCCAGGGAGACATGCTCGTGACTCCGCTTCAGGTCGCGGCCTCCTACGGCGCGATCGCCAACAACGGGAAGCTGATGCAACCGCACGTGCTCAAGCAGGTGCTCGGCAGTGATGGGAACGCGGTGTACTCCAGTGAGCCCGAAGTCGCATTCGAGCCGAAGGTCTCGGAGGCGAACCTGCGCACGATGCAGAACGCCCTCGAGCGCGTGATCAGCTCGGGTACCGGTCGCAGCTCCTTCCGCGGGTTCAGCATCGAAACGGCGGGCAAGTCCGGTACCGCACAGGTCGCGGGAAAGGATGACTACGCCTGGTTCGTAGGGTATGCACCTGCGAAC
>CAZBLH010000051.1:0-5991 GCA_964492775.1 uncultured Eubacteriales bacterium | reverse complement strand
ATCCCCGTTCGAATGGCGAACCCCGTAGGGGATGCGCATCAGCGGGTCCGCTCCGAGGTACTCCGCGAGCGCCTCAGAGTTGTCTGGCGGTGAAACCCATGGGTGATGCAGCTCACGACTTCTCAGGATGGCGGCAAGCAACTCATCCGTGTCGCGGGTGCTTAACCGGATAACGCTCACTCGTACTCCCCCAGTCGGTGTCGCAGCCGTCGCAGACAATCAGCAGGACTCGTTCGGCGTCCGATGATAGCCGAGGACACTCAGCAGCCTCACGCAGTGGGTGTTGTCAGTCCTCCGGACGGCGAATCCGGCCGACGAGGAATCCAAGTAGGCAGCCCACCGCGAGCGGCAGCGCGCCGAATACGAGTGCTCCCAGCCAACCCGTGAACACGAGCCCGCCAAGAAGGCTACCGAGGATGGCGAATGGCGAGGCTAGAAGGTATCCCGTAAGCACCAGACGACGTTGCTGTTGAGACTCGGACAAATGAAGCAAGGCGGCGGCGACAACGCCCGCAACAAGTCCCATCGGAAGGAAGACAAGGCTCTCGGCTGGGCCGCCAGGAGGGAGTCTGCCAAAGCGCAGCCAAAACACCGCAAGCTGCAGCAGCGGTCATAAGATGCTTGAAGCGACAATCGTCAATACGTAGGCCACAAGAACTCACCTCGCCGGTGTGTGCCGGAAGCGCGACACCGTCTCCAGCCGAAGCACGCATGCTGCATATACCCCGATGCGATGAAGCGCCGAGAAGAGCTCGTCACATGGCCGAGCGCCACTGCATGACCGTCTCCGGCTCAGCGGTTCCCTGATCGACGCGGCTACTCACGGCATCGAAGTCATGGCGTCGATAGAAGGATGCGGCCAGCTCGTTTCGTGTGTAGACCGCCAGTGTCAGCGAGTCGCGCAGGGACTTCGCGTGCTCTATGAGCGCGCTCCCGACACCGTGCCCCTGATGCGCGGGCGCGACGAAGAGCGCTGCCAAGTGGTCATCAATGAGAGAGACGAAACCCAGCACCCCGCCTCGATCGTCACATGCAACGTACGTCTCGGAGTTCGGCACGTAGACGTTCCGCATGTCATCGGCCTGGGCTACCCAGTACTCGTACGGGATGAAGGCATGCGCCTCGCGAGACGCCTCAAGCCACACCCGCACAATCGCAGCGATGTCACCGGCGCCGGCTTCGCGGATCAACATGATGCTCCGAGCTCGTGCACCATGTCGGCCATGTCGGTTCGCTCGACCGAGGCGCGCTTGGTGTAGACGCCACGTGTGTACGACTTCATCTTGCGGCGAGACTCAAGCCCTACAGGCCGAGTACGTGTCGCTTCTCCTTGATGGCCACAACATGGGACTCCAGGTGGTCCACGGCATGATCGAAGAGTTCCAGTAGCGTCTGCATGCCGTTCTCTGAGTGGACGGCCGTTCTTAGCCACGCCTCAGCGGGTAGCCGTGAAAGGTCGGCAGCCATCTGTTTGCGCTGAGCGTCGAGCAGCGCCAGATCACGCTCGATGTCTCTCTCGTGATAGCGCAGGGGTTCACAGTAGGACGACGACTCCGCGCCCATCAGTAGCGGTCTTTCAGTAGCGATGGTGCGCTTCATCCTGTCGCACATGAACTGGTCGGAGTCGACGATGTGGCACAGTACCTCCAAGGAGCTCATCTTTCCGGCGATAGGCCGAGCGCACAGGGCCACACGGTCCATCCCGGCCACTGCTTCTCGCAGCAGCTGTGGTCCCTGTCGATATGCCACCAGCAACTCTTGAGGACTGCGAGAACCATTCACGACGACTCCAAACGACGAGGCGAGCCAATGCGGGACGCACCCGTGGTCTAAGCCACGGGACCTAACGTCTCATGCTAGGCACCAACCAAGCCTACTCGCAACTCGCCTACGGGCTCATAGGTGGCAAGGACGACACCGCTCGGCGTTGCCTGACACTTGACAAGGCGCAGGGTCTTGGGCTGGGTACCCTCGGCGAATAGGCGCCTCCCACTTCCTATGGTCACAGGAAACGTCCAGACGAGCATCTGGTCGACGAGGTCGTTGGCGAGCAGCGTCTGGATAAGATTGCCGCTGCCATGCACCCACAGGTCGGGCCCATCCATCGACTTGAGATCCTTGAGCTCAGCGACAACGTCGCCGGTGATGAGCCTCGAGTTGTGCCATGGGAGCTCGAGAGACTGGTGCGACACCACATACTTGACTGTCTCGTTGAATGGAACCGCTACATCCAGATCCTCTGTTGCGGTTGGCCAGTACGAGGCGAAGATCTCGTAGGTACGCCGACCGAGCAGGAGTTCGAACGGCTGGCGCATGATCGCCCGCATGGCGGCGCTCGCGACCTCGTCCCAGAAGTCCGCCCCGGCAGTCCATCCGCCGTAGGCGAATCCCCCCGATCGGTCCTCGTCTGGTCCGCCTGGCGCCTGCATCACTCCATCGAGTGACACGAAGGTGGTGGTGATGATCTTGCGCATGCCAACTCCTTGGACGAATACACCGCTGCTGGTTAGGTACCCGTTCTCTCGGAGGTGCTCAAGGCGCAGTCTGCGGTTGCGCGTGCACTAGCCGGCAAGTAGCTCGGCGTACATGTTGTCGAACAGCGCCGTACCCGATTCCGTCCGGAACACCTTCTTACGCACCGAACACAGGGCGTTCGCCGAGAACTCGTCCTCGGAAGCGTTCACCAGGTAATCGGCCTCGACGAGTATCTGGAAGTCAATACCGTCTATCGCGCACAGCGTGTGGTGGTGGCCAACGAGGAAGCAGATGCGCTCCTGCTCCGGTTGCACCATCCCGAGGTCGGCCATGAGCTCCGCCGCTACGGCCGGCCCCTCCAGCTCCTGGAACCTGCCGTCCGCCGAGCCGTGCTTAGCTTCGGCCTCGTGAATCCCGATGTCGTGGAGGAGTGCGGCGATTGTAATGCGCTCTATCAGCGCGGGCTCCAGGCCTTCCAGTCGAGCAATCAAGCCTGCGTAGGCGGTAACCTTGAGTGCATGCTCAATCCGGCGGATGTCGGTGCCGTTGTATCGGATCATTCGCTCCGCAATAGTGGCAATCATGCGCGCTTGTCTCCGCCCTCCTTGGCCGCATGCCGAATGTAGCGCGCGAGAGTCGCGCTCATCTACCTGCAGGGTAGCCGAAGCCCTCAGCTGGTTCTCGCCTCGTCATGCTCCCTTTGTAACGGTCGTGAGTCACGTCGCAAGTGCACGACGACGGTGCCTGCCAGTCGGTCATACAGTGCCTGGCGGGTCGGGGTCAACAACAGACTCGCGGCATTCGCGCCGACGATGAGCCATACAATCCCAAAGCCGATCATGTAGATCACCGCGGACGGATCACGAGCGAACGCTATCTGCCAAACGCAGGCATGTGCAAGTTCCCACGGGATGAACTTCAGGGAAGTTCGAGCGATGGACCGCACAAGGCTCACGCGTGCGCCACGAAGATCGGTGACCACCAGACCCATGCGAGCCTTGCCCCAGGTCGCTTGGCGAGCCGAGGCTTCGGATAGCGCGAAGTACAAGGTGACAGGCAACGTGATGAGCAGGAAGCCGCTCGCTTCGCCAGTAACGGGGCCGCCGAAGAGCACCCCGACGATCGGCTTCGAGGATCGAGCGAACCACGCGCCAAGCGCCGCCAGCACGCCCAGATACGCTGCAATGGGCAGATAGTCGAGCGTGAACGCGAGGACTCGGACCCGGAGTCCGGCTGGGACCATCGTTTCATCCTGCATGTGCCAGCACCTCCAACGACTGACTACGTCGTTGTGCCTCCCAACCCGACAAAGCCCTTATCGGGCCTGTACCCAGACTCGCTGGAAGCGCTCTACAGCCCGTCGTCGCGCGCGAGGCGATGCCTCGCCTTTGCTCGCGCACCACCAAAGAGCTGCC
Source organism: uncultured Eubacteriales bacterium (assembly GCA_964492775.1). Classification (GTDB taxonomy): domain Bacteria; phylum Actinomycetota; class Coriobacteriia; order Anaerosomatales; family PHET01; genus WRDS01. Next base: position 2,101 of record CAZBLH010000051.1, on the reverse strand, counting down.
GATGTGGCGCGTGACGATGAACACTAGTCCTCGATGACGTCGAGCCCCTGCTCGCGAAGCCGAGCGAGGTTGTCGAGCATCGCCTGCAGCGCTTCCTCGCTGTGGCCCTCCCACTCCTCGAGTTCGGCAACTACTCGCAGCGGTGAGCGCGTTCGATAGGACTGGGTCGGATTGCCCGGGAACCTCTTGTTGGTGACGTTGGGGTCGTCCTCGAAAGGTCCGAGCGGCTCGACGATGTAGATGTGCCCTCTGCCTGGGACTTCAGCCAGCGCCGCGGCAAGCTGAGCCCCCCAGGCAGCGGTATCGACCAGTGCCGAGAAATATATGTTGTTCGACACCCGGCCATCTTGGGAGTTCGAGCCGAATCCGGGTACGAGTTCGTCTCCCGGATGCAGCAGTGACTTGGTGCCGTGGAAGAATGGGCCCTCCACAGAGCCGCAGTTGTCGTAGGTGATCGGCACCCACTCCTGGTCGCTCATTGCCGTACCCCCTTCACCGCAGAGCTCAATGCGCTCCCCCTGACTCGGCCAGTATGCCGGCAACTTGGCCGACAAGGTCCTCGCGGTCATCGGACGACAGCGCCCACCTCGTCCCCAATGATCGGCAGCCGCACCAGCAGTCTGTCGTCTCCCAAGACCGGAGCGCCCATCCGCGTCGGATGAGACGCATGGTAAACGATGTCGAACGCCGTCAGCAGCCTAGGTCGTTGCTCGCCACCATGTGGCAAACCCCTGACTGCGAGTGACCGCGTTCTTGGGCACCTGCCGAGCAATTAGCGCCAGCAAGATCACATCCGCCGAGGAGCCTAGGCAGTTCAGGACACTCAGGCCCCTCATCCACCGGGCAGTGTCGGGAGCGACCAGCGCTACGACCACCGGCACCAAGGTCAGCAGGACGAAGGGTGTCACTCCGCTGAGCAGCTGTGTCCTTCTCGACAGCTCACCGACGTATGAGACGTACGGTGCAAGATGACGCGGCCAGAAACCGACCGTGATGTCCTCGCGCGATCCGCCGAGAAGTACGGGCAGCGCATGAAGCGCCTCGTGGAGTGCCATGAACCCCACAAGCGCCGCCAGCACGCCGAGCAAGCCAGGAACCGAGACGCTCAAAGACAAGTCGGCGCCCGGTGCCTCGATGGGAACGATTGGGCTCCACGCGAGAGCTGCTAGCCCACCCAACAGGATGCCGAGCGGAATCGCCACTGCCAGCAGCACAGAAGGCCTGGGCTCGCGCAGCCTCGTCCAGCCATCCCTCTCGGGGTCGAAGTCTGGGTCTTCCGGGGCGGGTCCGATGCGAATCCTCACGCGACCTCCAAGCGACCTCAGCTCACGGCGAATCTCACCAGTGCGGCGCAAACGCGAGCGCAGCAGCTCCCCACCAGCTGAATAGCATCGAGCGCTCGATGCCCTGAGTGATTCAGTCTACCCTCCGGCGCTCAAGCACTCATTCACCATACCCACGGAACAAGTGCCTTCGTCCTGCGCTGGTACGCGACGTACTCCGCGCCGAAGTGCTCGGCGAGGCGCGGTTCTTCCTGCGGGATCCAGTACACCACTGCAGCGAGCGCCACGGTGGCGCCGAGCCATGCCCAGGTGGCTCGGAAGTAGATGCCTGCTCCAGCAGCCACAATGAGACCCGCGAAGTACAAAGGTGCCTGCGTGCAGGACGCCTTCGAGCACGGGAAGCGCAAGCGCGACGGCTGTGGCGACGGCCGTCATCACGGCGGTCCAAACGTGCAGCGCAAAGCGACTCTGCGCGGTAAGCGAACCCGGTGCACGGCGCTGTCGTTGGGCGACGAGCCGACCAAGCAGCATGGCCATCACAAACGTGAGCACCGCGAGTGTCTCTTGATCCTGCAATCAGGCCTGTAGCCGCCGATCCAACTCCTTGTTGACCTGCGGACATGCATCCCAGCCGTCCGGGCTCTTCATGCACCGCTTCTCAGGTTCGCCGCCGTAACGCATGCAGCCCCAACACTGCCAGTGCGCGGGACTCCAGTAGCGATGGCGGTTCTTGTGGCGAACCTCGTTGCAAGCGGCAATTGCGGCTGTAGCACGGTCTCCAGTGCCTCGAGACGCACACGATCATCCGCCGCGCCGAG
>CAZBLH010000050.1:0-6472 GCA_964492775.1 uncultured Eubacteriales bacterium | reverse complement strand
GCACCCTTGAATCCAAGCTCGGCATCCTCAAGAACCAGGCGACCGATGTCGGGCTCAAGCTCGGAAACGCGCTCGCTCCCGCTCTTTCCGAGGCGATCAAGGCCGCGCAGCCGCTCATCGAGGCCGCCAGTGATCTGGCCGAGAGGTTCGCAGAGGCGGAACCCGAGCAGCAAAAGATGGTATTGACCCTCATCGGTATCGCGGCTACGGCCGGGACGGTGCTCGTTGCTATCGGCAGTATCGTGAGTGCCATCGGCACTATCGTCCCGGTCATCGCGGCAGTCGCCGGTGGGCTCTCAACATTTTTTGCGCTGCTCTCTGGAGGCGCAGGAGTTCTCGGTGCCCTGACAGCCATGTTTCCGGCGCTTGGTACCGCCATCACCATCGCGACCGGCCCTATCGGCATCATCATCGCCGCCGTCGCTGCGCTGATCGCGATCGGCGTGCTCCTCTACAAGAACTGGGACACGGTGAAAGACTGGCTGTCTAAGACCTGGACCAGCATCAAAGATGCTGCCGTCAAGGCGTTCAACGGAGTGGTGGAGTTCCTCAAGAAGTGGGGACCGCTCTTCCTCGCCGCGCTCGGGGGGCCGATAGGGCTGGCGATACTCGCGCTGAAGAACCCGCAGATCAGGGCTGCAGCCGTCGAGATATTCACGAAGGTGGTATCGGCGGTCAAAGAGAAGATGTCGGCGATAGCCGACACCGTGAGAGGCGCGCTCGACAAGGTGAAGGGCTTCTTCTCCCGTCTCGTCTTGAGGCTCCCGAAGATCAAGCTCCCACACTTCAAGCTGACCGGCGAGTTCTCCCTGAAACCGCCGAAGGTGCCCAAGCTCTCCGTGGACTGGTACGCATCAGGTGGCTCGTTCGCGGCAGGCTCGCCTCAACTGGTGGGGGTGGGCGACCAGCGGCGCGGCTATGAGCACATCCTGCGTGACGACCAGATCGTCTCGCTTCTCTCTCGCGCGCTCAGAGCCCAGCCCTCCTCCCTGCAACTCGCCTTCACCGGAGACATCTATGTCGGCAACACCGCCGACTACCGTTCGACCGTCAGGCGGCTCGGGCAGGACGTGACCGCCGAACTCAGGGCGCGAGGGGTGGTCGGACCGTGAGGCACTTCATCTTCGACGGCGTGTCCTCTGAGGACATGGGTATCGGCTGCGGCCAATTCAGGCGCTCGATAGCCCCTGCTGTGACCCCGACCCTCTTGACGGTGCCGGGTAGGCACGGTTCGTGGGACGCTGGGATGACGCTTGGCGAGACAGTCATCTCCATCGATGTCGGGTTCATGGAGTCCTCGCACGAGGCCGCGGCGGAAAAGCGGCACGCGCTGGCGGCATGGCTCGTGACTGAGACCCCGCGCGAGCTCACCCTCTCTGATGAGCCCGGCATGGTCTGGTACGCGAGGCTGGATGGCTCAACCGATCTTGAGGAGTTCGTGCGCTCGCGCCGAGGCGAGATCACCTTCGTCGCCGCCGACCCCTACGCCTACGCCGCCGAGCCCGACACCTTCGAGGTCACGCAAGGCGCGAACTCCATCGACAACGCAGGAGGCGTCCCCACCCCTCCCGTCCTTGAACTCACGGTGGACGGCGACACCTCCTTCATCGACATCGCGAGCGCGGACAGCTTCGTGCGCGTCGGTGTGCCAGCAGGAAGCGATGATACCCCGCAGGAACCCTCCACGCTGGTGTGGCACGACGACATGTCGGAGATGGACTGGACGGTATCGACCGTCTCCGAGGACGGCGACGTGTCCGGGACGATGGCGTCCAACGGCTCGTCGTTCTCGCCGAAGCACTCTGGGGGCTCTTTCGGCACCGGGGGCGCATGGCACGGCCCGTCCGTCGCGCGAGCGGTGACCGGCGACCCCCTCGTGGACTTTCAGATCAATTGGCACGCGGTGGTCGACTCCCGGAACGCTCCCGGGGCGCAGGGCAAGATCACCGTGTACCTACTCGACGTCTCCGATAATGTCGTCGCGAAGATCCACCTGCACGACTCGTGGCCCGCGATCGAGGATGTGCGCATGGGCGCCATGCTCGGCCCATCTCCCGACGACACGCGGGTGCTCCACAACGCTCCCAACACCGCCAAGGTGCTGAACCGCCGGGAGTTGAGCTTCTACGTCACCCGCTTCAGCACCGCAGCCGGGAGGCTCTGGCAGTTCTTCGCATACGGCGCTGCGGGAAGTGTCGACCCCGGCGGCTACTTCGTGGACCTCGCCGAGGAATTCGATGCGCCGATCACCAAGATTGCTATCTCCATGCAGCAGCGCGGCACAAGTCCGGTTCCTCAGCGGCTTGAGGTGCTGGACATGACCGTGACCCGTATCAACTCGGCGGTGACAGACGACGAGCCGCTCGTCATCGCGCGGGCCGGGGACACCATCGCACTCGACAACGCGACCGGTTCCGTGCTCCTGAACGGCTCGCCGATGACCTCGATAACCGACGAGTACGGCAGGAGCGTGCCCGTACTCGCGCTCTGCGACCTCGGTTCGAGCTTCTTCGAGCTACCGGTCGGTACCTCGGACGTGACGATATCGGCCGATGACGGGGTGGGCGTCACAGGGACGCTCAGCTTGAGAAAGAGGTGGCTGTAGTGCGAATCCTCACCGAGGGCTTCGAGGGCGGCACCAGGCCCGCCGACTGGACCGGGAGCGGAGGTACGATATCCACCTCCAGCGTACGCTCGGGCGACTACGCCTTGTGGCTCAACAGCTCCACGTACTATCGCCATATCCCATTGCCGAACGGCACCGAGTATTTTTTCAAGCTCGCGCACCGCCCAAGCACCGACCCCTGCGTGCTCTACGGAGTTTTCGCCTTCGACGGAAGCGCGAGCCTGCCCTTGCTCTATGTCGGACTCGTGTCGGGAAAGGTCGTGTTAGGGATAGCGACCGGAGCCAACTCCTACACCGTCGTGGCGACGGGCACCACAGCCATCTCGACGTTCAGCTATTACGTGGTCCAGATGCACGTGAAACTCGTTCCGGGTGGGAACAGCATCGTCGAGGTCTGCGTCAACTCCTCGATTCCCGAGATCATCTGGTCGGGCGACCTCACCGAATATCAGGAAAAGTCGTGGCAGTACCTCACCCTGCTAAACATCGGCCGCCTCTCCGCCTCGCAGTCCTCGGGCAACAACACCTATATCGACGACATCGCCATCAACACACCGACCGGCAGCACGCAGAACTCGTGGCCGGGGCTCGGCAAGGTCATCGCGCTCAAACCCGAAGCCGACACCGCGACGAAAGACTGGAGCGCGTCGGCCGGCTCGGACAACTACGCGATGGTGGACGAGACACCGCCCGACGACGAGACGACCTACGTGACGACCTCTTCCACGGGGGCCGAGGACATCTACGACGTCGCGGCACCCCCCGACCTGACGGGTCTCGTCATCGCAGGGGTCTGGACGGAGATAGTGGCGCGTAAACTCGACTCGGCTTCGGCCGCCACGGTGGTTCCCGGCATCGTCTCGGGAGGCGTCAAGTCGTGGGCGCCGCCCGCTGCGCTCCCGACGAGCTACACCAAGATAATAGGCCCCTTCCTCACGGCCAATCCCGCTGACTCGGAATCATGGGAGTACGCCGACCTCGCGAACATAAAAGTCAGCATCAAAGCCTCGAGCACCGGGTAGTCCGATGGCAGACGATGTTCGCGCGACTCAGGCTCTTGCCTGTGTGGAGTTTCTGCCGGTCTTCGAGCGGCGCACCACACAGGCGCTCGTCTTTGTCGAGCACGAGGCATACCCTGTCGAACGGCGGGTCGCACAAGTCCTCGTCATGGTCGAACTCGAGGACCCGCCGCCGAAGAAGGACCCGCCGCCGCCTGTCAGGGCGCTCTGGGTGATCGCACCCGATGGGCAGCGGTCGGTCTTCGGCTTCGGCAGAAACGTCCTCTCAGATACCCACATCGAGAGAGTCGAGGCGGGAAGCTTCTACCACACCTACGAGTTATCGGTGCCTCAAGAGCTCGCCGAGAACGTCACGGAGAAGGCCGAGGTCGTCTTCGCCGACGCGGACGGCATCCCGAGGGCGTTCACCATCCGCTCGACCTCCTACGCCTCGGCGGCTCAGACCAAATCGGCGCAATGCGAGGACAGCGCTCAGGACGACCTGCTCTCAGACCTCCAGTTTCCCACGACCTACACCGACGATACCGGCTTGGAGATCCTGACCGACCTCTTAGCCGGGACGCGCTGGACGCCGGGGGTCGTCGAATCGAACGAGTCCATCACGCTTGACTCCGACACCGCCTCGGACTGGATGAGCTACCCCACCATCTGGGCGTGCGTGCTCGACTTGTCGGGACGACTCGGGCTGGAGATCGTCACCCGGGTCGAGATCAACGGCAACCGCATCACCGGGCGCCACATCGATCTAGTGAAGGGCCGGGGGCGCTGGACGGGGCGGGTCCTGAGGTACGCCCGCGACACCATCTCGATGACCCGCACCGGCGACGGCGGCGAGGTCTACACCAGAGTCATCGGAATCGGCAAGGACGGGCTGACGTTCGCTGACGCTGAATGGGACACCGGCGACGGCGACCCCGTGGATAAGCCCGCGACTAGGGTGTGGGTCGCCGACCAGGGGGCGCTCGAGACCTACGGCATCCCGACCTCCTCGGGACTCGCGCACCGCACCGGCAAGTACGAGGACAGCAACGAGACCTCGGCGGGGAGATTGCTCGCGAAGGCGTGGGAGTGGCTGCAGGAGCGCAAGCAGCCGAGGTACAGCTACGCCGCTCAAGCCGTCGCGCTCGACCGCCTTCCCGCGCAGAAACCGGGACAGACGCCTTCAGACGAGCGAATCAGGTGCGGGGACACCGTGCTTGTCGTAGACTCCCGTGCCGTGCCGCCCATCCGCGCCGTGCAGCGGGTCGTCGAGGTGCGATCGAGCAACGTCGAGCCGGAGACGGTCGAGGTCGTGCTCGGAAAACCTGAGATGGATGTCTCGCGCTACATCGCGTCGCTCCGGTGACGCCCCCCGCACAGTCGGGGCATGAGATACCGCACGCAGCTCATACCAACCTCCCGTCCACAGCGCCCCGGTACCGCTCTCAAGGCGACCTCGATTACCGTCCACAACACCGCAGATCCCGACGCGACCGCAAAAAACGTCGCGACCTACTTCGGCTCGCGGGACCTCAGGGCTTCGGCGCACATCGCGGTGGACGACATCGAGGCCGTGCTGATGGTGCCGCTCGATGAGAGGTCGTGGCACGCCGGGTCTGCCAACTCCTCGAGTATCGGCATCGAGGTCTGCGAGTTCACCGACCCCAGGCGTCACGCCGCCGCCGAGAGCAACGCCGTCGCGCTCATGCGCGCGATGATGGCGGGCACCGCACCGGCGGGCTTCAACGCAAAAGGCGTGACCACGCTTCGGACGCACAAATCGTGGACCGGGAAAGACTGCCCGCGCAAGATACTCCCGCACTGGGAGACGTTCAAGGCGCGGGTCATCGCCAAGGAGGCACCCGTGGCAGAGAGACGATTCGCCGAGGCGACGATCGTGGACTTCGGCGCACACCGCGACGCGCTGAAAAAGCTCGCCGTGAAGTACCAGGACAACCTCTTGGAAGGCGAGATCGCGGTGTCGGTGCACGCCGAGCTCGGCGCGAACCTCGACGCCTACATCGCCTACGCGAAGGCGCACGGACTTGAGATGCACTCGATAACCGACGGGCTGTCCACCTCGATGGTCGTGCGCAATCAGGGCAGAAAGCCCGGGAGCGACGCCGCAAAGGACGCCGCCCTGAAGGCCATCAAGGAGATTGTCGCCGACTTCTAGGCGCGCGGCCTGGTGGTTCGGACTTGTTGTTGCGCCGATCGACCGGCGTGGGTAGAATCTACTCAGCAAACCCGCCAAGCCTCTCAACGATGCTCACTCGGCGGGTCTTTCCTTTTCCGGGGGCGTTCATGGAGTACACCAAGCCCGCTCTGACGCACGAGCAGCAGGCGGACCAGCTTATCGGCCGCGGCATGGAGTGCGACCGCGATGAGCTGATCCGTTGCCTGAAGAGCGTCAGCTAGCCGAGCGCGTTGGCGACGCTGGAGCACCAGAAGGTGCCGACCTGCAGCAGGCCGATGCGCTCTCCCCACTGGTGGACCCTTGCGCCGGGTGACGCTCCCCGCATCCTGATCGCAGAAACCTACCCGAGGAGGCATCATGTTCTCGAACCCGAACGTGCGCGGCTGGCTGTATGTCGCGCTTATGGTCGTGGCGGTCGCTGTGGCGATCGCGGTGGTGTTCTTCGACGCGATCACCGCCGACCAGGTGACCGAGGCTGTGGCCGTGGCATCCGCGGTCTTCGCAGCGCTCGTCGGCCTCCTCGCACGCCTGAACACACCTGCGGAGTAGTCCTTGAGCGCCGCAGCGCCACACCCGCAAAACGATGGTGAGCGCCTCGTGAGACTGGAGACGGAGATGTGCGAGGTCCGCGAGGACGTGCAGGAGATAGGT
>CAZBLH010000049.1:0-6505 GCA_964492775.1 uncultured Eubacteriales bacterium | reverse complement strand
GTTGTCCCAGTGGCCGGAGATCTTCCAGACGTCAGCCTTATAGACGTGCGGGGTGATGACTTCGACGTAGCCGCGACGGTAGAGCTCGGCGCGCAACCACTCCTGGATGATGCGCAGGACCCGAGCGCCCTTGGGATGGTACAGCGGCAGCCCGGCGCCCGCCTCCTCGTGGAGTGAGAACAGGTCGAGCTCCTTGCCGAGCTTGCGGTGGTCGCGCTTCTCGGCCTCTTCGAGGCGATTCAGGTACTCGTCGAGATCCTTCTGGGTGAACCAAGCAGTGCCGTAGATGCGCTGCAGCATCGGCCGGCTTGAGTCGCCACGCCAGTAGGCGCCCGCAATCTTCATGAGCTTGAAGGCGCCGATCCGCCCGGTCGAGGGAATATGCGGCCCGCGGCAGAGGTCGGTAAAGGACCCCTGCGTGTACGTCGAGATGGTCTCAGCTTCAGGAAGCTCCATGATGAGTTCCTGCTTGAAGGGCTGCTCTTCGAACGCATCGAGCGCTTCAAGCCGATCGAGCTCGGTGCGGGAGAACCCGCGCTCCTCGGCGACGATCTGATGCATACGCTCCTCAATAGCCACGAGGTCTTCGGGAGTGAAGGGGCGACCGATCTCGATGTCGTAGTAGAAGCCGTCCTCGATCGCGGGCCCGATGCCAAACTGCGCGAGCGGAAAGAGATCCTTAACCGCCTCAGCCATAACGTGCGCTGCCGAGTGACGCAGGATATGCAGTGCTTCCGGCGAGCGGTCCGTGATGATCTCAACCTCATCGCCGTCTGCCAAGCGAGTGCTCACGTCGACTAGCTGGCCGTTGACCCGTCCAGCCAAAGCCGCCTGTCCGAGACGCGGCCCGATCGCGGTCGCGAGCTGGACGACGGTCGAGCCCTCGGGGACCGACTTGTCGCTGCCGTCGGGGAGGCGAACGGTGATATCTGGCATCTCGGGTCTCCTCACTTGCGCAAACCGCCCCGTACTCGGCGGGGCGGAGATGTGCGGGTTGTTCGGCGCGGGCTCCGCGTTACTGCTTGGTTCTGCAGTACGGGCAGACGCCCCAGTTCAGTTTGAGCGCTCTGCCGCACTCGATACAAGGGTTCTTGAGCTTCTTCATGCAGTTCGGACAGATCAAGAACTCCTTCTCGATCGGTCGGTAGCATGCCGGGCAACTCTCGTAGTCCCGGCTCAGGGCGATCTCCTTGGCGCGTATCTCAAGGTCGCGCTCTCGGGCATCGGCAATGAACTCGGCAGGCCGGACGACCAGGTAGACGACCCAGCCAGCAACCGGGAACAGGAAAGCGGCCAGCGCCCAGAGCCAAGCCATCGCACCTCGATGCGCGGCGTCACGGTACGTCCAGAACACGAGAGCGAGATGGAGGACTATCGCGAACAGAGTGCACAGGTTGCGCGTAAGCGCGAACAGCGGGTGGGTCAATATCGGATTCAAGAGGTCGCCCATGTAGGTCCTTCCGCCAGCCTCGCCCCTGAGACTCGTACGCTGGGATTCTAGCAGATGAGGCTGCACGGCCGAGGGGTTGGTCGGTGCTGTTGCCGACCTGTCTACAAACCCCTGCCGAGAAGGTCGGGCAACGTACGCGACGCGAGTTCGATTGGCTCCAATCGAACTCAATCGGAGTGCGGAATCGAGTCTGAGCAACGCGGCGCTGGTGAGGCCGTCCTGGTCGTGGCTGCAATCGCCTCCGCGGCGGTCTTGATGCTGCCGGTCACGATGACGCCCGCGGGGTTGCTGGCGACGGCGAGTTCGACTCCCGTCGCAACGCCGGGTGCAATCTCCGGGCGCGTGCCGGTCACCTGCTCGACGACGGTAGCGAGGTCAGCGGCGGACAGTGCCCGCGGTGAGGTGGACGCGACGCACACGAAGCGCGTGGCAACCGACGCGAGCGCCGAGACGATGCCGGTCGCGTCCTTATCGGCGAATACACCCAGCACGACCGTGGGGCGAGCGGCGACATCCGGCCATGCGGAGGCGATGGCGGTAGCAAGGGCGGCGGCCGCTTCGGGGTTGTGGGCGCCGTCGGCAATCACCCACGGGTCACGGCGCAACACTTGGAAGCGACCGGGGAAGGTGATGCTGGCGACGGCGGTGCGGACGGCGCCGGAGTCGAGCGGCCTGCCGAGATAGGCCTCGGCAGCGGCGACGGCGGTGGCGACGTTAGCGGCCTGGTAGGCTGGCGCGGTGACCCCGATGTCGGCGTAGGTCGCCTCAAGGCCGTGCACGTCGAGGCGGGTCATGCCGTCGGGGGCATCGGGCGTCGCAGTGACCCGGTAGCGCACGGTAGCGGCCTCATCGACCGGAGTCGCGACACCCGCTGTGCGCACGACCCGTACCGGAACCGGAGCACCAACCGCCTGAGCGCGATCGAGAAACACCGCCTCCACGCCTGCAGTCCCCGGTCCCAGCGCCACCGCGGAGCGATCGCCGATGATATGCGCTTTGTCCGCTGCGATTGCTTCACGCGTGTCGCCAAGGTATTCGGTGTGATCTAGCCCGACTCCAGTGATGACGGCGACCGCCGGCGAGACAACACTCGTTGCATCCCAGCGACCGCCCAGGCCCACCTCGAGCACGCCGGCCTCCACCCCACACCGGCGAAACACCCAGAGGCAGGCGGCGGTGAGCAGCTCGAACTGCGTCGGCACGACATCGGCGCGTTCGGCGGCATCGATTGCCGCAGCGATGGCCTCGCCGAACAGCTTCTCGGAGATGGGCACTCCCCTGCTACCGATGCGCTCCGTCTCGCTGAGCAGCTCGGGGCTGGTATAGACGCCGGTGCGCACGCCATGCGCCTCAAGGAGAGCCGCGGTCAAGCGTGTGACCGAGGACTTGCCGTTCGTACCGGTGACCTGGATCGCGGCGAACGAGTCTTGGGGGCGGCCTAAAGCCTCCGCCATCGCGCGGATCGGCTCAAGCGACGGGTGAATGCCGAAAGCAAGTGCGGCGTCGAGCGCAGCGAGTGCCGCTTGGTAGCTGCCGTGCGCTGCGCCTGATGCCGTCACTCTGGTGGCTCCCTATGCGAGATCGGCGAGCTGCCCCTCGACAAGCTTGAGGGACTCGGCTATCTCGGCGGCCTTGGCGCGGTCCTTCTCGATGACCTCGGGTGCGGCCTTGGCAAGGAAACCCTCGTTTCCAAGCTTCTTCTCCAGCCGCTCGAGTTCGCTGGCGAGCTTGTCGCGCTCGCGAGTCAATCGTGCGGCCTCGGCTTCGAAGTCGACGAGCCCTTCGAGTGGCACGTAGACCTCCATGCCCGATGCGATCACCGTCGCCGAGTGCAGCGGCTTGACCACGTCGGTGCCGGAGGTGAACTCCGAGACGCCCGCGAGCGAAGCAAGGTCGCCAAACTCGGCCTGGACCCACTGGTTCTCGGCATCCCCCGCGGTCCGGAAGACGACTTCGAGCTCCTGGCGCGGCGCGAGCTTGTAGCGGGCACGAACGGCACGGATGCCGGTCACGACCTCAATGAGTCGCGAAACGGAACGCTCGGCGCCTTCATCGGCGAAGCGAGCTAGCGAGGCGGCGTCCGGCCAGGAGGCGACCATGAGGGAGTCAGCCTGGTGCTTCTCGGCGATTGGGAGCTTGCGCCAGATGGCCTCGGTGACAAAGGGCATCATCGGGTGCAGCAGACGGAGCGCATGGTCGAGCACGAAGACGAGGTTGCGCTGGGCGGCATGGCGCGACTCGGCATCACCCGAGGTAAGGCGCTGCTTCGAGAGCTCGATGTACCAGTCGCAGAACTCGTTCCAGAAGAAGTCGTACAGGTCGCGCGCAACGTCCCCGAACTCGTAGGAGTCGATGCTTGCCGAGACACGCTCGGCAAGTCCGGCAAGGCGCGAGAGGATCCAGCGGTCGGCCACGGTCGAGGGAACCGGCTCGCCATCACCGGGCTCGTAACCCTCGAGGTTCATGAGCACGAAGCGGCTGGCGTTCCAGATCTTGTTCGCGAAGTTGCGCGAGGAGAGAAGCTTCTCCTCCGAGAACTTGATGTCCTGGTTGCCCGTGACCTGCAGCATCAGTCCGAAGCGCATGCCATCGGCACCGTAGTGCTCCATCAGGTCGAGCGGGTCCACGCCCGTGCCGAGCGATTTGCTCATGCGCTTCCCCTCGGCGTTGAAGACCGTGGGGTGGATGATGACATCGTCGAAGGGGATCTCCCCGTCGTTGAAGTCCATACCGCTCATGATCATGCGGGCGACCCAGAGGAACAGGATGTCGCGCGCGGTCGAGAGCACGCTCGTGGGATAGAAGTACTCGAGGCGCGGGTCCTGCTCCGGCCAGCCAAACGTCGCGAATGGCCAGAGCTGCGAAGAGAACCAAGTGTCCAGGACGTCCTCGTCCTGGCGCACAGCCCCGCCGCAGCCGGGGCAGACGTGGAGCTCTTCGATCGAGGCCCGCACATTGCCGCAGGACTCGCAGTAGTAGACCGGGATGCGGTGACCCCACCAAAGCTGCCGAGAGATGCACCAGTCGCGAATGTTCTCCATCCAGTGGAAGTACACGTTCTCCCACCGCTTGGGGTGGAAGGTGACTCGCCCGTCGCGCACGGCCTCGATGGCAGGCGCGGCAAGCGGCTTCATGTCCACGAACCACTGCTCGGAGAGCCACGGCTCGATCACCGTGTGACAGCGGTAGCAGTGGCCGACCGAGTGGACGTGCTCGTCCACGCCAACCAGGAGTCCCTGGGCCTCCAAGTCCGCTATAACCTGCTTGCGAGCCTCGTAGCGGTCGAGCCCCTCGTACTGACCGCCCTCCGCCGAGATGGTGGCGTCGGCGTTCATGACGTTGATCTTGTCGCAGCCATGCCGCTCGCCGATCTCGAAGTCGTTGGGGTCATGGGCGGGCGTGACCTTCACGGCGCCGGTCCCGAAGGCCGGGTCGACGTAGGAGTCCGCCACGACCGGAATCTCGCGGCCCATGAGCGGCAACACGACGGTGGCGCCCACGATCTCGCGGTACCGCTCATCATCGGGGTGAACCGCGACGCACGTGTCGCCCAGCATCGTCTCCGGGCGCGTGGTCGCGACGACCAGGTGGTCGATACCGCCGACCGGCTCCTTGAGCGGGTAGCGGATGTGCCACAGGTGGCCGGTGAGGTCCTCGTGCTCGACCTCGATGTCGGACAGGGCCGTAGTGCAGCGCGGACACCAGTTGATGATGCGGTTGCCGCGGTAGATCAGGCCGCGCTCGAACCAGTCCACGAAGACGGTCCTGACCGCCTTCTGGTAGCTCGGGTCCATCGTGAACCACTCGTCGGAGTAGTCGCAGGAGCAGCCCATCGCCTTGAGCTGGCCGACGATCGTCGAGCCGTGCTCTCGGCGCCACTCCCAGCACTTCTCGATGAAAGCCTCGCGCCCGATGTCATGCCGCGACTTCCCCTCGGCAGCAAGCTTCTGCTCGACCTTGTTCTGGGTAGCGATACCGGCGTGATCGGTGCCGAGGACCCAGCGGGTGGGCCGACCGGTCATGCGCTGGCGGCGCACCACGACGTCCTGGATGGTGTTGTTGAGCGCATGGCCCATGTGCAGCGAACCCGTGACGTTGGGCGGCGGGATGACGACCGAGAACGGCCGGACACCTTCCACCATCTCCGTCGCAAAGTACCCGCCCTCGAGCCACGACTCGAAGACTGGACCCTCAACTGCCTTGGGATCATAGGTACTCGAAAGCTCGCTCACAGGCTCGCATCCTTCCAACTGTGAACCTGGGGCACCGGGCGGACCCGGCGCCCCTCTCGGCAGGTCTATGTTAAGGGATTATGCGCTCTCGGCCTGACCGCGCCGAACGAGGGTCGGGTTGGCGCCGGCTTCGACAGCCTCGGGTGTCACCACGACCTCGACGATGTCGTCGGCGCTCGGCAGCTCGTACATCGTGTCCAGCAGCATGTGCTCGCAGATAGAGCGCAGTCCACGCGCACCCGTCCTGCGCTTGATCGCCTCACGAGCGATGGCCTGCAGTGACTCAGGCGTGAACGTCAGGCGCACGTCCTCCAGCGCGAACAGGCGCTGGTACTGGCGCACGAGCGCGTTCTTCGGCTCGGTGAGGATGCGCACGAGGTCTTCCTCGCTCAGCTCCTCGACATGCGTGATCACAGGCAGCCGGCCAACGAACTCGGGGATCATGCCGAACTTGTGCAGGTCCTCGGGAAGCGCAGCGCCGAGCAGCTCGGTCTGACGACCGGTGTCGCCCTCGCCCAGCTCGGCGGTGAAGCCCACGCCCTTCTTGCCGACCCGGTCGGCGATGATCTTCTCCAGCCCTACGAACGCGCCGCCGAGGATGAAGAGGATGTTGGTGGTGTCGATGCGGATGAGGTCCTGCTGCGGATGCTTGCGGCCGCCCTGCGGCGGGACCGCAGCCTCGGTGCCCTCGAGAATCTTGAGGAGCGCCTGCTGCACGCCTTCACCCGACACGTCGCGCGTGATCGACAGGTTCTCGGCCTTGCGGGCGATCTTGTCGATCTCGTCGATGTAGATGATGCCGACCTCGGCGCGCGTGGTGTCG
>CAZBLH010000048.1:0-6634 GCA_964492775.1 uncultured Eubacteriales bacterium | reverse complement strand
GCGCCTCCTTGGCGGTGATCACATATTGCGGCCCGAGCTGATAGCCTTGCAGCGTGCGGCGAGTGGTCATCCACCACATGGAGATGAAGGGGCTGGTGGGCAGGATCGGCGCGTCGGTGCCGCCGCCCACATGCACGCCGGCATCGAGAATGGCGCGCAGGGGCGTCGAATAGGCCGCGCGTTCCTCGCCCCACCATCTGCGCATGTTGTGTCCCAGCAGCACGCTGTGGTCCTGCGCGGTCGCCATCACGCCGATGCGGACCATCCGCTCCAGCGCATCGGGTCTCGGCAGCTGGATATGCATGACCGTCCAACGGAGATCCCGGATGGGGACCTGCTCGTTCACCCGCTCATAGCTGCGCATGATCAGGTCGATCCCGTCATCGCCGACGCCGTGGCATTGCACCTGCATGCCCGCGCGGGCAACTTCGAGCAGCGACTCGACGAACTCGTCTTCGCCCCCCTCCGGCAGCAGGTAGAGCCCGCGATATTCCGGATTGGTCTGTTCGCCCGGCACAAGCTGATAGGGTTGCGAAAGGCGCGCGCCTTCCACGCCGCCATCGAGCATGTACTTGATCCCCACAAAGCGCAGGAAGTCATCGTCAGCGCGCGCGGACGCCTTGAGGCCCTCAAGTGTCTCCGCCTTGTTGTTCGCGCGGAACATCAGGTCCGTTCGCACGGTCATCTCGCCGCGATCGGCCAGATGCTCGTACATGCGGATCGTCCTGACATCGAGGCCCGGCTCGATCACGCCCACCAGGCCATAGCTGTTGAATTGCCGCATGGTCTCGCGCAGATGCTCCTGCTGGACCTCTTCCGAGGGAGGCGGCGGCAGGACATTTCTTACCAGATCGACTGCCGTCTCCAGAAGAACGCCGGTGGGCTTTCCGGTCTCCTTGTCGCGAACGATCACGCCGCCCTGCGGATCCGGCGTATTCTCGTCGATGCCGGCCAGGTCGAGGGCGCGGCTGTTCGCGGTTCCGACATGCCCGCCCCGGGGCAGGAAGACGGGATTTTCAGGTGCGGCAAGATCCAGCTCGTCGCGGCGGGGCAGCCGGCCCTCCTTGAGCACCGATTCATGCCAGGCCGAGCTGCCAATGATCCACTCGCCCGTCTTCCGCTTCCCTGCCGCACCCCGCACGAGATCCTGCACGCCGGAAATCGAGCCTGAATCGATCAGGTCAAGCGCCGTGATGCCTGGAGGTGCCCTTCGACCTCTCGGACGTGATCTTCATCACGACCGCCAACCTGCTCGACCCGATCCCTGCGCCGCTGCGTGACCGCATGGAGGTCATCCACTTCCCGGGCTACACCGAGGATGAGAAGGTCCATATCGCGTTCCAATACCTCGTGCCCAAACAGATCAAGGAGCACGGGCTCACGCCAGGCAAGATCGAGTTCAAAGAGGATGCCATCCGGGAGATCATCCGGCGTTACACCCGCGAAGCCGGTGTGCGCAACCTCGAGCGAACCATCGCAGGAGTCTGCCGCCAGGTGGCACGTAAGGTGGTCGAGGGCAAGAAGGGCAAGACGACCGTCTCGGCCCGCACGCTGCACAAGTACCTTGGTGCACCCAAGTTCTCGTACGGACTTGCCGAGGCCAAGGACGAGGTTGGCGTCTCGACGGGTCTCGTGTGGACCGAGGTCGGCGGCGACGTGATCGTCATCGAGGCCACCATCATGCCGGGCAAGGGGCAGGTCATCCTGACCGGGCAGCTCGGCGACGTGATGCGAGAGTCAGCGACCGCCGCGCTTTCCTACATCAGGACCCGCGCGAAGAAGCTCGGTATCCCGGAGGACTTCTCGGAGAAGAACGACATCCACATCCACGTGCCGGCCGCCGCGATCCCGAAGGACGGCCCGAGTGCGGGAATCACGATGGCAACGGCCGTCGCCTCGGCGCTGACCGGATGCCCCGCCCGTCGCGATCTGGCGATGACCGGCGAGATTACTCTGCGAGGGCATGTGCTGCCGATCGGCGGCCTCAAAGAGAAGCTTCTCGCGGCGCACCGCGCAGGCATCACCACGGTGCTCGTGCCCAAAGACAACGTGCGAGATCTCGACCAGTTGCCGCCTCACATCCGCGAGGAGCTGGAGATCATCCCGGTTAGCTCGATGGACGAGGTCTTGAGCCGAGCCCTGCTCAAAGGGTGCACGCCCTCGCGCAACTCCAAGAAGTAGCTCGGAGCTAGCGCGGGACGTTTTCGCCCCAGTCGATGCGACCGTTGTCGCGCCAGTCGATGATGTGCCAGACCTCGTGGGCGATGATCTGCTCGAGCGACGCGGTGTGCTTCGGGCTGATGACGATGCGGCCGCTCGTGTAGTACGCGATGGCCTGATGCCCACGAGCGTCACCGAAGGACACGGTTACGCCCTTCAGGATCGGGTGCTTCTTGATCTGGGCGTTCAGCAGGGCCTGTGCGCGGGCCAGGTCGTTGCCGCCGGACTTCGCCTTGGTGGTCTTCGCGCGAGCCGGAGCGGCCTTGGCTTTTGTGGCCTTGGCCTTTGCGGTAGCGGACGACTTGCTCGGCGTGTACGCACGCGTCTGCGCGCTGGCCTTCACGACGACGATGGGGGTCGGGCGCTTGGCGACCGACTTGGTCAGCACCGAGACGGGTGCGGCGTCGGCATCTGCTGCAACGACGGTCTTGGGATACTCGGCGGGCTGGAGCCGAGGAGTGAACGAGGCGGAGGCCCCAGCTACTGCGGCGGAAAGGGTCCAGGCGGCGATACCGGCGACGGCCACGAACGCGGCCACGGTGAGCTGGACTCTGCGAAACGCTGACATCGTCTGTGCTTCCCTTCACATCTAGCGGGATGCACAACGGCCCGGTTCCCCCGTATTTCGCGTGCTGGGTGGATCCGAGCCGTCACGAGGCGGCTTCGTTCCCCCGGCGGTCCGGCCGTCTTGGGAGGCGTGACCTCCTGTAGACCCGTGACTTTGCGAAGCGGCCTTTCGGCGCGCGGTGCCTTTGTCTGGGAGCGGTTCGTTGTGCGGTTCTCAATCTGTCCTGAGTATCGGCGCAACAGGCTAGAATCTTTACTGACGCAGCGCGGGTCGTGTACGACCGAGGCGCGAGGGAGGCGAGAGCAGACATGATGGCCGATGTATCCGGCAAGCACGCACGCCGGCGCTTCGTGACGCACGCGCTCGGGAACGTCTTTCTCGGCATCGCGGTCGGTCTTCTCGGCTACTACGCGCTGACGGACATCTTCACGCGGCTGCAGCAGCGGGACCTGGTCGCCGAGCTGCCGCCGGAGGTCGCGGCTGCCGAGCCTGCCGAGACGCCCGTTACTGCCGAACCGGTCTTTGACTTCGAGGGGTGGGAGGAGGAAGACCTCGCCCATTTCGAGAAGACGCGTCCAGGCCAGCCGTTCGGGCGACTTGTCGCCAAGACCATGGGACTTGATGCCGTGGTCGTCAAAGGCACTCGGCGGTCCGATCTCACACGGGGCCCGGGCTGGGTGACCTGGAGCGACCTGCCGGGGCCGACGGGCAACTTCGGCATTGCGGGACACCGGACGACGTACGCGGCTCCGTTCCGGCGTATGGAGCGGCTCGAGGTCGGAGATACGGTGTCGTTCATCTCGCCGTACCGGACCTACACGTACCGCGTCGTGCGGGTGTTCACGGTCAAGCCCAGCCGTGGCGACGTGATGGCTTCGACCGACAAACCGATGTTGACCATGAGCGCGTGCCACCCGCTCTACAGTGCGCGGTTGCGCCTGATCGCCCAGTCGGAGCTCGTGGCCGTCACTCGGCTGAACTGATTCACAAGGCGCAACGCGCCCGTCTGATGGAGGTAGATCATGAGGGTGTACGTGACCGGCGGCGCCGGGTTCATCGGTTCAGGGCTGGTGCATGCGCTGCTTGCAGGCGGACACGACGTGGCGGTGCTCGACGACCTGTCCCACGGCAGCCCGGCGAACCTCGATCCCAGGGCGGGCTTCCGTAAGCTTGACATCCTCGATGATGAGATGGCCACGCACATGGCGGAGTTCCGGCCGGATGCCGTGGTGCACCTCGCGGCGCAGGCGAGTGTGGCCGCGTCCATTGAAGATCCCGAGCGCGACCGGCTCGTGAACGCCGAAGGCACGCGCCGCGTTGCGATCGCCGCACGCGAGGCCGGTGCCGCGCGGGTCATCCTGGCCTCCTCGGCAGCGGTCTACGGCACACCCGCCGAGCTTCCGCTCACGGAGTCCTCGCCCTGCGCCCCCGAAAGCCCCTATGGCGCCTCCAAACTCGAGGCCGAATCGCTGCTGGTCGATGCGCTGGCCGGGTCCGACGTGGACCCGGTCATTCTCCGCTTCAGCAACGTCTACGGCCCCCGGCAGAGCGGCGCCGGCGAAGGCGGTGTGGTCGCGGCGCTTCTGACGCGCATCGCCGAGGGAGCGGTGCCCGTGATTCATGGCGACGGCCGCCAGACGCGCGACTTCATCTACGTGGGGAACGTGGTCGGCGCGCTGCTGACCGTCCTGGGCTGCGAAGAGCCGCTCGCGCAAGCGGGGCCCGTCTTCAACATCTCGACCGGCCAGCGCAGGTCCATCCTCGAGCTCATGGCCGCGATCCGGCCGGTGACGATGTACTTCGGCCCCGTAGAGCACGGCCCTGCGCGCGAGGGTGACATCCAGGACAGCGTGCTCGACCCCTCCCGCGCCGAGCAGGTCTTGGGATGGAAGGCCACCGTCGAACTCGAGCACGGGATCAGCCTGACGTGGCCGTGGTTCTCGGCAGCAAGGGCCGGCAGGTAGGATGGTTGACCGGGCACAGGCCGATTCGCGCGCGTCGGACCTCCGACGGCTCCACGAGGCGCGCGCTCGCGCCGAGCTAGCCGCTGCGGATGCCTTGCTGCCGGGATCGGACTGCGCGGCCGAGTCGCGCGGATGCCTGACGCCGGCGGTTGCGGTGATCAAGTCGGTTCCGGGGCCAGCCGAGGCCGCCGGAGGCGAGGCGCTCTCCGGTGCCGACGGTGACGCCGCCATCAAAGCGATCGGGGCGCTCGGGCACCCCTCGGACCAGGTGTTCTTCGCGCTGTCGCGACCGGCCAGCGATGCGGCAGACAAGCAGGTCGCGGCGAGACTGCGGCAGATGATCGAGGCGGTCGACCCGCCGCTCGTCATCGCGCTCGACGAGCAGGCGGCAAGTGACCTCGCGCTAGCGCTTCAGATCCCAGGGGGGCTGCCCGCCGGACGCGTCGTGCGTCATGGTGGGCGTCGATATGTGGCGTGTGACGGGCTCGAGGCGTCGCTCGGCGATCCCGTCGCGAAGAGGCGAGTGTGGCGCCAGCTTTCGGTGGCCGGTCCTGAGGACCCCGTCTACTGACGCCCCGAAGCGCTGCTAGTCCTCTTCGATCTCCGTGATGGCCCCCATCGGGCACTCTTCCATGCACGATGCGCAGGCGTCGCAGTCCTCGTCCCTGACGGGCTCGGCGAAATCACCGACGATCTCGATGACGTCATTAGGGCATGCGTCTACGCAGATGCCGCAGGCCGAACACTCGTCCTCGTTGATGATGGGGCGGGGCATATCTACTCCTTGGTGAGCCGGGTTTTCCGTGGCCGATCGGCCGAGCATTTCGTGGGTAACATACAGAGCGCCCGATGAGCTGTAAAGGCCAACGCCTTGGTTCTTCTGAACCCGGCGGCCTGAAGCGTTTGTAAGCCACCGATTCTGGGTACTCACTTACATGTACGTTGGCAAGAAACTTGATAATGCCATTATCACATCCTACAATGGGATCGGCCACAGCGCTGGCGCCCCGTGTTTGAGGCGCGGCTTTCAGGCGTGTTCGGGCCGAGACGAACTCGAGCGACCACGCGTCGACACGACGGAGCGCGCTACGTGCGCGAAGAAGCAGAAGGAGAGCGATAGGACATGGGCAAGGTCATCGGAATCGATCTTGGTACCACCAACTCGGCCATGGCGGTCATGGAGGGTGGCGAGGCGACCGTCATCATCAACGCCGAAGGTGATCGCACGACCCCTTCGGTAGTCGCGTTCCGCAAAGACGGCGAGCGCGTGGTCGGCAAGCCTGCGAAGAACCAGGCCGTGACCAATCCTGAGAACACGATCACGTCCATCAAGCGGTTCATCGGACGCAAGTTTGAGGAGACCGAGAGCGAGCGCAAGACGGTCTCTTACAACGTCGTGAAGGGCAAGGACAACCGGGCATCCGTAGACATCGAGGGCAAGGACTACACACCCGAGGAGATCTCGGCGATGGTCCTGCAGAAGCTCAAGGCTGATGCCGAGAAGTACCTCGGCGAGCCTGTCACGCAGGCCGTCATCACCGTTCCGGCCTACTTCAACGACATGCAGCGCCAGGCCACCAAGGACGCCGGCAAGATCGCCGGCCTCGAGGTCCTGCGCATCATCAACGAGCCGACTGCCGCGGCGCTCGCCTACGGTCTCGACAAGGGCACCAAGGAGCACACTGTCCTCGTTTTCGACCTCGGAGGCGGTACCTTCGACGTGTCCATACTTGAGCTGGGCGATAACGTCGTCGAGGTCCGCTCCACCGCTGGCGACAACCATCTGGGTGGAGACGACTGGGACCACCGGATCATCGACTGGCTCGCCGACAAGTTCAAGGCAGACACCGGAATCGACCTGCGCGTGGACAAGATGGCCCTC
>CAZBLH010000047.1:0-7398 GCA_964492775.1 uncultured Eubacteriales bacterium | reverse complement strand
TAGAGCCGGTCATCGAGCCCAAGCTTGATGCGAGCGGCCGCGCGCGTAATCTTGCGTGTGACGAACGTCTCGCCGCGCAGCGGAGACTCGTGGTTGAAGAGGATGCCGTTGGAGGCGTGGATTCCGTACGCCTCGCGGTAGTTCACGACCGTCCAGAACGCGAAGAGTTTGGCGGCCGCGTACGGGCTGCGGGGATAGAATGGCGTGCGCTCGGTCTGCGGGACCTCCTGGACCTTGCCGAACAGCTCACTCGAGGACGCTTGGTAGTAGCGGCACTCGCCTTCCATCCCGAGGATGCGGATCGCCTCCAGTAGGCGCAGCGTGCCCATTCCGTCGACCTCGGCGGTGTACTCCGGAGTCTCGAACGAGACCTGGACGTGGCTCTGAGCGCCGAGGTTGTAGATCTCGTGAGGCCGGACCTGCTGCAGGATGCGAATCAGGTTCGTGGCGTCAGTCAGGTCCCCGTAGTGGAGCTTGAAGCGCACGTCCGCATCGTGCGGGTCCTGGTAGAGGTGGTCAATGCGCGTGGTGTTGAAGCTCGAGGAGCGGCGCTTGATGCCGTGCACCTCATACCCCTTGCCGAGCAGGAACTCGGCAAGGTACGCGCCGTCCTGGCCGGTCACGCCGGTGATGAGCGCTCTCTTCATGTCCTCTCCAGTCCCGCGGTCGCTCGGGTCATTGTAGCCGAGCGCATCGCACCCGGCGTCTTGGCCGAGTGCGCGCACCGCTAGCGCGCGCCGGTCACGATGTCACGCCTGCCCGACCCGTCGCGGCCTACGCAGACGAGCGAGGTTTGCTGGCCCTGGAACGCGTTGCCTTCGATCAGGAAGAGCTGCTCGCCCGAGGCGCTCCAAGCGTGTATCCGGGCGTCTCGCAGCCGGGACAATTCGGTGAACGTTCCACCCGCGGACGCGATCAGGAAGCTGCGTGCGTAGCCGTCGTCGCCGTTGGCCTGAAGCGCGATCGGGCCATCACCGGGCGCAGGCACGATCTTCGACCAGAACGCGATCCGCTCACCGGGAACAGCCTTCGCGATCTCGCGCTCACCGGTGCCATCCAGCGCGAACGAGAGCAGACGGCTAGTGCTCCCGCCCTCGGTGGTCCCAACGTACACGCGCTTCCCGTCGGTACCGACCGCGGTCACAAGCGTCGTGCGAACAGCGAAGGTCTTGAAATCGCCCCCATCGACCGAGACGCTCACAGCGCCACCGCCGGCCCCCGGGTCCGGCGCCGAGTCGGTCATGGTGACGAGTACGTTGCCGGCTGGCGACCAGGCCGCCCCTTTGCCCGGTACAAGCCGCTTGGCATCAGTGCCCGACCGAGAGACGGACCAGATATCGAAGCCGTCGCCGCTGTTCTTTGCCGTCCGGCGGAACACGACTCGTGTGGAATCGGAGGACCACTCGGGCCGCATCCCCGCGTCGGCGGTCCCTGCCGAAACCAACGCGCGCGTCCTCACGTCCACGAGCTGCAGCATGCCGCCCTGCACTACAGCGAGGGTACGCCCATCGGGTGAGAGCGCGTACGGCTCCTCTTCGGCACTCCGGGTGATCGCGACGGCTCCGCCCCCGTCCTCGGCGGCGACGTAGATGCTCGCCCCCAACCGGAAGGCGACAACGGCTGCGCGCTTGCCAGCGGGCGTGGAGGTCACTACCGCGACCGCACCCGAGTCCGCTCCCGGAGCATTCGTCGCCGGATCGCTGCCCGGCGCTGGGGTAGAAGGCTGCGAGGGCAGGGCCGGCAGTGACGGTTCGAACCCAGAGCCCGCGCGGGAATCGCGGCCAGGCCCGAACGCCATCCAGAGGCCGCCGGCCACGAGCGCGGTGCCGAGAACGCCCGCCAGCACGGCGAGTGCGACACGCGGCGCGATCGCTCGACCGTCAAAGGCGTCCGGACTCACCGTCGAGACCTCCTCTACGCGGGTATGTGTCCCAAACGCTAGAGCTTCTCGATGATAGCGTCCGCGTACGCGCTGGTGCCAACGGAGCCCGCCGTTGAGCCGGTGTTGGAGCGCTTCACGTCGTAGGTGACGCTCACGCCCTCGCCAATCACGGAGCGGACAGCGGCCAGCACGCGCTCGGCAGCCTCGGTCTCACCCAGGTGCTTGAGCATCAGCACCGCCGAGAGGATCTCGGCCGTCGGGTTCGCCATATCCTTGCCCGCGTACTTGGGCGCCGAGCCGTGGACGGGCTCGAACACGGCGATGCCGTCGCCGATGTTGGCGCCCGGTGCGATACCCAGCCCGCCGATAAGCCCGGCGCACAGATCGCTCACGATGTCGCCGTAGAGGTTCGGGAGCACGAGCACGTCCCACCACTCGGGGTGGAGCACCAGCTGCATGCAGGTGGCGTCGATGATGTAGTCCTCGAACTCGATGCCGGAGTCCTTGTACTCTTCCGCGACCTCACGGGCGACCTTGAGGAAGAGCCCATCCGAGTGCTTGAGGATGTTGGCCTTGTGGACCGCGGTGACCTTCTTTCGGCCGTTGGCGATCGCGTAGTCGAAGGCGTAGCGCACAATACGCTGCGTGCCCGAGATCGAGATCGGCTTCAGCGAGATGCCTGAGTCGGGACGGATGATGCCCGCCTCCTGCTCGGCGGCGAACTCGATGAGCCTGCGGGCCCCATCGCTGCCCTCGGGGAACTCGATGCCTGCATACAGGTCCTCGGTGTTCTCGCGCACGATCACGAGATCGATGTCGTCGTAGCGGGCGCCGGAGCCAGGGATGGAGAAGGCCGGACGCAGGCACGCATAGAGGTCGAGCTCCTTGCGCAGCGCGACGTTGACGCTGCGGAACCCAGTGCCGATCGGCGTGGTGATCGGACCCTTGATCGCGACCTTGTTCCTGCGGACCGACTCCAGAACGTGCTCGGGCAGCGGGGTGCCGTACTTGTCCATCACGTCGGCGCCGGCCTCTGCGATCTCCCATTCGATCTCTACGCCGGTGGCGTCCACCACTCGGCGCATCGCCGAGGTGAGTTCAGGCCCGATGCCGTCTCCGGGAATGAGCGTCACAGTGTGCTTCACCACAGACTCCAGACTCTTCGTTGTACGGCACGCGAGGACGCGCTCCGGCCGGCGAAGCCGGCGATGGGAGGACCGATCCGCCGAGTACGCCCGGCCAGACCTTGACGCACTAGGACTGCTTCTTGCCGCCCTTGGGCGCACAGGCGACGATACGCGCCGACTTGCGCTTGAGGATGCCCTTGCCGTTCTCGGCATCGAACGCCATCAGCTCGGCAGCTGCAAGCTTGACCTCATCGGCGGCGTGCCCTGAAGTCAGCCGGTACACCCCGTCGAGCATGGACATGAACTCGGGGTCGCCGTGATAGCAGCGGATCGCCTCGGCAAGCAGGGGCCACACGCGCTCCGACCGCTTCGCAGTCGTCGCCCCGTACGCCGCGAGCACGCGGAAGGCAGCGAGGCGCACAACACCGGACTCCTCGTCGTGAAGGGCAGCCTCGGCGCCGGCAAGCGCCTTGTCAACAAGCCGAGCATCCACGCTGACGAGCGCCTCGAATGCGCCGAGGACCTCCCAGCGCGTCTGAGACTCGGGCCGGTGCAGGGCATCGGCGAGCTCTGCCGCGTACGGCTTGAGCAGCACCGGCTCGGTTGCGGCGATGTCGTGAACCACCGAGGCTGCGTACTGCCGCAGCCGGCGGTCCTCACCGGAGAGCGCGTCGACCACCTCGGCGAGCACTGCGGGGGTGTTGATCGCTTTCTCGGCGACCATGGCCCGGTCATCACCGGGTGCGAAGAACGGTTTGGCGGAAGCCATCAGCAGACACTCCAGACTGGGCGTGGTAGAGCGCGTCGCCCGCTCTCGCGGAGCCGGGCACGGCGCAAGCGCCGCAATATTATAGCAGGTCGGGCATTATGCTCGGTCGGATGTGCTCTCAAGGTTGAAACCGCCGTGCTTCTTGAAATGCTCGACGAGCCCCCCGTCGGCGAGCAGCTGAGCCATGACGGCGGGCAGCGGCGGGAACTCGATCTCCGTGCCCTGCGTCAGGTTGCGGACCACGCCCGACTCCAGGTCGACCGCGAGCTCGTCGCCGTCGGCGATCTTGTCGGTGTCGCACTCGATGACCGGAAGGCCGGTGTTGATCGCGTTGCGGTAGAAGATGCGAGCGAACGACTTCGCCAGCACCGCCTTGGTGTTCGAGTGGATGAGCACGAGCGGGGCCTGCTCGCGGCTCGAGCCCATGCCGAAGTTCTTGCCCGCGACCAGGAAGCCACCCGCCGGCTTGACCTTGGCGTGGTAGTTGGGGTCGAGGTCCTCCATGGCGTGTACCGCCATGGCTTCCATATCGGCCGACTTGAACTTGTACTTGCCGCTGATGATGTAGTCGGTGTTGATGTCGTCACCGTACTTGAAGGCGCGTGCCTTGAGTTCCATATCGCTCCTCTGCACTCCCGTTACCGGATGCGTTCTATCTAGCCGAAATACCTGCGCGGATCGGTGATCTTGCCCTCGATCACGGATGCGGCGACGGTTGCGGGACTGCCGAGGTAGATAAACGCCTTGCTGTTGCCCATGCGCCCCTTGAAGTTGCGGTTTGCCGTCGAGATCACGTTCTCGCCGTCGCTCGGCACGCCGTTGTGAGTCCCTACGCACGGGCCGCACCCCGGTGTGACCAGCGCGGCGCCGGCCTCGACGAGCGTCTGGATGTACCCGGCCTCGATGGCGTCAAGCAGTATCTGCCGAGAAGCCGGCGCAACGATCAGCCTGACGTCCGGGCGCACTCTGCGACCTGCAAGGATAGACGCGGCGATGCCCAGGTCCTCCAAGCGGCCGTTCGTACACGTGCCGATGACGCCCTGGGCGATCGGCGTGCCCTCGACCTCCTCGATCGGCGAGACGTTGTCCACAGCGTGAGGCTTGGCGACCTGCGGCCCGATGTTGCTCGCGCCGAGCGTGAGCGACTGCGCGTACACAGCGTCCTCGTCGGGTTCAACGGGAGCGGGCGCTTTCATGGCGCGACCCTCGAACCACTCGAGCGTCTTCGCGTCGGCTCGCATGAGTCCGGCCTTCGCGCCCACCTCGATGGCCATGTTGCTGATCGTCATGCGCGCTTCCACGGACAGCGCATCGATCACGGCGCCCTCGAACTCGATGGCCTCGTAGGTCGCGCCGTCCACGCCGATCTTGCCGGCGAGGTACAGGATCAGGTCCTTGCTGAAGACGCCAGGCTGCAGCTCTCCCTCGATGCGCACCCTCATCGTCTCGGGCACCTTGAACCACAGCTTGCCCGAGGCCATGGCGGCTGCACCATCAGTCGAGCCCACGCCGGTCGAGAACACGTTCAGCGCACCGTAGGTGCAGGTGTGTGAGTCGCAGCCCACCATCAGGTCGCCCGGGACCACGCGCCCCTTCTCGGGAATCAGCTGGTGACACACGCCTTCGCCGACGTCGTACACGGTCACGCCGGTCTTCTTGCCGAACTCGCGCATCATCGTGTGGAGCGCGGAGACGCCCTCGATCGGAGAGGGCGAGCTGTGGTCCATGACCACAGCGACCTTGCCCGGGTCGAACACCTCTTCAACGCCCATGTTCTCGAGCGCCCGGATCGTCAACGGGGTGGTCCCGTCCTGACCCATCACGAAGTCGAGATCGGCGACGACGATGTCGCCCGCGTGTGCATCCGTCCCTGAATGGGCCGAGAGGATCTTCTCGGCAATAGTCTTGCCTGGCAGCGGAATCGACCTCCTGCGTTGATGATGGCTCGCGGCCGAACGACGCTCAAGCGCGCCGGATCGTACCTCGGTATCTTGCCACTATGCTACGCCGGTCTTGCTGACGATGAGTTCACAGAGAAGCTCGACCGCCATGAACCTAAACCGGAACCGGCTCAATCGAAAGCCGAGACAAGCAGCTTTCGCAGTAGTCCTTCATTATACGACAGACTGCTACTGCTTGTCCGTAGTCACTCTGAAGTCGCATAACCAGGAGGGGCGCTATCCACTTCCACGCAGCCTCGGCCTGCCCCGCCTCCGCGGGTGTAGGGTGCAGCGTACACGCCTCCGCGCGCACACCCGCGCCGCTTCGCGATCTCGAAGGTCAGCTGCGCTCCCCACAGCATGATCGTCGCCGTGTAGAAGACCCAGACGAGGAACGCCAGCAGGCCGCCGTACTGGCCGAGCGAGCTGAATCTGACCGACGATGACAGGTACCACGCCAGAACCGCCTGCCCGACGGTGTAGGCGGCTGCGGTCACAAGCGTACCCGGCAGGATGTCGACCCACCGGGGGCGCACAACCGGCACTAGCATCGTTGCTACCGCGAAGACGATCGAGGAGAAGACGAAGTCGAAGACCGCCCGACTCTCGGTAATCGCGCCCAGCCATCCCAGGCGGATCCCGAGTGCCGCGCCGAAATCCACCACCGCGTCGCCGAGGCCAGCGAGTCCGTGACCGATCGATGCCGAGAGCAGCGTTGCTGCTCCCGCGATCAGCAGCAGCAACATCGAGAACGCGTGCCGGCGCAGCAGCGCCGGGATCCCGCTCCGCCCGACGTCCGGCTGATGCCAGATACGGGACAGCGCGCCGGTGACTTGGCGGAACAAGGTTGCGGCGCCGAACAGCACGACGCCCACCGATACCGCCGAGGCCAGAGGCCCGGCCCAGCGAAGCGGCGCTCCGATGATCTGCTCCAGCCCGACCGAGTCCTCAAGCGGCGATATGAGCAGAACTCCAGTGTCGAACTCGGATATGCGCGATCCCAGGTACGACAGGGCGATGGTAAGCGGTGCGAGTGAGAGCAGCAGCGAGTACGCGACCGCCGACGCGAAAAGCTGGAGGTCGTTCGCGACCCCGTCTTCAATCGTGACCCGGATCAGGTCGACGATGCTCTTGAGTGGCTCCGGCAGGCGGTCAGGCATGCCACCACCCCGGCAGCAGCGATCCGGCGTCCTTGAGCCGGCGGCGGTGACTGATCGCGTCCGGGTCCCGCGTAGCCAGTAGCGCCCAGAACCGCGGCGAGTGATTGAGCACCTCCAGATGCGCGAGCTCATGATGGATAACCGAGTCAACGAGTTCCGGCTCAAGGAACATGAGTGACTGGCTCAACATCACCGTTCCTTTCGCCGAGCACGAGCCCCAGCGCGTCTTGGCGCCCGTGACCCGAATCTTGTCTGGTGGGTTGATACCCGCTCGGCGAACGAGCAGCTCACAACGGGCCGGCAAGTGGCGCGCCGCCTCACGTCCGAGCCAACGCTTGAGGGCCGCAAGGCAGGCGGCCGCATCGTCGATATCGCCCGACACCACAACCTCACTCCCCCGGCTGCGGGCCTGCGCGCTTCCCGGACGATGATTGCGAGACGCCACGTACTCGACCCGCAGCGACTCGCCTGTCGCTCGCAGGTCGATCTCGCTCGGCAAGAGCGCCTCGGGGCCAGCAAG
>CAZBLH010000046.1:0-8443 GCA_964492775.1 uncultured Eubacteriales bacterium | reverse complement strand
CCAGGATTCTAAGGAATCCTAGCCAAGGAGCCTCCGTCAAACCCGGGGCGTTCCAGTCGTACTGAACCCAGCGTATCACACGAGGTTGTGTCGAACGTCTCTTGGCTTCAGCTGCGCCGCGAAGCGGCGTCTGCTGGAAGCCAGGGTTAGAGCGCCCTCCGCCTATCCCATCAGCATCCTAGCAGGTTGATCACGGATGCCTGAAGTCGTCTCACGTTGCAGTAACGCGCTTTCTGCAAATTGGGGCTTGACTTCAGGCTCTACCGTGTCGATACTGCAGTAGCAAGGATACTGCATTTGGAGGTGCGGCGTGAACTCGGTGGCCCTGAAAGACATAGCATCCATCCAGCTCGGCTACTCATTCCGAGAGGGCCTCAGCTCTGACCCCAATGCGCCCGTCCGCGTCGTCCAGATGCGCGACCTTGGCGACGACCACGTCGTCGACCTCGAGAACGCCGACCGTGTCGACCTCGAACCCCCGCCACACCAGTGGCTTCAGCGCGGCGACATCCTCGTGCGCTCTCGCGGCGAGAGCGTCACGTCGGCGATCGTCGATGCCGACGTCGACACCGTAATCGCCGCCGCACCCCTCCTGCGCATCCGTGTCACAAGCTCCAGCATCCTCCCCCAGTATCTCAACTGGATCATCAACCAGGAGCCGAGCCAGGCCTATTTCGCCAAGAACATCGAGGGGAGCAACGTGAAGATGATCAGTCGGCGCGCGCTCGAGGAGCTACCCGTCGAGGTGCCGCCCATCGAACAGCAGGAGAAGGTCACCCAACTCGCGGGACTTGCCGCCCGCGAGAAGCGACTCGTCGAGGTGATCGGCAAGCACCGAGACGAGCTGCTGTCACATGTCATGTTGAACTACGTGAAAGGAGGTGCGTCGCAATGACACAGGTACGCCAGAAGGACATCAACGACGCGGCGTGGGCCGCATGCGACACGTTCCGGGGCGCGGTGGATCCCGCGCAGTACAAGGACTACATCCTCGTGATGCTGTTCCTCAAGTACGTGTCCGACGCGTGGCTGGAGCACTACGAGGGCTACCGCGAGCAGTACGGTGACGACGACGTGCGCATCCGGCGCAAGCTCGAGCGTGAGCGCTTCGTCCTGCCCGAAGGCGCAAGTTTCTACGACCTGTACGAGCAGCGCAACGCCGACAACATCGGCGAGCTCATCAACATCGCCCTGGACGCTATCGAAGAGGCGAACAAGGCGAAGCTCGAGGGCGTGTTCCGCAACATCGACTTCAACAACGAGGCGAACCTCGGGAAGATCAAGGACCGCAACAGGCGCCTGAAGACCCTTCTCGAGGACTTCCACAAGCCTGAGCTCGACATGCGGCCGAGCAGGGTGGCCGAAGACGTGATCGGCAACGCGTACATCTACTTGATCGAGCGATTCGCGGCGGACGCCGGTAAGAAGGCGGGCGAGTTCTACACTCCTCACGCCGTCTCGCAGCTCGTCGCGAAGCTGGCGGCGCCCAAGCCGGGCAACACGATCTGCGACCCGGCGTGCGGCTCGGGCGGGCTTCTCATCGAGGCGGCCCGTGAGGTCGGCAACCCGGATTTCGCGCTGTTCGGCATGGAGGTCAACGGCTCGACCTGGGCGCTCGCCCGCATGAACATGTTCTTGCATGGCGCCGACAGCGCCCGCATCGAGTGGTGCGACACGCTCAACAGCCCCGCACTCGTCGAAGGCGACCGGCTGATGCGCTTCGATGTGGTCGTGGCGAACCCGCCTTTCTCGCTCGACAAGTGGGGGGCCGAGAACGCCGCGAGCGACCGCTACAACCGCTTCTGGCGTGGCATCCCGCCGAAGAGCAAGGGCGACTGGGCGTTCATCACCCATATGGTCGAGGTCGCGCGTGAACGGAGTGGCCGCGTGGCCGTAGTCGTCCCGCACGGCGTGCTCTTCAGAGGTCAGGCCGAGAAGCGCATCCGACAGCACATGATCGAGGAGAACCTGCTCGACGCGGTCATCGGCTTGCCGAGCAACCTGTTCCCCACTACGGGCATCCCGGTCGCCATCCTCGTGTTCGACCGCGCACGTGAGAAGGGCGGGCCGCGCGAGAACTGCCGGGATGTCGTCTTCATCGACGCAAGCAAGGACTTCGTGCCCGGCAAGAACAAGAACACTCTAGGTGCCGAGCACATCGAGCGCATCGTCGAGACGTATCGCGCGCGGCAGGACGTGGACAAGTACGCCCACATCGCCGGTCTCGACGAGATCGCCGAGAACGATTTCAACCTCAACATCCCACGATACGTGGACACCTTCGAGGAGCCCGAGCCCATCGACGTCGTCGCCGTGCAGGCCGAGATCGAGCAGCTCGAGGGCGAGCTTGCCGAGGTGCGTGGGAAGATGTCGAAGCTGCTTGAGGAGATGCTCCGATGAGAGCGGCGGATTCAAGCTGGACAACTGCTCGCCTTGGCGATCTGCTGACAGAGTGCCGGTACGGAACCAGTTCATCTGGATGCGCTTCCGAGCCCGTACCCGTGGTCGGGATTCCTCATGTGAAGAACGGACGCGTCCTAACCGACTGTGCGCCCAAGATGGGCGTGCCCGTAGGCGAGCGGCTCGGCCTATCGCTGCGACCGGGTGACATCCTGTTCGCAAGAACGAACAGTCGTGAGCTCGTAGGATGCACGGGAATCATTGAAGCCGAAACGGACGCGGTCTTCGCGTCCTACTTGGTGCGTCTCAGAGTCGACGAGACGCTCGTCGATCCCCGCTATCTCAATCGCTGGCTGAACTCGACGGCCGGTCGACGCCAAGTTGAGCGACTCATTACACCTGCGGTATGCCAAGCGAACGTCAATCCCACAGAACTGCGCAAGAACGTGAGGGTACCGCTCCCCCCGCTCGACGAGCAACGACGCATCGCCGCAACGCTGGCCACGTGGGATGAGGCCATCGAGAAGACCGAGAGACTCATCGCCGCGAAGGGAGCCGCGCATTCCGACCTGCTCGACCGCTTGTTGGCTTGTGCTGACGGACGCGTTGTCGCTGTCAGGGAATTGGCCTCCGAGGTGTCAGTCCGAAACGCGGAGTGCTCTGTCGAGCTCGTACTGAGTGTCACCAACCGAGGAGGCTTCGAGCTGCCTGCGGACCGCTTTTCCCGGCGCATCGCAAGCGAGGACCTGCGGGGCTACAAGCTCGTCCGCCGCGGCCAGTTCGCCTACAACCCCTCCCGGCTCAATGTCGGTTCGATCGGTCGACTCGACAAGTGGGATATCGCCGCGCTGAGTCCGATGTACGTGGTGTTCGAGCTTGATGACACAGTCGTCGATTCGGACTTCTTCCTGCACTGGCTGAACTCATCGTGGGCTCGCGGCCACATTTCGCGAAGCACGCAAGGCAGCGTGCGCGAATCCGTAGGATTCCCTGACTTCGGCGCGATACGGATGCGCCTTCCACATCTCACGGAGCAGCGTCGTGTTGCGGGCATTCTGAACCTTGCCCGTCGTGAGGTCGACCTGCTGACTCAACTCAAGCAGCAGTACACAGTCCAGCGGCAAGGCCTTGAGCAACGACTCCTCACGCCACCCGACGCTTCGAGGGCTGCCTCATGAAGTTCGTTTACGTAGACGAGTCTGGGGACTCTGACCAGGGCGACGTGTTCGTCATGGCGGGCGTGCTTGTAGATGCCTACAAGCTCCGAAAGTACACCGCGGAGCTCGATGCCCTGGTGACCGGATTCCTGACGCGCCATCCGGGCTCACCCGCGGAGATCAAGACGAAGAAGCTGCTCGAGGGCAAGGGCGGTTGGAACAAGATCGATCCACAGGGACGCAAGGACTTCATCACCGACATCTGTCGGGTTGCGGTGAGTTGCTCGAAGCTTGTCGTCTTCGGCCTGTCATTCTCGCGGTTCGAGGCAGCGTGCGAAGCCGGCGTGTTCAAGTTCCCGTGTCAGAAGAGCTACTGGGTGCTCAGCGGCATGTACGTGGCCGCGGTCGTACAGAAGAAGATGCGCAACCTCAAGAACAACAAGGGCCTGTCGGTGCTCATCTTCGACGACAACAAGGGCGGCATGGCCCCCCTCTCAGATGCACTATACGAATCCGACCCATGGTTCGACGGCCTGTACCACGCCGCCAGCAAGACCCTGAAACAAGGTGAGCGCTTCGACCAGATCGTGAACACCGCGTTCGCCATCAACTCGAAGCACTCATCGTTCATCCAAGTTGCTGACGTGGTCGCCTACGTTTACCGCCGCTTCATCGAGCTTCGCTCTGGGCAGTCCGAGGCGTGCACGGGCGAAGCAACCTATGTCGATGCCCTCTTCTCGATCCTGGAGAACCGTCGAGAGAAGCTTGGCCGCTGCGCGAAGGCGGAGTGTGTCGAGTTCTACAAGACCATCTCCCACCCATCGCTACCCATGTAAGGAGATCGACGTGTCCCCCTTCGCGTTCGACGAGAAGCTGCTCTCCCAGATTCCGGCACTCCAGCTCCTCATCAATCTCGGCTACGAGTACCTGCCGCCAGCACATGCGCACGCGCTTCGCGGAGAAAGATTTGGCAACGTCGTGCTCGACGACGTGCTCCGCGAGCAGCTCAAGCGCATCAACCGGATCAGTTACAAGGGCGGCGAGTACCTCTTCAGCGAAGAGAACATCCAAAGCGCGATCCAGCGACTCAAGAGCGTCCGGTTCGATGGTCTGCATCGCACCAACGAGGCGATCTATGACCTCCTCACGCTCGGGACGACGCTCGAGCAGACCATCGAAGGCGATTCGAAGAGCTTCAACCTGTCCTACATCGACTGGGCACACCCGGAACGCAACGTGTTCCATGTCACGGCGGAGTTCCCCGTCGAGCGCTATCGGAGCACCGAGACCGCAAGACCCGACATCGTGCTGTTCGTCAACGGGATTCCCCTTGCGGTGATCGAGTGCAAGGCCCCATCGGTCGAGGTCGAACAGGCGATCTCACAGCAGATCCGGAACCAGAGTACCGAGTACATCCCCGGGCTGTTCGTCTTCGCCCAGCTGCTTGTAGCGATCAACAAGAACGACGCGAGGTATGCAACGGTGGGAGCAAGCGCGCTGTTCTGGGGACACTGGCGCGAGATGGAGGATGACGAGGCCCAGGTCGCTGCGCTGGCGAACAGCCCGTTGTCCAAGGAGGCGCGAACAGCACTCTTCTCCGGTGATTTCGCCGTCGCTCGGCGCCACTTCGACGCCCTCGAGGCGCAAGGGCCGCGCGAACTCACGGCGCAAGACGGCGCGATCCACAGCCTGTGCCGCCCCGAACGGCTGCTCGAGCTCGCGTACCGCTTCACTCTGTTCGAAGGCGGCGAGAAGCGCATCGCACGGTATCAGCAGTACTTCGTCATCAAGTCGACCCTGGCTCGCGTGAAGAGGTTTGATGAGAGCGGCGCAAGAAGCGGCGGCATGGTCTGGCACACCCAGGGTTCCGGCAAGTCACTCACGATGGTCATGCTGGCCCGCAATCTCGCCATGGACTCCGATATCCCCAACCCGCGCATTGTGCTGGTGACCGATCGCGAGGACCTGGACAAGCAGCTCAAGAACACGTTCGCCGCCTGCGGGCTGGCTCCCAAACGTGCCACCTCAGGCCGCAACCTGCTCAAGCTCGTCTCCGAGACAGACGCGGCGATCATCACGACCCTCGTGCACAAGTTCGACAACGCGCTCGAGCAAGGGCGCTACAGCAACGACTCGCCGGACATCTTCGTGTTGGTCGATGAGAGCCACCGCACGCAGTTCGGGAGCCATGCCGCCAAGATGCGCCAGATGTTCCCCCGCGGCTGCTACATCGGTTTCACCGGAACACCGCTCATGAAGAAGGAGCGCAACAACTTCCTGCGCTTCGGAGGGCTGATCGAGCCGTCCTACTCGATGAAGCAGGCGGTTGAGGACGGCGCGGTCGTCCCGCTGCTGTACGAAGGCCGACACGTGGTGATGGAGCAGGATCAGGACGCCATCGACCTGTGGTTCGAGCGCTACACGCGGGACCTCGAAGACGAGCAGGCCGCCGACCTGAAGAAGAAGTACGCACGAGCGGAGATGCTCTCCAAGGCCGACCGTGTCATCTACATGCGAGCGTTCGACATCTCGGAGCACTTCCGCGCCAACTGGCAGGGCACCGGCTTCAAGGCTCAACTCGTAGCTCCGAACAAGGCCGCCGCCCTCAGGTACAAGGAGTACCTCGACGAACTCGGCGACGTGACAAGCGAGGTGCTGATATCCGGGCCGGACATGCGCGAGGGCTGGGAGGACCCCGACGCCGAGCCGACCGACGAGGTCGTGAGGTTCTGGCAGCGTATGATGGCCAAGTACGGGGACGAATCCAACTACAACGAACGCATCATCGAACGCTTCAAGGGCCCCGAGGCCCCGGAGATCCTCATCGTCGTCGACAAGCTGCTGACCGGCTTCGACTGTCACCGCAACACGGTGCTGTACCTGTGCCGCAGCCTTCGCGAACACACCCTGCTCCAGGCAATCGCCCGTGTGAACCGCCTCTACGAGGGCAAGGACTTCGGCTACGTCGTGGACTACGAGGGGACACTCGGCGAACTCGACGAGGCGTTGGCCATGTACGACGCTCTCGACGGCTTCGATGAAGCGGACCTGGCCGACACCATCGCTTCGGTCAACAGCGAGATCGCGAAGCTGCCTCAGCGACATGCGGACCTGCTCGACCTGTTCAAAGAAGTCAGGAACGCCTACGACGAGGAGGCCTACGAGCTTGCGCTCGCGGACAAAGCGAAGCGTGACGAGTTCTACGAGCGCCTTTCACTGTTCGCTCGGACTCTCGGAATCGCGCTCTCCACGGAGTCGTTCATTCGCGATACCGACCCAGACCGGGTCCGCGAGTACAAGCGCGACCTGAAGCGATTCGAGCGGCTGCGCCAGTCGATCCGGTTCCGGTACGCGGAGTCGGTCGACTACCGCGAGTACGAGCCGAAGATCAAGAAGTTGCTCGACACGCATATCCGCGCCGACGAGGTGATCGCGCTCAACGAGCCGGTCAACATCTTCGACGAACAGCAGTTCGAGCAGCTCAAGGAGGTTCACGGCGTCGCTGAGGGTAAGTCGTCTGCCGCCGTTGCGGACGCAATCGCCCATGCAACCAAACGAGTCATCACCGAGCGGATGGACGAGGACCCGGCGCTCTACCAGAAGTTCTCAGAGATGATCCAGCAGGCCATCGACGACTTCCTCGCGCGGCGCATCAGCGAGCAGGACTATCTGGAGACCGTGGTCGACATCAGGCAGCGCGTCGTAACGGGCGAACATGAAGCCGTGCCCGAGCGCATCGCGTCCGACGAAGCTGCCATGGCCTACTTCGGGGTGGTCCGCGAGGTTCTGCAGGAAACGGGGCTTGCCGCTCCCGACCTCGACGAGATTGCAGCCGATGCAGCCATCGCGATGCGGGGGATCCTCGCCCGCAACCACAAGGTGCGTTACTGGGACGACCCCGATGCCCAGAACCGCACGCGCGACGAGATGGACGACTACCTATACGACGTCGTCCGTGATGAACACGGTGTTCATCTGGCCCCTGAGCAGCACGACGAGATCATCGAGCGCGTCATGCGTGTCGCGAGGAGCAGAGCACACCGATGAGCGATCGCGTGTGTGAAGTAGCCTATGGCGACCGGCGCATCGCGTTCACGCTGCGCCACGCCGATCGTTCAACACTGGCGATTTCGGTCTTGCCAGACGGAACGGTGGATGTCGTCGCCCCGCTGGGCACCGTATTCGAGGATGTCCAGACTCGAGTGGCCCGGCGCGCGCGCTGGATTGTGGGGCAGCAACGCTATTTCGAGCAGTTCCGCCCGCGGACACCGCTGCGTCAGTTCGTGAGCGGTGAGACGCATCTGTATCTGGGGCGGCAGTATCGACTGAAGGTGGTCAGCGGCGAGCGCGAGAGCGTCAAGCTGGTCGGTGGCCGCTTCTTGGTGGTCGTGCGCGAGCCGTCGGATCGAGAGCATGTCCGCGAGGTGCTGGAGGGTTGGTATCGGCAGAAGGCACGGGAGCGCTTCGCCGAGCGTCTTCAGTGGTGCTGGGAGCGCTTCGGTCGCGGAGATGCAGTACAACCCGATCTGCGGATCCGCACGATGCGTTCGCGTTGGGGCAGCCTGTCACCATCCGGCGCCCTATCGCTGAGTCTCGATCTGATGAAGGCACCGCGAGACTGCATCGACTACGTAATCCTTCACGAGCTGTGCCACCTGGAGCACCCCAATCACGGACCCGCGTTTCGAGCACGTCTCGAGCAGGTCCTACCGGATTGGGAGAAGCGGAAGCACCGCCTGGAGCTCACGCTGGCGTAGCGTAGCGGGAGGTCGCTCTAACGTCCGGCGCTTCAGCTGCGCGCCTGTGACTTCGAGTGTAATCCAAGGTGGCGCGTCAGCTGTTGCTCCTATGTCAATCCTACACCGCGACGGCGACCGGACCGGGGC
>CAZBLH010000045.1:0-9321 GCA_964492775.1 uncultured Eubacteriales bacterium | reverse complement strand
GCTACCTCCCTCGAGATATGGCGGGTGGCGCGGTATTCCGGCTCAGGGCGACCTACTGGCCCGGCCTTCCCAGGGCGCCTGTGCGTCCCCAGTGGCTTTCCGCGCGAGGCGCGGCGGGCGTTCGTTCCCTTCACGGCTGCGGGGCAGCGGGGGTCTTGCACCCCTCTTCCACTCAGCCACCCGTGCGGACCTTTCTGGCCCGCGATTCCTGTGCTCTCTGCTGTAACACCTGCCCGCTATGGGGTCAAGCGATCAGCCGTCCGCGCCGCAGGAGATCCGAATCGCCGAGAAGGTCGACGGTCTCGCCTGTCCAGACGACTTCGCCGTCTACGAGTACCGCCGAGCGGTCGGCGAGTCGAGCGGCAAACCCGAGGTCATGGGTGACGAGCAGCACGCCTGCGCCCTTGGCCAGGCGGCGGTCGACCGCGGCCGCGACGACCTCGGCAGCATGCGAGTCGAGCGCCTTGGTCGGCTCATCGAGCACAAACACCGGTGGCTCAAGCGCGAGTATGGAGGCGAACGCTACGAGCTGGCGCTGTGAGGTGGTCAGCTCGTGCGGGTTCTCGGATGCGAGGTCGCCGATTCCCAGCTCGCCGAGCGTAGCCGACGCTCTGGCCTCGGCCTCAGACGCCTCGAGGCCGCGGACCCGGAGTCCCCACGCGACCTCTTGGCCTACGGTCCGGTTGAAGATCTGGTCGTCGGGGTTCTGGAAGATCATGCCGATATCGCGCGCGGTCTTCCACACGGGTTTCTCGGCAATATCGTCGCCGAGAACGAGAACGGCCCCCGCCTGCGGGCGCATCAGCCCGTTGGCGTGCTTCATGAGCGTGGTCTTGCCCGCCCCGTTCGGGCCGAGCAGGGCGAGCGACTCGCCAGCGTGCACACTGAGGCTGACGTCGCGCACGCCGGTCGTGGTCGAGTACTGGTGAGTCACGGATGCATACTCAAGCACGACATCGCCGCGGGTCATCGGGGTGCGGCGCTGAGGCGCGGGCGCCTCCGTGTCGACGCGCGGTGCCGGGACGCCGGCCGAGAGATGCAGCTCCGCTGCACCCTCGGGCACGTGGCCCGCCTCGCGGGTGGCGACTACGAGCGTCATCTCCCGCTTGATGCACGACTCTCGGCAGATCTCGAAGACCTCGGACACTGATGCAGGATCGAGCTGCTCGAATGGCTCGTCCAGCAGCAGCAGGTCCGGGTCGACGGCGAGCGCAGCGGCCACGGCAACCTTCTGCCTCTCGCCGCCGGACAGTGTGTGCATCCGGCGTCCCTGGAGATGCGCAATACCCACGACGGCAAGCGCCTTCTCGACGCCTCCAGCAACTGTGTCGGGATCGGCCCCGGAGTTCAGGAGCACGAAGGCGACCTCCTCGTGCACCGAGCGGAAGAGGTAGACGCCAGAGTCCTGCATCACCATCGTGGGGACGACCGGTCCGTCATCACCGGTGATCTCGACGCGTCCAGTGATCTTGCCGTCGATCACCTCGGGGATGATGCCGGCCAGGATGCTCAACAGTGTGGACTTGCCCGAGGCGTTCGGTCCGGTGACCCACAGTTCGCTGCCTGCATCGACGCTCAGGTCGACCTTGGACAGCGCCCAAGACTTGGAGCCGATGTGCGCGAAGCCAAGCCCGCTTGCCTCGACCCTTGCTCCGGAGCGCGTCACAGCCAGGCTCCCCTCGAGACTGCCGCGACAAGTATCCATATGACGCCGAGCGCAAATGTCGCGATCACTGGCGCCGTGACGCTACGCCGACGAGGCAGTCGTCTGCCCGAGCCGTAGCCGCGCACGTGCAGCAGGGACGC
Source organism: uncultured Eubacteriales bacterium (assembly GCA_964492775.1). Taxonomy (GTDB): domain Bacteria; phylum Actinomycetota; class Coriobacteriia; order Anaerosomatales; family PHET01; genus WRDS01. The sequence goes on along the minus strand of CAZBLH010000045.1, from coordinate 7,515 downwards.
CATCCCATATGCGCGTACAAGTGACTTGACGACCACCGGAATGATCACCGCCAGATAGGCGCGAAGCTTGGCGAACACGTCGCCGCCCGTGTCGAGTCCCCGAGCCTGCTGCGCGGCCATTGTGGAGTCCATTTCGCGCTTCATGACCGGGACGACGCTCAGCGTGAGTGAGACCATGATCCCGAGGTCTTCATTCACATCGCCCGCCCACTCCACGATGGCGAGCGGGCCAGTGAGGATCAGCAGCCCGTACATGATAGTCACGTATCCCAGCAGCCGTACCGCGATGAACAGTCCCGCCAGGAACGACTGCACGCCGAAGATCCATACGTACTCGGTCGAGCCTGGATAGGCCCAGGCATAGACGATCAGAAGTGAGAACGAGACCCACGCGACGCTCTTCCAGCTCGCAAGCACTGGACGGAGTCTGCCGAGCAACATAGCCGCCAGCAGCATCACCGCGATGTGCACACACAGCCCCGGCAGAGAACTCGTGATGGACACGGCAATCAGTCCAAACAGCGCGAGGAACACGCGCGCGCCGACACCGACCGTCTCCAGCCCTACAGGAGCGGGAAGGGCCCCCGGCTCGAGAGCCGGGAGCCCGTCTGTCGCATGAGTCTCAGCCAACCCTGTCCCGATGCCCTTCGGCTAGTCGGCGGACGGAGCGTCGGAGCCGGAGCCAGCCGCGAAGCCCTTCAGGGCCTTAGGCAGCGCCATGATGATGCCCCACACGATGAATACCGACGGGATCTTGTCGAGCAGGTTCGACCAGATCCGCGGGATGAACGCGGCCGCAAACACACTGGATCCAGCCTTCATCAGGCCCGCGGTGAAGATGTCCAGACCGCCGCCAGTGAGTCCACCGTAGACGTACGTCGCGATGGTCGTGCCGATGATCGGTGCAACGACCGCGATGATGATGCCGGTTACGAGCACCACGAGCCACTTCTGGAACCCGAACTTCATCGAGACGAAGCCGACGATGAGACCGATGACGATGTTGACGATCGCAAACCACATGTCCATCGGGTTCTGCAGCGACATGATGATGTTGGTGAGGCCTCCAGTGAGCGCCCCCCACCACGGACCAAGGATCGCCGCCGAGAGAATCGTTCCGATGGTGTCGAGGAAGATCGGCAACTTCAACGCCCCGGCAAGCAGCCCGCCGACGATGTTGATGCCGATTCCTACGGGTACGAACACCAGAGCAACACGTTTGTTCATGTCGAATGCCCCTTCTACTGAACGATTTGGCGCCCACAGCCGAACAACTGCACCCTCAAAGTATAACCTTACTACATACAGTCTATTATTGCTTCTATACGTTTCAATATGTCACCGGTACGGGAGGAGAATCTGATGGCCGAGATGTCGTACATCGCTCGCTCAGCCAAGCCGCTCGCCGAGACGGTCACCGCAGTCCAGGAGGCCTCGGCGCACGCCGGCTGGACGGTGCTCGCCACGCACGACATGAAGCAGCGCTTCGAGAACAAGGGCTTGAACTGGGAAACCGGGCTGACCATCGTCGAAATCTGCCAATCCAAGTACGCTTCGCGCATGGTCGAGATGAACCCGCGGCTCGCCCTGCACCTGCCCTGCCCCATCGTCGTTCGCGAGGACGAGGACGGCGTGGAGGTTGCAGTGCTGCGGCCGAACTTCGTGTCCGGCCTGTTCCCCGAGACCGCGTTCGGTGATGCAGCCGGGCTTGCCGAGACAGAAGTGATCGCCATCATCGACGCGGCGGTTGCCTGATGCCACTGCCGACTGACGCACGCGGCCGCAAGATTGCCGTCCTCTGCCACTGCATCGTAAACGCCAACTCAAAGGTCGAGGGGCTGTCGCTCTATGCCGGCGTACACCCACTCGTGACCCGTCTTGCCGAGCTCGGCATAGGAGTCATGCAGATGCCGTGTGCCGAGATGACCGCGCTCGGCATGAAGCGCTGGGGGCAGACTCGTGAGCAGTACGAGAGCGAACCATTCCGAGCGCATTGCCAGCGCCTTGCCGAGGACACCGCAGCCCAAGTGCGGGAGTTCCTGCGCTGCGGCTACAACGTAGTCGGCGTCGTGGGCGTAGACGGCAGCCCCACATGCGGGGTCACGAAGTCGGCGAGCGGCGAGTGGGGCGGCGAGTACTCCCCAGAGGGGTGGTCGGCGGCCGTGAGCGAGGTCAGCAGCGCTCCGGTGCCCGGCACGCATATCGCGGCGCTCAAGGAGCTGCTCGACCCTCTCGGCGTGAAGTTTGTCGCAATAGACGAGAGTGTCGAAGGCCACCTAGTCGACGAGGTGATTGCGGAGCTGGCCCCAGGGGGCTAGCCGAAGGCAGTGAGCTGATCCCCTGTGAGTGGTAGAGTCACGTTAGCCACACTGACGAGGCTGAATCCGGAGGTATGACGTTGTCGGAAGTCCGCTCCTCCACCACCGGCGTCCCGGAACTCCGGAAGCAGATCGCGCAGGCACTCAGCGAACGTGACCGGCCCCGAGCCGTTCGACTAGCCTTGCGCGCTGTGCGAGAGCAAGGCATGCCCATCCCCGATCTCTACGTGTGTGTGCTCGCTCCCCTGTTAGCCGAGATCGGCACCGAGTGGCAGAAGGGCGCCACGCCGATCTGGCAGGAACACTTCGCGAGCGCGACCATCAGGACCATCGTTGAGTCTCTCTACGATGATGTGGTCCGACAGGCCGAGAGAGTCCCCCCGCGCAACCAGGTGGCCATCCTTGCCTGCCCCGAAGAGGAGCGACACGACCTCGGCCTGAGGATGCTTGCCGATCGTATGATGCTCGCCGGCTGGCAGGTGGTGTTCCTGGGGGCCAGTACCCCGAGCGCCGAGATCATCGGCGCCGCTCGCGCCGCCGATGCCGATGTAGTCGTGCTCGCGGTCGCCACGCACTTCAACCGCGTCGAGCTCCGAAGGACGCTCGAGAAGATCCGCGCGTCGTTGCCCGGAGTGCGTGTTGATGTGGGAGGGCCCGCGTTCGAGCAGGACCGCTCAGGGGACTGGCCCGAGGAAGACCTTGTGACCGAGTCGTCTTTGGGTGTCGGCTCCGACTCGGGTTGTGGGGGATAGCATGCTCCCCCTGAAGATCGCGTGGCGATTCCTGCGCTCGGCCCCGGTCCAGTCGGTGCTCATCGCGGGAGGCATCGCTGTCGGCATAGCGACACAGATCTTCGTGGGCTCGCTCATCACGTCCCTGCAGGCCTCGCTTGTGGATACCACAATCGGCTCCGCCCCGCACATCACCATCCAGGCGCGAGACGAGGGCGATCCTGTCGAGTACTCGGACCGCGTCCGTGACCTTGTCGAGCGCGACGTGCGCGTTGACGGCGACGCCATCGCTAAGATCAGGTCGCTGTCCTCGCTCTACAAGGACGAGAGTGCGAGTGCTCCGCTAGTGCTGCTCGGCGGTGAGCTTGCCGAGATTGACGGGATCTTCGGCGTCTCCTCGCGCTTGGAGCAAGGCGAGGCCGTGTTCGGATCCGACGACATCCTCATAGGCGCCGAGTTCGCCGAGAAGTACAGCATCGGCCCGGGCGACCGCATCAACCTGACGTTCCCAACCGGTGGCTCGGCATCGCTCACGGTGACCGGCGTGTTCGACCTGGGTGCCGCAGCCTTCAACGAACGCAACGCGTTTGTCTCGGCAGAACTGTCCCGGTCCCTGCTCGGCTGGCGCTCGAGCGAGTACTCGGCGATCGAGGCTCAACTCATCGAGCCATTCGAGTCCGCAGCGGTGGCCGCGGAATGGCGTCGCGCGCTTACCGACGTCGAGATCGTCGAGTGGCAGGCGCAGAACGGCTCGCTACTCGCCGGGCTCCAGAGCCAGGCGTCCTCGAGCTACCTGATCCAGACGTTCGTGCTAGTCGCCGTCGCGCTTGGCATCGGCTCCACGCTCGCCATCGCCGCGGTCCAGAAGACTCGGCAGATCGGCATCCTGAAGGCCATGGGGCTCTCGGATCGCCGAGCGGGCCGAATCTTCCTGTGGCAAGCCCTGCTTCTCGGCCTAGGTGGTTCGACGCTCGGCGTGATTCTGGCCTGCGTGCTGATTGCGCTGTTCGCGTTCGTCCCTGTCACGTTCACGGTCACGCTGCAGCCATGGTTCGCGGTCATCTCGTTTGCAATCGGAGTCGCCGTCGCACTGGCCTCGAGCGTGATACCCACAAGGCGCACATCGAAGCTCGACCCGATCGAGGTGATCCAAGGTGGCTGATGCTCTCCTCGTTGCCGAGGATCTCGAGAAGACATACGGCGAGGGCGAGTCTGCGACCCGCGCCCTGGCTGGCGTCAACTTCGAGATCGCCGAGGCCGAGTTCGCCGCGATCATCGGCCAGTCCGGATCAGGCAAGTCGACGCTGCTCAACCTGCTCGGCTTGCTGGACACCCCCTCCAAAGGCAGGGTGCTCTACCGCGGCCGAGACACCACCGCCCTCTCCAAGCCCAAACGCTCCGAGGCACGCGGAGAGCTGATCGGCTTCGTCTTCCAGTTCCACTACCTGCTGCCGGAGTTCTCGGTCTTCGAGAACGTCGCGATGCCGGCGCTGATCGAGGGAGTCCTGTCGGCGAATGAGATTCGCGCAAGGGCACTCGAAGCGCTGTCGCTGCTGGGGCTGGAGGGGCTGGACGGCAAGAACGCCAACCAGCTCTCGGGAGGTCAGAAACAGCGCGTTGCGATTGCGCGTGCCCTCATGAATCGCCCGGCCCTCGTGCTCGCTGACGAGCCCACCGGCAACCTCGACACAGCGAACACCGACCTCGCGTACGACCTCTTCCGCCAGATCAACAAGGAGCTCGGAACCGCCTTCCTGATCGTCACCCATGACCAGTCGGTCGCCCAGCGCACCGACCGGATCCTCGAGGTATCGGACGGCCTGTTGGTCCAGGACGTCAGGAACCAGTGGCTGCAGGGCGACTAGGGCTAGAACAGGCGCTCGGCGATAGGCCCGGGTAGGCTGCCGTCTTCGGGAGCGTGCTGACCATCTTCCGCCGCGGGCAGTCCCGTCGGTGTCCCGCCGGCGCGCGGTGCCACGACATCGCCGAGTATCTCTGCAAGCTGCCGAGCATTGGTCGGCGCGTAGTCGTATTTGCAGTTGTTGAACATGACCCAAGTGCGTTCGGTCTGCTCGGCGAGCTGGCGGATGGAGTCGCGCCACTCCTCGAGCTCCTCGGGCTCGTACAGGTAGTCGAAGCGGTCGGCGGCGCTTACGGTGCGCGCGTGCCACATCTCGCGGTTCCGTCCGTGGAAGCGCATGTAGCCGAGCGGGGCCGTCGCTGCCGAGAAGGGCGGCATCGCCTGACCGCTGGCGACAGCCGGGGCGTCCACGGCCACGAAGGTGAGGCCGCGGTCCGCCAGGAAACGCATGACCCGCTCGCGGTTCTCCTCGGCGACCCATGAAGCGTGCCGGAACTCGATGAAACACGGCAGCGGAGAGAGCATCTCCGCGGCGCGCTCGATCGTCGCGAGATTCGACTCGCGCTTGCCGCGGTCCACTGCGGTGAACCAGGGCGGGTACTGCAGGAGGATGCCGCCGAGCTTGCCCGCTTCATCCAGTGGCCGAATCGCCTCGAGGAACAGGTCGAAAGCGCGTTCCAACATGCGGTCATCGGGGTTACGGACCCGCCCCCTCGGCGTGATGCCGTAATCGAAACCCCCGTCGCGAAGCTCGGGGTGGAGCGCCCGCTCGTCTACCTCATGTCCGGTCATCATGCCGAACGCCTTGACGTGGAAGTTGAACCCCGGCGGCGTCCGCCTGACCCAAGCCTCGGCATACTCAGGCCGAGGAATCCCGTAGAACGAGGAGTCGACCTCGACAGTGTCGAACCGCGCGGCGTAGTAGCGCAGGCGTTGCTCGGCCGTCTTGACCTCGGCCGGGTACCACCGCGCGACCATCGTCCGGTCGGTCCACGAGCACGTGCCGACGACTACATCCCCCATGCCTGCTCGTCCTCCGCTCTCCGCTGCGCCTCCCTTGGCTCCTGCAGAGACTGTTCCCGAGCAGAGCGCTCGGCTTCGCGACGCCTCCTGAAGTCTCGCCCCTGTGGACCCTTGTGAATCAAACAGACGTTTGACAATCAAAAGGTGATTTGATTAGCATTCGCCGTATGGACACCGCGGTCTTCCAAGCCCTCTCCGACCCCCGTCGCCTCGCGATTGTCGAGCTACTCGCCGAGCGCGGCGAACTGTGCGTCTGCGAGGTCTCCAGTGAGCTTGGCATCTCAAACGCGCTCGCCTCTCACCACATCAAGAAGCTTCGCGAGGCCGGCCTCATGACGACCCATCGTAAGGGCACGTGGCTGCATTGCCGTCTCGAGGCCGCCGCACTCGCCTCGCTCGTGGACGCATTCCAGAATCTGTCCGAGAAGGCCGCAACGGGTTCTCGCGGGCTCACGTCGGATGATGCGGACGGCTGCTGCGCGCGCGTCGCTGTCGAGAGGGTGACCGCTGATGGCTGAGTGTTGTGGCCCAAGCACTCCGTGCTGCAGCGGGACTCCCACCGACTACGACTACGGCCCATCGCCTTGGGTCGACGGTGCGGTGGACACGTTCGAGGGACCCATCCCCCGCGTCATGACGACACTCACGCTTGCGGATCGTCTGGGCACCCTTCGGGTCCGACTCAACATCAACCGAAACGACTATCGCATTCGGCCGGGGCTGTACGCGCTCGGCAATCCGGATGACACATGCCCCGTCATCGTCACCGCCAACTACAAACTCACCTTCGACACGGTTAGGACCGCGCTCGCCGGACGCAGCCTGTGGCTTCTGGTGCTCGACTCGCGTGGGGTCAACGTCTGGTGCTCGGCAGGCAAGGGCGTGTTCTCGACCGCCGAAGTCGTCCGCTCGGTGCGCTCCGCACACCTGGAGCAGGTCGTGAGTCACCGGCGGCTGATCCTGCCGCAGCTCGCCGCCACCGGCGTCGCCGCCCACGAAGTCAGGACTCAGACGCGGTACGCGGTGACGTGGGGCCCGGTGCGCATCGCCGATCTGCCCGCGTTTCTCGATGCCGGCCTCAAGGCCACTCCCGAGATGAGGCGCGTCACGTTCCCCTTCGCCGAGCGGGCGAAGCTTACTGGCGTCGAGCTCTCGGTGCTATGGGGCCGAAAGGGCGCGATCGGGGCGGTCATCGTCGCGGCCGCCGTCGCCGCCTGCGCGCTGTGGGCTCCGGAGGCGCTGGTGCCGGTGGTCACGATCGCCGCGTGCGTGGCGCTCGGTGTGGTGGCGGGCGCGCTGGTCGCCCCGGTGCTGCTGCCCTGGCTGCCGGGCCGGGCCTTCTCGGCAAAGGGAGTTGTCGCCGGAGTCTTGACGCTCACGCCCGCGCTCGCGATCCCGCTCGGCTCGAATCTCGCACACGGTGCCCAACCGCCGATCTGGGCTTGGGGCGCTCTCGCCCTCGGCTGTGCACTCGCGAGCTTCACCGCGATGAACTTCACGGGCTCGTCGACGTATACGTCGCCCTCGGGAGTCGAGCGCGAGATGCGCCGGTGGATCCCGCTGCAACTCGCTGGCGGTCTCG
>CAZBLH010000044.1:0-10023 GCA_964492775.1 uncultured Eubacteriales bacterium | reverse complement strand
TGTCCTTGATGCGGCCGGTGATGCGGTAGTAACCGTCCTCATCCACCGTGCCGAGGTCACCGGAGTGCAGCCAGCCGTCCTTGTCGACGGCGGCCGCCGTGGCCTCGGGCATATTGTAGTAGCCCTTCATGATGTTATAGCCGCGGCACAGCAGCTCGCCCGGGACGTTGGGCGGGCAGTCCTCGCCGGTCTCGGGATCGACCACGCGCACCTCAACCTCCGGGTGCTTTCGGCCGACGGTCTCGCACTTGTGCTCGAGAGAGTCGTCCACGGTGGTCTGCGTGAACACCGGGGAGGCCTCGGTGAGCCCGTAGCAGATCGTCATCTCGCTCGCGTGCATGCGATCGATGACCTGGCGCATCGTCTCCACCGGGCAGGGCGATCCGGCCATGATGCCCGTGCGCAGGCTCGTAAGGTCGAACATGTCGAACATCGGGTGGTCCAGCTCGGCGATGAACATCGTCGGCACGCCGTAGAGGGCCGTCGCCTTGGCCTTCTGGACCGCGGCCAGCACGAGGAGCGGGTCGAACTGCTCGACCATCACGAGCGTCGAGCCGTGGGTGAGGCCTGCAAGCACGCCGAGTACGCAGCCGAAGCAGTGGAAGAGCGGCACCGGCAGACAGATGCGGTCCTCAGGCGTGAGCCTCTGGCCCTCGCCAATGAAGAAGCCGTTGTTGAGGATGTTTCGGCTGGTGAGCATGACGCCCTTGGGGAAGCCTGTGGTCCCCGAGGTGTACTGCATGTTGATCGTGGAGTTCTGGTCGAACTTCTCGGCGGCCTCGCGCAGCCCGTCATCGGGCAGGTGCGCACCGAGCAGGAGCAGCTCGGGAACGGTGTAGAAGCCACGGTGCTTCTCCGGACCCATGTAGATTAGGCTCTTGAGCTGCGGGAACTCCGGCGAGTTCAGGTGGCCGCGCTCCTGGGTCGCCGCCTCCGGGATGAGGCCACGCACGATCTCGATGTAGTCGACATCGCGGAAGGCGTCGATGATGCAGAGCGCCTTCATGTCCGACTGTTTCATCACGTACGCGAGCTCGTGGCTCTTGTAGACCGGGTTCACGGTCACGAGGACGACGCCGATCTTGGCGGTCGCGAACATGAACGTCAGCCAGTCTGGAACGTTGCGAGCCCACACGCCGAGATGGTCGCCGGGCTCCATGCCGATGGCCAACAGGCCCTTGGCAAGTTGGTCGGTGCGCTCGTCGAACTCCGCGTAGGTCCAGCGCAGGTCGCGGTCCGGGTAGACGATGAACTCGTGGTCGGGTTGCTCGGCGGCCTTCCTGCGGAAGTACTCGCCGATAGTCAGCTCGGTATGCAGCACGGCTCGTCCCTCCCTAGAACGGCGCGTAGACGACCGCGAGGATCCGTGCAGGCGACGGGCTCTGGGCGCGCACCTCGTGCGGGACGATCGAGTCGTAGTAGATCGAGTCGCCGGGCTTGAGCGTGTGCACGTCCTTGCCGTACTCGATCTCGAGCGTGCCGTCGAGCACGTAGATGAACTCCTCGCCCTCGTGGCTCGAGAGCGAGCCTTTCTCGGACCCAGGGTGGACGTCGATCAGGAAGGGCTCCATGTGGCGCGCCGCCTTGTCCGAGGCAAGCGCCGCGAAGTCGAGTGAACCGGCCTCGCCGCCGCTGCCTGAGCCCTTGAAGCGGGCCACAGGCGTGGCGTCACCCGCGCGGGTGATGACCGGGCCGACGTGCTCGGCGTCGTCAAGCAGCGTGCCGAGCCGCACGCCAAGCGCGCGCGTGATCTTGACGAGCGGTGCGAGTCCCGGCGGGATGTCCCCTGACTCGAGCCTCTCGATGACATCGATTTCGCATTCGCAGCGCTCGGCCAAGTCCTCCACGGACAGCTGAAGCTGCTCGCGCAGCGAGCGGATCTTACCGCCGATAACCGAATCCCCCGACATGGTCATGTGCCCCCTTGTCTACCGCTTCCCTACCGAGCGCAATCACTCGTGCACGCCAGTATATGCGAACCCCACAAGAAATCGCCTGCTGGTGTACCCTGAGAGGCATAAACACCGCCCCCGCTGCGCGCAGCGGCTCGCCGAGGGACGACGACATGACAGACGCCTCCTCCTTGAGCAGAGACTACCTCGCGTCATTCGTCGAAGACGACCCCATGCCTCAGCTGGAGACCGATCCGGACGGCCGCTGCATCTACGCGAACCCGGCCGCCGAATCGCGCTTCCCGGGCGTGAGCGAACTTGGGCTCGCACACCCCGCGCTCGCCGACCTCGCCGCCCTCTCCGAGGTGATGCACTCCGGCACGATCGGCGAGGTGCGCACCGTCGAGATCTCGGCGGACGGGTCCGACTTCCAGGTCTCCGCTCTCCGCCTTGCCGAACGGCTGCGCTTCTACATGGCCGACGTCACGCACCGCGTGCGCGCCGAGAAGCTGCTCTCCGAGAGCGAGAGACGCTTCAGGGCCACGTTCGAGCAGGCCGCCGTCGGAATCGGACACGTGAGGCTCGACGGAACGATTCTGCGCGCCAACCAGAAGCTCTGCGAAATCACGGGCTATCCCCGAGAAGTGCTGGAGTCGATGCACTACCGCGACCTCACACACCCGGACGACCTTGCGTACAACAACAAGCTCACGCGGCAGCTTCTCAACGGCGAGATCGACAACTTCAGCCTTGAGCAGCGCTACATCCGGGCCAACGGCGAGATTCTTTGGGTCCAGCTCACCGGCTCGCTCGTACGCACGCCCAAGGGCAAGCCCGAGTACATGGTGCGCGTAGTCCGCGACGTGTCACGGCAGAAGGAAGCCGAGGAGCAGGCCGCGCGCGAGCTCGAGATCTCCAACGTCCTGCTCGCCGCGGCCGGCATGCTCAGCCGGGAGCTCGACCTCACTGAGCTCTGTGGCACGCTCGCCGAGATGGCGGTGGGGTTGACCGGCAGGTCCCGCGCGCAGGTGGTCATCAACGAGCTCGACGGCGAGAACGGCGTCATCGTCGCCGGGCGCGGCGCCCACGGACGCACCGGCGTCCGCTTCGCACTCGACACCCTGCCACCGCAGCTGCACGCCCGGCTAGCACAGGGCGACACCATCCAGGTCAGGACCAGCGATGAGGGGCTGTCCGGCATCGGCCGGTTCTTCTCGGCGGACACGCCTGAGGAGCTGGCGCTATTCGTCCCGATCATGGACTCGGGGCGGCTCGTGGGTGTCGTGGTGGTGGACGAGCCGGGATCGACGGAGCCGTACCCCGAGCGCGTCGTCAAGCTGCTTCAGGGCGTAACGGCCCAGGCATCTGCGGCCATACGCAACGCGCGGCACTACGAGCGCGAGCACACCGTGGCCAGCACGCTGCAGGACATGCTGCTCGACATCCCCACGGACATCCACGGCATCGAGTACGCGCGGCGCTACCGCTCGGCGAGTGAGATGGCGCGCGTGGGCGGCGACTTCGTTGACCTGTTCGAGACCGAAGACTGCGGTCTCACGGTCGTCCTGGGCGACGTGTCGGGCAAGGGCGTTGCGTCGGCCGCTGCCACTGCGCTCGTGCGCAACACCATCCGCGCGCTGAGCATCCACGGCACCACCCCCGAGGAGCTGCTCTCGGACGCGAACGAGGTCGTCTGCCGCTTCACGGAGCTCGACACGTTCGTGACGGCGTTCTACGGGTGCCTCAACACCAGAACAGGCACGTTCGACTACGCGCACGTCGGGCACCCGCCGGCGATGATCGTAGGGCGCAACGGCCACGTGCGCGTGCTCGACAACATCAATCCGGTGCTCGGCGCGATCCCCGGACTCGAGTTCGGGACGGGCCGGTTCATTCTCGAGCCGGACGAGTGTCTGCTGCTCTACACCGACGGGGTCACGGAGTCGCGTCGCGGCGATGATTTCTACGGCATCGAGCGGCTCGCCAGCACGCTGGCTGGGCTTGGTGGCGCAGTCCCGGAAGTGGTCGTCGAGCGTGTGCTCGCGTCAGTGACCGAGTTCGCCGGCGGGTTCCTCAACGACGACATCGCCTTGCTGGCGCTGCGCCTCGCGCCGGACGTGGGGTAGGGCGGCGCCTCGCGGGCCAGGCCCGCCAGTCAGACCTCGCGCCGGTCAGGCCTCGCCGAGCACCCGCTCCAGCACCTCGGCAAAGTGTTCGCGGTCCTCGTCCTCGAACTTCGACGGCCCCTTCGTGCGGCCTCCCGCGCGCCGGTGGACCTGCTCGGCATGTCGGACCGCGAGCTCCATGTCGATCGTAGCCGCGCTATGCTGGCGGCCGCGCGGGCTCAGCGTCACCGCTCCCCTGCCGAGCGCCATCGCCGCCAGTCCGAGGTCCTGGGTGACCACCACGTCGCCTGGCTGCAGCCGCTCGACGATGGCAAAGTCGGCGGCGTCGCGCCCGCCGCTCACCTCGAAGCATTCGACGCCATCGCGGGTCGCGAAGCGCGAGAGGTTCTGGGTGGCGTTGGCGACGAGCACCGCAGGCACCTTTTGGCGGCGGGCGATCGCGAGGGCCTCGCGGGTAACGGGGCAGGCGTCAGCGTCGATGTAGAGAGTGGGCATGAGCGGGCGCGACCTCTCAGTCGCGCGGCAAGCCGGGAGCGCCCGGCGCATGGCGCGGAGTCGGCTCTTGGACGGAGACGACGTTGTCGGAAGGAACGCGACTGCCGGAAGAAACGCCGTTGCCGGAGTTCTTACTCGGCAGGCGGCCGGTGAAGATGAGCGCAAGGCCGGCACTGATCACGAGCATGCCAGGACCCGGGCACACGAGCATGGGGATACCGACGATCACGAGGGCGATGCCGACAAGCGATAGACAACCTCTGCGTAGCATCAACGTCACCTCGTCGGCGCGTGTCCTGCGATGCCCTTAATGGCGGGAGTGACGGGGCTCGAACCCGCGACCTCTGGCTTGACAGGCCAGCGCTCTAACCAGCTGAGCTACACCCCCGCGTAGGGCGTCCAAGCAGTGGACAGCAAACGGGATTCTAACGACCTGCCTCCCCTTTGTCCACAGTTCCGGGGACATTCTTCGACTCCGTGCGAAGATAGTCGCATGAAGCCCACTCCCGCACGCCGCATTCGACCTGTAGCCAAACGCGCGATGATCGCTCTCGCCTGCCTGCTGGCGCTCTGTTTGGCGTGGTCGTTCATCGAGCCGCACCTGCTCCTCGTCGAGCACTCCGAGGTCACCAGCCCAGACCTGCCTGCCGAGTTCGACGGCGTGCGCATCGCCTTCGCCTCCGACATCCACGCGGGTTCACTGCTCGGCGCCGGGCGCGTCACCCGGGTGATCGACACGCTTCTTGCCGAGAAACCCGACCTCGTCCTTCTCGGCGGTGACTACACCGACGGCGACTGGCTCACGATCGTGGACACCGGCGATGCGAAGCTCTACCCGGAGGCCGAGCGCCTCACCGAGGTGCCGATGGGTGCGGTGGGCGTGCTCGGCAACCATGACTCGGGGATGTCGACCCATGGCGGCCGGACGCGCGCTGAGCGCGTGGCCGATGCGGGCATCACCGTGCTCGACAACGGCAACGTCCGGGTCGAGAAGGATGGCGCCGCCATCGTGCTCGCGGGCGTCGAGGACCTCGACACAGGCCGTCCGGACCTTGCCTCGGCTGCTCAGGGTATCTCGGCGGACGAGTTCGCGATCCTGCTCTCCCACAACCCGGATGTTCTCGCCGACGGGCTCGATGCTGTGAGCAAGGCCGGCTTCGATCTCGCGCTTTCCGGGCACACCCACGGTGGGCAGGTGACCTGCTTCGGGCTGTGGGCGCCGGTGATTCCCTCGCGCTACGGGCAGCGCTTCCGCGGTGGCTGGTCCGAGATCGGCGGAACCCCGGTTCTCGTGAGCCGAGGGGCGGGCGTGCTCGCGCTCCCCATCCGCTTCTTCGCGCCCCCGCAGGTGCACGTGATCACGCTGCGCCGAGGTCAGGGTGCCCGAGAATAGCAGAACGGGCCGCCTCCCCTGATCGGCCCGTCCCATGAAAGTCCTATTTGCGAGTTGGATTCTATTTCCACCTCGGACTCGCAAATCGTAGCACTCCCCTCCGGGTGTGTCCACGGCACGCATGGTCGCCTCGGCCACGAGTTGCGCTGGCCCCGCATTGAGGGGTAGATACGATGGGCAGGCCGGCAGCGAAAGGATCGGCAGGGAGGCAACATGAAACCCGTCGTAGATCATGATCTGTGCATAGGGTGCGGGAACTGCGAGGATGAGTGCCCGGAGGTGTTCCGGCTCCAGGATGACGGGCTCGCGTACGTCATCAACGAGCAGCCCGACGAGGAGCTGTACGGGTGCGTAAGGAACGCAGCCGACTCATGCCCCGTCGACGCGATCAGCATCGAGGAGTAGGCTACGCCGCTGCCTGAAGGATACTCGGTGCCCGACACCGACGAGGCCCTGCTCGCCGAGTGCGAGGTGAGCGTCTTTCGCTCATCGGGCCCCGGCGGACAGGGCGTGAACACGACCGACTCGGCCGTGAGGATCAAGCACGTCCCGAGCGGCATCGTGGTTGTATGCCGCCAGGAGCGCAGCCAGCTGCGCAACAAGAACATCTGTCTCGCTCGGCTGCGCACCAAGCTCGCAGCAGCGCTCGCTCCTCCACCCCCGCCGAGAAAGGCGACCCGCCCGTCCCGAGCCGCGCGCGAGAAGCGCCTCGCGGGCAAAGCGGTCCGTTCGCGGGTCAAGGCGCGCCGGCGGCGTCCAGGCGCGGCCGACGAGTGAGGGCCTGCGGGTCGCGCGCCTGTCGGTGGCTGTCGCCATCGAGCCAAGAGCCAACAGAAAGGGCCGCCCGAGGGCGGCCCTTTCCTGGTCGGCTTGGGTCCGGGGGGCTACGGACTCCCTGACTACAGGACGACCTTGTAGGGCCTCATCATCTCGTTGTCTTCGTGGTCCAGGATGTGGCAGTGCCACACATACCCGGGCTCGGCAGTCGCATCGAACGGGAAGATGCCGCTGTCGTCGTTGGGCGCGAAACGGACGAGGATGCGCGTTACTTCGCCAGGATGCATCTTGACGGTGTCCTTCCACCCGCGCTCTTCGGGCGGCGCGAAGGTCGGCTTGCCGTTCAAGAACTCGGCGATGTCCGGATTGCCGCCGATCACGTTGGGAGCCGGGATGGTGATCGAAGGGCCGCCTGCCTTCAGGGTCAAGGTCCGTGAGTAGGCGCGGAGTGGAGCGGGCGCCACGTACCCCGGCATCGCTGCGTACGCAGGATTGGGCTGGAAGACGCCGCCTGCGTTCGGCAGGTATGAGTACGGAGGTCCCATCGGGTCCATCATCGAGGGATCCATCCCGCCGAAGGCCTTGAAGTAAGCCTTGTTCCACTTGTTCACCTGATAGGTCTGACGGCTGATGAGCTGGAACTGCACAAGGTGCAGGTGGATCGGGTGGGTGTCTGCCGTCGTGTTGATGATCTCCCAGAGTTCGACACTGCCAAGCTTCGGTAGCTCGGTGATGGCGGTGTGCGGGTCGATCATGCCCGGCATGCCCATGTGCTCATGCGGCCACTTCGTGTTGTTCTCGGTCATCATGATCGGCTGCCCTACGCCCATCCACTCATTGAGGGTCAGGCTGCGCACCTTGGCGATCGGGCCGGTTATGCTCGGGTATGTCGCCAGCTGGGGGCTGATAACAGCAGGCGGGGTCCAACCGCGGACCGCCATCGGCGCAGTGGCAACGCGGAACTGCATCACCTGTCCGGTCGTCTTGGGGTTGACCGCTGCGCCGTTCGGATACGGAGTCTTTCCCATGTTGCGCAGGATCAGGTTCTTGCCGGCCCACTTCGAGAAGTCGACGACGACCTCGATGCGCTCTCCCGTTCCAATCACGAACGGCTCGTTGCGCGCTGTGTTGACCACCGCGGGGGTGCCCAAGTACCCGCCGTCGGTCGCGATCACGTTGAACGCAGGACCTGTCGTCTTGCCGGTGGCGTCGGTGAAGTCCAGGTCATAGAAGCGAGCCTGGCTACCGTTGAGGATACGGAACCGGTACTCCCGCGGCTCCACGTTCAGATACGGCCAGACCTTACCGTTGACGAGAATGTGATCGCCGAAGAACTCAGGCCCCCAGAAGGGGTTCTGGGCAGGGTTGAGGCTGACTGCGGGGTAGTAGAGCTGCCCGGCTGCATCAAACAGGCGGTCCTGGATGATGAGCGGGATGTCGTAGGGCTGGCCCCACTTGTCGACGGCTCCACTGAAGGCCGACGGGATGCCGGCGGGCTCGGTGTCGTAGATCACGTAGGCGCCCGCCATGCCCATGTAGACGTTCAACCGCGTGATGCCGAGCGCATGGTCGTGATACCAGATGGTCGCCGGCAACTGCCAATTGTCATAGGGGTAGACGTTGCCGCCCAAGCCGGGGGCAGCCGCATAGGCGGGATCTCCGTAGAGGCCAGCATCCATGTACGCCGGTCCGGTGTTGCCGAAGTCAGACGTGTACCACGCGTCCGGCCCACCGTCGACACGAGCGGACTGCTCGCCGCCGTGGACGTGCGGGACGATCGGGATGTCTCTCAAGGTGTAGTCGTAGGTGGAGATCCCGGTAACGGGATCGACCGGGTACACGTACCCTGCCGTCGGCGAATCCTTGAGCGGGTTAGCCCAGTGAAGCGAGGGGTCAACAGGCATCGGGTGCTCGATGCCACCAAGGTTGTTGTGCCATGTGACCTGAGTCTTCGTGCCCCGCTTGATGAGGAACGCGCTCCCCAGGTACGTGTTCTGAACCGGGGCAGTCGCGGGGTCGAACCCTGCTGGCCTGTAACCCCACACCGTCGTTGGGGGCATCTGGGAATGTGCACTTGCTTGGAACTGGTAAACGCCGATCTCGTAGGTGTCGACGTTGCCGGCGGGCACGGACGGGTACGGATTGAGCACGTCGGCCACTGGCAATGGGTCCAGGAACTTCGTAAGCAGCAGCGGGTTGGCGGGGAGGGGTTGCGGGTTGCCTCCGAGCGTGAAGCCGAAGACCTTCTCGGCCACACCGAGCGGCATCACCATTCCCGCACCAACTGCAGCGCCTAGCTGAATGAACCGTCGTCGGCTGATCATGGCTGCTCCTTGTCTGCGAGACCGTGATGCTTCCAGCCGCAGCAGCCCCAAAGCGGCTACGACTTCTCGGCAGGTAACGTCAATAACGGCGTCCCAGACGTATAGGGAGATTCAGACTGCCGAACGGCGCGATGTACCCGCCAGGCGGTAGTTCGCTGGGTAGACGTAGCACGGCGCCGAAGCGTCGCCATGGCGCACAAAGGCCCCGGCAAATACCGCCGAGGCCTCATGGGATCGATGGTGGGCCATCGTGGATGGTCTTGTAACCCACGTACTCGCTGTCGCCTAACGTAGGAGCGCATCAGCTGCGGGCATGCGCTTGCAGGTCAGTGTACCTCGCGCCGCCAGCTGGATGCGCTTGTTAGCTTGCCGCCTTGCTGCGGCTCCATAGCCAGAGGTCGTAGCCGTAGAGAAGTGGCAGCGAGAGGCTTCCGAACACCCTCGGCACCGTACCGAACGCATTTGCCGGCTCGTATGCGAGCGAGCCGATCAGCCCGAATACGGACAACACGCAGAGCACAGTCGCCACCGCGAACCAAAAACGGTTCGACTTCCTGAGACGCCGGAGAGGGATCGGGGGCTTTCTTCCCGATGGGAGGGCAAGGTTTGCCGCTTGCACCCTCCAAAGGTACCTGTTCGCAAGAAGCCCGAACACGACCCCTCCGATCGCAATCACCGGGAAGGAGGCCGCGTTGAGCACGGCCGTGACCCTCGTGAACGCCGACGGAGCGAGGTAGAGCACACCGTTGGCCGCGACGAGGTAGCCGATGATCAGGACGGAGTAGGCGATGACTATCCGTGGCAGCCGGAAAGACGCGGCCCAGAACGGACCGACGATGGACGCTCCCCAGTTGACGCGTCGGAACTCGGAAGGCATCTCGCCCTCACCCACGACTCCCTCGCGCAACTCAGATGTTACCTCACCCACCATGCTCCCCTGCCCCGTTCCCCTGCGGTCAGGCTAACAACAAATATACGGTCTGCATAAGAGATTACACTGGCACGCGGACCGCGCA
>CAZBLH010000043.1:0-11109 GCA_964492775.1 uncultured Eubacteriales bacterium | reverse complement strand
ACGGGATCGCCTCGGCCTTGAAGTAGTCGCCGAAGCTGAAGTTGCCGAGCATCTCAAAGAAGCTGTGGTGACGGCCTGTGGTGCCGATGATGTCGATGTCGGTGGTGCGCACGCACTTCTGGCACGTGGTAGCCCGCGTGAAGCCGAGATCCTTCAGGCCGAGGAACACCGGCTTGAACTGGACCATACCAGCGGTCGTGAGCAGCAGCGAGGGGTCGTCAGGGATCAGCGAGGAGCTCGGCCAGCGCCGGCAGCCCTTGCTCTCGAAGTACGACAGGAACGCCTCGCGGATATCAGCGGTCTTCAACACGGCTCCTTCGAAGTGGCACTGGTGGTTGTCGCGGGTACCGTCATGGGCGGCACGCGGCCCTCGCGCGCGTGGCCTGAACGTAGATTCTACCTTGCCGGGGCGTCGGAGTTCTCGTCTGCTTCCGCGACGTTGCCTGAGGCGTCCACGTCATCGTCATCGGAGGGCGCCTTGAACAGCGCTCCATCCTCGGTGGCGAGCGTACGGAGCGTGCGGCGCTCGTAGTAGTAGACGAACAGGGCCTTGGCTGTTGCGGCGACCGGGATTGAGAAGATCATGCCCCAGAAGCCGAACAGCGAGCCGCCCACGAGCAGCGAGAAGATGACGAGGATTGGGTGCAGGTCCACCTGCTCACTCATCACGCGCGGGGTCACCACGGCGTCAGTGAGGTTCTGCGCGACAAGCACGACGCCGATTGCGCCGAGCGCCACCCACGGGCTCACGAACAGACCGATTACCGCGGCGATGAGCCCGGAGAGGAACGGACCGATGTAGGGCACGTAGTTCGAGACGAACGTGATGATGCCCAGGACAAACGCAAACGGCACGCCGATGATCGCGAGTCCGATGCCCGCCAGCGCGCCGGTGATCACCGAGGCGATGGTCTGGCCTTTGACGTACCCGCCCACCATGCGCCCGATCGTCGAGACGAGCATCTCGAAGTCGGCCTCATGCTCCTTGCCGACCAGCACGGCGATCTCGGCACGCATCTTCGGCAGATCTTTGAGCACCCAGAACGCGATGATTCCGCCGATGAACAGCGTGAAGACGCTGCTCGCCAGCCCGCTACCCGCCGAGACCACGCCGGTGGCTATCGAGTTGCCGATGCGCACAGCGACGCCTGAGAGCGACTCGGCAATCGAGATCACCGTGTCGTGAACCCACTCGGGCACGACGACGTTCTCGGCCTGCTTCTGCATGACGGTGAGCCACTCGCCCGCCTTCTTGAGGAAGTCCGGGGCCTCGTTGGCGAACTCCACGAGCTGGCGGCTCACGGGCGGGACGATGAACAGCCCGATGACGGTGAGCGCAAGCAGGCCGACGAGGAAGCAGATCACGGTCGCTAGCGAGCGCGAGATACCCTTGCGCGAGAGGTACTCGACCGGCGCGCGCATCGCCACGACGAACAGGAACGCGACCACGAACGGTGCGAGCGCGCTCGAGATGCGCAAAAGCGCCCATCCCGACCCCGCCGCGAGCAGTAGGCCGCCGATCGTCGCCCAGACCAGGTAGTACGCGGCACGCCAGGCGCGCGCCCTGCTTTCGGTCAGCCTGTTAGACATCTAGTCCCTCACGATGTTCTCGCGCAGCACCCGAAACGTACGCCTGAGCAGCCGTGAGACCTGCATCTGCGAGATGTTGAGCTTGCGAGCGATCTCAGTCTGCGTCAGTCCTTCGAAGAAGCGCAGGTACA
Organism: uncultured Eubacteriales bacterium; assembly: GCA_964492775.1. Classification (GTDB taxonomy): domain Bacteria; phylum Actinomycetota; class Coriobacteriia; order Anaerosomatales; family PHET01; genus WRDS01. Next base: position 9,388 of record CAZBLH010000043.1, on the reverse strand, counting down.
GGACGCGCTGCTCGGCAGGGGTGAGGTTCTTGAACGCCTCCTGCAGCGTCGTCCGGTCCTCGACAACAGACATGCGCGCATCGTCCTCGCCGATGTACTCGAGGATCGAGAACGTGTCGCTGCCGTCGCCACCGCGGTCCGACTCCAACGAGACGAAGTTGTAAGCCTCGCTCGTCTCCATCGCCTCGAGCACCTCGTCGGGCGTGACCTCCAGGTACGCGGCGATCTCCTGGATCGAGGGCGAGCGCTGCTGCGTCTGCGTGAGCGCATCAACCGCCTGGTTCACGCGGAACGAGAGCTCCTGCAGACGTCGCGGGACCTTGATGGCCCAGCCCTTGTCGCGGAAGTAGCGCTTCAGCTCACCAACGATGGTCGGGGTCGCGTACGTGGTGAACTCGACCTGCCGATCGATGTCGAAGCGGTCAATGGCCTTGATCAGCCCGATGCTACCGACCTGCACGAGGTCATCTATGGGTTCGCCACGGTTGCGGAAACGGCTCGCCAAGTACTTCACGAGGTTCATGTACATCGTGATCAGCTCGTCGCGAGCCTCTTCACTGCCCTCGAGGCGGTACCTGCGGAACAGCTCCCGGGTGTAGGCCTTGTCCCAGGAAAGCCGGCGCGTCTGTTTCTCTGGACGGCGGCTATGCGGCATCCATGCCCCCCGAGCGTTTGTACAGCCGCAGGACGCGGCGGCCATCGGCAGTGCTCACGAGATCGTGGGAGTCGCACACCGACTCGAGGATGAACGAGGCGTACATCATGTGCTGCTCGATCTCCTCGACACGGCGGTCGGCCTCTGGGCCGAGCGTGACATCCACCTCGAGCATGGACTCCTCGACCAGGAAGTCGAAGATGATCTCGCCACTCGTCGGCTCGGTGCCCACGGCGTAGATGAACGCCTCCTCCACCGCCATCCGGACGTCGTCCACCTCGTCGTAGGACCAGTCCATGTTGGCGACCAGCGTCGCTGCGGTCATGCGCGCAATCTTGGCGTACTCGGCACGGGCGGGAACGGTGAGCCGGACGCTCTCCTTCTGGGCAATGCTCTGGTCACTCATGGATGCCGGTGTCCTCCTGGTCAGGAACGGGATACAGGTACGTCTCCTCGGCTACCTCAGACTCGGAGGTCTCGGGAGCGGGGGTCTCGGTCACAACGTACTTCTCGGCGGCATCGCGCTCGGCGGTCTCGTGCTTGCGCGTACGCCAACGCTGCCGGATGCGCTCGGCGACGCCAGTGGCGATCTCGGTGGGCGCCTGCACGATCTCGGAGACGGTAGAGGTCACGGAGCCGACGCGCTCCCCTGCCTCCTCGAACCGCGTGATCACGCCGTCAATGCGCAGGAGCTCGGCGTTGAGGGCGTCAACGGTCACGTCGGCCTTTTCCAGGAGCGGGGTGAGCCGCGCGTTGACGTCGTCGGTGAGCTGACGTGCCGAGCGGGCCGACAGCGCCGCCTCGCGAGCGAGCCAGATGACCGCGATGCAGGCTGCCGTCGCCGCGACGAGCAGGATGACGGTCAGCACGGTCACAGCGGTCATTGGACCCCTCGTTTCACGGTGACAGGGCGCGAGAAACGTACCGCAGAAGTGTATCAGGAACCGTGAGGGTCCTCACCCGAGGCTGTCGGCCGTTCCACGCCTGTTTCGTGCTGCTTCGCACTTCCTGAGTCGCCGGCACTCGCTCGCTGCGCTTCCCAACCGCGGATGGGCCGGTAGAAGGCGCCACGGGCGAGCCCGTCGGGCAGGTACTGCTGCTCGACGCGGGCGTCGGGGTAGTTGTGCGGGTAGAGGTACGGCCCGTAGGCCTCGGAGCCGGGGCGGTGGCGGTCGCGCAGGTGGCTCGGCACCGCGCGCGCCGGCCCGTTCTCGACCTCCCGAATCGCCGCATCAATCGCTACGATCGCCGAGTTGGACTTCGGCGCGAGCGAGAGGTAGGCGGCAGCCTGCGCGAGGTTGATGCGGCACTCCGGCCAGCCGATGGACTCAGCAGCCTTGAATGCAGCGTGCGCGACGAGCAGCGCTTGGGGATCCGCGTTGCCGATGTCCTCGGACGCGAAGATGAGCATCCGACGCGCGATGAACTTGGGATCCTGCCCACCGTGAACCATGCGGGCAAGCCAGTAGATGGCCGCGTCCGGGTCCGAGCCGCGCATGGACTTGATGAACGCGCTGATGATGTCGTAGTGCATGTCGCCGCGCTTGTCGAAGGACAGAATGCGCGAAGGCGACGCCTCCCGGACCTCGTCAACGCCGATCGTGGGCACGCCGGTCGAGGCGTCCGGCCGAGCGCAGGCGGCAGCCAGCTCGAGCGTGGTGAGCGCCACGCGCGCGTCCCCGCCCGCCATTGTGACGATCACGGCCTCAGCCTCGGGCTGAAGCGCGACCTTGCCAGCGAGACCTCGCTCGTCGGCCACGGCGCGCCTGACGATTGCTCGGATGTCCTCGTCGGTAAGCGGCTCGAGCTCGATCACGCGCGAGCGGCTCACGAGCGGCGCGTTCACCTCGAAGAGCGGGTTCTCAGTAGTGGCTCCCACCAGCACCACCACGCGGTCCTCGACCGCGTGGAGCAGCGCGTCCTGCTGCGACTTGCTGAAGCGGTGGATCTCGTCGATGAACAGGATCGTGCGCTGGCCGCTCATGCCGAGACGCTGGTCCGCCTGCTCGATAACGCGGCGCAGGTCAGCGACGCCGGAGGTGACCGCCGAGACCTCCTCGAACCGCGCGTGGGTGGCCCGCGCAATCAGCCGAGCAAGACTCGTCTTTCCCGTACCGGCCGGGCCGAACAGGATGACCGATGACAGCGTGTCCGTCTCGATGGCGCGCCGAAGCCAGGTGCCTTCTCCGGCAACCTTGGACTGCCCCACGAACTCGCTGAGGTCGCGCGGGCGCATGCGCACGGCAAGAGGTGCAGCCGCGGCCTTAGTCTCGGCCGCTTGTTCGTCGAACAGCGAGTCCAAGCGGTGAAGCGCCTCCTACTTGGATGTGCGCTGCACCTGGCGCTCGAGCAACTCCTGGTCGATGAATCCGCGGGACCGGAAGATGACGTAGCCCTGCTCGTCCACGATCACGATGTAGGGGACGTGATCGACGCCGAGTACCGAGGCGAGCCGTGCAGCCTGCTTGGCAGCCTCGTCGCCCTCGAGCTTGTCCTCGTCGACCTTGGCGTTACCGTCCTTGTCGATCTCGACGTTCTTGGAGAGGTCGTAGGAGACCAGGTCGATCAGGCCGCGGTTCGCCGACGAGACGGCGTTGACCTCGGCGCGCAGATCGTTGGTGGAGGGCTGGTCCGAGCCGTAGAAGAACAGCAGCATCGCTTTGCCCTCTTCAAGGCGCTTGGCGATGGCCTCAGGCACGTCCTCGCCGGACGGGAACTGCTCGAAGACTTCCTCCGAGAGGTCAGAGCGGTTCGCCACAAGGGCTTCGTCTCCATCGGCGGGAGCGGGTGCGGGCGTCTCGACCGGGGTCTCGGCCGCGTCCGTGTCCGGCGTCTCTTCGGCGCCGCCACCACAACCAACTAGCGCTACTGCGAGAAGTGCTGCGAGAAGTGCTGCGACGAGTCTGGGCTTCATGCTTCCTCCAAGGCTCCGACAAAGTGGCCCGCCCTGCTGCAGTCCGACCGGGTGAACCTGCCTAAGCAGGTGGGTGCCCGCAACGGAGCTTCCAGCTTCCCCTTAACGGGGATCCCTGTCCGCCCCGAGATCTTGGGCTCCCGGTCAAGCGATGTTGGTTCAGCCGTTATGCGCCGGACCACAGACAAGGCGAAGCCTATCAAAGAGTCTAGCGCGTGGCCTCTCTTTAGAACAGCCACGCGACACCTCTACTGTCTCGCTAATCGGTGCGCAGATGGACTTCCTTGAGCTGCCGAGCGCTTACAGCGTCCGGAGCCCCAGTCATCGGATCGCCACCGGAGCTCGTCTTCGGGAATGCGATGACGTCCCGGATCGAGCTGCGGTTGGCGAGCAGCATCACCAGGCGGTCAAGCCCAAGCGCGATTCCGCCGTGCGGAGGCGCTCCATGCGCGAGCGCGTCCAGCAGGAAACCGAACTGCTCAGAAGCCTCCTGCTCGTCGAGGCCGATGTGAGCCAGCACGCGCTGCTGCACCTCGGGCGAGTGGATTCGCAGCGTGCCGCCGCCGATCTCGAGCCCGTTCATGACGAGGTCGTACGCGTAGGAGAGCACCGAGCCGGGATCCGACTCGATCAGGTCAAGATGCTCGTCGAAGGGACGCGTGAACGGGTGGTGGTTTGCCACCCAGCGCTCCTCCTCGGCGTCGTACTTGAACATCGGGAAGTCCACGACCCACATCACCGCGTAGCCCTCGCGCGGGATCTCAAGCTCGTCGGCGACCCTGAGGCGGATCACGCCGAGCACCTCGTTGGCGAGCTGGCGCTCGTCGGCGACCATGCACACCAGATCGCCCGGCTCGACGCAGAGCGCCTCGGTGAGCGCCTGCATCTCCTCGGCGGTGAAGAACTTCGCGACAGGCGAGCGCACGTCGCCGCCGGTTGGGAACGCCACCCAGGCAAGCCCCTTGGCGCCGGAGTCGATCGCCAGCTGGTTGAGCGCGTCAATGCGCCCGCGGCTCCAGTCGCCGGCACCCTTCGCGTTGATCGCCTTGATCGCCCCACCGGCGGCAATCGCGCCGGCAAAGACCTTGAACTCACTCGCCGAGAAGACCTCGGAAACCTCTACGAGCTCGAGGCCGAAGCGCGTGTCGGGGCGGTCGGAGCCGTAGCGCTCCATGGCCTCGTGCCACGTCATGCGCGGCAGCGGCGTGGACATCTCGATGCCCGCCTCGTGCATTACCTCGTGCATGACGTCCTCGGTGAGCGCGAGCACGTCGTCGGCCTCAACGAAGCTCATCTCGAGGTCGACCTGGGTGAACTCGGGCTGACGGTCCGCGCGCAGGTCCTCATCGCGGAAGCAGCGTGCGATCTGGTAGTAGCGCTCGATGCCGGCCACCATCAGCAGCTGCTTGAAGAGCTGCGGGGACTGCGGCAGCGCGTAGAACTCGCCGGGGTTCATGCGGCTCGGGACGATGAAGTCGCGAGCGCCCTCCGGCGTAGACTTGGTGAGAAGCGGGGTCTCGACCTCCATGAAGCCGCGGTGCTCGAGCGCCTTGCGGAAGCGCTGCGTCACGCGGTCGCGCAGCTGAAGCGCGAAGAAGACGTCGGGGCGGCGGATGTCGAGGTAGCGCCACTTCAGGCGCGTGAGCTCGTCGGTGTCAATGCCCGGCTCGATCTCGAACGGGGGCGTCTCGCTCTTGTTGAGCACCCGTGCGCCATCAATGATGACCTCGACCTGGCCGGTGGCCATGTTCGGGTTCTCGGTGCCTTCAGGGCGCGGGCGGACGGTGCCCTCAAGGGCGACGACCCACTCGGGACGCACCTGCTCGGCGGTCACAAAGGACGCGCCCGAGGTGTCCGGGTCGAAGACGCACTGCACGATGCCGGTACGGTCGCGCAGATCGAGGAAGATCAGGCCGCCGTGGTCGCGCCTCTTGGCAACCCAGCCGGCGAGAGTGACGCGCTCGCCCACCGAGCCTGACGAGAGCGATCCACAGGTGTGGGTGCGGATTGAGTAACGGGCGTCGAGCATCGGCGGATGACCCCTTCTGTTCGTGCGGTCCGGTCAGGGCGCGAAGACACCTGCGCAGTATACGCGACCTGCATAGAACATACCCTCATCGCGGGCACGCTCGTGACGAGCTTACGAGCTGCAGCGGCTGCGGCCAGCTAGCCCCCAAGCTTTGCGGCGACCGCCTCGGCAAGCCCTGCGAGCGGCACGCGCTCCTCGACTTTGCTCGACATGTCGCGCACCGTGGCCTCGCCCGCACCGATCTCGTCGGGGCCGAGCACGACCACGAGCCGCGCGCCGAGCCTGTCGGCCTGCTTGAACTGTGACTTCAGCGAGCGGTTCTGGTGGTCCATCTCGGCAGCGATGCCTGACGTCCTAAGCGCCGAGGTGACACCGAAGACCTCAGCCTCGCTGCACCCGTCCACGCGCGCGACGTAGACCTCGGCGATGGCCGGCGACGGCACGGGCGCTCCTGCGGCCTCCATCGCGAGCAGCGTGCGCTCGAAGCCGAGTGCGAAGCCCAGGCCTGGCGTCGGCGCGCCGCCGAAGACCTCCATGAGCCCGTCGTAGCGCCCTCCCCCGCCGATCGCGTTCTGCGAGCCCAAGCCTGCGTCGGCTTGGACCTCAAAGACGGTACGCGTGTAGTAGTCGAGGCCGCGCACGAGCGTGGCGTCCTCAACGTACTGGATGCCGAGCCCGTCGAGGTGGCCCTTGACCGAGGCGTAGTGCTCGGCGCACTCGTCACACAGCTCGTCACGCAGCAGCGGCGCGTCAGCCATGACCTCTCGGCAACCCGGGTTCTTGCAGTCGAAGGCGCGAAGCGGGTTCGTGTCGGCGCGCCGAACGCACTCGTCGCAGAGCGCGTCGGAGTGTGCGCGCAGGTACTCGGCGACCGTCGCGCGGTACGCCGGGCGGCACCAGTCGTCGCCCATCGAGTTAAGGAGCAGCCGCATGTTGTCGCGAGGGATCCCCACCGCCGAGAAGAACTCCATGAGCATCGCGATGACCTCGGCATCTACCGAGGGTGCGGGCATGTTGAGCGCCTCGGCGCCGATCTGCCAGAACTGGCGCATGCGGCCCTTCTGCGGACGCTCGTAGCGGAACATCGGGCCGGCGTAGTAGAGTTTGGCGCCCTGCCCGTTGGCGGTGAGATTGTGCTCGAGCGCCGAGCGAACCACCGACGCGGTGCCCTCGGGCCGTAGAGTGATGGAGCGGCCGCCCTTGTCGGCGAAGGTATACATCTCCTTGCCGACGATGTCGGTGGCCTCACCGATACCGCGCTCGAAGACGTCGGTGTGCTCGAAGAGCGGCGTGTAGATGGGCTCGTAGCCGTACCGGGCGAAGATCTCGGCAGCGGTGCGCTGCAAGTACTCCCATGCGCGCGCGGTGGCGGGGAGCATGTCGGCGGTGCCTTTGGGGGCGCGGTATTCCACGAGCGGCCTTCCGTTGGGGTGCGGGCGTGCGTGCTTGCGGTCTCGATTATGCAGTATGCAGCGTGAGCGTTCCACGCGCGGGGCGGCACCGGTCGTGTACGCCGGGTGGCTGCCTCACGCCACCAGTCGCCCGATGAACACGCCAGCCGCGCAAGCCGCCACACCCACGCCGAGCAACCCGAACGCGTAGCCCGCCGCCGTCGCGAGGTGCCCGGTGAGCGCGAGCTCCACGATCTCGAGCGAGTAAGCCGAGAAGGTCGTGTACCCGCCGAGGATCCCCACGACCAGAAGCGGCCGCCACCAGCTCGGCCAGCCGAGACGGGCCGCGAGCACCACGAGCAGCCCGATCGCGAAGGCGCCGGAGGCATTGATCGCGAACGTGTGCCAGGGAACGCTCCCATCGGCTTGCGGACCGACCACTCGGCCCACGAGGTGGCGCAAGACCGCACCACCGGCACCGCCGGCGGCGATGAGCAGCACGTCTAGGAGATGCTGGTCCATCTCGGCGCTCAGGCTCTCGGCCAGAAGGGGTTGAGGCGCCGCTCTCGGCCGATGGTCGTGCCGGAGCCATGGCCCGGGTGAACGACCGTCTCGGGGGCGAGCGGCGCGAGCTTCTCGGCGATGGAACGCGACAGCGCGCGGGCATCACCGCCGGGGAAGTCGGTGCGCCCCACCGAGCTCGCGAAGAGCGTGTCGCCCGAGAACAGGTGCGGCGCACCGCCGGCAGGGTCCTCGGCAAGCAGCACGATACCTCCGGGGGTATGCCCCGGCGTGTGCAGCACGCGGAGCGTGAGCTCCCCTGCCTCGATGGTGTCGCCCTCGGCGAGCAGCCGGTCGGCGGGTGGCGCCACGTGCGGGTAGCCGAAGATCGCTCCGCCGGTCCCTGTGGGCCCCGGCGAGGTGATGCGCTCGGCGTCGTCGGCGTGCACCAGCAGCGGCGCGCCGGAAGCGGCGATGACCGCGTCAGCAGCTCCAAGGTGGTCGAAGTGGCCGTGCGTGAGGACTACCGCCGCCACAGACCGATCGCCCACCGCGGCGAGGATTGCCTCGGCGTCGTCACCTGGATCGATGACCACCGCGGGGCCTCCCGCGTCGTCGGAAACGACCCAGCAGTTGGTGTCGAGAGCGCCCACGGGAACGCGTGTCACCCTCACGGACGGTTCCTCACCGATGGCGCTCCTTCTTCATGTTGGACTCGCCGGGCAGCATCCTGCGCGCGTCGAAGACGCCGGAAACCTGACGCACGTCGCGAAGAAGCGCGTCCAGGCGCCCCATCTCGCCGATCTCGAACAGGAACCGCATGTCCACGAGGCCGTCGCGGTGTGTCGTGCTCGCCGAGGAGAGGATGTTCACGCCCGACTCGGCGATAGCAGCGGTCACGTCGGGGAGCAGCCGCATCCGGTCGAGCGCCTCGACGTAGATCTCGACCTGGTACGTAGACTTGCTGGCCTGGTCCCACTCGACTTCGATGATGCGCTCGGGGGCCGAGAGAAGCTCGGTGGCGTTGGGGCAGGTCCGCCGGTGGACCGACACGCCTCGGCCGCGCGTAACGAACCCGATGATGTCGTCGCCGGGAACCGGGTTGCAGCACCGGGCGAGCCGGACGAGGACGTCGTCGATGCCCTTGACGACCACGCCGCCTCCGGGACGCTTGCGTGCTTGGCGCGGCGCGGTCATCGGCTTCGTGAGCGGCAGCGGCTCGACGGCCGCGGTCGCCTTGGCAGCCTCAGGCCCCTCGCAGTCCTTGCTCATGCGCTTCAGCAGCCGCGTGGCAACGAGTTTGGCCGAGAGCTTGCCGGCGCCAATCTGCGCCAGCACGTCCTCGCCGCGGACGTAGTTCATCTCCTCGGCGACGGCGTCTATGGCCTTCTCGGCGGTCTTGCTCCCGATGCCGAGACCATGCTTGCGCATCACCTTGGCGAGCTCGTCGCGCCCGCGCTGCAGGTCGTCTACGCGGGTGACCTTGCTGAAATAGCTGCGGATCTTGCTTCTCGCCGAGGAGGTCTTGACGATGTTGAGCCAGTCTCGGCTCGGCGTGGCGTTCTTGTTGGTGAGGATGTCGACCCGGTCGCCCATCTGGAGCTCGTACGCGAGCGGGACGATGGAGCCGTTGACCTTGGCGCCGACGCAGTGGTTGCCGACCTCGGTGTGGATCGCGTACGCGAAGTCGATGGGCGTCGAACCGCGTCTGAGGGAGATAACGTCGCCCTTGGGCGTGAAGACGAATACCTCTTCGTCGAAGAGGTCGATCTTGAGCGCCTCCATGAACTCGCGCGGGTCCTTGAGTTCGGTCTGCCACTCGAGCATCTGCCGGAGCCACGAGAGGCGCTCGTCAAAGGTCTCGTCACCCTTGTAGCCCTCTTTGTAGCGCCAGTGCG
>CAZBLH010000042.1:0-11350 GCA_964492775.1 uncultured Eubacteriales bacterium | reverse complement strand
CCTGCCGGACAAGGCGATCGACCTCATTGACGAGGCCGGCGCCAAGATGCGCATCCGCATGATGACGGCACCCCCGGGCATCAAGGAGATCGAGGAGCGCCTGCGCCAGGTGCGCGCCGAGAAAGAGTCGGCGATCGAGGCTCAGGAGTTCGAGAAGGCCGCCTCACTGCGTGACGTCGAGAAGCAGGTGCTCGCCGAGCGTCGTGCGATGGAAGAAGAATGGATGAAGCCCGATAACCACCGGGTGGTCGAGGTCACCGAGAAGGAGATCGCCGAGGTTGTCTCCATGTGGACGGGAGTACCCGTCACCGACCTCACCGAGGAAGAGACCGCGAAGTTGCTCCGGATGGAAGCGGTGCTGCACGAGCGCATCGTCGGCCAGGACGAAGCGGTCACCTCGGTCTCGAAGGCCATCAGGCGGGCGCGCGCTGGTCTCAAGGACCCGCGTCGGCCGGCCGGCTCGTTCATCTTCCTTGGTCCCTCCGGCGTCGGTAAGACCGAACTCGCCAAGGCGCTTGCCGAGTTCCTGTTCGGCAGCCAGGACGCGCTCGTCTCCCTCGACATGAGCGAGTACATGGAGAAGCACACTGTGTCCAGGCTCATCGGCTCGCCCCCAGGCTACGTGGGCTTCGATGAGGGCGGTCAGCTTACCGAGCTGGTGCGGCGCAAGCCCTACAGTGTGGTCCTCTTCGACGAGATCGAGAAGGCTCACCCGGACGTCTTCAACGTGCTGCTACAGATCCTCGAGGAGGGGCGTCTCACCGATGCCCAGGGCCGCAAGGTCGACTTCAAGAACACGATTGTGATCATGACGAGCAACGTCGGAGCGCGTGACATCGTGAAGGGTACGTCCCTCGGGTTCACCCCGGTCCGTTCTGAGGGTGGGCTGGAGTACGAGGACCTCAAGTCGCGCGTGACGGGCGAACTCAAGACGATCTTCCGTCCCGAGTTCCTCAACCGTGTCGATGAGGTCATTGTCTTCCACGACCTCACGAGTGACGAGATCGCACAGATCGTTGACCTCATGATCGCTAGCACCCGCGAGCAACTGATGGGACACGGCATGTCTATCACGCTCGCGCCCGAGGCGCGTGAGCTGCTGGCCAAGGAAGGCTTCGACCCCGCGCTTGGGGCCCGTCCGTTGCGTCGCGCCATCCAGCGGTTGGTGGAGGACCCGCTCTCCGAGCAGATTCTCGCTGGCCAGTGGGAGGCGGGCGACGTCATCGAGGCGTACGTCAACGAAGAAGGCCAGCTTGCGTTCCGCAAGGGCGACGGCGTGGTCGCTGTGCCTGTCGCGCAGAAGAAGCTCAGAGACACCGAGAGCGCCGAGACTCCGCCTCCACCGAGCAGGCGGCGCGCGAAGCCCTCGCAGGGTGTCGGCGGGGCGTCGGGCGAGTAGGTGGCGAGCCGCTCTCGCAGCATCTGGAGGTGCCAGACGTGCGGGGCGAGCGCCCCGCGCTGGTCGGGGCGCTGCGGTGAGTGCGGTGAGTTCGGCACGTTCGTGGAAGAGGCCGAGCGCGCCGCATCCTCCTCGGCAGCCAGTGTCGGGCCGGCGGCGGTCCCCCTGACGCTAGCTTGGGCTGGGAAGGACGAGTCGCCACGGCTCTCCACAGGGCTTGCCGAGCTGGATCGCGTACTCGGCGGAGGTTTCGTGCCTGGCTCGCTCGTCCTTCTCGGCGGCGAACCAGGCATCGGCAAGTCGACGCTACTCCTCCAGGCGGCTGACCGGATCGGTCAGTCGGGCGGGGACGTGTTGTATGTGTGCGGCGAGGAGTCACCGGCGCAGATCGGCCTTCGGGCGCGCAGGCTCGGGGCCTCCTCGGAGCGCGTACGACTGCTTCCGGAGCTCGACATCACCAGAGTCGAGGCCACGGTGCGTGAGCAGACCCCGACCGTGCTCGTGCTGGACTCCATCCAGACCGCGCACGACCCCGAGCTTGACGGAGCTCCCGGAAGCGTGGGACAGGTTCGCGCCTGCACCGCGCGGTTGATGCGGATCGCCAAGGATCTGGGCGTCATCACGCTCATCGTCGGCCACGTCACCAAAGAAGGCGCAATCGCCGGTCCGCGCGTGCTGGAGCACATGGTTGACACGGTCCTGTACTTCGAGGGTGACCGTGACCATGCGTTCCGGATCGTTCGCGCCGTCAAGAACCGGTTCGGTTCCTCAAGCGAGCTCGGCATCTTTGAGATGGGCGAGGTTGGACTCACCGAAGTGGAGTCGACCTCGCGAGTTCTACTTGCCGAGCGGCTCGAGCCCGTGGCGGGTTCTGTAGTCATGGTCGCGATCGAAGGCACCCGGCCCTTGCTCGTCGAGGTACAGGCGCTCGTCACTCCGAGCTTCCTTCCGGTGCCGCGCAGGCTGGCGACGGGCGTGGAGAACGCCCGGCTGCTCCAGGTGCTCGCGGTGCTTGAGCGGCGAGCCCGGCTCTCCTTCGCCGGGCAGGACGTGTTGGTCTCGGTGGCCGGAGGTATGCGCGTGGCCGAGCCCGCGATTGACCTGCCGCTGGCTCTGGCCCTCGCATCGGCGCTTCGAGACCGCCCGCTCGGGCTGGACGTCGCCGCGTTCGGCGAGGTCGGTCTCACGGGGCACGTGCGCCCGGTGTCTCACGCTGCGGCGCGTCGCAAGGAGGCGGCAAGCCTCGGCATCACCAACGTCATCTCGGCTCCCGCGCGCAGCTCGCGCACGGATGGCGCGCGGAGTGTTGCGACGGGTGGCTCGGAAGTAAGTACGTTGGCAGAGGCATTGGCAGCAGCGGGGATCTAATTCCACATTTTGGGGTGCGCGCAAGGGCTCCGCGTGGCAGAATCGAAGTGCGAGAGAAGGGGAGACCTCTTGGTCGCGGAGCAGCGGAAGCGGATGCAGGAAGTGATCGCGGGCGAGCTGCGGAAGGTCGCGCCCGGAACCCGACTGCGCGAGTCCATCGACATGCTACTTGCTGCACGCGCGGGCGCACTCATCGTCTCCGGCGACGCCGCCAAGGTGGAACCCATGTCCGATGGCGGCTTCACCATCGACATGCCGTTCACGCCGCAGCGCCTGTTCGAGCTGGCGAAGATGGACGGGGCGATCATCCTCGACCCCGAAGGTGACCGGATTGTCAAAGCGAACGTCCACCTCGTGCCCAACCCCGACCTACCGACCTCCGAGACGGGCATGCGCCACCGCACCGCCGAGCGGGTGAGCCGCCAGGCGAACGCGCTCACCATCGCTATCTCGGAGCGCCGCAACGTCGTCAACCTCTATGTGGACGGCTACAAGGTCACCCTGGACGACATCGAGGTTCTGCTCGCCAAAGCGAACCAGGCGATCCAGACGATGCAGAACTACCGCAGCCGCCTCGACGAGATGCTCGAGCGCCTCACGCTGCTCGAGTTCCAGGACCTGGTCACGCTTGCGGACGTCGCGGAGGTGCTCGGCAGGTTCGAGATGCTCCGGCGGGTGCAGCGCGAGGTCGGGCGTTACACGCTGCAGCTCGGGACTGAGGGCCGTCTCGTACGGATGCAGTCCGAGGAGTTGGCGGCCGGCGTCAGTGAACAGTACGCGCTGGCCGTTCGCGACTACGTCGACGACCCCTCGCCCCGCAATGTCGCGCTCGTACGCGAGCGTCTCTCGGAGCTTCCGGCCGACCGGCTGCTGGAGCCTGAGTCGATCGCCCAGGAGCTTGGGCTCATGCCCGGAGAGCAGGCCGAGCGCCACCTGCGCGCCCGCGGGTACCGAGCACTTGCGCAGATCCCCATGCTGCCTGGCAGCGTGATCTCGCGGATCGTAGCCCGTTTCGGCACTCTGAACGACCTCGCCGCTTCCACCGTCGAGGACCTTGACGCTGTCGACGGGGTCGGCGAGCGGCGCGCGAAGGCCGTGCACGTCGGCCTCATGCGCCTCAAAGCGCACGTGTCCGTTTAGGCGCGACCTTCTTTCGGCCGATAACTCCAAGAGCGGCGCACGAGCGTCGTGTTCCGTTGTCGAGGAGGTGAGGGCGCGGCGGCATCGAGTGTGCCGCCTGAGCCGGTGACCATGATTCCAGCGATCACGCGGTTCGTGATGGTCGCAGGTGGGTTACTGAGCGGGTACTTGATCTCAAGGACCGTCGACTGGCAGACCGAGATCGGACTTGCCCCAAGCTACGTCATCATTCTTTTTGTTTCATTGGGGGCAGCGATCGGATACGTCTTCGGCGGGATCTTGGGCCGGGAACTCGGCAGCCTGTGGCGGCGTGCCGAGGCCCGGGTGGCGGACCTGGCAAGCGCGGACATGATCCTTGGCGTCGCCGGACTGGTCACAGGCCTAGTCATCGCCCTGCTCGCTACTCAACCCCTGCGACTACTGCGACCGATCTCACTCGCGGTGACTCTCTCGGTCATCGCATATGTCGTGTGCGCCTACGTTGGCGTCTCGGTCGGGCTGACCAGACGGCGCGAGTTCCTCGCGATGTTCCCGAGGTTCGCCCCCGGAGAGAAGCACGCCGAGGGGACGAGGATGATCGCCCTCGACACGAGCGCGATCATCGACGGGCGCTTCACGGAGCTCGCGCGTCTCGGCCTCTTGCCGGGTGATGTCCGGCTGCCGCGCTTCGTGCTCGCCGAGCTTCAGACACTCGCAGACTCGGCCGACGACACCCGCAGGTCCCGCGGGCGCAGGGGGCTCGATCTGCTGGCCACGCTACCTGCCGAGGAGGCCGTTAGCTTGCTCGAGATCGACTACCCCGAACTCTCCGGCGTCGACGACAAGCTCGTGCGTCTCGCCAGCGATACGGGGGCACTGCTCGTTACCGTCGACTACAACCTCTCGAAGGTGGCTGCGGTACGGGGCATCAGTGTGCTCAATCTCAATGACGCCGCCGCAGCGCTGCGTCCGACCCACCTGCCGGGTGATACGCTATTGATCAAGGTACTGAAGCCGGGCAAGGAGGCGAACCAGGGCGTGGGCTACCTCGAGGACGGAACGATGGTCGTCATCGCGAACGGGCGGCACCTTGTGGGCGATCTTGCACAGGTAGAGGTCACGTCTGTCTTGCAGACCCCGGCGGGGCGCATGATCTTTGCGGGGCTTACAGACTCTGGACTCGAAACGGACCCGGTCGCCGGGACCTTGGCATGACGTCACGCTCGGAGACAGCCGCGATAGTCGTCGCCGGTGGAGTCGGTGAGCGGTTCGGCCGCCCGGGCGGCAAGCAGCTTGCCGAGGTATGCGGCCTGCCCGTCCTCGCGTGGGCCCTGCGCGCACTGGATGCCTCGGCCCGTTTCGGGCTGATCGTGCTCGTCTGCCCCGGCGCTCGGGGGCATGAGTACACGGCGGCGGCCGTCGAGCCCGCAGCGCTCTCCACGCCCGTGGTATTGGCGCCCTCGGGACCGACGCGACAGCAATCGGTCCTCTCGGGACTATCGACGCTTTCCCCCGAGATCACTACCGTCGCCGTCCATGATGGCGCGCGACCGCTGCTCACGCCCGAGACGATATGCGCAGCGTTGGGGCAGCTCGAGTCTTCAGGCGCCGACGGCGTCGTCGTCGCACACCCGTCCTTCGACACCGTGAAGCTCGTCGAGGACTCCAGGATTGCCGAGACGCCGGAGCGCAGCCGCTTCTGGCTCGCCCAAACGCCCCAAGTCTTTCGACGCTCCATCCTCGAGTCGTCGTATGAGGAAGCAACCGCCGAGGGGTTCCTCGGCACGGACGACTCCTCGCTCGTCGAGCGGGCAGGAGGGCGGGTGCTCGTCGTGGAGGGACCGCGCGAGAACATCAAAGTGACCGTCGACGGCGACCTTGACTTCGTCGCAACCGTGCTCCGTAGGAGGGGTGCCGTGCCGGGAGTGAGGCCGGAGGCCGAGGCAGAGGGGGAGTCGTGAGGATCGGACTGGGGTTCGACGTGCATGCCTTCGCGAGCGGCCGCGAGCTCATTCTCGGCGGGGTGCGCGTGCCTCACGAGCTGGGGCTCGCCGGGCACTCGGACGCCGACGTTGTCGCTCACGCGCTCATGGATGCCCTGCTCGGCGCGGTGCGTGCGGGTGACATCGGCAAGCTCTTCCCAGACACCGATCCGGCCTGGCAGGGTGCTGACTCCCTGCGACTGCTCGAGCGTGTTGCCGAACTCGTGCGCCAACGCGGTTTCAAGATCGTCGACGCCGACATCGTGGTCGCATGCGAGTGGCCGAAGATCTCCCCGTATCGCGACGAGATGCGCGAGAACCTCGCCCGCGCGATGGGTGTCGAAACCGAGCATGTCGGCCTGAAGGCGACGACTACCGAAGGCCTCGGCTTCACCGGTCGTGAAGAGGGGATCGCGGTGTGGGCCGTTGCTTTGCTCGAATCGGAGTCGGCTGCTGCTAGACTGACGTGATGTCAGGGCAACACACGGTCAATATGCGAGGCGACGTTTAGCAGATGCTCGATAGAGTCCGAGCAGACATCCGAGCGGTGCGGGAGCGAGATCCCGCAGCCACATCGGCGATCAGCGTGCTCTTCAACTACCCCGGGCTGCACGCCGTCTGGGCACACCGGGTCAATCACTGGCTGTGGCGCCGAGGGCGCTACGGTCTTGCCCGGTTCCTCTCACAGATAGCCAGATGGCTCACGGGCGTGGAGATCCACCCCGGTGCGACGATTGGCGACGGCTTCTTCATCGACCACGGTATGGGTGTCGTGATCGGCGAGACGACGATCATCGGCAACGATGTCACCGTGTATCAAGGCGTCACGCTCGGCGGTACCGGGAAAGAGTCCGGCAAGCGCCACCCCACGCTCGAGGACTGCGTGGTCGTCGGCGTCGGGGCATCGGTGCTCGGCAACATCGTCATCGGAAAGGGCTCGAAGGTTGGAGGTGGCGCGGTCGTGATCGACGACGTGCCCCCGAACTGCACCGTCGTGGGCGTGCCTGGCCGGGTCGTCGTCCGCTCTGGTGAGAGGGTCGAGGCCATCGACCTGCACCACGAAGACCTTCCCGACCCCGTGGTCGAGATGTTCCGCTGCCTCACCCGCCGAATCGACCGTCTCGAAAGAGGCATTGGACTCGCCGAGCCGCCCGAGGTGCCCGGCGCGGCGCCCTCGCTCGCCGAGCAGGCGTCGCCCATTGCGTCGACCGGAGCTGCTGAGGCGGCGAGCGGGGAGATCGAGCCAATCGCCGAGGTTCCGCAGAGCGACGACGTCTTCATGGAGGGCGCGTCGTGCCCCGTGGGCGATGACGGGGAGCCGATAGGCGTCGAGTTCGGCGAATGGTACTGGCAGATCTAGCTGCGCGTCAGAGGTGACAGGAGAAACTTATGCGTGTCTACAACACGCTCGGCCGGAGCAAGCAGGAGTTCGTACCCGCCCGTGAGGGCAGGGTGTCGATCTACACCTGTGGACCCACGGTCTACAACCACATCCACGTCGGCAACGCGCGGACGTTCCTGTCCTTCGACGTTATCCGCCGGTACCTGACCTGGAAGGGTTACGAAGTCGACTTCGTGCAGAACATCACGGATGTCGACGACAAGATCATTGCCCGGGCAGCTGAAGAGGGCCGTCCGGCCGCTGAGGTGGCTGCCGAGTACACGCTCGCCTTCGTGACCGCGATGCGCCGGCTTGGCGTGCAGGATCCGACGGTTCGCCCCCGGGCGACCGAGATGATCCCACAGATGATTGGGATGATCGAGCGCCTCATCGAGCGCGGACACGCCTACGTCGCCGATGGCGACGTGTACTTCTCTGTACGCAGCTACCCGTCCTACGGCAAGCTCTCCGGGCGCGACATCGACGAGATGCGCTCCGGTGCCCGAGTCGAGATTGACGAGCGCAAGCAGGACCCGCTGGACTTCGCGCTCTGGAAGGCGGCTAAGCCCGGCGAGCCTCACTGGCCGAGCCCGTGGGGAGAGGGGCGTCCGGGCTGGCACATTGAGTGCTCGGCCATGTCCGAGGAGGAGCTCGGCCTGCCATTCGACATCCATGGCGGGGGAGCGGACCTGATCTTCCCGCACCATGAGAACGAGCTCGCCCAGTCAGAGGCGGCCACGGGGGTCGAGTTCGCGCATTACTGGCTGCACGGCGGGATGCTACAGGTCAACGCCGAGAAGATGAGCAAGTCGCTCGGCAACTTCCTTCTGCTCAAAGACGTGCTC
The DNA here is from genome assembly GCA_964492775.1 of uncultured Eubacteriales bacterium. Classification (GTDB taxonomy): domain Bacteria; phylum Actinomycetota; class Coriobacteriia; order Anaerosomatales; family PHET01; genus WRDS01. The sequence goes on along the minus strand of CAZBLH010000042.1, from coordinate 3,256 downwards.
GATGCGTTCGAGACGCCCGTCATTAGGCTGCTCATGCTACAGACGCATTACCGCAGTCCGCTCGACTTCTCGGACTCCCGCCTCGACGAGGCCAAGCAGGCGTACCACCGGCTTGAGAACCTCGTGCGCAACCTGCGCTGGGCGCGCACGCTCGCCTCGAGCGGACAGGGAGCGCCGGCCGAGGCGTGCAGCGGTCTCAAGCTGCAGGTCAAGGTCGCCCGGGAGAAGTTCGAAGCCGAGATGGACGACGACTTCAACACGGCCGGCGGTCTCGCCGCCATATTCGAGCTCGCCAAGGCCGCGAACGTATTCCTCTCCGAGTTCCAGGTCGATCTCTGTGAGGACGACATGGAGGCTCTCATCGCCGCCGAGGAAGCGGTGGTGGAGCTGCTCGGCGTACTCGGCATCGACGTGCCCGAGGAGCGCTCGGTGGCTTACCCGCCCGAGGTGCTGGATCTGGGCAAGAGCCTCGCGGGTTACACCGGCTCGGACCCGGTTGCGGCGGTTAACGCGCTGCTGACCACTCGGAACGTGGCGCGTACTGAGCGGAACTGGGCACTCGCCGACGCCGTGCGCGACGGGCTGACGCGGCTTGGGTTCACCATCGAGGACACCCCGCAAGGCGCTCGCGTCACGTTCGAGTAGCGACATGCTGCTGGAGGGAAAACACGCCGTCGCCGAGGCCCTGCGGGCCGGGATGCCGCTCGTCTCGGTCCGGATCGCCGAGGGCACCAAGCCGGACCGCTCGCTCGCCGAGATCGAGCGACTCGCCGCCTCCGCCGACGTGGCGGTCCGCCGCGTAGGACGCAAGGAGCTCGACCGCGTGAGTGAACGTGGCGCGCATCAGGGCGTTATGGCTGAGACGGCACCGTTCAAGTTTGCGTCACTCGAATCGGTGGTTGCGGGAGCCGAGGGCGCGAGTCAAGCGCTCGTGATCGCGCTCGACCACATCACAGACCCGGGGAACCTCGGCGCCATCGTGCGCACCGCCGAGGTTGTCGGGGCCGTGGGCGTGGTGGTGACCGAGCGCCGCAGCGCCGCAATCACGCCCGCAGCCTGGAAGGCGGCGGCCGGGGCCTTGGCCCACATCCCTGTCGTCCGCGAGACGAACCTGGCGCAGGCGCTCGAGCGTTTCAAGGCCGAGGGGTTCTGGGTGGCCGGGGCTTCGGAGCACGCCGAGCAAACCGTCTGGGAAGCGCCACTCGAAGGTCGCATCGTGCTGGTGATGGGGTCCGAGGGCTCCGGGCTTGCTCGGCTGACCCAGGAGCGCTGCGACTTCCTCGTGAGACTGCCGCAGGCCGGCCAGGTCGGCTCGCTCAATGTCGCGCAGGCCGCCACTGCCGTCGCCTACGAGTGGCTGCGCCGAAGCCAGGGTCGCTCGGCATGAATAAGGTCCTGATCATCGACGGGTACAACGTAGTGCGCGGCGTGCCGCGCTACTGTTCGCTTGCCGCACAGGAACTGTCGCTGGCGCGTGATGCCCTCATCACCGATGTCGCCGGGTATGCGCTCGGCGAGTTCGACGCCACGATCGTCTTCGACGCGACTGAGAATCCTGCTTCGGACGGCGAGCCAACGAGCGTCGCCGGTGTCACGGTCATCTTCTCGCCCTACGGAAGAACCGCTGACACCGTCATCGAGCAGCTGGCACGGGCTGCCAGGCGCGGAGGAGCTCGGGTAGAGGTCGTCACGAGTGATGCAGCGACTCAGTGGGCGGTGCTCGGCGAGGGGATCGTGCGCCGCTCTTCCATTGAGTTTTCGGCAGAACTTGCACGTGAAGATGCTCAGTGGCGTGAACAGACGCCCGCAGGCAGCGGTTCCTCGCGCATCGAGGACCGCATCGGCCCAGAGGTTCGCGACGCGTTGTCGAGGATGGCGCGGGGTGACCGAAACGGCTCTTGACCTGATGCGGTTCGCGGGATAGGGTCAGATTGCGGTTTCGTTTCAGGAAAGCCTACTGCCGTGCCGGCGGCGGGAGTCACACCTCCTGCATTGGGCTCAATGAATCACAGGGGGTATCACCTTGAACGAGCGGGCTTCGTCCGCGCATCGTTCCCCGGGGGGTCGGGAGCGGAATGCGGACTTGAACTTGGTGACTGCTGCGCAACAAGGCGACCAGAGCGCCAGCTGCGAGCTCATCAAGCGTTACCGGGGGCTCATCAGGTGTAAGGCACGGTCGTACTACCTCAACGGGGCCGACCGTGACGACATCATCCAAGAGGGCATGATCGGCCTGTTCAAGGCCATCCGTGACTACGATCCTTCCCGGCAGGCAAGTTTCCACTCGTTCGCCGAACTGTGCGTCACACGGCAGATCATCACCGCCGTGAAATCTTCAACTCGGCGCAAGCATTCACCGCTGAACGGATACGTCTCCCTATCGAAATCCACCTCAGTTGATGAGGACGGGGAGAGGTTGCTTTCCGACATCCTCGCCGCCAAAGAAGTCTGCGATCCCGCTGATATCGTCATCGGCGCCTGGGAGACCGACTTCATCAGGACCGGAGTGGTCGAGGCGCTCTCGCAGTTTGAGACCGACGTGCTGCGCCTCTACACGGACGGGAAGTCCTACCAGGAGATAGCTGATCAGCTTGGTCGGCATACCAAGGCGGTCGACAACGCGCTGCAGCGGGTCAAGCGCAAGATGGAGACTCAGATCAGGCGCTGCCGAGCGCACTGAGCCCCTTCGTCAAACCGTCGTCGCATTGTCGATGGAAGCCGGCGGCTTTCTCGGCTACACTGGGCGCCGCTGCTGGCGTAGCTCAATGGCAGAGCAACTGATTTGTAATCAGTAGGTTGCAGGTTCAACTCCTGTCGCCAGCTCCATCGATCTTTCCAGCGGGCCCGAGGCTCTTGGGTCCCTGTTGCAGGCTTGTATCGGCGTTGCGCATCGCGCCGAGTGTCCGCACGGCATGGACACACCCGGCACCGTGGCAGTCGTTGACACACGTAGCTCGGGTGCAGTAGTATCCCCTTCGCCTTGCCGGGGCGTCTGTTTCGGCACGCAACTTGACAACTCGAAGACGAGTTCGTTTTTCGCAATATGGGGGTGTGCCCGAGTGGCTAAAAGGGACGGGCTGTAAACCCGTTGGCTATGCCTACGATGGTTCGAATCCATCCGCCCCCACCATTTCCCCTCCACGCAGTGCTCATCGTGATGCCTGGACGGGAAGCGAAACAAGCCCACATAGCTCAGTCGGCAGAGCACTTCCTTGGTAAGGAAGAGGTCACCGGTTCAAGTCCGGTTGTGGGCTCC
>CAZBLH010000041.1:9399-11351 GCA_964492775.1 uncultured Eubacteriales bacterium | reverse complement strand
TCGTAGGGCACGTCCTCGATGATGGTGAAGCGCGGTCAGCAGTTCGTGCAGTTGATGAACGGGTAGCCTGCCCGGCGATCGCTCTCGTCGAATAGTTCGGCTAGGCACGCAGGACAGGTCGCGATGTCCGGCGAGACGAGCGTCATCGCGCCTTCCTCGGCGACGGACTCGCGGATCTCGAATGCCGAGAACCCCTGGGGCTCGGTGTCACCGGCCTCAACCTGCTCGATCACGGCCATCACAGGCGCGCTCCGCCGGAGCAGCTCGGAGAACCCGTCGACCTCTGCTGCTGAGCCCTCGACATGGATATGCACGCCGTCGGTCGCGTTGAGGACCCAGCCGTATAGCCCCTGGCTGGTGGCGAGGTTGTAGACGAACGGACGGAATCCGACTCCCTGGACGACGCCCGTGACGTGTAGCCGAAGTGCCCGCTCGGCGGTCATCGTCTCTTCCGCCGAGGGCCGTCGACCACGAAACGGTTGTTGATGTGCACGAACACCTTGTAGGCCTGCCCGAGTAGCTCCATGGCCTCAACGGCCGAAGCTCGCGTGATCTCCTCCTTCGGCCCTTCGAAGGCGGAGTCATGGATGAACGCGTTTCGCTCGGCACGCAGGCGCCGCCAGCGGCGCGGGAACTCACGGAATCCCGACTCTGCGACGACGTCGTCGAACTGCGCGCCGGTCAGGGTAGGGAAGATCTTGCTCAGGCGGCTGCCGATGGAGCGGGTCGAGTCGAGGACGGTCTCGACGAGCCGAGACGTGGCACCTTGCGACTCCATGATACGCGAGAGGATGTCTTCAAGGAGCGTCTCGAGGAACGTCGCCACAAGGATGACCACAATCTCGAAGTCGCCATCGGCATGGTAGGCGCGGATTCTCGCGTCGAGCCGCTTCTGGCGCTCCGGCGGAAAAGCCCTGCGTTCGCCAGTGTCGGCGGTTCCGCAGACGGGGCAGGGGACTTCTCCGGACCCCACCCGCGGGTCATTGGACAGGTACCCGCAGGGCAGGCACTCCCAGTAGCGGGGTGTCCCGTTCTTGTCGGTCGGCTCGGGCAAGGGTGTCTGCTGTGGCGCCATGCTTCGGATTCTATCAGCGCGGACGGACGGGTTGCTCCCCGCCGGCGGTGCGGGCCGCGGGCCGAAGCGGTGCCTGGGGCGGCGGCTCACTGCGTCCTCCTGAGGCCGCATACGGGGCACGACTGTGCGGCGAGCGGGGCTTCGAGACCGCAGCGTTCGAGCAGTGCGGAATCGGCGAACACCTCAACGGCGGACCGGTCGGCGGCTATCTTACCGCGCTCGAGCACGATGACCCGGTCGCAGACGTCAGCCGCGAGGTCGAGGTCGTGCGTGGCGATTATCTTCGTGTGAGTGAACCCCTTGAGTAGCTCGATCAGCTGCCGCCGCGCGCGCGGGTCGAGGTTCGATGACGGCTCGTCGAGCACGAGGATATCGGGGCGCATCGCCAGCACGGTCGCGATCGACACGCGGCGCTTCTCGCCACCGGACAGCCGGTAGGAGAGGCGCTCCTTCAGCGCCGATGCGCCCACTTCGGCCAGCGCGTCATCCACTCGGCGTTCGACCTCGTCAGCCGGCAGACCGAGGTTCAGTGGCCCGAACGCGACGTCGTCGGCGACAGTGGGCATGAACAGCTGGTCGTCCGGGTCTTGGAACACCATCCCGATGGTCCTTCTGATGCCGGCCAGCGTGTCCTTGGTAACCGGGGTCTCTCCGATGCGCACGGTTCCCTCGTTCGCGGCGTGCACCCCGTTCACGTGCATCAGCAGCGTGGACTTGCCCGCGCCGTTTGCCCCGACTATCGCGACCGCCTCGCCGTGGTGGATCGTGAAGGAGACGCCGTCGAGGGCTCGCGTCCCATCCGGGTACGCGAACCCCACCTCGGCAAACTCGATGATGTGATGACTCACTCAGATCACTCCCGTGACAAGGGCCCCCA
>CAZBLH010000041.1:0-9299 GCA_964492775.1 uncultured Eubacteriales bacterium | reverse complement strand
GCAAACTCGATGATGTGATGACTCACTCAGATCACTCCCGTGACAAGGGCCCCCAACGCGTGGGCGACATCGAACGCTCGGAAGATGACGAACGTGGCTGTCCAGCCGAGAAGGAAGGCGACGTCCGTTCCGTGCAGCTTCAGGGTGCGCCGCGTTCTCATCACGCCGTCGAAACCTCGGCAGCGCATCGCCTCGTAGATTCGCTGCGCGCGCGCGACGGTTCGCAGCAGCAGGTGGCCGAGGATGGTGCTGTAGACACGCAGGCCGAGCCCGCGGCCTTCAAACGACCTGAGCTCGCGCGCGCGGGCCATCCGCAGGACCTCCTCGGCGAGAAGGAACATGTAGCGGTACAGGAACATGAGCTGCGTCGCGAAGACCTCGGGCACGCCCAGACGTTGGAGCGCCCGGCAGATGTCCGCCATCGACGTGGTTGAGATCAGTACGAGGGCGGCGCTGGTGCAGAGCAGGAACCGCAGGATGATCGAGGCGTAGCTCACCCAGCCGCCAGTTATCGCGAGCCCGCCGATGACTCCAACCACCTCACGGTCGAACCACGGATTGAAAGCGCCCACGGTCAGGGCGAACGGGGCCACCTGCATGAGTCGCTTGCCGAGGAACGCGAAGGGCAGGTCGGCGGCGGAGGCCAGCGCGACGGGGAACAGTATGAACGGCACCAACCCGAGGATCTCGTAGCGGTCGAACGAGACGACACATACCAGGAAGACGAAGGTCACCAGCACCTTCACGCGAGGATCGACCCGGTGCACAAAGCTCGCTCCCGTGCCGAGCCGGTCGAGGTACCCTAGTTCGTAGATGGCCGTATCGAGATGCGGCATGGACTCAGACCAGCCCCTCACCGGTCGTACTGGCCACGAACTTACCGTGCTTGACACCCTTCGTGCCGATCAGGGCGTCGGCCAGCAGACGGATCTCGGCAGCACGCCCCTTGAGGACGATCACCTCCAGGCAGTTGTGGTGATCGAGGTGGATGTGGAGCGTCGAGAGGATCGTCTCGTGGTGGGAGTGCTGATGCTCCGTCAACCGTTCGGTGAGATCGCTTGAGTGATGGTCGTACACGAGTGTCACCGTGCCGACCGCGACGGCGTCGCCATTCGTCCAATCGTCTTCGACGAGCGCAGAGCGAATGAGGTCGCGCACCGCCTCGGATCGGTTCACGTAGCCTTTGCGTGTCAGCAGCTCGTCGAAGCGGTCGAGCAGCCTGCCGTCGGCGGAGACGCCGAAACGCACTACTTCGCCCATCTGTCCCCCGTTCGTGCCATGTCTCAGATGCTCCGTGTCACGCGTCGTTGCCCGCGCAGCCGCTTCGTGTGATCTGCATCGAAATGCTTGACCCGGCCAACAGGCGCGTACTAGCGTAACACGATACGTAAACGCGTAACACAAAGTGCTACGGATTTCGCACTACGGAGAGGGGAGAGCCATGCATATGGCTGACGCGCTCGTTTCGCCCGCCGTGGGCGGAGCGATGTGGGCTGCCACCGCAGTCACCACGGTCTACTGCGCCAAGAAGGTCCGGGAAGAGGACGACCCGGCGAAGATTCCTTTGATGGGCGTGGCGGGCGCCTTCGTTTTCGCCGGCCAGATGCTCAACTTCACCATCCCGGCCACGGGGTCGAGCGGGCATATCGGGGGCGGACTCCTGTTGGCCATGCTGCTTGGGCCACACGCCGCTTTTCTCGTGATGGCCTCGGTGTTGGCGGTGCAGGCGCTGTTCTTCGCCGACGGAGGCCTCCTCGCGTTGGGCTGCAACATCTTCAACCTTGGGTTCTGGCCGGCCTTCGTCGCGTTCCCGCTCATCTATCGGCGGATCGTCGGTAACACGCCGACCGCAGGCCGAGTCGTAGCGGGCAGCCTCTTCGCCACCGTCGTCGGATTGCAGCTCGGAGCGCTCGGCGTCGTCCTGCAGACTACGGCCTCAGGCGTGAGCGAGCTGCCGTTTACGACGTTCCTTGCGCTGATGCAGCCCATCCATCTTGCCATCGGCGTGGTCGAGGGGCTCATCACGGCAGGCGTGGCACTCTTCGTCCTTCGCGCCCAGCCCGAGCTCCTCGCGCGCACTGCGAGCGGTTCGGGGCTCGTCGGACTGCGTCTCAAGCAAATCCTTGTCGGCCTTGCGGCTGGCGCCATCATCGCGGGAGCCGGAATCTCCTGGTTCGCATCCACGCAGGCCGACGGCCTCGAGTGGTCGCTCGAGCGGATCACCGGCAGCGCGGAGGTCGAAGCCGACGGGGCGGTCCACGAGTTCCTCGCCGGAGTGCAGGAGTCCACCTCGTTCCTGCCGGACTACGGCTTTCCTGCGAACGAGGGAGTCGCCGAGGAGCCTGCTGGAGAGCCGGCATGGCCGGCGGTCGATGCCGGGACGAGTACGTCGGGGCTGGTAGGGGCGAGCACGGTCCTTGCCCTGGCGACCGCCATCGGATTCTTCCTCAAGGCGCGCAATGCGCGCAGCCAGCGCCAGGTCAACACCTCGTCCTGACACGGGCGCTGACTGCCGCTCCGAGCACGCCGTCCCGCGCGTCCACACCCAGCGTCCACAAGAAAGAAAGCCCCGCCGATGAGCGGGGCTTTCTGTTCCTGCCTGGTGCCGCGTCGCGCGAGCCTAGATGAGCTCCACACTCGGTTCCTGCTCAGGCGAACCTCCGGCAAGCATGTCGCCGGCAGCCTGGAGCTTCGCCCGCACCTCGCCGAGAAGGACCGAGGCCTGGGCAACTTCAGCGCTCGGGCCGGAGAGCTGGGCGTGATCCGCAAGGTGGTGGATCTGCTCCAGCCACTGCTGCGTCATCGATAGCGAGTCGTCGGCCTGCCCAAGCATCAGCCGCATCTGGTTGTTGTTGACGCCGTTCTTGCACATGGGAGAAGGACCTTTCAGCTAGGAGATCCAGGAGGCGAGCTCGTCGAGCAGCTGCTTCTTGGAGCGCGCGCCCACGATCTTCTTGACGACCTGCCCGTCCTTGAACACGAGCAGCGTCGGGATGGACAGAATGTCGAACCGCGTCGCGGTCCCGGGGTTCTCGTCCACATTCAGCTTGCCGATCGTGAGCGTATCGTACTCCGCGGCGACCTCCTTGAGCACGGGCTCCATCATGCGGCAGGGTCCGCACCAGGGTGCCCAGAAGTCGAGCAGGAACGGTTTGGACGAACCCTCCACCATCGTTGTGAAGTCCGCGTCGGTCACGTGAACCAGGTCAGCCATCGTTTCTCCCTTCGGGATGGGTCAGATCGAGCATGCTGCTTCTTCGTCAATGTACCGGAGTGCCTCGAATGCCGCCGAGGCGCCTTTCGCGGCAGCGGTAATCACCTGCTTGAGGCTGGAGTCGGTCACATCGCCAGCCGCAAACAGACCAGGCACGGCAGTCTTGCCGTCGTGGTCGATTTGGATGTACCCCGTTTCGTCAGTATCCACCAGCGGTCGCGCCAGTTCGCTCACCGGGTGAACGCCCACGAAGATGAACACGCCATCCACGGGGAGGACCTCTTCGGGCTCGCCTGCGGTCGAGGCGAGCCGGACGCCGCTGACCTTGCCGTCGGTGCCGACGATCTCGCTGACCGTCCTGTTCCAGAGGAACTCCATCTTCTCGTTGATGAAGCAGCGTTCCTGGAGGCACTTGGTCGCGCGCAGCTCATCACGGCGGTGGATCAGGTAGACCTTCTCGGCGAACTTCGTGAGGAACATGGCCTCTTCCACGGCAGCATCACCGCCGCCGATGACGCACACCGTCTTACCGCGGTACAACGCGCCGTCACAGGTAGCGCACCACGAGACGCCTCGGCCGGTGAACTCGGCCTCCCCGGGCACTCCAAGCTTGCGGGGCACCGCGCCGGTAGCGACGATCACTGCATCGGCCTCGAACAGTTCGTCCTCGCTGGTGATCACGAAGTGGCCGTCCACGGACTCGAGTGAGTCCACCGGCGCGAAGGAGCGGATGATCGCTCCGTGCGCCTCGGCCTGGCGGGTCATCAGGTCGCCGAGCTCAGCGCCCGAAAGCCCCTCGGGGAACCCGGGATAGTTCTCGACCCAGTCGGTGGTGACGATCTGTCCGCCGGGGATGCCGCGCTCGAAGACCACCGTCTTGGCGCGACCGCGTGCGGCGTAGAGTGCGGCGGCAAGACCCGCGGGCCCGCCGCCGATGATGGCGATATCGATGTGCTCGGCACTCATTGGGTTGCAGCCTCCGTGGTGTCGGTCGCCTGGATCTCGTGTTCGATCTGCTCCAGGACGAGTCTTGCCCGCTCGAGAGCCGCATGCTGTTGCGCGTCGTTCTCGGTCAGGTCGATCACGTGGTTCATCTGGTCGCGAGCGGCCTCAAGGTCTCGCCGGCCCTGCCAGTAGAAGATGCCGAGGTTGTAGTTGGCGTTGACGTGATTGGGATCGTTCTCGAGCACCGTGCCGACCTGCTGTATCGCCCGGTCGGTCTGGCCTGAGTAGAAGAGCATCGACGCCAGGTCGGCGCGTGCGTCGTTCTGGTCGGGCTGCTGCTCCAGGAACCGCTCGTAGTAGCGCACGCCCTGCCGGCTGTACTGCAGAACGGACGCCTGGTCGCCAGCCTGCTGCGCGGCGGCCATCGCGTCGAAGTAGAAGTCGCCCATCGCCAATAGGGCGTCAGGATCGTTCGGGTTGCGCTCGAGCGTGCGAAGCGCCTGGAGCGCGCGTTGCTGCTGGGTGCTGAGCAGGTTCTCGAATTCGGCGGGAATCGTGCCAACCCCCGAGGACGGCTGCCGAGACACGAAGACGATCACGAGCACCGCTGCGAACACGCCGAGCGCCACCGCCAGGATGCCGAGCGGCACCTTGTAGCGCTGGAACGGGCGGATGATGTAGCGGCGTGCGAACCCGCCCTCGACGCCCTCGGCGTACCGCGAGACGGCTAGCCCGAGTGTCTGGGCTTTGAGCAGCATGTTGAGGTCGTTGGTGACAAGCTCGACTTCCCTGTCAGGGTCGCCTGCCGCCGCCTGGCGTTCCTGATACGCCGTGGCGAGGATTCTGTCGTCGGCATTGCGGGCGGATACGCCCTCAGGCAGCTCGGTATCGCTCTCGAACGGCACGACGCGCAGCCGGCCGCCATCGGGGAGATCGACTCCCTCTACGAGCGAGCCCTCCTCTGAGAAGTCGAACAGGATGCGACTGACCTCTCGGCCACGGAAGCGCAGGTCCGGGTCCACGCGTGCCGTCTTGAGCTTGTCCAGCTCGCCGAGCACCGTCTCGGGAATCACCACTTCGGCGCGGGGGAAGGACAGGATCGAGTTCGGATCAGCAAGCAGGACGTTCGTATCTAGAATCACGACGCGGGTCACGTGCAGCGCCTCCCGGTGACAGTGCGCATCAGATGGCGCCGGCTTCTTGGTAGTCAGTGATTTCGAACGGCTCCGAGAGGGCTTCCGAGAACGGCATGCCGCGGACGAGGTTCACCACCGGCCCGGCGACGAAGGTCCCGTCCACGTAGCTGCGCGTCCAGACCTCGACACTCCGGTCGGATTGATCGTAGAGGTACACCGTGACACCGTGGCGTGTTCCTTCGGCGGCGACTTTGGCGGCCGCCTTGTCGCGGCTCAGGCCGTCGGTGTTGCGCGCAGCCCAGGTCGCGAGATCGTACGTCGCGTCACCAAGGTCGCGCTGTGCCGACGCGAACGTGCTCAGGTCGTGAATCACGACGCCGATGACGGCAAGCACGAGCGCGATGATTATCAAGCGCCTAAGCATCGGGTCTCCAATCGGCGGATGAGGCACTCAACAGTGTATCTTCCCGGTCACTGAAGGGCATCATCGGCGTTCCCTGCGTCACTCGCGAGTCCATCAACGGAACAGAGCGGGCGGACATCCTCGTCGGAAGCGCAGGTGCCCTCCCTCTCGGCCGCCCGGACTCGGCGTATGATGAAGGCGAGTAGCACAACGAGGAGGACAGCGATGCCCGCTATCATGACAATCCTGTCGAGGTACGAGGCGCTGAGAGTCACGTCTGTGGTCGCGATCTCCGTGTCTGCGGCCTGAAGTCTGATGGTGAGGGTGCTGCTGAGCACGTTGAGCAGGCGAGCGGGGATCTCGATGTAGTTCTCCCCGGGCTCGAGCATGAGTTCCTGGCTCATCGGCACGCCGAGGTTCATCGAGCGTCCCGGCTCCAGCACGAGCATGACGCGTAGGGGGGAGCTGGTGCTGTTGATGGCAGTGATCGGAATCTTGCCGCTATCGCCCGCGAGCGTGACGGGTTTGGCACTGAGGCTCACGAGCCCGAACACGTCCTCGGCCTTTCGGCTGGCCCAGTTCGCAAACCCAAGGCCCTTCTCGGCCGGTGTCCACTTGCCGTCCGGCCCGGCCCATGCCGAGCCTTGCGCGATGAGCGAGTTGCGCACGCTCCTGTCCGCATCCGGGTTAGCCTCGCCCATGCTGAACGCCAAGGCGGTCGCTGCCCCGCGCGCTTCGGCCACCATCTCCCAGTAGTGTGCGGGAACCTCGCTATCGGCCGGTGTCTGGCCGATTGTCGCAGTTGGCTGCGAAGCAGAGGAAGCCGCCTCAGCCGGGGTCACGAGTTCGAGCCAAGGTGCCGAGTCCAGCGAGCCGAGGACCGATACGACGCGGCTTGCTGAGGACCCATTCGGCCCGACGTCGAGCGTGGCGAACGCCACCGCAGTCGTGTCCTTGCCGATGTAGCGCTCGAACACCCTCTCGCGAATGCCTGCTGCGTCGCTTGTCGCTATGGAGCGGGCGAGGTCGATGTCGGCTGCGGCCACGGTTACTGACGCTGCCTCGGCGCGGTAGAGTCCCGGTTGCGCCGGGTCGCCGTCGACGAGTACGTTGGCCGGGTCGGCGAGCACGAACCCCACCCGTGACTGCTCGAGCAACGGCAGCGCCTTGGCGGACAGTCTGCCGAGCGAAGGCGCGGTTCCTGCCGAGGGGGTGGTCTCAAGTGCGCTGCCGAGCGCTTGGGCGCCCCGGCTGTACTGTGCCGGGATGTCTCCGGACAGCCCCGCCGCTTCGAGCTCGGCGAGGTCGGGGTCGGAGTATCCAGCCGCGAGAAGTTCGAGCCGCCCGGTTGCAAGCGCTCGCTTGATGGTGTCGAGCGCGGCCGCGTAAGCGCGGGGGACGGCCTCGTCCTGCGTGACCACGACCTCGCCTTCAGCGCCCACGAAGGTGTACCCGCCGGCGATCTGCTGCCACTCCTCGAGCATGACCGGGGAGAGTGCAAGCCCGAGTCGCGCCCCTGGCGTGTCGAGGACGTACTCGGCCAGTCCTACGGCATCGTCACGCGCGCGCGTGAACTGGCCCGGATCGGAGGTGAAGTGGCCGTTCGGATCGGACAGTGGTTGCGCGCTGATGCGAGCGACCGCCGCCAGGCGTACCGGTGCTGCGCCCGGCTCGTAGACGAGGAGCGACAGCGGGATGTCGCCGACAGAAACCTCTCCGGCCGAGGAGAGCCTCACGGAGATCTCGGCGGGGTACACACCGGGAGACAAGCCGAGGTCTGAGGTGGTGCGTGCGTACTCGAAGACGCCGGGGCGCCCGTTGGGGGCAACCAGGGTCTTCTGGTACATCAGGCGCTTGTCCGGCGCGAAGACCCGCAAGCGTACCTGCAGGTACTCCAGCGGCGTGCTCGCTTGAACCTCCGCGGCGAACCTGAACTCACCGCCTACCGGAACCACGCTTCCGCTGGTGTCGACGGAGACCCGTGTCGGCCCGATTGTCGCCGAGGTCTTCTCGGCGAGCGGCGCGGTCGAAGCCGTAGTGGCCGCCGAGCCGCTCGGCGCGCGAGTGGCGGCCACAGCTCCCGCGGTCAGCGGGGAGATCAGGAGCGTGGCGGACAGGATGAAGATGGCTGCGCGGCGTATGGAAGTCATGGGGTCATCATGATCGGAATCGTGTCAGCGCTCCGTCAGCGGTGCAGGAATAATCTTGTGTACCATGAAGTGCTATTGGGCAGAATCGATTATCGCATGATGTGGGCAAGCTAGACCGAGAGGACCGCTCCCGTTATGGCACAGGCCAAGCCAGGCAAATCCACCGAACTCATACTCCCGCTGATACCGCTGCGCGACATGACGCTATTCCCGAACCTCGTCGTGCCGCTCTTCGTGGGTCGCGAGCGTTCAATCAAGGCGCTCGAACAGGCCATGCGCGAGGAGCATGTGGTGGCTCTCGCGACGCAGCGAGTGGCGGAGACCCAAGATCCCGGCGCTGACGAGCTGTACCAGATCGGTTGTACCGCCACGATCATGCAGGAGCTCAAGCTCCCCGACGGCACGGCCAAGGCACTCGTCGAGGGGCAGAGCCGCTTCCGCATCCTCGAGTTCGTGCAGACGGACCCGTACTTCCTCGTGCGCGTGGAGATCATCGAGGAGTCCACCGAGATCAACGTAGAGATCCAGGCGCTCATGCGCGCCCTGCTCGCCGATTTCGAGCGGGCTGCCGAGCTCGGCAAACCGATCCCGCAGGAGGTCCTCGTCGCCGCGTCCGCGATCGACGAGCCCGGCCGGCTCGGCGACTTCGTCGCGTTCCACCTCAACCCGAAAGTCGAGGAGAAGCAGCAGATCCTCGAGGCCATTGAACCCGCCGAGCGCCTCGAGAAGGCCGCGCTGTTCCTCCGCAAGGAGCTTGAGATCCTGGAGCTTGGCAGCAAGATCCAGAGCCGGGTCAAGGAGCAGATGACCAAGTCCCAGCGCGAGTACTTCCTGCGTGAGCAGCTCAAGGCGATCCAGCAGGAACTCGGGCAGTACGACGAGGTCCAGGCCGAGATCGACGAATACACCGAGAAGATCAGAGCCGCACAGATGCCCGAGGCCGTGGAGGAGAAGGCGCTGAAGGAGCTGGGGCGTCTCGAGAAGATGCCTACCGCGAGCGCCGAGACGGGCGTGATCCGCACGTACCTGGACTGGCTCGTCGGCCTGCCCTGGAACGTCGAGTCCGAAGAGAAGCTTGATCTCGCTGCCGCCCAGGAGATCCTCGATGAGGACCACTACGGGCTGGAAAAGGTGAAGGAGCGAGTTCTCGAGTACCTCGCGGTTCACCAGCTCACCGATACGATGCGCGGCCCGATCCTGTGCTTCGTCGGGCCTCCGGGTGTCGGCAAGACCTCGATCGGTCGCTCGATCGCCCGGTCGCTCAACCGCGAGTTCATTCGCATGTCGCTAGGTGGCGTGCGCGACGAGGCCGAGATACGCGGTCACCGCCGCACGTACGTTGGCGCGCTGCCGGGCCGGATCATCCAGTCGATCACCACGGCGGGTACCCGAAATCCGGTCTTCATGATGGACGAGATCGACAAGGTCGGCATGGACTTCCGTGGCGATCC
>CAZBLH010000040.1:0-11604 GCA_964492775.1 uncultured Eubacteriales bacterium | reverse complement strand
GCTGTAGCACGGTCTCCAGTGCCTCGAGACGCACACGATCATCCGCCGCGCCGAGGTTGTCCAGCCACATCCTGATCTCAGGATCCATGTCGCCCTCCTTTCGGCGGGAGCGATGCTTCACAGCGCATACGCTCGTTCCACCGACTTCAATCTACCCCGGTGCGTGTGACCCGATGCGCGTATCCGGTGACCCGCAGACGTCAGCCTGCCGAAAGGACCCCGCGCGCATACTCGGCAGGCTAGCCCAAGCTCTACACGCCGAGCAGCTCGAGCGCCCGCTCCCAGCTTGAGTACACCGCCTCGATGAACTCAGCCTCATCGCGGATGATCGGCATGTTCACCGGAGCCTGCGGTGCGCCTTGGAACGCAGGCTCCAGGTAGCCGATCGAGAACGCAGCCTCGGACATCGTCACATCGCGCACGTCGTCGTCGAAGAGCTCCGGCATCAAGAGGTACGCCGCGGCGACAACGTCCCAGCAGTGGAAACCATCCAGCCCGTACCGCTCGCGCATGTCGCGGAACCAGTAGCTGCACTTGCGCCAGAGGTAGTCGCCCTCCCCGCCCGCTGCACCCGGTCCGAATCGGCGCTCGAAGCTCTCTGCACTGAAGTAGGCCTTGAGGCAGTTGTTGCCCGTCGCGGTCGACACCCGTGCGCCGCTGGAGAGCACCGCTTTGGTGGCGATCGGATCGCAGGAGAAGTTGAGCTCGTTCATGATGCGGCCGTTGAACACGAGCGTCTGTGTGATCCCGCCCATGAGTGCGACGTCGCACACGCGACCGAAGAAGCCCGGATCCACAATTGCCGCCCCGCGCAGGTTCGTCAGCGCGCCGGTCGCGAGCACCGAAACCTCTCCGGGCTCCTCGGCGACTCTGCGCGCAAGGAACTCGGCAGCCTCGCTCTCGGGGTGCGCCGCGTCAGGTCCGCCTCTGAACACGGGTACGTCGAGCCCGAGTTCGTCGAACATGAGACGGGTGTTCATGTGCACGGTATCGATAAGGTTGTTGCCGTACGTCGCGGTCGCCCCGACCACCGTGGCAAGCTCCGGGTTGCCGAGCACGAACAGCAGCGCGAGGCCGTCGTCAACGTCGCATCCGGGAATGGAGAACGTGTTGTCGAAGTCGATGATGACCTTGCGTGGTGCAACGGCAGGACTGGCGTTGGGCATTGCGCACCTCTCGAACGGGGGAACCGGCGCTTACGCTACTATAGTGGCTCATGATTCAGGATATGCCAGCAGGTGATTCAGCACTGGTCCAAGAAGGGTAAGGCGAAGCATGGCGTTTGAGGGACACACTACCGGAGACGCTATCAGCCGGCGCAAGTTCGTGACGGTTGCAGGTGTCGCTGGAATTAGCATCTTGTCCGGAAGCCTGCTCACTGGCTGTGGCAAAGACGCCGAGAAGCCTTCGGCTGTCGCCTTCGACCTCGACAGCGCCGACTGGGATGCGATCCTCGAAGAGGCACGCGGCAAGAGTGTGAGCTTCTATGGCTGGGGTGGCGACGAGAATCGGAACAAGTGGCTCGACACCACCGTCGCTGACGCCCTGAAGGAGAAGTACGACGTAACCTTGAAACGCGTGCCGATGGATATCAACGATGTCCTGACCCAGCTTTCCGGAGAGATCCAGGCCGGCACCGAAGACGGCTCGATTGACTTCATCTGGATCAACGGCGAGAACTTCTACTCGGCAAAGGAGAACGGCTACCTATTTGGCCCGTTCACCGAGAGGCTCCCCAACTTCAACGACTTCGTTGACGGCGACTCGCCTGAGATTGCCATGGACTTCGGCAAGCCCACCGAAGGCTTCGAGGCGCCGTACGGCAAGGCCCAGATGGTCATGCTTGCCGACACCACCGTCACGCCCGAGCTGCCTGGCACCGCCGATGAGTTCCGCGAGTTCTGCAAGGCGAACGCCGGTAGGGTCACCTACCCGGCCGCCGGCGACTTCACCGGCACCGCGTTCATCTCGTGCCTGCTCGCCTCGGCCATCGGCGCCGACAACTGGATCGAGCTTACCCAGCTGACCGCCGATGACGCCGATAAGATCCGCGAGATTCTCGAGCCGGGCATCCAGTATCTCCGCAGCCTGAACCCCTATCTCTGGCAGAAGGGCGCGACCTTCCCTGCGGATTCCGGTACGGTCTACACGATGTACCAGGACAAGGAGCTCGTCTTGCACATGACCTATGACCCGTTCGGCTGGAGAAACGACGTGGACGCTGGGCTTCTGCCCAAGACGACGCAGTCGTTCGTCTTCGACGAGGGCACCGTGGGCAACACGAACTTCATGGCCATCGCGAAGAATTCGCCGCGCAAGGCCGCTGCACTCGTAGCCATCAACGAAATCGTCTCACCCGAGATCCAGCTCACGCAGTTCGAGACCCTCAAGACGGTGACCGTCCTCGATCTCGACAAGCTCGACGCTGAGACCCGCCAGGCGTTTGACGCGGTCGATCTCGGCGAGGGCACTCTGCCGCTCTCCGAGCTGCTGTCTCACCGCCTGCCTGAGGTCACTGGTGGCGTGATCACGCTCATTGAGGAGCTTTGGACAGCCGAGGTCGTCGGCAAGTGAGCTTGCCTCGCACCACGGACGGAATACAGCCCGGGAAATCGGGCGTGGCGCCGTACCTGTTGATACTGCCTGCACTCATACTTGTCGCCATCTTCCTGTATGGCATGGTCAATGGCGTACTGCAGGGCTTCGGCATCATGCCCTACCTGGGGCTCACGGAGCTTACGCTCGAGTACTACAAGGCCGCGTTCACTCGCAGTGAGCTGCTTTCGTCGATTCTCTACAGCCTGTATCTCGCCGGCGTGTCGGCTTCACTCTCCACAGTTCTTGGGGTCCTCATCTCGGCGGTGTTCACGCGTCTTGGAGTCGGTCGTCGAGGACAGATCGCCGGCATCCAGCTGCCGATCATGACCGCGCACCTCGTCGTTGCGCTCTTCGTCATCACGCTTGCTGGCGGCAGTGGCATCTTCGCGCGCGTGCTCTACGCGCTTGGGCTCATCGGCTCGCCTGCCGAGTTTCCGACGCTCGTAGGCGCCGTAGGCGGCTGGGGAATCATCGCTGCCTACGTCTGGAAAGAAACTCCGTTCGTGGCGTTCTGCACGCTCGCGATCATGGGTAACATTTCCGGACGCTACGCGGAGGCCGCGGCAAGCCTCGGCGCGAGTCCGATGCGTGCGTTCTTCAGTGTCACGCTCCCGCTTTCGGCGCCGACGATCGCGAAGGCCTTCCTGATCATCTTCGCGTACTCGTTCGGCTCCTATGAGTTGCCGTTCCTGCTCGGCCCCACGCTGCCTCGAGCGCTGCCGGTGCTGGCATACATGGAGTTCACCAGCCCCGACCTGTTGGATCGAGCTCAGGCGATGGCGCTGAACGGCATCATGACGTGGCTCACGCTCGGCATCGCCGCGCTCTACTTCGCGATCACCCAGCGTGAGAGGAGGCTCACGTGAGCGCCGGACGCAGCAGGCCTCCCTACTCGCGCGGATACACGCTTGGTGCCCGAATCTTCTGCGCGGTCTACCTCGCGTGCGTGTTCGTGCCACTTGCTATCACCGCAGTCTGGGCGTTTACCGACTCGTGGCCCTGGCCGGACCTGATTCCGTCGGGCCTGTCCACACGCGGAATCGCCGAGATCTTCGCTGGCCACGCCCCGATAGGCAGGGTGCTCGTGGCAAGCGTTCTCATAGCCATCGGGGTCTCCGCACTCACGGTGCTCACGGCGACTCTGGCCTCTCACGCGTTCGTGCACTACCGCTTCTTCGGCCGGGACATGTTCCACTTCCTGGCTATTCTGCCCTACATCCTGCCGGCGACGGTGTTTGCGATGGGCATCCAGGTCGCGTTCCTGAAGGTCGGGCTCGGGCGGACGGTTGTCGGCGTAATCGTCGCCCACACGATCGTTGCTCTCCCCTATGCGATGGCGATCATGGTGGATGTCATGCGCGCCGCTGGCACCAAGCTCCAAGAACAGTCCAAGGTGCTCGGCGCCTCGTGGTGGCAGACACTCGTGCACGTGACCCTGCCCGCGCTTCTTCCCGGAATCCTCTCTGCGGCGACTATGGCGTATATCATCTCCTTCAGCACGTACTTCCTGACCCTTCTGATCGGCGGCGGCTCGGTGAAGACTCTCGCGGTCGTGATGCTGCCGTTCATGAGGTCAGGCGACCGGACAATTGCCTCTGCCTACACGCTGGTGTTCCTACTCTCTACGTTGGGCGTCTTCTTCATCTTCGAGTGGGCGCTCAAGAAACTCGGTCTACGCGAGACGAGAAGCTTCTTCGTCTAGCGCTGACTGAGCGCACGTCTCGGAAGGACGGCTTCGTGGGTCTAGCTGTACGTGACTTGCATATCTCGCTCGGCGGCAAGCCGATTCTTGGCGGTGTGACCTTCGACGTCGCCCATGGCGAGCTTGTCTCCATCCTCGGCGTCTCGGGCGCGGGCAAGTCCACCGTCGTCAAGGCTATCTCGGGCGTGCTCTACCCCGATTCCGGAACTATCGAGATCGACGGAGCCGTCTCGAACGACGTACCCGCCCACAAACGCCGTGCTCCCGTTGTCTTCCAAGACGTACGCCTATTCCCGAACATGACGCTGCTCGAGAATGTCGCGTTTCCGCTCAAGATGCAGCGCCTGCCGAGAAGTGCGCGCCTCGAACGCGCACGCAAGCTGCTCAAGCTCGTGAAGCTCGAGGGGCTCGGCGATCGCGGGATCGGGCAGGTCTCGGGCGGCCAACAACAGCGCGCAGCGCTTGCGCGGGCCCTTGCCGCAGACCCGCGGGTGCTTCTCCTCGACGAGCCGTTCTCCGGGCTTGATGAGGCGCTTCGCCGAGAGATGCAGGACCTGGTACTCGAGATCCACCGCAAGACCGGGC
The DNA here is from genome assembly GCA_964492775.1 of uncultured Eubacteriales bacterium. Classification (GTDB taxonomy): domain Bacteria; phylum Actinomycetota; class Coriobacteriia; order Anaerosomatales; family PHET01; genus WRDS01. The sequence goes on along the minus strand of CAZBLH010000040.1, from coordinate 6,719 downwards.
TCACGACGGTGCTCGTCACGCACGACGCGATGGAGGCGCTCACGCTCTCCGATCACATCGTCTACATGCTCGATGGCCGCGTCGTGCAATGCGGAACGCCTGCCGATCTCTACGAGCGTCCCGCTGCTCCCGAGGTCGCGAGCGCGTTCGGCGACTGCTCGGTGCTGTCGGGTTGGATTGCCGAGTCAGTCTTCCGCTCCGGCGACTTCCAGGTCGAGTGCTCGGCCGGTGCGCCCGCAGGCAGCTGCGTCGACGGACCCGCGATCTGCGTCATCCGCGAAGACGGCGTGGGCGTCGTTGACGGCGGTCCGCTTGAGGTTACTGCATGCGCGTACGCGGGCGACGGCTACCTGATCACGCTCCGCACCAACGGGGCGACCATCACCGCTCGCTCAGGTCAGCCCCGTCACCCGGGCGAGAGCGTAGGGGTGAGCATCGCCGAGCGGGCGCTCTTCATCTACCCGGCGCAGGACTCTGGTGCCCGCTAGCCCGAAAATGCGGCCCCAGGGAGGCGTCGTGATCTTCGAAACTGATGTCGCTCGCTATCTTGCTTCGGCAACGGAGCTAAGGGCCGCTCTGTCCATTCCTGCCGACGCTGAGCTCGATGTCACCCCCATCGGCCAGGGCGAGTACAACGCGAACTACCGCTTCATGCACCCTGAGACGGGTCAGCAGTTGGTCCTGCGAGTCAACACTGGCAGCCAGATGCACCTCGACAACCAGATCCGCTACGAGTTCGATGCGTTGCGCCTGCTGGAGCCGAGTGGGCGAACCCCGCTCGTGTGCTTTGTGGACGACTCGCTTGCCACGCTCCCACACGGCGTACTCGTGATGGAGTTCCTGCCGGGTCGCCCGCTTCTCTACGAGACCGACCTGGCAGCCGCGGCCGCGATCTTCGCCGACATCCACGCGGTGCCAGTGCCGCCCGACTCGCACCTCGTCCGCCCGGATGACCTTCTCGGCGCCGTCGTTGATGAATGCCGAGCGATGCTGTCGGTCTACTCCGACTCGGCGTTCGCCGATCCGAAGGTCTCTTCAAGGCTATGGCGCGTTCTTGAGCGTGCGCAGGCTCTCTCCGTCAAACCCGCGGTCGAGCCGGAGCGGCACATCATCTCGACCGAGGTGAACTCCGGGAACTTCCTGATCAACCCCGACGGGCACGACTACTTGGTGGACTGGGAGAAGCCGATCCTCGGCGAAGTGGCCCAAGACCTCGGCCACTTCCTCGCGCCCACTACCACACTTTGGAAGACCGAGACGATTCTCTCGCGCGGTGAGATCGAGCGGTTTCTCGGCATGTACCGGGACGCAGTCGACGGGCGGTTTGCGACAGACGACCTTGAGGAGCGATTCGACAGCTACCTCTCGATCATGTGCGCACGTGGGCTTACGTGGTGCGCGATGGCGTACGTGGAGTACCAAGACCCCGCGCGACCACTTAAGAACGCCGACACCTACGCCAAGATCATGAGCTACCTTGAGCCCAACTTCCTCGACCGAATCGCCGAGGAGTACCTGCGGTAGTGACGGCCTACCTGGGGAGGCGTGTTCTAGAAGTCCAACCGCGGCATCAGCGCAAACACACCCCATCCCAAGTACTCGCGCGTGTACGCCGCGTGGCGCTTGGGCTCCGTCTGCATCAGGGAGCGGATTTCGTCCGCCATCTCGTCGTCGGGGTTGTCCTCAAGCCATCGGCGCATCGTGAGCCACTTGGCTGCCTCGTACCTATCCCAGCCGTCCTGGTTGGCGAGAACCATCTCAACAACGTCATAGCCGAGATCGCCGAATGACTCGATCAGCTCCGGAAGGCTGAGGAAGTCGAAGATCGAGTTGGCGAGGCACTGCTTCGCGACATCATCTGACGGCGGCACCTGTCGCCAGTACGGCTCACCGACCAAGATGATCCCACCTGCGCGAAGGCTCTCTGCAAGGAGCTGAATCGTTCCCTTGACGCCCCCGCCGATCCAGGTGGCGCCTATGCAGGCTGCCACGTCGACCTTCTCGGCAGAGACGTAGTCTGCCGCGTCGTCGTGGACGAAGGTGACCAGAGCCGCCACGCCGAGCTCCTCGGCACGCTGTTTCGCCTGCTTAGTGAAGAGCGGACTCATGTCGATACCGGTGCCGATGATGCCGTGGTCGCGTGCCCACGTGCACAGCATCTCGCCAGAGCCACTCCCGAGGTCGAGCACCCGCATCCCTGGCTCCAGGCGCAGCGCCGTGCCGAGAGTGGCGTATTTGTCGGGAGTGAACGGATTGTGGATGCGGTGCGCACTCTCGGTGATGGTGAAGATCCGCGGGATGTCCAAGGCGTGATTCCCTTCTCGCCACTCGAACCGACATACAGTATCTCGGTGAGCCCTCAGCTTGCCGGTCAGATGACGCCTTCTAGCCGCACGCTCGCAAACCAGACGACTGCCGCGATGTTGAGCGCGACCGACGCCCAGAAGACCGCACGAAACGGCTGTTTCCTCGTCTTGTGGCGGAACATCTCCTGAGCGATGAGCGCTCCCGGCCATCCGCCGAGCAACCCGAGCAAGATTAGCGCACCCTCACCCGTGCGCCATTGACCAGCCTGTGCAGCGCGCTTGTCGAGCGCATACGCAGTGAATGCCACGATGCTCATGACGGCGTAGACGAGCGGAATCGTCCACGGCAGCGGACCGAAGGCTGAGCCGGCGAGCAGAACGAAGCTGAACGCCCCGCTTGCCAGCAGCGAGCCCGTCAGTCTCCCTTGTTGTCGCATGACCCCCCTCGGTATCGGCGTGAAGCGATTGCTCCGGCGTCCACCGCCGACGCCCTAGCGGAACTCCACCCCGAGGTAGTACGGCCAGATGATCATCGCCAGGACGCCGGTCCAGAAGGTCAGCTTGAGGTAGCCGATCGTGAACAGCCATCCAATGCACCAGATGAGTCCAAAGCCACTGTCCACACGCACCTTCGTGTCTGAAGCCATGTGCCCCCCAAGGCCGGAGTCGGATTGGTCCAGCGCGGTTGCGCATGCGCTACCGCCGATGAACTCTCAGGTCAGTCTACCCAGTTGCTTTCCCTGCGCGCATCCCGCCTTCGCAATCATGCCTCCCGGCGCACTTCGCGGCACGGTCATCGGCTGCAGAAGGCCTCCACTACGGCTGCGACAACCAAGCACGCCAGACCGACCGCAGCCACAGCCAGCTCTGCGCGCGAGAAGCGCAGGTCCCGAAGCCTGCGCGTCTCAGTCCATTGCTTCGCGGGAAACGAGTCGGCCACGTACAGGGACTTGGTGAGCGTCACCGCACAGATCAGCACGTAGGCGGTCGTCTCCCACAGGCCGATGCGCAAGAAGGCGGCGTTTGCCTCGGCAACGGAAGCAAAGGGTTCCGAGAACGCGTTGGTACCCGCGGTCCAGCCGATCACGACAGCCTGCCAGCCAAGAACCAGGAGACCTGGGGTGATCGGGCCGAACCTCACGAAGACGTTGCCGACCACGATCAGCAGCAGGACCGTGGCGTTCATCGCGAGTATGTAAGCGAGCACGCCCCACCCTGTCTCCACGCTGACGGGCGCAACGCCACTCCAGGCCTGCGGGTGCGTGAAGACCCCCACCGCGAACACGACCCATAGGACGCCCATGAAAGCGAGCCACATGGCAACGCTACGGGCGACAACATTCAGACGGAAGAGCTTCGACAACTCCCTCACCTCTCGACTTGCCGGCGTCGCGACGCCGACGTCTATCCGCTGCAAGCCTTCAAACGCGCGCGGTACACACCGCATTCCATGGTAGTCCAAGTGTCCTGACATGGGCTCGAATCGGCCGCTCACCGATGGCCGACCGTGGGGTAGACTTCTAGCAGCAGGCCGGTGCCCGTGTCCGCGCCGTACCCGTAATTGCACCCTGCCGAGAAGACCCTAGGAGCCTACCAGTGTCCTCGACCGCCCGTACGATCGCACTCGCCAAAGGTTGCCCGAAGGCCGAGCTACACGTGCACCTTGAGGGGACCCTTGAGCCCGAACTCATGATGGAGCTCGCTCAGCGCAACAGCATCGCGCTTCGATATCGTGATGTCGAGGAGATCCGGGCCGCCTACGACTTTGAGGATCTCCAGAGCTTCCTCGACATCTACTACGAGGGCATGTCGGTGCTTGTGACCGAGGCCGACTTCTACGACCTCACGATGGCGTACCTTCGCCACGCAGCGGCAGACCGCGTCGTGCACGTCGAGCCCTTCTTTGACCCACAGGCGCACATGGAGCGTGGCATCGCGTTCGAGACCGTCCTGGGCGGGATCACCTCGGCGCTGCGCGATGCCGAAGTGCAGATGGGCATCACCTCACGACTGATCATGTGCATCTTGCGCCATCTCACTGCCGAGGAGGGCGATGCGACGCTCACCGCGATGCTCCCCTACCGAGAGGCCATTACGGCGATCGGCCTTGACTCTTCTGAGCTCGGGCACCCGCCCGAGAAGTTCGCTGAGGTATTCGCTCGTGCTCGCAGTCTTGGGTTCATCACGGTTGCGCATGCCGGCGAGGAGGGAAGCGCAAGCGATGTCGAGCGGACGCTCGACCTGCTCGGCGTCGCGCGAATCGACCACGGGGTCCATGCGATGGATGACCCGCGTCTGGTCGCGCGGCTCGTGCGCGAACGCATTCCGCTTACCGTGTGTCCGCTGTCGAACGTCAAGCTGCGCGTCTTTGACAAGATGGCGGGCCACAACCTGCGCGACATGCTCGAGGCGGGGGTTGTGGCGACGGTGAACTCCGATGACCCCGCGTACTTCGGCGGCCACATCAACGACAACTTCGCGGCTGCGATCGAGGCGTTGGGACTCACCGACGACCACCTGCGGCAGATCGCCGTGAACTCGTTCGAAGGCTCGTTCCTGACCGCCGACGACAAGGCGCGCCGAATCGCCGAGGTGGACGAGTACTTCAGGACGGCCAGTCTCTAGGAAAGCGCGACTGACGAGTAGCTCACCTGCGCCAGCTGCAAGTGCTTCTCAGGATCCAGGCGCGAGCATGCGCAACCCGGACGCCAGAGACAGAACCACGGCAAGCGCGCCAGTGAGCATGGCGGCGAGCCAGGGGTCGTACGCGGACCCGTCGACTGGGAACAGCTGCCAGGCGGTGTTGTAGGCTGCATGGCAGATGACCACGGTGAGCAGACTCCCGTGTGTCGAGACGAACAGCCAGACTAGGACCACGCGAAACAGAACGCTGAAGACGAACTGTCCCGCAGCCCAAGACAGCGGCCGCACTTGGACATAGGGAACTGAGTGCAAGACAGCCCACACGATTCCGATGCCGATCGCAGCGACGAGACCGCCCCACTTGGTCCGAAGTGGCTCCAGGGCAACTCCGGTCCATGCCACCTCCTCGAGCGCAGCGGCCACCAAGAAGAGCGCCACAAGCGGCAGTGTCTTGACCCAAGTGACATCTGGCGAGGGCACGCCGCGCGCGAGAGCCTTCATGAGGCGGTACTCAAGGAACAGCACCAGAGGCATGAGCAGTGCGCTGACCAGATACCACCAGGGTGAAGTGCTGCGCACGTCAACAACCGCGCCGAAAAGCTCGCGAATTCCGGCAGGCCCTTCAAGCCTATACGCGATAAGCGCTGCAGCCGCGGCGATGGATACGACCATCAGCGCGCTCAGGGGCAGTCCGGGCAGCAGCCGAACGTCGCTGCGCCATCCGACGAATATGAGCGGGGCCGAGAGGATGAAGATTGCGAAGAACAGCCACCATACATCGGTCACTTGTGCCTGGCGCATACGGGACCCCCGCCGTGAGACTCTCAGCCAGGTAGTGTGTTCCCACACCGAAAGCCCGAGCGCCTAACGTCTTAGACTTCAGCAGTCACTTTCCCCCCAAACTGAACAACGTGACCGACTCCATTGTATTGCTAACGTTGTGGCGCATGAGCCGCGCCCGACGGGTTTCATGCTAGCCGAAGCCTCGCGAAGTCGGCTCGATGCGCTTGTTAGCCAGTTCCGCCTACGCGCAGGGACGGATGTGCAGGCTCATCCCGAGGGCTCGCACCACCTTCATGACGGTGGCGAGTTCAGGGTTGCCATCAGCCGAAAGCGCCTTGTAGAGCGACTCGCGGCCAAGCCCAGCCTCCCGGGCGACCTGAGTCATCCCCTTGGCGCGAGCGATGTCGCCGAGTGCTGCCGCGACGACCGCCGGATCGTCAGCCTCGAGAGCAGCCTCGAGATAGGCCGTCACGTCCTCTTCACTGTTGAGATAGTCAGCCGCGTCAAACGGCTGAGTCTTTACGCGACCCATCTCAGCCCTCCAGTCCCTTCGCGAGTTCGATCGCTTGCGCGATGTCACTCTCCTGCGACGACTTGTCGCCGCCTACGAGCAAGACGATGACCTCGGAGCCGTGCTGCGTGTAGTAGACGCGGTACCCGGATCCGGAGTCGATCCGCATCTCGGACACTCCGCCACCAACAGGCTTCACATCACCGGGATTCCCGAGAGCGAGCCGCTGGATACGAACGAGGACTCGCGCCTTGGCCTGCGCGTCGCGCAGCTTGCGGAGCCACTTGTCGAACACCGATGTCCTGCGCATCTCGACCACATAACGATTGTATCCCACAGAATACGTCAAGGCAAACAGAATCTGCCTAACGTGTTTGCGCATCAGCTGCGGTCATGCGCTTGCGTGCATTCTACCTTGCACCGTCAGCTGTTGCTCCTATGTCAATCCTACACCGCGACGGCGACCGGACCGGGGC
>CAZBLH010000039.1:0-12268 GCA_964492775.1 uncultured Eubacteriales bacterium | reverse complement strand
GCCGGACTGCAGCTCTTTGAGCTTGGTGCGCACGAAAGCGCCACCCTTACCCGGCTTGACGTGCTGGAACTCGACGATGACCCAGCGCTTACCCTCGTGGACGATGCACATTCCGTTCTTGAACTGCGCGGTGCTGACTGGCACTAGCTGCTCCTTCGATTCTCGCTCTACGCGGGCCGGTCCCGAAAGCCGCGTGACTTCCGGTCCGGCGGTACTACAGCTCTATGAGCTCCTTGGGCGAGGCGGTGAGCACGCGTGGCCCGGCCGCTTCGACCACTACCAAGTCCTCAATTCTAACACCGCCGAAACCGGGGACATAGACGCCCGGCTCGACCGTGACCACGTGGCCGACGGCCAGCACCGAGCTCGAATCCTGACCCAGGACCGGCTCCTCGTGCACCTCGAGCCCCACGCCGTGGCCGAGCCCGTGGATGAACAGCTCGCCCATCCCCGCCTCCTCGAGCACGCGCCGTGCCGCCGAGTCCACCTCGACGCCAGTGGCGCCCACGCGCGCCGCCTCGATCCCTGCGAGGTTCGCCGAGAGGACCGCGGCGTACATCTCGCGCTGACGCTCGTCGGCCTGCCCGATGCAGATGGTGCGCGTCATGTCCGAGCAGTGGTCGTCGAGACGCGCGCCGAAGTCCATCTTCAGGAACTCGCCTGTGCGCACCTCACGCGAGGTGTGGAGCGCGTGCGGGCGCGCCGAGTTGGGGCCCGAGGCGACGATCGGCGTGAACGCGACCTCCTGGGCGCCGGCCTTGCGCATGAACATCTCGAGCTCGAACGCGATCTCGGACTCGGTGAGCCCAGGGCGGATGAAGCCCAGGATGTGTTCGAACGCGGCGTCGGTGATGGCCTGGGCCGCGGCGATGCGCTCGATCTCGGCAGGCTCCTTGATGGCGCGCAGCCCCACGAGCCAGTTGCTCGACGTGACCGTGCCCTCGCCGAGCGCGCCGGCGAACGTCTGGTGCCGCTTGTAGGTGAGGGAGTCCTCGATCGCCACGCGTGTGGCGCCGGCCTCGCGCGCCGCCTCGGCGACGTACTTCGAAAGCAGCGCGCCCTTATCGGCACGTAGGACCTGCCAGGTGCCGCCCTGGTTCTCGGCAGCCTCCTTGGCGGCCTCGTAGTAGAGCGGGCCGGCCACGAGCGTGGCGGTCTCGGCGGTCACGAAGGCGACGTTGCCGCCCATGCCGTCGAACACACCCTCGAGCCCGGTGAGCCAGGTCACGTTGGTGGCGTCGGTGACGGCGATGCCGTCGACGCCCTCGGCGGCGAGCTTCTCGCGCACGCGGGCGATGCGAAGTGTCGGGTCCATGCTTACTCCTTTGCGAGTTTGGCGGCGGCGCGGAGCGCGAGCAGGTAGCTCTCGACACCGAGGCCGCTGATCTGGGCCACGCACACGGGTGCGATGACGCTCGTGGCACGGAAGTGCTCGCGCGCGTGGATGTTGGAGAGGTGGCACTCGATGACCGGCAGGTTGATGGAGGCCACCGCGTCACGCAGCGCGTACGAGTAGTGCGTGTAGGCGCCCGGGTTGAACACGACCGCCGAGCAAACCCCCACGGCCTCCTGCAGCGCGTCAATGAGGGCGCCCTCATGGTTGGACTGCACGAAGACGATCTCGAAGCCCAGCTCGGCGCCGAGCTCGGTGACCGCGACCTCGATGTCGGCGAGCGTCGTGGCCCCGTAGACCTCGACCTCGCGCGTGCCGAGAAGGTTCAGGTTGGGTCCGTTGAGAACGAGGATGCGACTCATGATGCGGTCTCCTCCCGCTTCGTCTTCGCCCACTGCGCGAGGTTCGCGCGCAGGAGCTCATCGGTGATCGGCACGCACCGCCACTCACCCGGGGCCTTGGGCAGCACCATGCGCACCGAGCCACCCCGCGCCTTCTTGTCGCTGCGCATCGCCGCGACCAGCGACTCCACCGACAGCTTCGCGCCAAGGGGCTCGAGCCCCAGCGCCGAGAGCAGCCGGTCCTGGCGGCGCACGAACTCCACATCGGCGCCGATGACCGCGGCCGCGACCCTCGCGGCGAAGCGCATGCCCTCGGCGACGGCCTGGCCGTGCGTGTACGTGCCGTAACCCGCGACCTTCTCGATCGCGTGGCCGAGCGTGTGGCCGTAGTTGAGGCACTCCCGCAACCCGACCTCGCTGGTGTCAGCCGCGACGATGCCGGCCTTGAACTCCACGCAGCGCCGAACGAGCTCGGGCGTGTCTGCCGAGACACCCTCGCGTACCGCGCTCGCGCGCCCCTCGAGCCAGTCAAGGAACTCCTCGCCCGAGATGATCGCGGACTTGGCGACCTCGGCAAGCCCGCTCTTCCACTCGGCGTCAGGGAGTGTCGAGAGCGTGGCGATGTCGGCGAGCACGAGGATCGGCTGCTTGAACACGCCGGCGAGGTTCTTGCCCGCAGCCAGGTCCACGCCGGTCTTGCCGCCTACCGAGGAGTCCACCATCGCGAGCAGCGTGGTCGGGACCTGAACGAACGGGACGCCGCGCATGTACACGCCGGCCGCAAAGCCCGCCAGATCGCCGACGACCCCGCCGCCCACAGCCACGATCGGCTCGTTGCGCGACAGTCCGCTCTGGGCGATCGCCTCGAGCACGTTGCCCGCCATGCCCCAGCTCTTGGAGGTCTCGCCGGGCGGCAGCGAGATGTCGTGGACGTGGAACTTGGCGGTGATGAGCGAGGCCGCGCCGTGCAGCGCGTGCTTCTCGGCGATGTTGCTGTCCGTGAGCAGCACGACGTTGCTCGCATCGCTCACCGCTCGGACGCGGTCGCCAAGCTCGGTGAGGACGCCCTCCCCGATTACCACGTCGTAGGAGCCACCACTCGTGTCTACTCGCACTACCTCGGTCACGCTACTCCCTCCAGCGCGAGCGCCGTCTCGGCGACCAGCGCGGCTATGTCCTCGACGGTCTCCCCGACCGTGTCAATCTCTGCATCTGCCACCGCTCGGTAGAGCTCCTCGCGCCCGTCGAGCAGCCGAGCGGCCGCCTCCGGACCGTTTGCCAGCAGCGGGCGCCCAATGATGTCGCCGACGCGCTCCAGGGCCTCCTCGATCGAGACCTGCAGGTAGATCACATGGCCGAGCAGGTTCAGCGTCTGGCGGTTCTCGAGCGAGCCCACGACGCCGCCGCCCGTGGCGACCACGCTCGGCGGTGCGGTGGCAAGCGCCTCAAGCGCCTCGCGCTCAAGCTCTCGGAAGTGCGCCTCGCCCTCAGCATCGAAGATCTCGGGGATGCTGCGCCCGGCTGCGGTAGCGATCGCCTCGTCAAGGTCCACGAACGGCCTGCCGAGAAGCTCGGCGACCCGTCGGCCGACGCACGACTTGCCGGCGCCCATGAAGCCGACGAGCAGCAGGTGCCGAAGGTCGCGGCTCACCGTCCCGCCCGCTCACGGTAGCGTGCGAGCGCGGCGGTGATGTCGGCGAGCGAGGTGTCGCCGAAGGCGGCGAGGTACGCGCGCGCGAGCACGAAGGCGACCTCGGCCTCGGCCACCACCGCAGCGGCCGGCACCGCGCACACGTCGCTTCGCTCGCGGCTCGCGTCCACCGCCTCGTGCGTGTCCAGATCCACGGTGGCAAGCGGCGACATCAGCGTTGGGATCGGCTTCATCGCGCCGCGCACCACCAGAAGCTCGCCGTTGGTCATGCCGCCTTCGAGCCCTCCGGCGCGGTTGGTGTCGCGCACGTACCCGCGCTCGTCCTCATACCGGATCGCGTCGTGCACGCAGCTTCCCGGCAGCGCGGCGTTGGCGAACGCATCGCCGATCTCGACGCCCTTGACCGCCGGGATAGACAGGATCGCCGAGCCGAGCGCCGCATCAAGCCGCACGCCCGCCTCCGCATACCCACCGAGCCCGGGCACAAGCCCTTCAGCCGTAACGACGAACACGCCGCCGAGGCTCTCCCCTGCCGAGCGAGCTGCGTCGATTGCAGCGCGCATCGCGTCTGCGACCTGCTCGTCTGGGCAGCTCACGTCGCCTGCAAACACCGCGTCGTAGTCCACGTCCGCGGGGCTGATGGCAGCAGCCACGCCCCCGATCGCCTGCACGTAAGAGCGCACCTCGACGCCGAGCTCGCGTAGCAGCGCCTTTGCAATGCCGCCCGCAGCGACCCGTGCGGCCGTCTCGCGAGCGCTCGCGCGCTCGAGCACGTCGCGGGTGTCGTCGGAGCCGGTTCGAATGATGCCGGGAAGGTCGGCGTGACCGGGGCGCGGCGCAGTCTCGCGCACCGCGTCCGGCTTCTCGCCGGAAAGCGCCATGACCTCGACCCAGTTGTCCCAGTCGCGGTTCGCGACCGTCAGGCAGACGGGGCTGCCAATCGTGCGGCCGAACCGCACCCCGGAGAGCACGGCGACGCGGTCGGTCTCGATCTTCTGGCGGCCGCCTCGGCCGTACCCGCCCTGCCGACGCGCCAGGTCGGCATCGATGGCTGCGATGTCGACGGGGATGCCTGCGGGCACGTGCTCGACGATCGCGCACAGGGCGCGACCGTGAGACTCTCCTGCGGTGACGTAGCGCATGGGTGTAAGCTCAGGCCCCCTCGGCAGCATTTCGCGTGCTGCCGATTCTATCGCAATAGCACCTGCGGCCGCAGAGTCTGCGGCCGCAGGTGAGTACCGGTGCGGTATGTGGCCGCCCCGGGGCGTTCCTACTTGGTGATGCCTTGCCCGACCGTGAGCGAGATCTGGCTGTCGCCGTACAGCATCACGACAGTCTCTCCTGAGATCGACACGACCTTCCAGGACGTGCCTTCGAGCGCGTCTCCGGCGCCGGCGGTGTAGGTCTTGCCGTTCCAGGTGAACGTCGCGACCGGCTCGCCGTTCTCGGTGGTGACGCTCTTGAGCTCAAGCGTGTTGGAGGGCGTCGAGGTCGAGCCTGAACCGCCCGTGTTCGTCCCGCCGGTACTCGTCCCAGAGTTCGTCCCGGTGTTGGTACCACCCGACGAGGTACCGCCGGAGGTCGAGTCCGCCGTCTTGGTAGGCTTGACCGTCGGCTCGAAGATGTCGCGGAAGGAGAAGCTGCTCGTGAGCGGCTTGGCGTCGACGGGTTGCGCGTCGCTTTCCAGCGTGAGCGCGTCGTTATCGTCCGCGTCACCAGGGGTCACCGACTCGGTGGCGGTCGCCAGATCATCGGCGGTCGGCTCAAGTCCGGGCAGCACGAACGCGACGAGCGCGATGACGACGGCTGCGACAGCGCCCAGGGCGCCAAGGCCGATGGCAAACTTGCGACGGTTGTCTGTCTCAGGCATCGTAATCCCGCCCTCACCCGTGAAGGAGGGTTCTGCGTCATAGGTGGTCATGATCTGCTCCTCCCTCACAGCGAATCACCGGACTGGCTGGCTTGGCCCGGTGCCGCCGGCGCAGAGGTCGGAACGGAGCCGGCTGGCACCACATAGGTCTCGATCACAATCTCGGTCTGCACGGTATAGGCGCCGAGCGGCTCGATCGCGTCGGTGTCCACCTGGTCCTCACCCGGCAAGGACACACGCGCCGCGACGATGCGAACCTGACGGCCGACATCGGGAATCTGCTGCATGAAGTCGACCGTATCGCCCCAGCTGCCCCAGACGGTGAAGGTGAACGGGATGGCCACAAAGCCATCCCCCTCCACGGGCGCGTCGGGCTGGACGGAGCGGATCTGTACGTCGTTCTCGTACGCCTTGTCCTGCAGCTCAATCAGCAGGCTCGGCAGGTCCGCGTTCTCGGGCACTGCGGCAGCGAGCTGCAGAAGCGCCGTGTTGGTCACCGCAGCCCTGGACTTGGCCTCCTGTCGCGCGGCAAGCAGGTTCTGCGCCTGGGCGAGATCGTCATCGGCCGAGGCGATATCCGCCTCGAGCTGCCCGATCTTCTGGAATTGCGGCACGATGAGAACCCCTGCCGCGACCATAAGGAGAGCGAACAAGCCGAGGGCGGTGAGGATGAGCTTCATGCGCGGAGAGATGTTCATCAGCTCAGCCTCCTAATCATTCTCTGCCGGCGGCGCTGCCGGGACGTCGTCGCCTTCGACGGTCACACCCGCATCGCGGATGATGCGACCACCGATCTCGAACTCGATGGTCTTGGCCTCGCCTTCGGCACCGCCCTGGAAGTCGGTGTAGATAGTGCTCGCCGCTTGGTTCAACCAGACGTCCTCAATGTCTTCGAGGCTGTTGATGCGCACCAGTGCAGCGGCAATGGACTTGTAGCTGCTGTCCTGGGCGCCTCTCGCCGAGTCGGGCGTGTATCCGTGGACGGTCAAGCCCTCGTCCTGGTGAAGCGTCATGGCATCGACCCAGAGCGCGTCGGGAAGTACCAGCGACACTTCCTCCATCAGCTTGCCCATCTCCACCCGGGCGGCAAGTGCGACGTTGGCCACCTGCTGACGGGCCTCGAGCGCCTGCTGCTGCTCCTCGAAGATCTTGAGCTCCTCGGCCTTCTGCTTGAGCGCCGCGATCTGCTCGCGCGACTGCTGAAGCTGTGTGTTGCGCTGGTTGCTGAAGACGCTGAGCGCACCCGCAGCCACGAGCAGCAGCACAAGTACCACTGCGCCGACGAGCAAGATCACCGGGTAGTACCGCTCGTACTTGCGGCGTTCGATTATCTCCGCAGGGAGTAGGTTGATGCGCACCATCTACTCGACACCCCCCATCGCCAGCCCGATCGCAGCGGCGCAGCCGGTCCTATCGGCAAGCACCGCCTGCTCGACCGCCCCGGACGCGGTGATCCTTGCGAGCGGGTCGCCGGTGATGACCTGGGTCTGCAGTCCGCGCTCGAGGTAGGACGCAAGGTCCTCCATCTTGGCGCCGCTGCCGGAGAGAAGAATCCGCTTGATGGTCTGCACCTGGGTCGTCTGCGTGAGGTAGTAGTCGAGCGAGCGGCGGACCTCGGCGATGAAGCGGCTCGCCTCGCGGTCGAGAGCCTCGCGCGCCAGGCGCACGGTCTCGGGGTCGAGCCCCTCCACCTGCGTCTCGGACGCATCGCCTGACAGCAGGCCAACTCTGAGCTTGATCGCCTCAGCCTCATCGAACGTGATGTTGAGCACGTTCGCGACGGCCTGGGTGAACTGGTTGGCGCCGAGAGCCGAGACGCGCGTGAAGCGCGGCACGCCTCGCTCCACGATCGCAATGTTGGTGAGTCCGGAGGTGAACTGGATCAGGCCGGTCGCCGAGCCCACGTCGTCTTCGGGCAGGATATCGGCGTCAGGAGAGAGCAGCGCACGCGCGAGCGCGAACGCCGTCAGATCCACCTGCGACAGCCTGAGCCCCGCCCCCTCGACCGCCGCAACCGCGTTCGAGATCATGTCGCGCTGCGCGGCGACGAGGAGCACCTCCATCATGTGCTCGTCGGAGGGCGTCACGTACTCGCCGATCTTCTCGTGCGAGAGGATGGCGCCCTCGATGGGAATCGGGATGTAATCCTGCGCCTGGTACTGGATAGCGCCCGCGAGTTCGGCCTCGTCCATGAAGGGCAGGTCCACGAGCCGGACCACGACCTTCTGGTTGGAGACGCCGATACTCACGTCCTTGGAGCGGATACCTGCACGCTTCCAGAGTTCGCGTATCGCGGTCGAAACGGCAGGAGGATCCACCACCTCGCCCTCGACCACGGCGCCGTACGGCATGGGTACCGAACCGTAGGAGACCAGCGTGAATCCCGCACCTGACGGTCTGACTTGAGCGGCGCGCACGTGATCGGTCCCGATATCCAGGCCGACCGGCGGCGATGATGCGCCAAAGAGCCCCGGAGCCAACGCGTCCTCCCTCATCCATTGCTGCAATGTACTGGTCCAATTGTATGTGCGTTTTGCGTGGGTCCGCACAAAAGACTATCACTTCACGCAGTATCGACAAACGTCACAGCCCACTTGAGCACTCCCAGCGCGGCCGCCGAACTGCGCGTTCAAGCGCCATTGCTGCCAGCCGAGCTACCCTCCGCCTTCCTCCAGCCAAGAGCTGACCTTGTACGAACCGTCCTTGATCTGAGGATACATGGGCGGCGGGGTCCTCTCGAGGCGCGAGTCATAGCGGTAATCCCTAACCCGGAACTCGCTCGTGCCGCTGGAGAACCCGACATGGGTCTTGTAGGCAAGTGACCCGATGATAGTGATGCTGTTCTTGTTGTAACCGCTCACGTACGTTGCACCGATTCCGCCGTTCTGCGCGAGCATGGCCGCGGTCAGCCTGAGATCGGTCGGATAGCCGGACGCGTTGTACCGCAGAGGCATCTCGATGCTCCCCGCGGACACCAGGCCGATGACGTGAGCGGCCTCCTGATTCACCGGCAAGAGGTTCTTCGCTAGGATGAACTTCTCCGCAGCGATCGTCATGGCCGCCGAGTAGTTGCCGCTGACCCAGACCGTATCGTTGAAGTAGAAGACGCCTTCGGCAGGCACCGACTTCGTGATCGTAGCGCCTTGTGTCGTCAGGGCGCCGTTGGTGGCCACGCTTCTGACGCGCGTCGCCCGCAACTGATTGCCGCTGATGACGACCTCCCAGCCAACCGCGCCCGACACGGTGTTGCGCGCGGGCTCGAACGCGGTGCCGAGTTCCTCGGCCTTTGCCCGGATGTCGGCGATGTCTGCGGTGACAGAGGCGAAGTCCACCCTGGGCTGGTTCGGGAATCGTCCCCCCTGGAACTGGCCCGAGCCCGATACAGACCCGGAGGCCTCGGCACGGCCGGTGATCGTGCCGGTATTCGTGATGTTGCCGTTGACGCGCATCTTTCCGTAGATGGTGGCGCCGGTGCCGACGCTCGTGCTGTCGTCAACCAGGAACATGTAGTCGGCGTAGGTCGGACGGCGCACTTCCGCCTTCACTGTGCGCGTCACGTCCAGACTGGGGACCACGCCCACCGACGTCAGGTGGATTGCTCCCCCGGCTGCCTGCGTGGCCGACACGGACCAGGTCCCGTCGTCCATGGCAGTGGGCCCGAGCGAGTCCATGAAGACGCCACCGTTGTGCTTGAGCTCGTACAGATAGGCGTTCACGCCGGCGTCAGCGACGTGAACCGCGGTGGTACGAGCCTGGTAGCGCGCCGTCTCGAACGTGTGCTGGACGACAGTGCTCAGCAGCATCGTCACGAGAGTGAACAGGATGACTACGGCGACCATGACGCTGAAGAGGACCCAGCCATCTTCCTTGCGCAGCGCCTTTGCACGCCGGCTATCCATGGCAGTTCCCCTCCACCGGTCTCAGGGTGATCGAGTTGTGCACGGAGCGGACCTTCACAAGCGTTCTCGTCTCGAAAGGCGCAACCTCAGCCCCGGACACACCCTGATTCTCGATATGGATCTCGACAGCAGAGATGGCAGGCTTGGAGGCTGTGTAGGCCCCGCTCGTGTCCTGATACCTGAAGATGGGCTGCGTGGTCGACGCCCAAGCGTCGGTAAGGGTTCCGATGAGCGTGCTCGGCGAACCGTCTGCGCCGAAGTTGTACGGGAACACGGGTATCGTCGCTTCGGCCACCGTGCGCCGCACCCTTCTCCCTTCGACGTAGTAGGTAACCTTCTCGGGCGTTCCGTCATGATTCAGGTCGACGTAGAACACGCACCGCCTGATCCCTGCCTCAGCGAACACACCGGATCCCTCGTCGATCTCCATCGCCTGACGCAGATCGCGGCTCATGCGATCCACCGTGAAACGGGCTTCGCGAGCGGCGATGCTGCGCGCCTCCACGCGGCTCGCCCACATCGACGTGGTGTTGAAGACCAGGAACATGATGCCGAGAAGCATGCCCATCAGGGCGAGGACCACCATCATCTCGGGCAGCGTGAAGCCGTCCTCGTCCCGTCGCATCCGCCCCGGTGTCCGCGTTGCTACCATCGGAACTCCACGAACGTCGTCTCGCCGACATTCACCCTGGCGGTCCTTCTGTCACCCCAACTGCTCCCATTCCGACGCTCGACCTGATAGTCGGCGGGGGCCGTGAGGTTGGTCCAGGTGTAGTAGCCACTGCCGTCCGTTGTTGCTTGGGTCCAGCTACTGCTGCCGGCGAGGCGATAGCGTACTTGCTGCCTTCCTCGGGCGGTGCCGTTGCTTTTGGCAGTTCTCACCTCGAGGGAGCCGGTTGCAGCCGCCATCGTTATCGTCACACTCTGTGGACTCTGAGTCACCGCGATCACCTGCGTCTTAGGCAAGTAGTCCGGGTGAGTGACCGTTATCGTGTACGAGCCGAACCCGGGCAGATTGAACGCGGCGACTCCGTTTGAGGCGGTCGGCGTGCCGCTACCCGCGATGTCTCCAGTTGAAGGAGCAGGTCCCTGTACGCGTACCGACGCGTTTCCCAGGGCCGTACCGTTCGGGCGCCTGACGGTCACGTTGAGCGTTCTCTGGGTGGCAAGCGAGACATCGAGCACAACCGTCTGCCCACCCGCCGTGATATCGAGCGCATCGTCGGCGCTCGAGCGGCCGTTCGCGACAACCTGCACCGTGTACGAGCCCTTCAGAAGGTTGTTGAAGGCCGCTCGGCCTGCCGAGTCAGTGGTCCGGGAAGTCCCGGTGGGGTGACTCGGCCCCTCGATCGTCACCGTGGCGTTCTGAATCGGGTTGCCGTTCTCGTCTGTGACGCTCACCACACCCGTGCTCGGCTCCTGCATGTAGACCGTGTAGCGCGAGAGCGAGTCCACCGAGACCTGGGCGCCGTCGACCGGGGTGAGATCGGCTATGTAGCCAAGCTTCGTGACGTTGAGCGCTATCGGTCCCATGACCACATCGCCAAAGAACGACTCGCCGTTCTCATCGCTGAGCCGACTCCGCTGCGAGCCCGACGAGGGGTCGACATACACGCGGGCCCCCTCAAGCCTCTCGAGCGTGTCGGCATGAAACACGGTGACCAGCACGTCACCCGTGTTCACCAGGTTCGACTTCCCCATGATCGCCGTCTCGAGCTTGACCCGATTGGGGATGGGGCGCTGCCAGGAGACGACGACCTCGACGAGCTTGTACGTCGACCGCCCGTCCGCGTCGCGCCCGTACGAGACGTCCACGTCGATATCGAAGTCATCACCGGCGATGGCTGCCGCGCGGACGTCCAGGTCCCCCGCGGGGTCACTGTCGCTCGTCCCGAGGCTGTCGTACGGCGTGTTGCGCGCCGTTTCGATCACCTGGGTGCCGATGTTGGTCGCATTCTCGCGAGCCGTCGACTGACGCGTGGATGCCGCCGCGAACTGGATAGCGCCGATCACCGCCGTCACGACGAACGCGAGTATCGTCACTGCGACCAGTATCTCGGCGACGGTGAACCCTCGTTCTGCGCTCCTGCGTGTCTCCACTGCGTGCATTGCTCGTCACCTGATCCGAACGTCAGTATCGTCGCGCGTGCGAGCCACCCAATCCGTACGGCGGCCTATTCGTCGGTATCGGCAACGACAGAATCGCGCTTTAGTCTCGCCGAAGAACGGCCCCGAGAACACGGCTTCTTCCCCTCTGCACGGTCAGGCGACTCCGATGAGGCCAGCGTACCAGCCCCACGCGGTGTCGCCAAGAACCATCACTATACCGGTCGCAATCGCGATGAAGGGGCCAAAGGGCATTCGAGCGCGCATCGTCTGGACCTTCTGCGACAGCACGGCCCACACAGCCCCGATGAGACTTGCGATGAAGAGCACCATGAGCACGTACGGGCCAAGGTAAATGCCGATCGCACCCAGAAGCTTCACGTCCCCCATTCCGAAGCCCTCAGCCTTGCGTACGGCTGAGTACGCTCCCGCGATGGCGAGGCTGAGTCCTGCACCGCAAGCGGCACCCAGCAGAGATACCGCGAGCGGGCTCGATAGCACGCCGACACTGGCCAGAGGAAGCAGCGGCATGAATGGCTTGCCCGAGACTTGTGCGCTAACCGCCAGGAGAATCCCTGCACCCGCTAGGAATGCTACGAGTGCGTTTGGCAGCCGCATAGTGTCGAGGTCGATCAGCGAGAGCACTAGTAACGTCGAGACAAGCACGATGCCAGCTGGAGTCCGGGCGTCCATCGCATACAGGACGGCAACGCCCGCCCACAGCGCGCCCATTGCCGCCTCGACGAGCGGATAACGAACCGAGATCGGCGCGTGGCAGTCACGGCACTGGCCACGCAAGGCGAGCCAGCTCACCACGGGGATGTTGTCGTACCAGCGCACAGGATGCCCACACGCGGGGCAGTGCGACGGAGGAGCCGAGAGAGACTCTCCGCGCGGGAGCCGCCAGCTCACGACATTCGCGAAGCTCCCGAACAGGAGGCCAAAGAGGCCCATGACCAGCGGACCGAACCAACCAGAAAGCGCGATCAAGCGAAATCCCCTCTCGAC
>CAZBLH010000038.1:0-13399 GCA_964492775.1 uncultured Eubacteriales bacterium | reverse complement strand
AACCGCTGAAAGCATCTAAGCGGGAAGCCCATCCCAAGATGAGTTCACCCACTGGGTTAACCAGGTAAGGCTCGTCGTAGACTACGACGTTGATAGGCTGCAGGTGTAAGCACAGCAATGTGTTCAGCCGACCGGTACTAATAGGCCGAGGTCTTGATCTCATTTGTGTGACATTTCAAGCGCTATGCAGCATTCAGGGTAGCCGGACGCTTACCGGCGGCGCCTTGACATTGCGAATATTTCTCCGACGGGAGCCGTCGGATGTGCTCAGTGGTTATGGCGGAAGAGGTACACCCGATCCCATTCCGAACTCGGTAGTTAAGCCTTCCAGCGCCGATGGTACTAGGCTGTAATGGCCTGGGAGAGTAGGACGCTGCTGAGCACATCCGACGGCTCTTGTGGTTCCCGCTGGCAGATCCGGCTGCGTATGTGATGCTGGGAGTATTTTGTCTGATCGGGAAAGTTGACTGATGCTGTAAGGCTTCGGTACGCTCTTCGCTGGTCTGTTCGGCTGAGAGCCGGTGGGCGTGTCCTGAATCGGGACGCGCTTATGTAGAGAGGACGTTTACGCATGACGGTAGAACTGAAGCAGCGTGTCGAGGATGCTCTTGGCCTTATCCGCCCGGCCCTGCAGGCCGATGGTGGAGATGTCGAGCTGGTGGACGTATCCGAGGACGGTGTCGTGAAGGTTGCTCTGCAGGGTGCCTGCCGTGGCTGTCCGATGTCGCAGCTGACGTTGGCCAACGGTGTCGAGCGCGTCCTCAAGGAGCAGGTTCCCGAGGTCGTACGCGTCGAGCGCGTGTAAATCTGCTCGGCAACAGGCAGTGTAATCAAGAAGCCCCTCGGTGAGGGGCTTCTTGTGTTTCGCGCAGGCCTTCGCTTGTGCTAGTAGTTGACCCACTTGAACTCTGCAGTGCCATCCACAAACGCCGCCGTCGGGCGAGGCATTCCTGCCGCTCGTCGCAAGTAGATTGACGTACAAGATATGGCCGTCATACGCTGCTAAAGCGCAATATGTAGTAGTAATGAGGGGTTGGCGTTACACCCGGCTCCAATTCGTGAGGAGAGAGAAAGCTGATGGTGGAAAGGGCCGGCGTGACCGGATATTCGCGCTCGATCGACGACATTCTTAGCCCCAACTCCCTGAAGGTTCTGCAGAAGCGGTACCTGCAGAAGGACGAGGATGGCCGACCTATCGAGAACCCCTCGGACATGTTCATTCGTGTCGCCAAGAACATTGCCTCAGCTGAGCGCTCGTGGGGCGCAGACGACGCGAGAGTCGCCGAGGTTGCCGCTGATTTCTACGACCTCATGACCTCGCTCGAGTTCCTGCCGAACTCGCCGACGCTTATGAATGCCGGTCGCGAGCTCCAGCAGCTCTCGGCTTGCTTCGTGCTGCCGGTGGACGACTCGATGGAGTCGATCTTTGGTGCAGTGCGCGACACCGCCCTCATCCACAAGTCCGGCGGCGGGACCGGCTTCTCGTTCTCGCGCCTGCGTCCGGCCGGCGACTCGGTTCGCTCCACTCAGGGCGTCTCGAGCGGTCCAGTCTCGTTCATGCGCGTGTTCAACCAGGCTACCGAGGCGGTCAAGCAGGGCGGTACGCGTCGCGGGGCGAACATGGGCGTGCTGCGTATCGATCACCCGGACATATTGCACTTCATCAAGTGCAAGGCGGACGGGGACTTCGCCAACTTCAACATCTCAGTCGCGCTCACCGAGGACTTCATGGAGGCTGTGAAGGCCGGCACGCCGTA
Source organism: uncultured Eubacteriales bacterium (assembly GCA_964492775.1). Classification (GTDB taxonomy): domain Bacteria; phylum Actinomycetota; class Coriobacteriia; order Anaerosomatales; family PHET01; genus WRDS01. The sequence continues at coordinate 11,642 of CAZBLH010000038.1, read as the reverse complement.
CGCATTGAGGAACCCGCGCTCCAAGGAGGTCGTCGGCGAGCTGGACGCGCGCGAGGTCTACGATCTCATCATCGATATGGCGTGGGCCACTGGCGACCCGGGCATCATCTTCATCGACCGCATCAACCGCGACAACCCCACACCGAACCTCGGCGAGATCGAGTCGACCAACCCGTGTGGCGAGCAGCCTCTGCTCCCATACGAGGCCTGCAACCTCGGGTCGGTCAACCTCGCGAGGATGACGAGGCTCACCGATGCCGGCATCGACGTGGACTGGGACCGCCTGGCCGACGTGGTGCACCGCGGCATCCGTTTCCTCGACGACGTCATCGAGGTCAACGAATATCCGCTGCCCGAGATCGGCGAGCTTGCTCGCGGCAACCGCAAGGTGGGTCTCGGTGTGATGGGCTGGGCAGACCTGCTCATCCGGCTCGACCTGGCCTACGACAGCGACGAGGCAGTGGCGTTGGGCGAGAAGATCATGGGCTTCATCGACGCGGAGGCCAAGGCAGCGAGCCGCAAGCTCGCCGAGGAGCGCGGCGCGTTTCCGAACTTCGAGGGCTCGATCTATGACACCCCGGAGGGTGGCCCGATCCGCAACGCGACCGTGACCACGATCGCTCCGACCGGAACACTCTCAATCATCGCGAACTGCTCGAGTGGCGTGGAGCCGCTCTTCGCTGTGAGCTACGTGCGCACGGTCATGGACAATGACCGCCTCATCGAGGTAAACCCGCTCTTCGAGGAGGTCGCCGTCAAGCGCGGCTTCTACAGCCGCGAGCTCATGTCGCTGATTGCCGACCACGGTTCGGTCGCTGATATCGAGGACGTGCCGGAGGACGTCCGCCGAGTCTTCGTGACGGCGCACGATATCGCTCCGGACTGGCACATCCGCACTCAGGCGGCGTTCCAGAAGCACACCGACAATGCGGTCTCGAAGACGGTGAACTTCTCGGCAGAGGCCACGCCCGACGACGTGCGCTACGTCTACGACCTGGCCTACGAGCTTGGCGTCAAGGGCGTCACGATATACCGCGACGGCAGCAAGGAAGGCCAGGTTCTCACGACCGGCCGCACCGCAAGCGCGAGCTCGGCCGACAGTTCGGCGGTTGTCCCTGGCGAGATTGAGCCACGCCCGCGTCCGCAGATCACGCAGGGTCGCACCGAGAAGATCCAGACCGGCTGCGGCAACCTGTACGTCACGGTCAACTGGGACGAACAGGGTATGTGCGAGGTCTTCACGCAGATGGGTAAGTCGGGCGGGTGCGCCGCCTCGCAGTCCGAGGCTCTCTCGCGCATGATCTCGGTGTCGCTGCGCGCGGGCGTCGATCCGGACGCGATCCTGAAGCACCTGCGCGGCATCCGCTGCCCCTCGCCGTCATGGGCCGAGGGCGGCAAGGTGCTATCGTGCGCGGATGCTGTGGGCATCGTGATGGAGCACGCAGTCCAGTACATGGAGACCGGTCAGGCAGCCACGGCGATCACGAGGAACACCGACGCCCTGGACAACCTGTCTGGAGCCTGCCCCGAGTGCGGCGGCTCGCTTGAGCACGAGAGCGGCTGCAGCGTGTGCAGGAGCTGCGGCTACAGCAAGTGCGCATAGAGAAGCGATAACCATGGTCTTATCGGACAGGACGATCAAGCTTGAAGTCGCGAGGGGGCGGATCATCATCGATCCGCTCGACCCCGACGATATCCAGCCGTCGAGTGTCGACCTCCACCTCGGTGACGACTTCCAGGTGTTTCGCAACTCGAGACTGCCCTACATCGATCCGGAGCGCGAGCAGCCGGGACTGACCGAGCGGGTGACGGCCTCGGTAGAGGAGCCGTTCGTGCTGCACCCCGGTGAGTTCGTGCTTGGGACGACGTCGGAGCGTATCGCGCTGCCCGACGACGTGGTCGGGCGGCTTGAGGGCAAGAGTTCGCTCGGTCGGCTTGGGCTGCTCATCCACTCCACGGCCGGGTACGTCGATCCAGGCTGGGACGGCAAGCTGACGCTGGAACTCTCCAACGTCGCGAACCTTCCGATGGTGCTCACGCCCGGGATGAGGATCGGGCAGATCTCGTTCTCGCAGATGACAACGCCCGTGGACCGGCCCTACGGCCACCCGGAACTCGGAAGCAAGTATCAGGGGCAGAGCGAGGCCACGCCGAGCCGTATGTACCTGAACCGCCGCGTGTAGAGACTCGTCGAGCCGAGTACGCAACGGGTCCTGAAGCTTGTGCCTCAGGACCCGTCTTCGTTTGAGGGTTTGACGCCAACCCCGGACCTTCCGGGACCCGGGTACCGTGTGGGCCGCTAGAGTCCCTTGGTGACCTTGGAGACGATCGGCGTGGGGACGAACCCGGCGACGTACTTGCCGGCCCGCGACTCCATGAACGGCAGCCACTTGAGCTTGCGCCTGATGTTGTTCGCTACATCGTCGCTGGCGCGCGTGTAGAGATCGAGCGCACCGGAGCCGTTGGCGGACGCGATGGCTCGGCCAGCGAGGCGGCCGGTATTAAGCGCGTAGCTGATGCCCTCACCGCTCGTCGGCGACATGAATCCGCCGGCCTCGCCTGCGAGCAGAACGCGGCCTTTGCCGCGCGACACGTCTGCGGCGTTGCGCACCGACAGCGCGACCCAAGCCTCTCGCTTCTCCGAAGGACCGAGAGGCAGCGATTCGCGCAGCATGGTGAGCAACTGGTCATGCTTGACGTGCGGGCGCTTGGTTCTTGGGTAGAAGACTGAGCCGACGATAGCGACGTCTCCCTTGGGGACGACGTAGCCGTAACCGAAGCTGTCCCCGATATTACGCGCGTAGATGCAGTCGAAGTACGGCTCGAGCTCGCCCTCGAGGCGGCAGAACTCCTGGAGGGTCACGTACGTGGCTACACTGCCTGTGCCGAGCTCGCGGCGCACCGTGGAGCGTGGACCGTCGCAACCGACGAGGTAGCTCGCGGTCACGGTGGTGTCGGTGCCGTCGACACGCAGCCGGGCGCGCACCTGCTCGGCAGTCTGCTCGAACGTGACGAGCGAGGTCTTGGCCGAGACGGTCACGTTCTCGGGCAGCAGCGTCATCATCCAGTCATCGAATCCCTGACGGCTGACGTTGGCAAACTGGAGCTCGGTCGGCTTGAGAATGCGACGGTCCCAGTCGTGGTAGCGGAAGTTCACCCAGGCAGGGTCCAGCATGAGGCTCTGAGGCATCGTGCCATACTCCGCCAGAAACTCCTGCGAGTACTCGTTGAGCATCCCGCCGCAGCTCTTGTCGCGCGGAAGTGCCGAGGAGTCGATGAGAAGTACCGAACCGCGCTCGGCGGCGTGGAGTGCAGCCATAGCGCCGGCAGGGCCGGCCCCCACAACCAGGGTGTCATAGTGGTGGTCAAAGATCGTGTTGTCCATGTGGGGAGTCTACCTGAAAACCGCTGCCTGCGGGCGCCGTCAGGCGTCGTAGGATAGAATCAGCCGACGCCAACCGACACGGCTTCAGGAAGGGTGCGAAGCAGATGGCCAAGTGCTGGGAGACCCGCGGCTGCGACGAGGAGATGCAGGCCGGCTGCCCGCATGCTGTCGACCCGAAGGAACTCTGCCCCATGCGCTGCGCGTATGCCGTATGCACTCGGCCGACCTACGCGCTCACCAACGATGTCGACCTCCTCTTCGACCCCACGCTCGACCGCTCGGCAGCCATCAAGGAAGGGTGCCGCTACTGCGAGTTCTTCCACGCCAACGGTCCGCGCAAGAATGCGTGACGCCCGCCACGACCCGTGGGAGGTGCGATGCATCAGCAGGACGAGCGGGTTCGTGCGGAGGTCGCCCGTGCGCTCGTCGAGTTCGGACGCGAGCTGGAGGCGGCCCAGGCTGCGCAGGTCGGCGGTTCCTTCACCGGTGTCGCGGAAGCTGACGCGCTACTTGAGAGCGATCCGAACGCCTTCCTGATCGGCATCCTCTTCACCCAGGGCATCCCCGCCGAGCGCGCCTGGCAGGGACCGTGGCTGCTGCAGCAGCGCCTCGGCACGCTCGATCTGGCGTTCCTCGCCGAGAACACCGAAGCCGTTGCCGAGGCGGTCCAGAGCCGCCCGATGCTGCACCGCTTCAAGACGACGCTGCCGCGCTGGATCTCGTCGGCAGCACGCAGGCTGCTCGAGGAGTGGGACGGCGACGCGAGCGCGATGTGGCCGCAGGGCACGACGATGATCGAGGTTACCGAACGCCTGTCGGCGTTCGAGGGTATCGGTCGCAAGAAGGCGGTGATGGCGACGGCGATACTCGCGCGCCACTTCGGCGTTGAGCTTGCCGAGCGCTCTGGGGGCCAGGTGGCCTACGACATCCAGGTGCGGCGCGTATTCCTACGCTCCGGCCTTGCCAAGGAGGATTCAGCAGCGGCGATCGAGGCTGCGGCCACCCGCTACGGCCCCGAGAACCCCGCGCTCCTCGATCTGGCGGCGTGGCTCGTGGGCAGGCAGACCTGTCGCCCCAAGGCCCCGCTGTGCGACGAGTGTCGGCTCGGCGCGCTCTGTCCGCGCATGACCTGGATCGTGCCGGAGGGCGTTGGCGTCAGGTCGCGGAGCGGAACACCAGGCCGGTAAGCAGCTTTGGGTAGAAGTACGTGCTCTTCTGCGGCATCGTCTCGCCGCCGAGTGCGATCGCCCGCAGCTGGTCGAGCCCGGTGGGGCGCAACACGAACGCGACGTCATGCTCGGCGGTCGAGCGCAATGCCTCGTGCAGGTCCTTCACGAAGCCGAGGCGTCGAAGACTCTCGGGGCGGTCGGGGTGGATGCCGAGCAGAGGTTCTAGGATGAGCTCCGTGAGCACAGCGACGTCGAGTCGCTTCCATTCCGGAGAGGCCTCGGCGGTGATCGCCGAGGTGAGGTTGACCTCGGGGCGCAGGCGCGCGAGGAATGCTCGCTCGTCGGCACGCGTCTTGACCAGGAAGGCCGGCGTGTCGAGGTCCTCCAGAGCTCCGGTGGGGTGCCCGGGGCTGAGCTCCTCGAGCAGGAAATGCTCGGCGAGCGCGTCCTTGAAGGCCTGGGCGTCGAACTCGCCATCTGCGTCGGCGACCCGGTGGGTGGGCAACAGCTCAAGGTCAGGGTCGTCGATCGAGACAAGCGCCATCATCACGAAGTCGTGCTCGGGTTCGTCGGCGAGTCCGTCGTCAGCAGCGGGCTGCCCTGCATCGCCGAGCGTCTCACGCATGAGGTCGCGGTAGGCGAGAGCGACGGTGTAGCGGTGGTGTCCGTCGGCGATGAAGACGCGTGCGGGGTCGAGCAGTGCCTCGATCTCGGCGATACGCTCAGCATCGGTGACGCCCCACACGCGGCTGAGTACGCCGGCATCGTCGGTTGCCTCGGCGATCGGCTCGCCGGTGACGGCCGCGTCGAACACCGCCGGCGCGGCGGAGTCCGGGTCCTCGAACAGGCCGAGCACCTGGCTGAGATTCGCTCCGGTGGCCTTGAGCAGCTCGAATCGGTCGCCGAGCGCTTTGGGCAACGTGCGCTCGTGGGGGAGGATCACCCCTGCCGAGAAGGGCTCGAGCGCGACCGCGGCGATGAACGCCCGCCTGCGGAACGACCGGCCGGCGGCAGTCCCGGTCTGTTCGAGCACGTAGATTGCAGGGTGTTCGTCGCGCATGAGTACGCCGGCGTCGCGCCACTCGTCCCAGGTTGCGCGTCCCATGGCGTAACGGCTCTCGCTTGATTCGGGGTCAGCTGAACCCTGAGGCAGCTCCAAGGCGACGGCGTTGTGCTCGCTCCGGGCCAGCAGTTTGTCGCGCATCGACTCCGAGATGACGTCGTATGGCGGCGCAACCAAATCGGAGATGTCGCGTTCGGGTCCAGCGTAGCGCCATGCAGCGAAGGGGCGGATGCGTGCCACGAGTCCTCCAGGTGTCGGAAACGGCTCGGCCGGGTTCTCAGTGTTGCGGGAGAGTCGATGACAGGTCGGACGCGGTTCGAGGGAAGCATGCAGTGTAGCGCATACTCGCTTCGCTGCGCACGCGCTATACGGTTCAAGCGGATAGCGCCAGCCTCAGCCGAGGACGGCGCGCAGAGCTACGAAACCAACCACGCCGGCGAGCGTCGCCCCGAGAAAGCTTCGGCTGAACCGGAAGACGACCATCGTGAGCAGCGATGCCCAGACGTACGGGCTCGTGAGAACCGGCGGCGTCGTGCCGCCGGGGTGGACGACCTCGCTTGCCACAAGTGCGCCCATCACCGAGATCGGCACGAACGAGAGCCAGCGGCGAACCGGTTTCGGCAGTTCCATGCGCGACAGCAGCGCAAGCGGCACGAAGCGCAAGCTGAAGTTGATCAGTCCCATGCCGATGATGACGGTGATGATCGCCCTCTGGGTCTCACTCATCGGGAATCACAACCACTGCGACCGCGGCTGCCGCCATCGAGGCGATCACCACGATCCAGCTCTGCGGCACCTCGATCCCCACGGCGCCGAGCGCCGGCAGGATGAGTGCGAGGGCGGCCGCAAGCACTCCGATGGCGATGTGGCGACGGTCCTCGGCAAGTGCTATGAACAGCGCCGAGAACATCGCAGGCATCGCGAACTCCACGCCGAAGCGGGACGGGTCGCCTATGGTCTCGGCGGCGAGCGTGCCGGCGAGCGTGCCACCGACCCATCCCAGCCAAGAGACCAGTCCAACGCAGGCCATGGATACGGCGCTGGCGCGTCCGGTCCTCAGGTCGGAGATGTTGACCGCGAACGTCTCGTCGGTGAGCGTGAAGCCGAGCCATGCAAGGCCCGGGAGCCTCACCTGCGAGACGTGCGGCGAGAGTGTTGAGGCGAAGAGCACGTAGCGGAGGTTCACGACCGCAGTAGCGATAAGGGCGGCCGAGGCCCCGGCCCCGGTGCCGAGCACCGCGAGTGCGATGAACTGTCCGGCGCCGGCGAGTGCTGTAGCAGAGCAGACCGTCGCGGCGAGCACGCCGAAGCCGCTCTCTCGGGCAAGGAGCCCGAACGCAGCGCCAACCGGGAAGTAGCCGAGCAGCACAGGCAACCCGAGCTTGCATCCGCGCAGGAACTCGGAGATGAACCCGCTGTTCGCGGGGGGTGTTTCGAGCGATGCGTCGGTGGTTTGCGTTGTCTCGTCGCCAAGCATAGCGAGAATCCTAACACGTGGCGTGGTTCTTGCGACCGTTGCAAGTACTCGTGCCGCGCGCGGGGCAGCGGTACAATACTTACAGTCAACGGTGGAGGCGATTCATATGGAGTTCCAGATCCAATGCCCCATCGACGGGAGCGTGGAAGTCGGGCTCGAGGACATCGACAACGTGGTGCTCAACGAGCATTCGCGCGCTGACATTACGTTCGTATGCCCCCACTGCGGTACCGAGATAAATGTGACCGCCGTGGTTCCTCAGTTCCTGCTCACGGCGATCGAGGCCCTCTCCTCGAGCCAAGAGCCGAACGCGTGGAGCGGCGTGTTCGTCGTCTCCGGGGTTACCGGCGAGAATGGGGAGTCTGTCGCATCGGCGGACCTGTTCACGGGCGGGGTCACGTTGGGCGACGCCGAAGATGCCACGATCGACTCGTACTGCGAGTACTTCCGCAGGCAGCTCGCCGCGGTTGACTCGGCAGACGACATCATCGCGCAGATCGACGGGGACCCGTTCTAGCCCTTCGCTTCTTGCCGAGCGATTGACGCCCGGTCCGATGGACCGCGGCCGCGAGCGCCCCGATCGCGAACCCGCCGAGGTGGGCGAACCATGCCACGGTTGTAGCGCCCGCGACAGCAGCCGTGGAGATTGATGCCAGCGCGGAGGCCAGCTGCAGCGCGAACCACAGCGCGATGACGAACCACGCCGGTAGCGATGCGAGTTCGAAGAACACGATGACGGGGATGACCGTGGTGACGCGTGCCCTCGGTTCGAGCACGAGATGGGCGCCAAGCACGCCCGCGATGGCGGCGCTTGCCCCTACGAGCGGCACATCCGAGGTCGGGAAGACGGCGACGTGCAACAGCGCACCGGCGGCGCCAGCCGCCAGGTAGAGCGCAAGGAAGCGCGCTCGGCCGAGGCGCCACTCGACGAGCGGCCCGAACACGAGCAGGTACAGCATGTTGCCCGCAAGGTGGACCCAGCCAGCGTGCAGGAAAGCCGACGAGATGAGCGTCAGCGCCTGCGCCGGGTCCCATGGCAGTGACAGGAACCGGCGCGGGACCACGGCGAGCGCCTCGAAGATACCGACGGCTCGCTCGGCAGGCAGTGACGCCAGACGCACCAGCGCGGCGACGCAGAGGGCGATGAGCGCCCAGGTCGTCCACGGACGGATTGGCGGGCGCGTTTCAGGTCGTATGGGTATCACGTGAGGGAAGGCTCCTGAAGGGGCGCGGCGGTGCTTCGGGTCGCTTCGGGTGCTACGATACATCCGCGCAGTCTATCGCACCTGCGAATGACTAGAGGAGGAACCGATCATGGGCGTGGGCGTGTTCGTGTGTCTGGCACTCGGGGTGGTGGTCATCGCCGTCGCGTTCGCCGCGATTGCGCTGTACAACCGTCTCATCCAGCTTCGGAACCGGGTCGAGAACTCTTGGGCGCAGATCGACGTGCAGCTCAAGCGTCGCTACGATCTCATCCCCAACATCGTCGAAACAGTCAAAGGGTACGCCGGTCACGAGCGTGAGACTCTTGAAGCGGTCATCCAGGCGCGCAACATGGCCATGTCGGCGACGGGAGTCGAGCAGCAGGGACAAGCCGAGAACATGCTCACCGGCGCCCTGAAGTCGCTGTTTGCCCTCGCAGAGGCGTACCCGGACCTCAAGGCAAACCAGAACTTCATTCAGCTGCAGGAGGAGCTCACCAACACCGAGAGCAAGATCGCGTACGCGCGGCAGTTCTACAACGACTCGGTAATGAGCTTCAACACAGCGATCCAGTCATTCCCGGCCAATCTGGTGGCGGGGATGCTTGGGTTCAAGGCCGCCGAATACTTCGAGGCCGAGCCGGAAGCAGCTGTAGCGCCGAAGGTACAGTTCTAGCCGCCAGCCAGCGGATCATCACAGCCGAAGACGACAGCCGAGGAACGACCTTCCATGGATACTGCTGCGCTCGCAACGCTTGCCTTCCCGCAGATCGATCCGGTGGCATTTCGGCTCGGCCCGCTCGCCGTGCGCTGGTATGGGCTCGCGTACCTGGTGGGTTTCGTGGGTGCGGGGTTCGTATTGCGCTGGCTTGCCCACCGGTGGGAGCTTGAGCTCACCGATGACGATGTGCTCACGGTCGTGCTGTGGGCCGTTATCGGACTGATCCTCGGAGCGCGCTTAGGCTACGTCCTCATCTATGGAGGCTCGTACTACCTCGGTAATCCCGGCGCCATACTTGCGATCTGGGACGGGGGGATGTCGTTCCACGGCGGGTTGGTTGGGCTTATGTCTGGCGGGATCGTCGCCGCGAGGATCCTCAAGGTGCCTTGGATCACGCTTGCGGACTTGGGTGGTGTCGGCGCGCCGATCGGCCTGTTCCTGGGCCGCCTCGCCAACTTCGTGAATGGCGAGCTTTGGGGCCGTGAGACGAGCGTCCCTTGGGGCGTGGTGTTTCCGGGGGCGGGCGATGTGGCGCGGCACCCATCCCAGCTCTACGAGGCCGCGCTCGAGGGTGTGGCGCTCTTCGCCATAATGATGCTGCTCGCCCGAAAGCTTCCGCCGCGCCCGCGGGGCGAGCTGCTCGGCTGGTTCCTCGCCGGGTACGGGGTGTTGCGCACGATCGCCGAGTTCTTTCGCGAGCCCGACGTCCAGATGGGGTTCTGGTTCGGCGGCATCACGACCGGTCAGCTGCTGAGCCTGCCGATGATCGTCGTCGGGGTCGCACTGATCACGTGGGCGCGCAAGAAGGGGCTACCTCAGGGACAGATCTGATCGGCGGGCTTCCAGCAAGGGGACTCGCGCTCGAGGCAGCGTGACGAGTCCGATGGCCTGAGCGACTGCGGCGGGTTGCAGTAGGCGCAGAAGAGGCGGGGGAACTCGCCGACGAGGTCCTTCAGGTCCGGGTCGTCGTAGGGCTTGGGCTCCGGCATCTCGACCATGTGCAGCAGGTAACAGGGCATCGGTGCTCCTCGTCTCGTCGCTCCACCGTATTCATCGGCGCTGGGAGAACGCGAGTTGACCACCATGACGTTTTGGTGCCGAGAAGCGCGCTCGCGCTTCATGCGACCTCCGGTTGGGCTAGACTGCAACCTGACTTCACGAAGGAGTGCCCATGACCCGAAGGAAGCTACTCATTGCCGCCGTCGCGCTCGCGGTGCTTGCGCCGATCGTCCTGACCGGCTGCAAGAAGACTCCTGCCGAAGTGACGACGCCTTGGCCGACCGCCGACAGGGAGCGGACTGTTCCGCGGCCTGCGGAAGCGGCGCGCTGGCCGTTCACCGGCAAGAAGGCGACTGATCCCGCGACCCTTAGCCGCCGCCCGCTTTCGGTGAAGATTGAGAACTCGGCCGCATCGAGGCCTCAGACCGGCATCGGCTCGGCCGACGTCGTGTACGAGTCGATCGCCGAGGGCGGCGTGACGCGCTTCAACTGCATCTTCCACAGCGAGCTGCCCGCGCGAGTGGGGCCGGTGCGTAGCGCTCGATTGTCGGATATATGGATTGTCCCGCAGTACCAGGGTCTCTTCTTCTTCTCCGGCGCCAGCAGCTCGGTGAACGCCGCGATCCGCAACGCGAACCTGCCGAACCTCTCGGAGGATGCGGGTGTGACCAAGCCCTACGTTCGCGATCGCAGCAGGCGCGCGCCGCACAACCTCTTCCTTGAAACCGCCAAGGCGCACGCCACGGCGCAGGAGCGCGGCTACGAGACCACAGTAATCCCGACGGGGCTGCAGTTCGTGAACCGCACGGAGGAGTCGACGCCGACCGTCACCGAAATCGACATCCCCTTCTCCCAGGCGAATCGAGTGCGCTGGGTGTACCAGAACGGGCAGTACCTGCGCTTCAACAACGGTGCTGCGCACAACGACGCGGCGACCGGAAAGCAGGTAACGGCCGACAACGTCGTGGTCATGTGGGCGAAGTACACCGTCGCGAGCCGCGACGTGCGTGGCTCGGTCACCTATAACATCGATCTAGGCAGCAAGAACCGCGTCTCGATCTTCCGGGGCGGGCAGCGGTTCGACGGCACGTGGACCGGCTCGCCGGACGCGCCGCCCAAGTTCACCGACGCCGAGGGTCGGCCGATCAAGCTGGTGCAGGGGCGCACGTGGTTCCAGGTGATCCCGCTCGATGGGGCCATCACGATGAAGTAACAGGCGAGACGAGCATGTTTTCGCTCACCTGACCTTGTTGCCCCGCAAGTCCCACAGGTACAATCTTGGTTTCCATCGGTAATCTCGTGACCCACTGTCGCGGGCTCACGCGGCGATCATCGTCAGAGGGAGTGGCTTCGTGTCTGAGACCAATCGTGAAGTAGGGACCCTACGCGTCAAGACCGGCCTTGCCGAGATGCTCAAGGGCGGCGTCATCATGGATGTCGTTACCGCCGAGCAGGCCAAGGTCGCCGAGGACGCCGGTGCGGTCGCGGTCATGGCGCTGGAGCGCGTGCCCGCTGACATTCGCGCCGTCGGTGGCGTGGCGCGTATGGCTGACCCCACGAAGGTTGCCGAGATCGTCGAGGCCGTGAGCATCCCCGTCATGGCCAAGTGCCGCATCGGCCACTTCG
>CAZBLH010000037.1:0-13401 GCA_964492775.1 uncultured Eubacteriales bacterium | reverse complement strand
GCGTGAGACGCCTAGTATGTGTGATCTGTCTCCCCAGCGGGGCACACGGCCCGGCCGGCGTCGAATTCGTAGGGTCCGGCTGATGTGTCACTGGGACATCTCGGTGCCTCCCGAAGAATTCCCTTGTTAACAAGCTCGTCCGCGTTGGCGGCAAGCACTTCCTCGACTTTAGTCTCGCCATTATCTTCGGCACGAAGCTGCTGGATACCGCCATCGATAGTGCGCAGATTGGCCTGACACGAACGCTTCTGGGCGTTTCCACGAGCCGCGTTGAAGACCGGAATAGCGATTGCAACAAGAATACCGATAATGAGAACGACGACCATGAGCTCGACGAGGGTGAAGCCCTCCTCCTTCTTGCGGAACATCTGCATCATAGTCGCACCTCCCTCCCTTGGGACTTTGACAGGCGGCCCATCCGCCTGTACACGACTAGTATCGGCCTACCGCGCAAGGACTTTAGCGACAATTCGCAGAAGTTCTCACTGGATCAACGTGATAACGCTGAACATCGGCAAGTACAGCCCGACGACCATGATGCCAACGACGCCGCCCAGCACGACCATCATCAGCGGCTCGATGAGCGAGGTCAGCCCATCAACAGCGGCCGCGACCTCTTCGTCGTAGAAGTCTGCAATCTTGTTGAGCATCTGGTCGAGCGCTCCGGTCTCCTCGCCCACCGCGATCATCTGCGTGACCATCGAGGGAAAGACCTTGCTCTCCGACAGGGGCTTGGCGATCGTTTCGCCTTCCTTGATGGCGTTTCGGGCGTTCTTGACAGCTTTGGAGACGACCTCGTTACCCGACGTGTCCGAGACGATGTCGAGCGTGGTGAGGATCGGGACGCCGGCGGAGACGAGCGTACCGGCGGTGCGCGTGAACCGGGCGAGCGCTATCTTGCGCGTCATAGACCCGAATATCGGCATGTTGAGCTTGAACGTGTCCCAGATGAATTTCCCTGGGCCCTTGATCCACCAACGGAACGCGTAAATAGCGAGCACGAATACCACAAGGGCCACGGCGCCGCGCCAGCTCGCTATGAAGTCTGAGGTGGCGATCATGACCTTCGTGAGCCCTGGTAGCTCGCCGCCCATACTGGCGAACATCTTCTCGAACGTCGGGATGACAAAGATCATCATGGCGGCGAGAAGCACGAGAACGAGCACGCCCATCGCGATCGGGTACGTCATGGCCGACTTTACCTTGCCCTTGAGCGCCTGCTCCTGCTCGAAATGGTCGGCGACGCGGTTCAGGACCTCGTCGAGGACACCACCGGTCTCACCGGCCCGCACCATGTTGATGAAGATCGGCGGGAATACCTTAGGATGCCTCGACAGCGCATCCGAGAGCGACTGACCCGCTTCAACGTCCCTGCCAAGTTGCTGGATGATGTCCTGGAAGTACTTGTTCTCGGCCTGTGCGCCTAGGATACTCAAACACTTGGTGAGCGAGAGGCCGGCGTTGATCATCGTCGCGAACTGGCGTGAGAAGATCGTCACGTCCTTCTGCTTCACGCCCGAGCCAAAGGTGATGCTCGACATCGAGTCGAGCAGCCCCGCGCTCTTGAGATCGATGATGATATAGCCCATCTGAACGAGCTTGGCTTGGACCGCCTCGCGGCTTTCGCCCTCGAGCTTGCCCTTGGTGACGCTACCCGCTCTGTCCTTGACGGTGTATGCAAACGTTGCCATGAGGCTCCTCCACGCCATTGTTGCGTGCCCTACACGATCACGCGCATGACCTCTTCGATCGAGGTCAGCCCCTCTCGAACCTTCTCAAGTCCGTCCTGCCTCAGCGTAATCATACCTTGCTCGATAGCAATTTGTTTGATCTTCTCGGCGGTCGCACCCTCGACACACGCCCGGCTGAGTTCTTCGGACATCATGAGCACCTCGTGCACGCCAACCCGCCCCCGGTACCCCGTCTGGCCGCACTTCTTGCAGCCGCCGGCCCGGTAGACGGTCTCTGGCAGGTTATCGGCATCAAAGCCCGAGTCTGTGAGCACCTGCCGGGAAGGCTTGAACTGTTCCTTGCATTCGGGGCAGAGCTTGCGTGCCAGCCGCTGCGCAAGCACGCAGTCTACCGCAGATGAGACGAGGAAGGGCTCCACACCCATCTCCACAAGGCGCGTGACCGCACTGGCGGAATCGTTGGTGTGCAGGGTGGAGAGCACGAGGTGGCCGGTAAGCGCGGACTCGATCGCGATCTGCGCGGTCTCCTGGTCGCGGATCTCACCCACGAGGATGACATCGGGCGAGCAGCGCAGGAACGAGCGCAGCGCTCGCGCAAACGTCAGGCCGGCCTTGTGGTTGATCTGGCACTGGTTCACGCCGTCGAGGCGGTACTCGACCGGGTCCTCGGCGGTCAGGATGTGGCGCGCGGGATCGTTGAGTACGTTGATGGCCGCGTAGAGCGAGGTCGACTTACCCGAGCCGGTGGGGCCGGTCACGAGGATTGCGCCGTAGGGCTTGGTGAACGACGACTGGAAGCGCTCGAGTGAGCGCGGCGAGAAGCCCAAGTCCGAGAGCTGCAGGAGGATCGAGTCCTTGCGCAGGATACGCAGCACGACGCGCTCGCCGTACACGGTCGGCAGCGTCGAGACGCGGAAGTCGATGCGGTGCCCGCCTACAGTGACCTGGCAGTGGCCGTCCTGGGGGCGGCGCGAGTCGGCGATGTCCATCTCGGCCATGATCTTGAAGCGGCTCAGCAGCGAGGCTTGGGTGGACTTGGGGCTGCGCATGACCTCGATCAGCACGCCGTCAATGCGGAACCGCACGCGCACGTCGTTCTCTTGCGGCTCGATGTGGATGTCGGATGCGCGATCCGCGACGGCTTTCTGGATGATGAAGTTCACGAGCTTGACCGCTGGCGCCTCGGACTCGACCTCGGTGAGCTCGGAGAGCTCCTCCTCGGCCAGAGCGTCGCTGCCCACGAAGTAGTCTTCGCTGCTTGTGTGGGCGACCTTGTAGTACTCCTCGATGGCGTCGGTGATGTCGTCTTTGGTCGCGATGACCGTCTTGATGTCGATCCCGGTGACGATACGCAGGTCGTCGAGGGCCATGATGTTCTGTGGCTCGGCCATCGCCACGGTAAGCGTGCCGTCTTTGAGCGAGACCGGCATGAGCGTGTAGCGCTCGGCGAGATCGCGCGGCACGAGGTTGATCGCGGGGATCTCGGGATTGGTCTCGCCCAGATCTACGAAGCTCACGCCCATCTGGCGCGCCATGACGCGCAGGAGGTCGGCCTGGCTCACGTACTTGAGGTCAACGAGGACGCGGCCTATCGGGTTGCCGGTGGCGCGATGGACCTCGAGCGCGTCGTTCAGCTGCTGCTCGGTGATGATACCGGCACGCAGTAGCAGCTGTCCGAATCTATTCGAGCTGTCCATCAAGCCCCGTACCCCTGTCGTCTACGCTGCCGCGTCACGCCACCCGCCCCCTAATCGAGTATCGGGAATCCGCCGCATCGGCGACGGACGTGAGTGTGACGCAGCTCACAATTCATGTATCGGGAAGCTGGCGCGCGGGCTTAACGGAGATTGCGCGGCGATGTCGCGAGTTGCGAGCACCGGGCGTCGCGCTACTCCACCCAGCCAAGCGCCTCGTCGAGGAGCTCGAGCAGCACCTCTTTGACCGAGTCGCGGTCTCGCGCATCCACCGGGATGATGCGGGCATCTGCCGGAAGCCCGAGGCCCTCGCGCAACGCGCGAATGCCGTCGAGGTCGCCGTGCTCCAGCCGGTTGACGGCGACGACGAAGGGCACGTCGCTTCGCTCGGCGAGGAACTCGGCCATGTCGCGCGACTCGTCGACGCGCAGGGCGTCATCGGCGTCGAGCAGGAGCACGAACCCGAGCATCCCCTCGGCAAGCGTCTGCCACATGGACGTGAGCCGCGACCGGCCAGGAGCGCCGAACAGGTAGAGGACGATGTCGTCTGAGATGGTGATGCGGCCGAAGTCCATGGCCACCGTCGTCTCGCCGCCGGCGCCCGCGCCGTCGTTGACCTGGCGCTCCGTCGAGAGCACGGTGATCTCGCTCACTGACCGGATGAAGGTCGTCTTGCCCGCGCCGGGCGATCCGGTCACCACTATCTTCACCGACTGCACGTACCTACCCCTCTCCCCACGCTAAAGCGCCCTAAGACCGTCGACGATCCGCAGCAGCGTCTCGCCGTCGATCCGCTTGTCATAGCTCAGCGCCGCGTCGGCGAGCTCCACATTCGGAGTGCGCTTGGGGCGCGGCGTGGGTTCGGCTCCGGTGAGCGCCGAGATCTCGTCGCAGAACGCATCGCTGAACGCGAGCTCGGGGTCGTGGACGGCGTCCAGCGCCGACTCGTCGACCGCGGTCGGCTCGGGTGCGGCCGGCGCCTCGGGTTCCGGCTCCGGCTCGGGTTCGGGCTCGGACTCGGGTTCCGGCTCGGGTTCGGGCTCGGACTCGGGTTCCGGCTCCGGCTCGGGCTCTGGTTCGGGCTCGGGTTCGGGCTCTGGCTCGAGTTCCGGCTCCGGCTCCTCAACCTGCTCGATCCCGAGCAGCTCCCCTATCGAATCAGGATCAATCGGCTCCCCGGTCCGCGTTCCCGGCGCCTCGATGAACGCAGGCACCTCGACAGGAACGTACGGCTCATGCTCCGGCTCGGGTTCTACCTCGGGTTCTGGCTCGGGCTCGGGTTCAAGCTCCTCGGGAGCCTCCTCGGCAGCCTCTTCGATCTCCTCAGCCGGCTCATCCTCAATGGGCTCGACGAGCAGATCGCTGAACTCATCCAGAACCGTGCTGGGACCCTGAGCGGCCGCGGAACCGTTCTCGGAGAGGAACTCCGGCTCCTCCTCAGGCTCCGGGAAAGGGGCGGCATCATCATCCGCTGCGGAGAGACTCTCCTCCGCCGCCACGGGCTGCGGAGTTCCGACCTTCACAAAGCGGTCGCGAAGGGATGCGAACGGATTGGTCGAGCGGGGCGCGTCTTCTGGCTCAGGCTCGAACTCGATCTCTGGCTCGTGTTCCGGCTCCGGTGCGAGATAAGCTTCGGGCTCGGGCTCGGGCTCGGTTTCCGGCGCAACGTACGTCTCGAACTCCGGTTCCGGCTCGACCTCGGGCTCCGGTTCCGGATCCTCGGCAGGCTCGGGCGCCGGCGCGGGCTCAGGTGCAGCTGCCGGCGCGGGTGTCTGCTGGGGCGCAGGAGCGCCCGGCATCATCGCCATCGCCTCGGCGAACGGATCAATGGGCACGAAGCCCTCGGGTACCTCGCCGACGAACTCGAGGAGTCCGGCGCTGAGCAGCCCGTAGAGCACACGCGCGACCTCGAAATCGGTGCGCCCGGATATCTCGGCGATATCGGCGACGCTGCGCTCGCCGTCGGTGAGCAGCAGGATCTCCCACTCGCTGCGCTTCAGGGATATCTCGACGATGCCGTCGGCGGGCGTGGCGGACATCCGCAGCACGAGGTCCATCGAGGGAATCTGCCGCTTGATGCGGTGCCACTCCTCGAGCCTGCGTGAGCCCTCCATGACGACGTTCTCGATCGACACCGAGAGTCCGATGTCCTCATCCACGACCTCGGGCATCGCCTCGAAGTCGAACTGCCCTTCGTCCCAGCGCATCAGGTCGAAGATGGTGTCCTGGATCTGTTCGCGCACGAACGCCTCGAGCACGGGCTCGGTGACGTATCCCTCGGCAACGAGAATCTGACCGAGCCGCCGAGCGTTCTCGCCCTCGGCAGCCTTGACCTCGAGCGCGCGCTCCAGCGCATGCCGCGTGATCCGCTCGGCACGCACGAGACGCTCGCCGAGCAGGTCGCTTCGCCAGTTCGACGACGCGAAGAAGACCTCGCCGTCACGGAACCAAACGGCACCCCGCGCTTCCTCGGACACGATGCGCAGCACTCCAGTCTTCCCGCTGAGAGAGATCAGCTGGAAGACATCAGGGAGGCTGAAGTCACTGAGGCTGCCACGAAGTGCCATGTTGTTTCGGCTTGCTCCTTACCCACAAACGAGTCGCGCTTGTTGCCGGCGTCGCCACGCCTGGGGCGACTGGCCCACCAGTCAGAATTTCCCCGGAAGACCCGGTGCCAGCAGCACGTTCAGATAAATGCATACTCTCACGAAGGCTCGGCCCCCTACAACACGACTAGACGACGACTCGGAGAATCTCCTCGATCGAGGTCTGACCGAGCTTGACCTTCTCGAACCCGTCGTCGCGAAGCGTCTTCATGCCGGCGGCGATGGCGACGCGCTGGATGTCGTCGGCCGACGCATTCTCGATGGTCAGGCGCTCGATCTCCTCGTTCATCGTCATCACCTCGTGGATGCCCATCCGGCCGCGGTACCCGATGCCGCCGCACTTCTTACATCCCCGCGCGCGGTACAGCTTGGGCGGGCGCCCGGCCTCGTACGGGAAGCCGACGCGATCGAGCGAGGCGATATCGGGAACGTATGACTCCTTGCAGTCCGGGCATAGCCGGCGCGCTAGGCGCTGAGCGACCACGAGCGTGACTGCCGAGGCGGTCAGGAACGGCTCGATCCCCATCTCGGTAAGTCGGGTGATCGCCGAGGGGGCGTCGTTGGTGTGCAGCGTGGAAAGCACGAGGTGTCCGGTGAGTGCCGCCTCGACCGCGATGGTGCCGGTCTCGCGGTCACGGATCTCACCGATCATGACCTTGTCGGGGTCCTGGCGCAGGATCGAGCGCAGGGCGGCCGCGAAGGTGAGGCCGGCCTTCTCATTGACGTGCACCTGCGAGAGCCCGGGCAGCCGGTACTCGACCGGATCCTCGACGGTGATGAGGTTCGCCTGGGGGTCGTTCGTCTCGTTGATGGCCGCATACAGCGTCGTGGACTTACCCGAACCGGTCGGTCCGGTGACGAGGATGGCGCCATACGGCAGCGAGAGCGCCGCAAGCAGCTGCTGCATGTTGTACTCAAGGAACCCAAGGT
This sequence comes from uncultured Eubacteriales bacterium, assembly GCA_964492775.1. Lineage (GTDB taxonomy): Bacteria > Actinomycetota > Coriobacteriia > Anaerosomatales > PHET01 > WRDS01. Next base: position 6,480 of record CAZBLH010000037.1, on the reverse strand, counting down.
CTTTGAGCGACATCATGATCGAGTCCTTGCGCAGCAGACGCAGCACCGCGAGCTCGCCGTGCACGACCGGCAGCGTGGCGACACGGAAGTCCACCGACTTGCCGTCCAGCGTCACGCTGAAGCGCCCGTCCTGCGGGATTCGCCGCTCGGCGATGTCCATGTTCGAGCTGATCTTGAGCCGGCTCAGGAGCTGGCGCTGGATGGAGCGCGGGGTCCGCATGATTTCTCGGCAAACGCCGTCAATACGGTAACGCACGCGCATCTCGTGCTCGTGCGGCTCGATGTAGATGTCGCCCGCGCCCTGCCGGATCGCGTCGGTGACGATCTGGTTCATGAGCTTGCTTGCCGTGGAGTCGGGCTCGTCCTCGTCGTCGTCTTCTGCACTCGCCGGCGTGCCGATCTGGTCCACGAAGTCGCCGAGCATGCCGTCAACGTCGGCCTGGCTTGCGCCGAACCGGTCGATCGCGTGCATCAGCTCGCTCTCCGGCGCCACCGCCGGGCGGATGTCCTTGTTCATCACGATGCGCAGGTCATCGAGCGCGATCACGTCGGCCGGATCGGCCATCGCAACGACGACCTCGTCGCCGTCAATGAGCACGGGCAACGCGCGGTAGCGGCGCATCAGGTCCGTGGAGATGAGCGTGGCGGCGTTCGGGTCGTTGTCATAGCTGCCGACGTCGATGTACTCGAGCCCGAGGTACTCGGCGATCGTCTTGGCGACGGCCACCTCGCTCGCGTAGCCAAGATCCTCGAGCGCCGCGGCGAGCGACCGGCCCTCGCAGGAGCCGAGCGCGTCGTTGAGCTGCTCCTGGGTGATCAGGCCAGCCGCGACGAGCTTGCGGCCCAGGTGCTGTTTGGTCGCGGCCGTCATCTAGGACTCCGCCCGCTCACACTCGATTGTCCTGCGGCTCGCGAGAGCCTGCTCGGCAGCGGCGCGCATGACCTCACGCGGAGCCCGCTGCTGCCCCAGGCCCTCCCAGATCTCTAGCGCCAGCGCACCCTGGGCCACAAGCATGCCGAGCCCGTCGAAGGCCCGTGCGCCCGCCAAGCGCGCGTCGCGCACAAGCGCCGTCGGGCCGGGGGTGCCGTACACCATGTCGTAGACGACCTGCCCCTCGGCAAGCCATCCGCCTGGGATCGGGGACTCGTCGGGGTCCTTGAGCCCCACCGAGGTCGCGTTCACCACGAGCTGAGCGCTGCCAATCGCCTCGGCAGCCTCGGCGATGCCGAGCGCCGCGAGGGCGACCGTGCCGGCGTTCTCGGCCATGCGTGCTACGAGTGCTTCGGCTCGTGACACGTCCCGTGCGACCACGGTGACACGCGCCGCGCGCGCGAGTATCAGCGCGACGACGGCGGCAGCGGCCGCTCCCCCGTTGCCGAGTACCACGACGTCGGTGTCGGCTGGCCGGAACTGCGCCTCGGTTTCGAGGCTCTCGAGGAGTCCGCGGCCGTCGGTGTTGTAGCCGATGAGCTGACCGTCGACGCAGTGCACGGTGTTGACCGCGCTCGCCATCCTGGCTGCGGTCGCGACCTCGTCGCACAGCTCGAGCATCTCGCTCTTGAACGGCATGGTCACATTGAAGCCGGCGATCTTAAGAGAGCGCGCGGCTGCAGCGAAGCGCCTGAGCCCGATGCCGTCACAGATCTCTAAGGGCACGTAGACCCAGTCGAGCCCCATCGTCTCGAACGCTGCGTTGTGCATGGCGGGTGACAGCGAGTGGCCGAGTGGGGTTCCCACTACGCCCGCAAGTCTGGTGCATCCGTCGATCTTCGGCATCGGCGCTAGTCCCTCCCCCGCCTCTCCGTCACATCCTACGTGCGGCGGAGGCGGTCTGTCATGACAGCGGGACCCTACCGGCGAGAATCCGGCGCTCAATCCGCCGCAGCACAAGCGTGTGCGGCAGGTCGGTCACCGACTGCGGCTGGACGAGCACCGTCGTCATCCCCGACAGGTTCCCACCTAGAATATCGGTGAAGATCTGGTCTCCGATAACCGCACACTTCCTGGGCTTGGATTCCAGAAGCGCGCAGGCGCGCAGAAATGCGAACGGAAGCGGCTTCAGGGCCTTGGAAACCATGGCGCAGTCCAAGTCGTCTGCGATGCGCTTCACGTGGTCATGCCAGTTGTTGGAGACGAGCGCGAACTTGAACTCGCGGCGGTGCAGCTGCCGAGCCCAACCCGCGACCCCCTCGCCAAGGACACCGCTGTCCCTGGGCAGGATGGTGTTGTCGATGTCGAGCAGGAGCGTGTCGATCCCATGCTCGGCGAGCATGTCGAGGTCTATGTCACACACACCGCGGTAGTAGAAGTCAGGCTGAAGTATCGACATCTGGAGATCCTGTACGCCGTGGCCGTTACGGTCATGGTGCCGGAACGCGTCAACCCAGCGGTCAGCGGTTGCCCAACTGACATCGGGCTCGGTACTCGACTACTCGCCGAGTACGTCTTTGGATATCTGCTTCGCCTTGAGGAAGTCAGCGTTGTTTGATGCGAAGGTGTGTCCACCCTCCTTGCTGGTGAGCACGAAGTAGAGGTAGTTCGTGTCGGCCGGTGCGACCGCTGCCTGCAGGGACGCAAGCCCTGGGTTCGCAACCGGCCCGGGCGGCAGGCCTTTGTTGATGTAGGTGTTGTACGGGCTCTGGGTCTTGGTCTCGGCCGTGGTAAGCCGCATCTCGTGGCGGTTGAGCACGTAGACGACCGTCGAGCACATCTGTAGCGGCATGCCGATCTCAAGGCGGTTCTCGATTACCGAGGAGACGAGCTCGCGCTCCTTGGCGAGCTTGGTCTCGCGCTCGATGATCGAGGCGATGGTGACGACGTCGTTGACGTCGAGGCCGCGTGCCTCTGCAGCGGCCATGTCCACTGCGGCCATCTCGGTGTCGAACTGGGTGAGCATCATCTCGATGACTTCTGCGGCTGTGGCCCCGGGCTTGAGGCTGTAAGTCTTGGGGAACAGGTAGCCCTCGAGCTTGCCTTCATGGGCGCCAGCGAGGTACGGGTGCTTGTCGGCGAACTGGTCGGCGCCGCCCTTGGCGAGCGCGATGAACTCGTCGGCCGGGATGCCGGCCTCCTCCTCGTAGCGCGCGGCGATCTGCTCGATGCGCCAGCCCTCGGGGATGGTGACGGTGATTGTCTCGATCTCAGGACCCGACACGAGCATGTCGAGCACGCTCTGGTCCTCCATGCCGGTGAGCAGGTTGTAGACGCCGACCTTGAGCTGCGCGTCCACGCCGAGCTCGGCGGCAAGTTTCCTGAACGCGCGGGCGTCTGCGATGACTCCCTGCGCCTCCAGACCTTCGGCGACCGTGCGCGTCGAGTCGCCCTCGGCAACCTCGAACGTCACCGGCTGGCCGGCGGCTACCTGCTCGCCTGCGTTGCCCCGCGCGCCGAGCACGCCCACCGTCACGGCGGCTACGGCCACGACGGCGACGACGAGCACCACGACACCGACGACCACTCGGCCGAAGCTGCTGCGGGCCTTAGGCCGCTCGGGGGCGTGCCAAGGCTCGCGCTCAACCTCGGGCTCTCTGCGCCGCGTCGGACGCCGAGTGCCGCGGGAGGGCACATGGTGGTCGGTATCGAACGAGTCGCGCGCGGAGCGCGCTCGGGGTCGCTGGCGATCGCTCATCAGCAGCTCCGTTCGGCGTCAAGAAAGGCTTGCAGGGTTATGGATGCCGCGACCATGTCTACCGAGCCGCGCTGGGCGCGCGAGTCAGCTCCCGTCTCGGCCATTCGGCGCTTAGCCTCGACCGAGGACAGCCGCTCGTCGACGTAGGACACGGGCAGGCCTGTCCACTCGGCAATCCGAGTGCCCACGGCCTCGATGCGCCCGGCCTGAGGCCCGCGCTCCCCGCCCATCGTCAATGGCAGTCCGATGATGATCAACTCCACGTCGTCGTAGTCTCCAAGCAGGCGCCTGAGCTCGGCCGCGTCACCAGCGAGCCTGCGCGCGTCGAGCACGCACAGCGGCGTCGCAACCGACCGCGCGGGGTCGGAGATGGCGACTCCCACCCGCTTCTCGCCGATATCGAGCGCCATCACACGCACGCGATCATGCTTCCTTACGCTCCTGCGTCCTGCTTCACGCGGACAGAAGCAAGTCGCGCGCCGCTTTGAGTGCGTCGTCAATACCGGCCGCGTTGTCTCCGCCGCCCTGCGCCATACCGGGCTTGCCGCCACCGCGGCCGCCGATGGTAGGAGCGATCTCCTTGATGACGCCACCGGCGTTGAACCCGGCGGCGACAGCAGCGTCGTTGCCTGCGGCAAGCACGATCGCCTTGCCGGTCTCGGCGTCCGCGCCCACGAGCACCGCGGCATCTATGCCGCGTTCGCGCAGCGCGTCCCAGCCGCCGCGCAGCCCTGCCGCGCGCAGGCCCTCGACGCGCCCGATGACCAGCTTGTAGCCGGCGGACTCGGTGGCCCCAGCCGCGAGCGCGTCCATCGCGCCGCCCGCCAGAGCGCCTGCGCCACGCGCCGCGCCGGACTCGAGCTCCTTCACGCGCTTGGTGAGCGCCGCGGCCTTGGCAGCAACCTCCTTGGGCGAGACACGCAGCGCCTCGGCGGTCGCGGCAAGCGCCGCCTCCTCCTCGCGCACGTACTCGTAGGCATCAAAGCTCGTCACGGCCTCGATGCGGCGGAGGTTCGCACCCACGCTCGACTCGGAAAGCACCTTCACGAACCCGATCTCGCTCGTGCGGGCCACGTGCGTGCCGCCGCAGAGCTCTCGGCTGATGGTGCCGACCTCAAGCACGCGCACGAACTCGCCGTACTTCTCGCCGAACAGCGCGGTCACGCCCGCGTCGCGCGCCGAGGAAAGCGAGGTCTCGTACGAGCGCACCGGCAGGTTCTCGAAGACCCGCCGGTTCACGAGCCCCTCGATCTTCTCGATCTGCTCGCGGGTCAGGCCCTCGAAGTGGGTGAAGTCGAAGCGCAGCCGGTCCGGACGCACGAGCGAGCCCGCCTGGGTCGCATGCTCGCCCAGGACCAGGCGAAGCGCCCAGTGGAGCAGGTGCGTGGCGGTGTGATTGCGCCGGATGCGCTCGCGGCGCATAGCGTCAATCGAGGCGTGCACGGTGTCGCCCACCGAGAGTGTGCCCTCCTCGATGTGCGCCGAGTGCACGTACACGCCGCTGGAGATCTTGGTGTCGGAGACGACAGCCTTGGCTCCCTCGGCGCTCTCGATGTGCCCGGTGTCGCCCACCTGGCCGCCCTGCTCGCCGTAGAACGGCGTTCGGTTCAGCACGATCTCGGCGTCCACGCCGGCCGCCACCGAGTCCATAGCCTCGCCATCCACGATGATGCCGAGTACGGTGGCGTCGGCCTCGTCAACCTCGTAACCCAGGAACTCGGTCGGACCGTTGGACTTGGCGAGCGCGGCGACCGCACCGCCGAACGTCGTCCAGGACTCGTCCTTGACGTGCGCCCTCGCCCGCTCGCGCTGAGCCTCCATCTCCGCCGAGAACGCCGCCTCATCCACTGACACGCCCTTCTCGGCAGCGATCTCGGCCGTAAGCTCGAAGGGGAAGCCGTAGGTGTCGTGCAGCGTGAAGGCGACGCGGCCGTCGAGCATCGCGCCTCGGCCGGCGTCGCGGGCGGACAGCGCGGCGAGCTCCGTATCGAGGAAGCTCATGCCGGTGCGCAGGGTGGCGCTGAAGCGTTCCTCCTCGGCGGCGATGATGCCGGCGATGAGGTCCTTGTGCGCGACGATCTCGGGGTAGACGCCGCCCATCTGCTCGATGACGAGCGCCGAGAGGCGGTTCATGAACGGGTCCTCGACCCCAAGCAGCCGGCCGTGACGCACCGCTCGGCGCAGCAGGCGGCGCAGCACGTAGCCGCGGCCCTCGTTCGAGGGCAGGATGCCGTCGGCGATCATGAAGGTGACCGCGCGAGCGTGGTCAGCCATGATGCGCAGCGAGGTGTCGATCTTCTCGGAAGCGCCGAAGCGCGCGCCGGTGATCTCCTCGGCAAGCGCGATGATCGCGCGGATGTCGTCGGTCTCGAAGTTCGAGTGCACACCCTGCATGATCGCGGCGATGCGCTCGAGGCCCATGCCGGTGTCGATGTTCTGGCGCGGCAGCGGCACGAGCGAGCCGTCCTCCTGCCGGTCGTACTGCATGAAGACGAGGTTCCAGTACTCGACGTAGCGGTCGCAGTCGCAGCCCGGCGCGCACGTGTCGAGCCCGCAGCCGACGTCCTCGCCCTGGTCGTAGTAGAGCTCCGAGCACGGTCCGCACGGACCGGTCGGCCCGGCGCTCCAGAAGTTGTCCTCAGCGCCCATGCGCACGATCCGCTCGGCAGGGATGCCGACCTCGTCGCGCCAGATCGCCTCCGCCTCGTCGTCGTCCTCGTAGATCGAGTACCAGATGCGGTCAGGGTCGAGCCCGAGCGTGACCGTCGAGAACTCATGCGCCCACGCGCACGCCTCGGACTTGAAGTAGTCGCCGAAGCTGAAGTTGCCGAGCATCTCAAAGAAGCTGTGG
>CAZBLH010000036.1:0-14991 GCA_964492775.1 uncultured Eubacteriales bacterium | reverse complement strand
GCCGAGGACCTCACTGATTACCTCTTTGAGCACGGCATGAAGGTCCGGTATCTGCACAGCGACATCGGCACGCTCGAGCGCGTGGAGATCCTGCGCGACCTGCGGGCGGGCGTGCACGATGTTGTGGTCGGCATCAACCTCCTGCGCGAGGGGCTCGATCTGCCGGAGGTCTCGCTTGTAGCGATCCTCGATGCTGACAAGGAGGGGTTCCTGCGCAACTTCCGCTCGCTCATTCAGACGATCGGGCGTGCAGCGCGCAACGTATCCGGCGAGGTCATCATGTACGCCGATCGGGTCACGGACTCGATGCGCCTGGCCATCGATGAGACGAACCGCCGCCGGGAGCTGCAGATTGCGTACAACAAAGAGCACGGGATCGAGCCGCAGACGATACGCAAAGCAATCGCCGACATCGTGCAGTACATGCGCGAGGGCGAGTCCGACGCGATGCCCGTCGTCGAGGCGGCGCGCGAACTTGCCCAGCTGCCTCAGGGAGAGGCACTGCGCCTAATCTCCTCGATGGAGGACGAGATGGCCTCAGCCGCCGAGAACCTCGACTTTGAGACCGCGGCGCGGCTGCGCGATCAGGTGGTCAAGCTGCGGGCCGAGGTGGAGGCGCTCTCCGCCGAGGACGTGCTCGGCAAGCTGAAGCAGACCGCCCGCAAGGGGAGCGCGTACGGCAAGAGAAAGCGCCGTTGACGTTCGCCGGCGTGCTAGGCGAACAGCGTACGATGATATCTGTTGAAAAGGGGTTGCACCCGTTGGGGCGCTCGGATACCATCGACTATGTGAACAATTGCTCAGATATTTCCGAGCAAGACGAGCGCCCTATGGGCGCTTCTGGCGCCGAGTACGGCAAGTGTGCCGCAGACTCGGTGGACCTTGAGGCGATCGCCGCGGCTCGCGCAGCCATGGCAGGCGAAGACGTCCTTCTTCGCACCACCACCATCTTCTCGGCACTGGCCGATCCCACGCGTTTCAGAATTCTCGATGCGCTGGTCAGCACCGAGCTATGCGTGTGCGATCTGGCCGAGATCGCCGGCGTCAGCCAATCGGGGGCAAGCCATCAGCTCAGGTTTCTTCGCGACCGGGGACTGGTCGCGTCTCGTCGGGAGGGGAACCGCGCCGTGTACCGTCTCGCCGACGAGCACGTCAAGGATCTCATCGTCATCGGACTTGAACACGCTCGGGAGGGCAGCTACCAATGAGTGACCGCGCAACCGCGACATTCGATCTGGGAGAGACCGTCGATTCACCATTGCGGTGTACGGCGTGCACCAGCAGAGCGTGCGAGTCGCTCGGACGGATGCCTGGCGTGGCGAAGGTGGACTGCGACGCCAAAGGGGCGGCGGTCAGCGTCGAGTTCGATCCAGCGCTGATCAGTGAGCGGGACCTGGCTGCCGAGGTGGAGCGATTCGGCCTTGAGATGGCTTCGAGCGTGCGGCACGTCGCATGGAGGGTCATCGGTCTTGACTGTCCCGACTGCGCGCGCGCCGTCGCCAAGACCGTCTCCCGCATCAAGGGCGTCTCCTCGGCGGATCTCAACTACGCGAGCGGCACGCTCCTCGTCGAGTACGACCCGGCCGCCAATCCGCATGCCAGTATCGCCGAGGCCATCGAGGCGAGCGGGTATGCCCTGCAGTCGCTTGAGGAGATCGTGACCGGAGAGACGCCTGCCGAGCGACCGTGGCTTGACCGCAAGCGCGTCGAGATCGCGACCGTGGGAAGCGGCGTATTCGCAGCCCTCGGCATCCTTTTCGGATGGTTTGGGGCACCCGAGATCGCGAGGATCGTGCTGTTCGCCATCGCGATCATCTTCGGTGGCCTGCTGGTGTGGCGCCGCGCCTTCATGTCGCTGAAGGCGGGCGTGCTGGACATGAACGTGCTGATGTCGGTCGCGGTATTTGGAGCCGCAGCGCTGGGCGAGTGGGGAGAGGGCGCCACCGTCTTCTTCCTGTTCTCACTGGGCGGGCTGCTTGAGGCTCGCTCGCTCGAGCGCACCCGGCGATCCATCCGTGACCTCATGGACCTCACCCCGGAGTTGGCGCGGGTCGTCCGTGGTGGCGCTCACGTCATGATCCCGCTGGCTGAGATCGCCGTCGGCAATCGCGTAGTCGTGCGTCCGGGCGAGCGTGTCCCGGTCGACGGGACGATCCTCACCGGTTCGAGCGCGATCAACGAAGCTGCGATCACGGGCGAGTCGGTGCCGGTCGACAAGGGCGAGGGCGACAACGTCTTCGCAGGTACGCTCAATACCTCGGGGTTGATCGAGGTAGAGGCGACCTCGATCGCGACCGACTCGACACTTGCGCGCATCGTGTACCTGGTGGAGGAGGCTCAGGCCTCCAAGGCTCCGGCGCAGGCGTTCATCGACAAGTTCAGCCGCTACTACACGCCGTCAGTGATCGGGCTCGCGGTAGCCATCGCGGTTGTGCCCGTGCTCTTCTCCATCGCGACCACGGGCGACCCCGGCGCCTGGCAGGAATGGGTCCGCAGGGCGCTCGTGATGCTCGTCGTCAGCTGCCCGTGCGCGCTCGTCATATCGACGCCGGTCGCCATCGTCAGCGCGATTACCCGCGCGAGTCGCGATGGTGTGCTGGTCAAGGGTGGGACGTTCCTTGAGACGGCCGCGAGGGTGGATGCCATCGCCTTCGACAAGACCGGGACGCTCACCATGGGCGTGCCCGAACTCGCTGACACCGCTGTGTTTGGCGGGACCAGCAAAGAAGAGCTGCTCGCTGTGTCTGCGGCTCTTGAGTCGCACTCGAATCACCCTCTTGCCCGCGCGATAGTCCGGGCGGCCGGTCATGAGGGGATCGCAGAGCTCAAGGAGTACCGAGAGGTGCCCGGAGAAGGCGTTACCGGCACTCTGGACGGCACAGAATGGTCGTTACTCAGCCCGGCCCGCGCCCGCCAGACCGCCACGCTGAGCGACGAGGTGGAGCAGGTCCTGTTCGAGTTCGAGTCGCGCAGCTACACGACGTTGGTCCTGCTGCGCGCCGATGAGGTTGTCGGCCTGGTGGCCCTCGCCGATGAGATCCGTCCGGAGACCTACCCGGCGGTCGTCGCGTTGCGTAGCCTCGGTATCGACCATCTCGCGATGCTCACAGGCGACAACGAGCGCGTGGCCGACGCGGTCACCGCGCAGGCGGGGCTCACGACGTACTTTGCACGGCTGCTCCCGGCGGCCAAGACCGACGCACTGGGCGTGCTGCAGAAGCGGTACGGCGTCGTCGCGATGGTCGGCGACGGCATCAACGATGCGCCGGCTCTCGCGGCAGCCGACATCGGTATCGCAATGGGCGCTGCCGGTACCGACACCGCGCTGCAGACGGCCGACGTCGCACTCATGCGCGATGACCTCCTGGCGCTGCCGGGATTCATTCAGCTCGGCAGGCGCACCGTGCGCACGATTGCGACCAACATCGGCTTCTCGATCCTCGTGAAAGCAGTCTTCCTGATACTCGCGCTCACCGGGACCGCATCCCTCTGGATGGCGGTGTTCGCCGACACGGGCGTGTCGCTGCTCGTGATCCTGAACGGCATGCGTCTGCTGCGGGCGAGTGAGCAGCCTACCGTGGCGACGACGGCGGTCGAGTGACCGCGTCTCGCACCGAACCGGCTGACGAGGGGGAAAGATGATCGACAATGCGACATTCGTGCGGTTTCTCGCGTCCTGGGCGCTTGTGCACGAGACCGCCGACGAGGGCTGGAAGTCTGCCGTCGAGCGAGGGATGAAGCAGGAGACGGGCGAGATGACGGGCGGCCCCGAGGCGTTCGTCGACGGGTTGTCCGCGATGATTGCCAAGGAGAAGGAGCGCCTCAAGGCCGAGCTCGCGGCCGGCGGGGTGGCTGAGCCCGGGACCATGGGGGATGTCTCACGCTTACTCGAGGAGCTGCGCTTCGAGGTCGCCGAGCTCAGAGGACGAATCGAGTCGATGCAGTCCACCTTGGACTCCGGCGGTCTCAATGAGGCCACAGCCGCTCCACCGGACCCTGCTTCTCGAGGGTAGGCGGACCTCATGGCCGCGCGCGGCCGAGAGATCACTCGTACACTGCTTGGGCACGCTGTCGCGTCGTGGCGGCCGTCCGCCGCTGCGCGCCGGGCCACCTTCGCCCGGCACATGCGCCAGGCTTTCGAGGAGCTCGGCCCTGCGTTCATCAAGCTTGGCCAGCTCATCAGCGTCCGGCCCGACCTGTTCGGTCCCGAGCTGGTGTTCGAGATGGAGGCGCTCCGCGACTCCGTTCCGCCCGCCTCAGCCGAAGCAATCCGCTCGGTCATCGAGCGTGAGTTCCACGCTCCCATCGAGCAGCTGTTCGCCGAGTTCGATGACGAGCCGGTCGCAAGCGCGTCGATCGCACAGGTCCACCGGGCCGTGCTCGCCGAGGAGTACCGGCCCGTCATCGGTGACACGCTGCCTGCGGGTACCCGACTGGCCGTCAAGATCGTGCGCCCGGGGGTTGAGGCGTCGGTGCTTGCAGACATTGTCGCCGCTCGCCGGTTCGCCGAGCGGGTCTCCCGGATCCCGGCCATGCGCCGCTACAATCTGCCGGGCCTGCTCGACGAATTCGCGGAGTCGCTCCGCTCGGAGTGCGATCTTCGCCGAGAAGCCCGCGTCGCCGACAGGTTCGCGTTCGACTTCAGGGCAGACCCTCTGGTGTTTGCGGCCAGGACGGTGTGGCCGCGCACGTCTCGGCGAGTGTTGACGATGGAGTATGTCGAGGGGTGGCGGCTGTCGGAGATCACCGAGGCGGAGCGGCGCGGGATCGACGGGCGCGGGCTCGCGCTGCACGGAGCCGAGGTCTTCATGCGCCAGGTGCTCGTCCTCGGGCGATTCCACGCGGACCTGCATCCGTCTAACCTCTTCATCACGCCTGACGGCCGCATCGCGTATCTCGACTTCGGGATTGTCGGGCTGACGAGGCCCGAGCAGCGCACGGCGATCGCGCAGGTGCTTGCCGCGACCGTGTATGGCGACGCGGACCGGGCGCTCAAGTACTCGGCGGAGCTCGGGCTCGTGGTCCCGGATGCCCGGCAGGCGGTGGTTCGCGAGCGGGTGAGCCGACTGATGCGAGACACGCTATTGGTCCCGCCGCGTGATGTCCGCGGGTTCGCCATCGGATTCCTTCGCATCATGGACGACGAGCGCGTATGCGTGCCGATAGGCTTCGGGCTGCTCGTGAAGGCGCTGGTGACGGTGGAGGGGGTTGCTCGGCAGCTCTACCCCGACATCGACATCACCGTTGCAGCCAAGCCGTACGCCACCCGCCTGATCGCCCAGCAGATGATGAACCCGGCCAGGGTTGCCGAGAAGATGCCGGCCGCCATCCGGGCCGCGCTGCGCGAACTCGCAGACTAGGACGCAGGGCGGCCGGGCGACTCGTTGAGCGAGCCGGTCCGGTAACCATCAAGGTCCTGGGCTACCCACGCGAAGCCCGACGCCTTCAACGCCGCCGAGATGGTCGCGCGCATCTCCCAAGCGCTCTCCATCTCCTCGGGGGATACCTCCACGCGAGCAATCTCGCCGTGCGCGCGTACCCGGAACTGCCGTAGGCCGAGCTGGCGGAGCGCCTCTTCCGAGGCTGCAATTCGCTCGAGCACCCGCTCCGAGAGCGGTTGTCCGTAAGGCACGCGCGATGCGAGGCAGGCCATGGACGGCTTGTCCCAGTTCGGCAGCCCGAGGTCGCGGGCGATTGCGCGTATCTCGGCCTTGGTGAGGCCGACTTCCTGCATGGGGCTGACGACGCCGAGCTCACGGGCCGCCTTCGCGCCAGGCCGGTAGTCAGAGAGGTCGTCGGCGTTCGAGCCGTCGGCGATGTACTGCAGCCCGTGTACCTCGGCAACGCGGACGAGCAGGCCGAACAGCTCGGACTTGCAGTGGTAGCAGCGGTCACGGTTGTTGGCTGCGAAGCGGGGATCCGCAAGCTCGTAGGTCTCGACCTCGAGAAGGTTCAGGCCGAGGGTTGCCGCGAGTTCACGCGCGTACGTGACCTCGCTCGTGGGACACGTGTCAGAGATGGCGAGTACGGCTTTGCAACGGTCACCGAGGACGAGGTGTGCGGTGAATGCGAGCAGTGTCGAATCCACGCCACCGGAGTACGCCACCAGCACGCTGCCGAGTTGGGCCAGACGGTTTCGGAGATCGTCGTAACGGTCAGTTTGGTGCAATGCGCGTACTCCCCTCGAACAGAACACGAGTATAGAGCCGAGCATCGCCAAGTGCTTCCATGGGCATGCGACCGGTCGAGATAGGGCGACGAACGGCCTTCGACGAGGAGCGACCGCGCGTTGGGGCATACACCAGCTAGGCGACGGTCCTGCGGAGGCGATGTGAATCACGAACACCACGAAGTGGTCAGCGGAGCGCTCGGCGAGCGCGCGGAGCACTCAAGCGGGCACTCCGCCGGCGTACGCTCTCCCGAAGGTCATCCCGACCACTCGGCGCACGGGAGTGACTTTCTGCCGCGGCTGTTCGTGTGTCTGGCCCTCACGGTTCCGGTTCTGCTCATATCGCCGATGCCCCTTGGGTTCTTCGGCCTTCCGCACGTCGCGTTCTCGGGCGACAGCTGGGTGCTGATGGCACTCGCGACCGCAATCTACGTCTACGGCGGCAAGCCGTTCCTGATGGGGATGACGCACGAGCTCCGGGCCCAGCGACCGGGGATGATGACGCTTGTGGCTGTCGGCATCACCGTCGCCTGGTTCTACAGCGGCGCCGTGACCTTGGGGCTGGAAGGCGAGGTGGTCTACTGGGAGCTCGCGACGCTGGTAGTCGTGATGCTCTTCGGGCACTGGGTTGAGATGCGGTCGGTCAGCTCGGCGCGGGGGGCGCTGGAATCGCTCGCTGCGCTGGTGCCCGGCTCGGCGCATCTGATCGGTGAGGATGGGCGCACAACAGACATCGAAACATCACGCCTGAACCCCGGTGACCGCGTGCTGGTGCGACCGGGAGAGCGCGTACCGGCTGACGGGCGGGTCGAGGGCGGCATGTCTTCGGTCGACGAGGCCCTGCTCACCGGCGAATCGGTACCCGTGCCCAAGCAGTATGGGGATCTCGTCGTGGGTGGCTCCCTCAACAGCAACGGAGCCCTTGAGATTGTCGTGACGCGCACGGGCCAAGATGGCTTTGTTGCGCAGGTTGCCGCCCTCGTTGCCGAGGCGCAGGCGTCCAGGTCGGAGACCCAACTGCTCGCCGACCGCGCGGCGTTCGCGCTCACGGTGATTGCGCTGGTCGGAGGTGCGGCCACGCTCGCGTACTGGTTGCTCGGCGCCGGTGCCGGGCTATCATTCGCGCTTGAGCGGGCAGTCGCAGTCGTCGTGATTGCCTGCCCCCATGCACTCGGGTTGGCGATACCGCTTGTGGTCTCGACGTCGACAGCGCTGGGTGCGGGGCGAGGCCTGCTGATTCGCGACCGGGCAGCGTTCGAGCGAGGCCGAGCGATCGACACGGTCGTTTTCGACAAGACCGGGACGCTCACGGAGGGCCGGTTTGGAGTGACCGAGATGGTGGCTGCCGAGGGGCACGACGCCGACGAGGTATTCGGCTTGGCCGCAGCCGTCGAGACGCGGTCGGAACACCCCATTGCGATCGCGCTCTCCGAAGCCGTGACCCGCCCCTGGCAAGCCGAGGAGTTCGAGGCGATTCCCGGCGTCGGTGTCTCGGGCGTGGTGGACGGGAAGCGGGTGGCCATTGTGAGCCCTTCGGCCGCGCTCGGGGAGCTCGGTGGGCTGCCTGCGGGGCTCTCTCGGCTGGTCGAGGCGGGGGAGACTGCGGCGGTGGTCCTGATTGACGGGCACCCGGCCGGCGCGTTCGCCGTCGCCGACCGTATCCGCCCAGAATCAGCGGAGGCGGTCTCCCGGCTCAAGCACGCCGGTGTCACCCCGGTCATTCTCACCGGCGACAGCCGTGCGGTCGCCGACCGAGTCGCGGCCGCGCTCGGAATCGAGAGTGTCTTCGCCGAGGTGCTTCCGCCCGACAAGGCTCGCAAGGTCACCGAACTCCGAGGGAGGGGCCGCCGCGTGGCGATGACCGGCGACGGAGTCAACGACGCACCCGCACTCGCCGTCTCGGATCTGGGCATCGCCATCGGTGCTGGCACCGACGTGGCTATCGAGGCGGCCGATGTCGTGCTCGTCCAGAGCGACCCTCGCGATGTGGCCACAGTTCTGGAGCTGGCACGGCGCACGTATCGCAAGATGGTGCAGAACCTGGTGTGGGCAACCGGCTACAACCTGGTGGCGTTGCCGCTCGCAGCAGGAGTGCTGGCTTCCAGGGGCGTCATCCTGTCGCCGGCCGCCGGGGCGGCCCTCATGGCTGCAAGCACCGTGATCGTGGCGCTGAACGCGCGCTCGCTGACGCTCCCGGCCGAAGTGCACTCGACTGACCCGCCGCGGGCAGCTTCCTAGAGCGCCTCGCGAACGCGCATCACCACATGACCGAGCGGGCCGGGCTCGCTCGTCGGCGCTCCCGTATCGTCGACCAGGTTGAAGACGTTTGCGGCCATGCCGTCGACCGTGTGGATGCGCGCCGAGCCGATTCTGACGCCCGCGTCCGCGATAGCCTGCGCGACATCGTGAAGCAGTCCAGGTCTATCGGGGGCGGACACATGCAGATGTGTGGCGTAACCGTTGCGCGAGATGGAGACGCTGGTCGCCGAGGAACTCTGATCACGGTGGTGCCGCTCCCGCTCGGCAAGGCGCGTCTTGAGCTCGATGCGGTCGCGCAACGCTTGGCGCGCTATGCGCTCGAAACGCGACAGCGACTCCGACCCGAAGGGCCGTCCTGACCGGGACGTTGCCACGAAGCTGCCGAGCAAGACGCCGCTCGGGGTGCTGTGCGCATCCAGCGAAAGCACGTTCATCCCTGCCAGGAACAGCGCGCCGGAGAGCCGAGCGATGGCCTCGGGCCGGTCAAGGGTGACCGCTGTCACCGTGCAGCTGTGCTCGATCGGTCCGGGGGAGACGTCAAACACCGCTTCAGCCGACGGGCACGTGCGGATCTCGGCGACCAACCGTGCGTGGCGGATGACGGTGCGGTGGTCCTTCGAGGCCAGATAGCGCAAGGGTGCGCGGGAGACAAACACGAGCTCTTCCGGGTGAGCGGCATGCATGACCGCCAGCGCTTCTCGGCGGACCCGCTCACCGCGCCGGGCGGTCCCGACGCCGTCGGACCCGGGCGAGAGTGCCGCCTCCAGGCGTGCGACGAGCGTCCCTACCAAAGAGGCGGTCCAGGGCGTCCACGTCGCGGGACCGGTTGCGCGGGAGTCAGCCGCCGTCAGCAGGTGCAGGGGTGCGAGCAGCCGATCATGGCCGATAGCCGCCGCGGCCCGCAACACGGTGTCCTCGTCGTCGAGATCGCATTGCAGCGCAGTCTCGACGAGCAGGAGGTGTAGACGGACGAGGTCGGCAACATCGCGCGCCTTCTCGTCCGGCAGACCGAGGACCGTCGTGGCCTCCCCGGCGAGCTCCGCGCCGACGGCGGGGTGGTCGCTCCCCGGGTGCGCTTTGCCGCGGTCGTGGAGCAACGCAGCCACTTGCAGCAGACGCCGGTCGCTGATGGCTTCCAGCGAGCGCGCAAGCACCGGATCTCCGGGGTGAGCGGTCACAAGCGCGGCAGTGAGCAGGCTGTGTGCGCCGACGGTCCACCGGTGGCCGAGCGCGGGGCGCCGGCACACCATCAGGTCGCTGAACCCGGGTATCAGGTGGTCGAGCGCTCCGCGTGCGGCGGCGTCCTCCAGCTTCGGCAGAGCTTCCGATCCCCGGTCCAGCGCCGAGAACAGCCGCTCGGCGCCCCACGTCCCGCTGGTGTCGGCTGCGGCCGGCACCCGCCGTCCGCGGATCCCGCGTTCCTGCACGGAGCCCCTGAGCTCGAGCAGGATGTGCGAGGTGGCGGCAAGCGACCTCTGGACCCTCTCGAAGACCTCGCTGGGCAGCGCCTCGACCGAGTCCAGTGTCATCCGGTCGCCGAAACCTGCTGCTTGCAGCGCCCACCGAGCCGCGGCGATCACATCCCGTGCCTCAACCAGCGCAGTGACCTGCTCGGCGGTGAGGAGGCCGAGCTCGCCGAGCGTCTCGGGTCCCGGATTGGCGGTGCTCGACAGCACCGTCGCAGTCCAGATGATCTCGTCGTAGTCGCGCCGTCCGCCCGCGCCGTCCTTGAGGTCAGGCTCAAGTGCGAAGGGCGACCCCGGGCGTGGCCGACCGTGGAAGTCCGCGATCACGCGCGCGGAGCGCCTGGCTGTCTCGGCGAGCCATTCCGCGATCTGCCGAGCGGCCCAGTCGATGTCGCCGGCGAGAGGACGGGCGCTCAATGTGGCCGCGCGAGTGATCGTGTCCTCGCGGATCATCTTCCGGTGCTGCCGGGACGAACGCACCTGGTGACCGACCTCGAGCCCGGCGTCCCACAACGGATAGAGAATGGCATCCAGGAACGACCGAGCCTTGCTGGGGTCAGCGGACGAGACGAACAGCAGGTCAAGGTCACTGCGGGGGAGGAGTGAGCCCGCTCCCCAGCCGCCCAACGCGACCAGCGCCCACTCGCTTGGCGGCTGCGATGGCGCGTGTGCGGCGAGCTCGCGGACGGACTCGTCGGTCATCTCGCTGAGGCGGCGCGCCGCGGGCAGGCCTGGGACCGCCGAGGCGATATGTGCCGAGCGCTCGGCCAGATACCGTTCCATGCTCACGCTGGCTCACCCCAGGGAACCTCGGCAGGAGGCGAGCACAGCCGCCGGGGGCGGTCCCGGCGGCTGTGTCGCATACAGGGGGTGACGAGTGTCACGGTTAGAGCGCCTCGGGTCCGCGCTCTCCAGTGCGGATCCGCACCGCGCTCTCCACATCGGATATGAAGATCTTGCCGTCGCCGATCGTCCCGGTACGAGCGGCCTCGATGATTGCCTTCTCGGCCTCTGCCGCAAGATCGTCGTCGAGGTAGACCTCGACCTTCACCTTCGGGATGAAGTTGACGGTGTACTCCGTACCCCGGTAGATCTCGGTGTGGCCCTTCTGGCGACCGTATCCGTGGACGTCGGTAACGGTCATTCCTGCGATGCCGAGCTCGCCGAGGGCCTCTTTGACCTCGCTGAGCTTGTGCGGCTTGATGATCGCCTCGATCTTCTTCAAAGTGTGCCTCCTTCCGCTCTAGAGTGCGGCTTCGGTCTGAACGAAGTCTGGGTATGCGCGGTTTCCGTGCTCGCCGATGTCCAGCCCCGCGATCTCCTCTTCGGCAGAGACGCGGACGCCCATGGCGAGCTTGATGATGTTCCAGACGATGAACGAAAGAACGAAGACGGTGGCACCCACCGATACGACGCCGATGAGCTGATTGACGAAGAGCTCGGTACCGCCGCCGTAGAACAGGCCGCTCTCGGTGTGGAACAGCCCGACTGCGAGCGTACCGAAGATGCCGCCGAAGCCGTGTACGGCGATGGCGCCGACCGGGTCGTCCAGGTGCAGCTTGTCGAGGAGCAGGCAGGCGAAGACGACGATGATGCCCGCGATCGCGCCGATGATCAGCGCGCCGACGTTGCTGATGAACGCGCAGCCGGCGGTCACACCCACCAGTCCGGCGAGCGTTCCGTTGATGGTCATCCCAAGATCCGGCTTGCCGATGACAATCCAGGCAACGGCTGTTGCTGTCAACAGGCCGGCCGCTGCGCCGAGGTTCGTGGTTACGGCGATGTTGGCCATCGCCGTCGGGTCGGCGGCCATGGTCGAGCCCGGGTTGAACCCGAACCAGCCGAACCAGAGCACGAGCGCGCCCGTTAGTGCCGATGTCATGTTGTGACCGGGGATGGCCCTCGCGGAGCCGTCTTTGCCGTACTTGCCGATGCGGGGGCCGAGCACGATGACACCGGCAAGAGCGGCCCACGCTCCGACGGAGTGCACCGCCGTGGAGCCCGCGAAATCGAGGAACCCGATGTCGGCAAGCCACCCGCCGCCCCAGATCCAGTGGCCGGTGATGGGGTAGATGAACGCGACGAGCACGAGCGAGAAGACTACGAAGGACAGGTACTTGATGCGCTCGGCGACCGCGCCAGAGACGATGGTGGCGCAGGTTCCCGCGAACACCAGCTGGAAGAAGAACTTGGCCATGAGTGGTATCCCGGTCCACCCGATCGCCGAATAGACGCCCTGATATGCCTCATTGACCGCGGGGCTGTTGTCGGCTCCACCGAGCATAAGCAGCCCCTGTGTGCCTATCAGGCCGTTGCCGTCTCCGAACATCAGGCCCCACCCGATGACGAAGAAGGAGACCGACGCGACCGCGAACACTATGAAGTTCTTCGAGATGATGTTGACGGTGTTCTTGGCCCTCGCGAATCCCGATTCGACCAGTGCGAATCCTAGGTTCATGAAGAACACCAGCATGCCTGCGATGAGCACCCAAGTGGTGTCCAATGCTACCTGTACGTCCATGGCCCTCCCTTCCGAGCCCGCGTCGTCCCGAGCCCTACCGATACGAGCAGACCGGCTCGCTGCTCTGTGAAGCACAGTCCGGGAGGAGTGTTTCCGGCGTATATCACAGCGATGAACTCTCGGTGACTTTCGGGCTATCCGACGAGAGATGGCCGAGTGAGCGCCTGTTCCGGTGCCGGACGTTTCCGGTCCCGTTTGCGGTGCTCGTACCAAACCCCAGCTCAGAGCCTACGCGAGTGCGCCCGCTCGGTAGGCGCGGTATAATAGACGTTTGACGAGTTTCGCTCCTGATGCGCGAGGAGAGGTTCACTCCAGATGCCGCTCGATTCGATCTCCATCCGAGGCGCTCGTGAACACAACCTCACGGGTTTCGACCTCGAGATTCCCCGTGATGAGCTGGTCGTGATCACTGGACTTTCCGGTTCCGGCAAGTCATCGCTCGCTTTCGACACCATCTACGCCGAGGGGCAGCGGCGCTACGTCGAGTCGCTCTCCGCGTACGCCCGGCAGTTCCTCGGCCAGATGGACAAGCCCGATGTCGACCACATCGAAGGCCTGTCGCCTGCGGTCTCCATCGACCAGAAGACCACCTCGAAGAATCCCCGCTCGACCGTGGGGACGGTCACTGAGATCTACGACTACCTGCGGCTGCTGTACGCGCGCATCGGTGTCCCGCATTGTCCCGTGTGCGGCAACAGGATCGAGCGCCAGACGTCCGACCAGATCGTCGAGCGCATCGAGGAGCTGGCTGAAGGTACGAAGTTCCAGGTGCTCGCCCCGGTCGTCACTGGCCGAAAAGGGGAGTACGGCAAGCTGTTCGAGGATCTCCGCCGAGAAGGTTTCACTCGCGTCCGCGTAGACCGGGAGGTGCGGGGGCTCGACGAGGAGATCAGGCTCGACAAGAAGTACAAGCACGACATCGAGGTGGTGGTGGACCGTCTCGTCGTGCGGGACGGCATCGCGACCCGTCTCGCCGACAGTCTGGAGACGGCGCTCGCCTTGTCCGACGGTCTCGCCATCGTGGAGCTCGCCAACAAGGACCAGGAGACGGCGGAGCGCATCCTGTTCTCCGAGAAATTCGCCTGCCCGGTCTCCGGCTTCACCATCGAGGAGATCGAGCCGCGGCTCTTTTCCTTCAACAATCCCCACGGCGCCTGCCCCACCTGCGACGGCCTCGGCACCCTTCTTTATTTCGATCCCGAGCTGGTGGTGCCGGATCCCTCGAAGAGCCTCGCCGACGGCGCCATCGCCCCCTGGTCGCGCACCATGGCGCCCTATTACGTCCAGGCGCTTGAGGGCCTTGCCCGGAAATACGGGTTCTCCATGACCAGGCCGTGGTCGGAGCTGCCCGAGAAGGCGCGGGAGATCATCCTTTACGGCAGCGGCGGCGAGGATGTGGATATCGTCTACAAGGACGAGCGCCGGACCTATACCACGTCCAAGCCCTTCGAAGGGGTCATCCCCAATATCGAGCGGCGCTGGCGGGAGACGGATTCCGCCTGGGCGCGGGAGGAATTGTCCCGTTTCCAGTCGGCAGCCCCTTGCGAATCCTGCAACGGCCGCCGTCTGAAGCCCGAGGCGCTGGCGGTCAAGATCGCCGGCCTCAACATCGCGGAAGTGAGCGACATGTCGGTCGGCGAGGCGCTCACCTGGTTCCGCAACCTCAGCGACAGCCTCAAGCCCAAGGATCGGGAAATCGCCGCCCGCATCCTCAAGGAAATCGTGGAGCGCCTCGGCTTCCTCAACAATGTGGGGCTGGAGTATCTCAACCTGTCACGGAATTCGGGCACGCTTTCGGGCGGCGAATCCCAGCGCATCCGGCTGGCGTCGCAGATCGGATCGGGCCTCACCGGCGTTCTCTACGTGCTGGACGAGCCCTCGATCGGCCTTCACCAGCGCGACAACGCGCGGCTGCTGGACACCCTCATGAACCTCCGCGACATGGGGAATACCGTCATCGTCGTGGAGCATGACGAGGATGCGATCCGCGCCGCCGACCATGTGATCGACATGGGGCCCGGCGCGGGCGAGCATGGCGGCCGCGTGGTGGCGCAGGGAACACCGGCCGAGGTGATGCAGTCGCCGCAATCGCTGACCGGCCAGTATCTCACCGGCAAGCTGCAGATCCCGGTGCCGCAGACCCGCCGCAAGGGCCAGATGGCGGGGAAGACGCCCAAGGCCATCACCGTGGTGGGCGCGCGGGAGAACAACCTCCGGAACGTGACGGCGAGCATTCCGCTCGGCACCTTCACTTGCGTCACCGGCGTCTCGGGCTCGGGCAAGTCGAGCCTCGTGATCGACACCCTCTACAAGGGCGCGGCGCGGCGGCTCAACGGCAGCCGCGACGTGCCGGGGGCCCATGACGACATCCTCGGCCTCGAATATGTGGACAAGGTGATCGACATCGACCAGTCGCCCATCGGCCGCACGCCGCGCTCCAATCCTGCGACCTATACGGGAGCCTTCACCCCCATCCGCGACTGGTTCGCCAATCTTCCCGAAGCCCAGGCGCGGGGCTACAAGCCCGGCCGCTTCTCCTTCAACGTCAAGGGCGGGCGCTGCGAGGCCTGCCAGGG
>CAZBLH010000035.1:0-15356 GCA_964492775.1 uncultured Eubacteriales bacterium | reverse complement strand
CCAGAACACCCCCCGGGCTTTTCTGTTGGTTTGATCCATGCGGTATCTCCCTTTCAATTCACGCCAGGTGCGAAATTCGCGTAGCTAGGGACTAAGGTACTGACCGACAGCAATCCACTCGGCCCTCAGATGTGCCAGAGCCTCGGACATGAAGCGCTCGGAGTAGAAGAACACGACACCGTTGGATGCCTTGACCGTTCGTACGTCCTCGTAGAGCGGGTCCTCCGCGAACTCGCAGATGAGCTGTTCCACGTCCTCAGGAGTCAATTCGAACATCTCGGTCTCGGCAAAGAAGCGGACGGGCGTCGGCTCCGGTATCTGCTGCGAATTCTCGCGCACGACCGAGCCGACCAAGTACTTCGGGTCATTGGCCTGAGAGCGCAGAAGCAAGACGGCGTAACGGGCGCTGAGGTACTGCGTATCATGCAGGTACCTCACGCCGGTGCGCTCGTCGACAGTCTGGATGATGGACTCGTAGGCGTCATTACGCCCGAGCTCTCGCAGAGCTTCCGCCAGCTCCTCCTCCGCCATGGAGAAGGGCTCGCGCAAGAACGCATCGACCTCCACCAGCTGCTCGGCCATCGACGATGTACGAACGTGCTCGCTGATTCGAGCAGCCCGCTCACGGCGAGCGGCCGTTTCGGCGTCGATCTCCGGCTCCTTAGGCTCTGGCAAGGACTCGACGTCGAACAGTTCATCGAGACCGTCGTCGAAGGACGGCGTATACGCGTCTCCGCCTTCAGGCCCTGCGGTGACGCTGCTCGCCGCATGTTCCGACGGCGACACGTGCTCTTCAGTCAGCCTGTCGGGTCCCAACAATCCTCATCCTTTCGGTGCGGGTCAGCGGTGGAATGGAGCCTGATGGCCCCATTCCACCCTGACCAGCAGCAAAGAGCAATGCGGGTGCAAAGCTCTCAGCTTACGCGAGCAGTCCCTCTGACTGAGCCTTCGGGATGATGTCATCCATGCCAAGCTTGGTGAGGGTCGCAGCCGTCGGCGCACCGGTCTCGCGATCGAAGCCCCACTCCTCGTAGAGGAAGTCGAGTCCGTTTTCCCAGTCTTCGCGGGTGATGTGATACCCAGCCGCCACGGTCCACGGCTCCTCATCGCCGTGCACGAACGCCCACTCGGGGGCACGGTCATGCTGCATGCGCATGTCCTTGGTGCCGAAGAAGCGCTCGGTGAGCAGACGGTGCAGGACGTAGAAGCGCTGGGCCTCGTCGTCGAGTTCCTTCATCGTCATGGTTTTGCCAGTGGCAATCGAGAAGATCTTGGCCTCGAGGGTGAGGTCGCCACGGTAGCCGCGCTCCTTGAGGGGAGAGTGCAGGTACGGCCAGTTCCAGTGGCACAGACCCATTGCCTCGTGCAGCTCCTTGCGCACGTTGCCAAACCAAGCTGCGCGCGCCTGGTAGACGTTGACCGGCTTGAGCGGGTAGCGCCCAGGGATCATGGACTGGCCCATACCCGAGCCGTAGCCGACGCGTGCGAACTCGGTCTCGATGAGCTGCTGCTGGAGCGTGTCCGGCAGACCGCTGTTGCAGCGGATGTTGATCCAGGTGTGGTTCATGCAGTCACGGTTGTAACCGGTGTTGATGAGACCGCCGACCTGGTCGCTGTCCTCGAAGGAGTGGTGCTTGGCGAAGCCCCACTGCCAAGCCGTGAGCGAGGCATCATCGAGGCAGGTGTCGCGCATGGATGCGCCATTGGCATCCACCCACTCGTCCGTCGCAAGCCACGCGGGATCGGCGAGAAGCTTGCCGAGTTTACCCGTGCGATTCGCGATCAGCTTGCAGACCACTTCGACGAGTTTCGGATCGCACTTCTTGCGCAGATCGAGTAGCCCGCCCTTCGCGTTCAGGGCAGCCCACTCCGCCTCATCGACATTCAGCTGCAGGAACGAGCGTTTCATCGGATCAGGATCGATGACGTACGGATTCGCGACATTCCCAGCCGGGGAGTGATCGTCGACCGGGGTGGTCCTGCTGAGCACGAAGTTGTAGAGGTTGTTCAGGATCATGTAGTTGGTCGTGATCCCGTAGTCATTGAAGTGCTGCAGGCCGGCCTGGCAGTGCTGCATGTACACAGCACGCTTCTCGGCGTCTGGCAAAGTGTTGTAGACGGCCGAGTCGGCGAACGAGAACCCGACCATCAGGTGGTAGCACGCGCCAGCCTGCTCCTCGGAGACGGACGGATCCGGCATCGGGACCTTCACCACGTTGTGGCACCTGATGGGGCACGAGTGGCATCCATCGTTGCGTACGACGTAGGCGTTCTGAAGGTCGGAGAATCCCGACCCCCCGTAGATGGCGAGATAGCTGCGGTAACCAATCTTGTTCTTGTCGTGCGGCAGGCAGGTGCCCAGCTCGATCGGCGGGTTCGCGGCGCCCCAGTAACGGCCGCGGGCTGCATACCAACGAGTACCGGCGCGGCCAGGCGAAAGCTCGGCCCAGCTCTGAAGCGTCTGCGGGACGACACCGTTGTTGTTCGAACCACCGTAGGAGAGCGCTACGTCGATGACGGCACGCCAAGCGCGCTTATCACCCGCGATCTTGACGCTACCGGTTCCCAGGATGCCGACCGCCTTCAGGTTCTTCGAACCCATGACGGCTCCACCCTGACCGGAGTGCTTGTAGTTGGTCATCATGTTCGCCTGAGCGACGAGGTTCTCACCGGCAGGGCCGATTGCGAGAACCTGTGCGCCGCGGCCCATTTGGTTCGCGATCTCGTCAGTCGTGCGGTACGTGCCGGCACCGGCGAGCTCGGGGCAGTCGACGATTTTGACGTCACCGTCAACAATCGCGATGTAGACGAGGCTCGAGGCCTTGCCCTTGATGATAATCGCGTCCCAGCCGGCGAACTTCATCTCGGCTCCGAAGTGGCCACCGATGTGAGCGGTCTGCGGTGCGCTCAGGTGGTGGTAGGGCGACAGCATCGTCACGTTCCACCGGCCCGCCGTCGGGCATCCAGTACCGATCATTGGGCCCGCCCCGAAGATCAGCGGGTTCTCGGGATCCAACGCCTTCGTGTCCTTCGTGGTCTCATCCCAAAGGACCTTGTACGCGAGCCCCGGTCCACCCCAGTACTTCTCGTACTTGGGGAAGGTGTCTTCGACCGAGGTCGTCCGCGTAGTGAGGTCTATACGCAGGACCTTGCCGGTCCAACCTCCATACGTTGCCATTCTCTATCTCCTCCCGATCATGTCGCCGGCTAGTTGTGGCAGGTCGAGCAGTCCGTCGCCGTCGTCGCCGGGATCCAGCCCGACCGAACAACCGCGACCGACTTGGTCAGATCCCGCCACGGCAGGTACCGCAAAGCACCGGTCGGACAGACACGGGCGCACTGGGGCTTGCCGTCGCACAGGAAGCACTTGCTCGACTTTCCAGTCGCCGGATTCAGCGTGGGCATCTCCCACGGGCACGCGGCGTTGCAGATGCCGCATCCGATGCACTTGGCCTGATCGATCTTGCGTGCGCCGGTGGCGCTGTCCGCGACGATCGCACCCACCGGGCATGCCTCGGCACAGGGAATAGGATGCGCGCACTGCTTGCAGTAGTCCGCAGCCACGTTGAAGCCGTTGTCACGATGGGGAGAGACGTTCTTCATGTTCCGCTGGAGCTTCACGCGCGCGTGATATGAGCTTGCAGCGCCGTCGTTCAGCGCCGTGCACGCCAGCTCACACAGTCGGCACTGAACGCACCGGTTGAGGTCGTGATAAAGCACGCCTTTCGAGTTGACCAGAATGGCCTTCTTGTCCTGACCGGAAAGTCGCACGGTCGGGAACAGGGCAAGTGTTGCGAATCCCATTGCCGAAACGAATGTACGGCGTGTCAGACCCCTCTTCTGATCTCCGCCATCGTCCACGGCTGGAACCATCTCCGCATGCTCAGCCATGTGCTGTACTCCCTCCTAACCCTTCAACAACTTACTCACTAACCATTGGCGGGCCCTCGTTCGCTCCTTTCTCACAGCACCTTCCAGCTCCGAACACACAAGTATGCGCAACAGCCCCGGCCGCTCGGCTAGGGTCATCACGCCTTGACGTCAAGATATGAACCCGGCACTTGGTCTCCCACATGCAACCGCCAAAGTTGCTGGCTGCCTCCTTTGCGAATGGCGGGCACCCGAGTTTCCCCGAGTACCTGACGGCTGCAGCCCCATTACCGTGCCGGCGATTGAAGAGTTTGCAGCTCGGAGACGATGCGATGTTATCCGGACGCCGGTGCATCGGGAAAATGAAGTTAGCGGACAGGGTCGATGCGTTATGTGCATAATGAGGTTCAGGGATCCGGCAGCCCTCTGGTGGACCAAGCCCGCACGACCGTGCAGAAGTCGAGGGTGAGACCGGATGAACATCGAGAGCCTGCAGCACTTCGTCGCACTGGCGAAGATCCTCAACTTCACGGAGGCCGCACGCCAGCTGCACGTCTCACAGTCGACTCTCAGCCGGCAGATTGCCCGGCTGGAGAGTCAGGTGGGACAGCCGCTCTTCGTTCGCAGCCCCGCGGAGGTTTCGCTCACCCCTCAGGGCACCAGACTCGTAGAGTACGCGGAGTCCATCGTCGCGCTGCACGAGGAGGCCCTACGGGCTGTCAACGAGGCCGGCCGAGAAGCCCCTACTACCGTTTGTGTCGGCGGCTCCCTTCTGCTCGCATCCGTTCAGAATCTTCTGGCGATGACTACCGCGACTCTCACTGCCGCAGGTAGCCGAACCAGCCCGACCCTGTTCGCCCCTCACTCGTCCATGTCGTTCCGGGCGCACGGGTCTCACAACCACTACCTCATGGCGCTCGAGGGAGCAGTAGACGTGACGTTCCTATGTCACAACGAATGCAGGGATTTCTCAGCCTTCGATTGCCTACCGCTCTACCGGGAGCCGCTCGGCTTCATCCTGAGAGACGACAACCCCTTGAGCGCGCGCACGCGGCTCACCCTGGATGACTTCCGCGACGAGTCGTTCGTGGTGCCACATGTCATGGAGGACTTCATCTTCGCTGTCGAGGAAGCCTGTCGACGCCGTGGTTTCGAGCCGCACATAAAGCGTCTGTCGGTGGACTCTCCCGCCGAGGCGCTCCTACCCCGGGGGGTTCACGACGTCATCCCGAGCCCTCTCTCAAGCGTCTATACGATGCATCTGAGCTCACGCTCGAGGTTGGTCGAGGCGGCAATGGACGACCCCGAGGCCTATGTTTCCGTGGCGGCGATCACGCGCCAAGACAACAACAACTCGGGGCTTCCGGAGTTCCTGGAGGCTCTGGAGGCAACAAGAGATGCTTTCATGTCTGAGCATGACTACCTGCTACCCGCCTAGTCTGAGGAGGCGCCGTCGTGCCCACTGGTATCGGTGAGTTCCCCACCGGCGTTGGTGTCGCCGCTATCGCGTTCGTCGCCTGCGCCCTTATCGGCTGGCTCGTCGACCGGCTTCTCTACTCGATACTGAGCTCGCGGTTCGCTGCTGCTGGCTGGGCGCCGGGCAAGGACCTCGCCGCCGGACTGCGCGGCCTCGCCACCGTTGCCGGAATCTTGGTCGGGTCCCGGCTCGCTATGGGCCGCCTGGCGCTGCACGGCGAAGCCTTGGAAACCGCCAAGGCGGCCATCCAAGTCGTCGCGATCCTCATCGCCACCGCCTTCATCGCTCGCGTAGCGGGCCGAGTGGTTCGCGCGTACGCGCGCCGGGAGAGCTCCCACCTGCCCTCGACCTCGATCTTCGTGAATCTCGCACGGGGCTTGGTGTGGGTCTTGGGTCTGGTGAGCCTTCTCGCCTCACTCGGAGTCTCGATCGCCCCGCTAATCACAGCGCTCGGCGTGGGAGGTCTAGCCGTCGGCCTCGCGCTGCAGCCAACGCTGGAGAACGTCTTCAGCGGGATCCAAGTGCTCGCATCACGCCAAATCGAGCCGGGCGACCACATCAGACTCGAGACAGGCGAGGAGGGTCAGGTCGTCGACGTCACCTGGCGGAACACCGCCATCCGCACGGGCTCGAACGACATCATCGTCGTCCCGAACGCCGTGATCGGCAGGTCCCGCATCACGAACTTCACGACGGTCTCATGTGAGCATGTGCTGTCGGTCCCGCTCTTCGTGTACGCGGACGCGGACATCGAAGTGGTCGAGCGCGTCCTGCGTGAGGCCGCCGAGCGAGTCGTTGCCGAGGTCGGCGGCGTGGTGCGCGACGCCAAGCCGATCGTGCGCTTCGGCGAGCTCACGGTCCACGGGCTGCAGGTCAATGTGGCTGTTCGGCTCGAGAGCTACGCGCAGCGACCCAAGGTGCGCCACGAGCTCATCCGCCACATTCAGGGCAGCCTCGCTGAAGCCAACCTACTCGGCGCGCTCAATACCGGGAGGACGACCGGCGTTTCCTAGCGCTGTCGCTGCTATTGGCCGGTAGCGATGTGGGCTGATACCCGCGCTGACTAGTGCCGGAAGTGCCGGTGGCCGGTGAAGACAAGCGCCACGCCGAGTTCGTCGGCCTTCGCGATGACCTCGGCGTCACGGATCGAACCGCCGGGCTGGATGACCGCAGTGACACCAGCGGCAGCGACGACCTCTAGCGAGTCGGCGAACGGCATGAACGCATCGCTTGCCGCCACGGCGCCTGAGGCGCTCTCTCCCGCCTGCTCAACGGCGATGCGAGCCGAGTTCACGCGGTTCATCTGGCCGGCGCCGACACCTACGCTCACGAAGTCCTTCGCGAGAAGGATCGCGTTCGACTTCACGCTCTTGGCGACGCGCCACGCGAACAGCAGCTGCTCAAGCTCCTCGGCGGTGGGTTGGCGCTTCGACACGACCTCGAACCCGGCCGGATCCTCGGCAACCGCGTCGCTCTCCTGCACAAGCAGCCCACCCTCGGCCGAGCGGCACTCGATCCCGCCGCCAGCGGGGCGCACGCCACCAGTGCGCAGGACGCGCAGATTGGGTTTCTCGGCGAGCAGCTCCAGTGCTTCGGGCTCGAATTCGGGGGCAATCATGACCTCGACGAACTGCCCGTTCTCGTAGACTGCGCGAATGAGATCGGCGGACACGGAGCGGTTGAAGGCCATTACACCGCCGTAGGCCGACACCGAGTCGGCGTCGTGTGCCCGGCGGTACGCGGTAACGATGTCGGCGTCGACGCAGGTGCCGCAGGGGTTCGTGTGCTTCACGATCACGCACGCAGGCTCGGCGAACTCTCGCACGGCACTCCAGCAGGCATCCGTATCCAGGATGTTGTTGTACGAGAGGTCCTTGCCCTGAAGCTGCTCAGCGCGGGCAAGCGTGTGCTCGGCGGCGTCTTCAAAGCGGTAGAAGGCGGCGGACTGGTGCGGATTCTCGCCATAGCGGAGGTCTTGGGCCTTCTCCAGACGCAGCTTGAGCTCGTGCGGGTACGCATGGGCCGAGTAGCCGGACAGGTAGCGCCAGATAGCGTCGTCGTAGCGGCTCGTCGTCCGGAAGACCTCGGTGGCGAACGCTCGGCGCGTCTCGAGCGTGGTCGCTCCGCCGTTCGCGCGCATCTCGGCGAGCACGGAGTCGTAGCACGCCGGGTCTGTGACGACCGTCACACTTGCGAAGTTCTTGGCCGCCGAGCGCAGCATCGAAGGCCCGCCGATGTCGATGTTCTCAATCGCATCCGCCTCGGTGACGCCTTCACGCGCAACCGTGGCCTCGAACGCGTAGAGGTTCACGCACACCAGGTCGATCATGCCGATGCCGTGCTGCTCGGCGGCTTCCATATGCGCAGGCACGTCACGACGCGCCAGCAACCCGCCGTGGACCCGGGGGTGCAGCGTCTTGACGCGCCCGTCCATCATCTCGGGAAAGCCGGTCAGGTCATCGATGGCGCGCACCGGCACGCCGGCTTCAGAGAGCGCCTTGGCGGTGCCGCCGGTCGAGACGATCTCGACCCCGAACTCCTCGGCAAGGCTGCGGCAGAACTCCACCACACCGCTCTTGTCCGTGACCGATACAAGCGCCCGCTTGATGACCTGCGCTGACATGTGAACGCCTCCTGATTGCTGCTCGCGTCGCGGCACGACCATGAAGGCATGCCGATAAGCCTTGCCCGGCAAAATGAACAGGCAGGCCGACTGCGACGACGCAACCGGCCTGCCCGTTTCTGACCGTCCTACTTCTCCAGCTGCTTCCACTCTCCGCTGGTCACCTTGTACGCCGAGATGACCTGGGTCTTGTTGTCGCCGTTCTCGTCGAAGGCGACCGTCCCGGTCACACCGTCCTGTAGCGTGCCGGTGCGCACGGCCTCCATGACGGCGGCACGGTCGGCTCCGGCCTCAACGACCGCGTTGATGATGATCCAAGCGGCGTCGTATGCGTAGCTGTCGTACGCCTCCGGCAGCTTGCCGTACTTCTCCTCGTAGCGCTGCTTGAACTCGGCGCCGCGAGGCTGCTGTTCCAGCGGCAGGCCCAGCGCGGTAGCGATGTCGCCCTCGGCTGCCTCCTTGCCGGCGATGTTCACGTACTCGGGCGTGAAGAGCATGTCGCCGCCCATGACCGGCACATCGAGCCCACCGGCCAGCATCTGCTTGGAGAGCAGCGCGCCTTCGGTATGAGCGCCGGCGTAGTAGACGACGTCAGGGTCCTTGGGCTTGGTCTTGGTCACGAGCGCCGAGAAGTCCACCTCTTTGGGCTGGATGCGATCCTCGGCGACGAGCGTCCCACCAGCCTCGGTGAACGCGCGCTTGAACTCGGTGGCAAGACCCTGACCGTACGGCGTGGCGTCATCTACGAGCGCGGCGGTCTTGAAGCCGAGACCGATCGCGAACTCAGCGGCGAAGCTTCCCTGCGCGTCATCCTTGGCGACGATACGCGCAACGTTGGGTAGGCCCTGAGCCGTGAGCTGCGGGTTCGAGGAGACGGTGACCATCGCAATGTCCGACTCGGCGTACACCGGAGCTGCCGGAATCGAGCAGCCGGAGTTGAAGTGGCCGACCACGCCGACGACCTCGGTGTCTCCAGCGAGCGCGTTCGCGACGTTGACCGCCTGCTTGGGGTCGGCTGCGTCGTCGAGCGCCTGAATCTCAAACTTGAAACCGGCGTCCTTTACTTCCTGAGAGGCGTTGGCCTCCTCGATGGCGAGCGAGACTGCCCGCTGCATGCCGAGACCATAGATCGCGTTGTCACCGGTGAGCGGTGCTGCAAAACCGATCTTCACCGTCGTCACTTCGGTCTCGGGCTCCCCGGCTTGTTCCCCGGCCCCCTGGCACCCGACCATGCTTGCGACCAGAGCTGCGGCCGCAAGGAGGGCAGCGGCTTTGCGCGCTGAACCTCTCATGTGCTCTCCCTTCACGGATTCGCCTCGCTCCCTGCAAGGCGTAATCGAACAACGAATATAACAGGCGCAAGTATGCGTCGGGAAGCGCACTAAGCCGGTATTCCAAGAAGAACTCTATTCACATGCGGTACGTGGCGGTCCTCAGCTTGCCGAAGAGACGCGTACTCGACCGTTCTCGACGGTCACCCTGCCCTCGGAAATCCACTGGATAACGCGAGGGTAGAGTGCGTGCTCGACCTGATGGATCTTGGCCTCCAGCGACTCGAGGGTGTCGTCCTCCTCGATGCGCACCGGCTCCTGAGCGATGATAGGACCCTCATCGAATTCCTCGTTCGCGAAGTGGACCGTGACTCCGGTGACCTTCACCCCGCGCTCGGACGCGTCCCTGATGCCATTCGCTCCCGCGAAGCTCGGCAGAAGCGAGGGGTGGATGTTGAGGACGCGGTTGGGATACTGCTCGAGCACGCAGTGCCCGAGCAGTCGCATGTAGCCCGCCATGACCACAAGCTCGACATCGTGGTTCACGAGCTCGGCGAGGATGGCTTCGTCGTACTCCCTGGGTCGCGAGTACTTCTGGCGGTCGATGAAGACGGCGTCGATCCCGTGACGGCGCGCGCGATCGAGACCGCGCGCTTGCTCCTGGTTGCTGATGACGACGGCGATCCGCGCGTCGAGCCGGCCCGCCTCGATCTCATCGATGATGGCCTGCAGGTTCGTCCCTGAGCCCGAGATCAGCACACCGAGGGCAAGTGTTCGGCTCATCGGTAGACGACCTTCCCGGATCCGTCGGCGATCTCGCCGATCTCGAACACCCGCTCCCCCGCTTGGCGCAACGCCGCGGCGGCGCGGGGTGCGTGCGCAGGCTCCAGTACGATCGCGAAGCCGATGCCCATGTTGAAGGTGCGGTATGCCTCCGCAGCATCGAGCCCGGCGGCCTCGACCACCTGCTCGATCACTCGCGGCACTCTCCAGGCGTCGCGGTGCACCACAGCGTCACATTCGGCCGGGAGCACCCGGTCGAGGTTCTCGGTGATCCCGCCGCCGGTAATATGCGCCATGGCCTTCACGGGCACGCCCTCGCCAAGGAGCCCCAGAATCGACTTCACGTAAATGCGCGTGGGCGTCAGCAGCGCCTCGCCCCACGTCACACCGCCGAGGTCAACACGCTTGATCCGGAGATCCTGCTCGCGCCCCTCGACAACCGCTCGGCGGACGAGGGAGAACCCGTTGCTGTGCAGCCCGCTAGACGCAAGCCCGAGCACGACGTCTCCGGGCCTGACCTGTGAGCCGTCAATCAGCTTGGAGCGATCCACGGCCCCGACGCAGAAGCCGGAGAGGTCGTAGTCGTCGGCGGCCATGACGCCGGGGTGCTCGGCCATCTCGCCGCCGACGAGCGCACACCCGGCCTGGCGACACCCTTCCGCGATTCCGCCTACGATCTCGGCCACAAGCGAGCTATCGAGCTTGCCAATCGCGATGTAGTCGAGGAAGAAGAGTGGTTCGGCGCCGGACGCCAGGATGTCGTTCACGCACATCGCGACGAGGTCGATACCGACCGTCGCGTGCTTACCGACGAGTCGCGCCAGCTGGATCTTGGTCCCCACACCGTCGGTCCCGGATACGAGAACGGGGTCGTCCATGTCCTTGAGCGCACCCGCCGAGAAGAGCCCGCCGAACCCGCCGATGTCACCGATGACCTCGCTGCGGTACGTCGAGCGCACACTCTCGCGAATCGCCTCGACGGCGCGTGCCCCTTCCACGGTGTCGACACCCGCGTCCCGGTAGGTGATCGGCTCGCGCCCGCCTTCGTCAACCATCACAGAAGCCACCTTCCGGCTCGGCCCAAGACATTATGAGCGCCTGCATCCTCAGGCCCCCAAGTATAGCCGTCGCTCAGGCACCCAGACTCCCCGGCAGCATCCCCGCCAGCCCAGTGACCATCGCGGCAACGACCGCGGCCGACGCCCAGCCCGTTCCGAAGGTGACGTTGCGGCCGACGAAGCCTCCCGCGAGGGCGGGAAGCACGTAGCCCAGGACCATCCCGCCGATCGCCCAGAGAGCGACGGCGGTCCAACCCGCTGCCCCCGTCGCGCCAGGCACGTCGCCGAGAAACACCAGCACCCTCGCCCCATCACCGAGGTACCAGGCGCCGGCGAGCGCAACGACTGCTATTGCAACTCGAAGGACATCCGCTCCGCGGGACAAGGCCACCGCCCCAATGACCGCGCCGATCAACGCGGTCACAGGGTTGAACTGCGCAGCAAGCAACAGGCCTTCACGAATAGCGGCAAGCACCTGGGGTCAGCACCGCTCGAGAGACATCTTGCCGCGCATGCTCTCGGGAATCTCGATGGGGTAGTCGCCGCTGAAGCATGCGAGACACAGTCCGCCTTCCCCGACACCGGTCGCACGTGCCATGGCATCGAGCGAGAGGTATGCGAGCGAGTCGGCCCCGATATGCTCGCGGATCTCATCGATCGTGTGCGTCGAGGCGATGAGCTGATCGCGCGTATCGGTGTCGATGCCATAGAAGCACGGCCACTCGACCGGTGGGGATGTGATACGCATGTGCACCTCGGCGGCACCGGCGTCGCGCAGCAACCGCACGAGCTTGCGGGTGGTGTTGCCCCGGACGATGGAGTCGTCTACCACGACGAGGCGCTTGCCCTCGATCACGGACTTGAGCGGGTTGAGCTTGAGCCGGATACCCTGCTGACGGATAGTCTGGCTCGGCGAGATGAAGGTGCGGCCCACGTAGCGGTTCTTCGCAAGGCCTTCGCCGTACGGCAATCCACTTCCCTCGGCATAGCCGATGGCAGCAGGAATCCCTGAGTCGGGAACACCGATCACGAGATCGGCCTCGACCGGGGCCTCCTCGGCGAGGCTCTTGCCCATACGGTGACGCGCCTCGTACATCGAGCAGTCACCCATAACGCTGTCGGGGCGAGCGAAGTACACGTACTCGAACACACAGAGCGAGGGTTTCTCGGCGGGCACGCCCTGCTGGGCCTCAAGCCCGTTCGCCGAGACCTTGATGATCTCGCCCGGGGCTACGTCTCGCACGAAAGTCGCGCCGACGATATCGAGCGCGCACGTCTCGCTGGTGATGACCCAGCCGCCACCGTCGAGTTTGCCGGTATCCGGCAACTTGCCGAGCACGAGCGGGCGCACACCGTGCGGGTCGCGGAAGGCGTAGAGCGCGGACTCGGTGATGAGAACGACCGCGTACGCGCCATCGATGAGCTTCATCGTCTCGCGGATGCCGTCGCGGATGTGATGGTGCTGCTGGGTGAATGCGCCGACAAGCGAGGCGATGACCTCGGAGTCGGTCGTCGAGCGGAAGCGCAGGCCGTGGCTCTTCAGGCCCTCGCGCAGCTCGATAGTGTTGACGAGGTTCCCGTTGTGCGCGAGCGCCACGATCTGCCGGCCGATGGTCGACAGGTGGGGCTGCGCGTTCTCCCAGCTCGTCGAGGAGCCCGTGGTCGAGTAGCGCGTATGTCCGATCGCCACATCGCCGGTGAGTGTCTCCAGGTCGCTCTCTTTGAAGACCTTCGAGACCAGGCCGAGGTTCTTGGCGACCGTGACGGTCTCCTCGTCCCCCACGGCGATGCCAGCGGACTCCTGGCCCCGGTGCTGAAGCGCATGCAAGCCAAAGTAGGTCAGCCGAGCGACGTCCTCGCCTGGCGCGTAGACCCCGAAGACCCCGCACGCCTCTTCCGGATGGTCAGGACGTTCCGGCAGCTCGTGGGCCATCAGTGCTGGCCTCTCTCGAACAACTCATCGGCGCTCAGAGGCTCGGCCGCGTGGACCGCCCTCTCGAGCGAGGTCTCGTACACCTCGCGGAGCTCGTCGACCGCGAGGTCGAGGCGCTCGCAGATCACCAGCCGCTCGCCTCCGACTGTGCCGATGATGCTGTAGGGGACACTCGCCGCCAGCAACGTGTCGACGAATGCTTCGGTATCCTCGTCGGCGACGGTGACGACTATGCGGCTCTGCGTCTCGCCGAACAGCGACGCCACGGGCGGCAGGTCATCGTGGATGTGGACATCCGCGCCGATATCTCCCGCGATGGCCGACTCGGCCAGGTTGACCGCAAGACCTCCTTCGCTGCAGTCGTGCGCGCTCTTCACAAGCCCGTTACGAATGCCGTCGCGGACCACGGCCTGGACGGCTCTCTCGAGGTCCAGGTCGATCGCGGGCGGGCGTCCGGCCACGACACCATGTTCGATCTTGAGATACTCACTGCCCCCAAGCTCGGCCTCGCTCTCGCCGACGAGCACGATCACGTCGCCTTCGTCCTTGAAGTCGAGCGTGCAGTGCTGGTCGAGGTCGTCCAGCAGCCCGACAAGTCCGACGGTCGGCGTCGGGTAGATCGGCGAGCCGAAGGACTCGTTGTAGAAGCTCACGTTCCCTGAGATAACCGGCACGCCGAACGCTCGGCAGGCATCGGCCATGCCGCTGACGGCCTCGTAGAACGTCCAGAAGACCTCGGGCTTCTCGGGCGACCCGAAGTTCAGGCAGTCGGTGACGGCGGCGGGATCTCCGCCCGCACACGTCACATTGCGCGCCGCCTCGGCGACCGCGATCTGCGCGCCCACGTACGGGTCCAGGTAGCAGTAGCGACCATTGCAGTCGCTGGAGACCGCGATGCCCCGGCAGGTCGTATCGCCGCGGCCCGTATCGCCGATGCGTAGTACTGCGGCGTCGGACCCGGGCACGACCACGGTGTTGACCATGACCTGATGATCGTACTGCTGCCATATCCAGCGGCGGGAGCAGATGTTCGGGCTCGCCAGCAGGCCGAGCAGCACCTCGCCGAAGTCCGCGCCTTCGCCGGGCATCTCAAGCTCGGCGAAGGGATCGAACACCTGGACCTCGTCGAGGTAGGCGGGACGCGTCTTGGCGGGATCATAAATGGGCGCATCGTGCGCGAGCGTCGCTGCGGGCATGTTGGCATGGACCTCGTCGCCAGCTCGCACCACGAATCGGCCGGTGTCGGTCACCTTGCCGATGGCAGTCGAGCGAAGCCCCCACTTCTCGCAGACCGCCTGCGCCTCGGCAAGCTTCTCGGGCTCCACGACCGCAAGCATGCGTTCCTGGGACTCCGAGACCATGAACTCGAATGGCCGCATCCCCTTCTCGCGAGCGGGAATCTTGGTGACATCGATGTCGAGGCCCACTCCGCCGCGGCTCGCCATCTCGCTCGCCGAGCTCGTAAGCCCCGCCGCCCCCAGATCGCCAAGCCCAACGAGCAGCTTCTTCTCAAGCAGCTCGAGGCAGGCTTCGATGAGCAGCTTCTCCTCGAATGGGTCGCCGACCTGCACGGCCGGTCGCTTGTCCTCCGCTCGCTCGTCGAACTCCTGGCTCGCGAGCACGCTCGCGCCGCCGATCCCGTCGCGCCCGGTCGTCGACCCGATGAGTAGGACGACGTTGCCGGGGCCTGCGGCGACCGCGCGCGTGAGGTTCTCCTCGCGCATCAGCCCGATCGCCATCGCGTTGATGAGGCAGTTGCCCTCGTATGCTTCGTCGAAGTAGACCTCGCCGCCGACAGTCGGCACGCCGAGGCAGTTCCCGTACCCGCCAATACCCGCCACGGCGCCCTCGAAGAGGTAGCGCTGCCGGGACTTGTCGAGCGTCCCAAAGCGCAACGAGTCGAGCGAGGCGATGGGACGCGCTCCCATCGTGAAGATGTCGCGGATGATGCCCCCGACGCCGGTTGCGGCACCCTGATACGGCTCGATCGCCGAAGGATGATTGTGCGACTCCATCTTGAAGGCGACCGCCCAGCCGTCGCCCACACTGATCACCCCGGCGTTCTCCCCCGGGCCCTGCAACACCCGCGGCCCCTCGTTGGGGAAGAGCCGCAGCGCCTTCCGCGAGTGCTTATAGCTGCAATGCTCGCTCCACATGAGCGAGTACATGTACAGCTCGGTCACGCTCGGCGTACGTCCGAGTATTTCGACCACCTTGTCGTACTCATCGGGCCTGAGCCCGAGTTCGACGGCAAGGTCAGGGGCGATTTCCGGGGCGAGATCATCCAAGGACACGTCGGCAAGCTCCTAGCTGCGGAGGCGACAAGACACCGCCATTGTAG
>CAZBLH010000034.1:0-17491 GCA_964492775.1 uncultured Eubacteriales bacterium | reverse complement strand
GGAGTCGAGCGCGAGATGCGCCGGTGGATCCCGCTGCAACTCGCTGGCGGTCTCGTCGGCGTCGTCACCTTTCTCATCGGATTGGCGGTGATGTGAGTGAGCCCTCTCCGCTACCTGCCCGGCGTGGCCACACTCAAGCTCGATGCCGAGAAGTGCAACGGGTGCCGAGCCTGTACGCAGGTCTGCCCGCACGGCATCTTTGAGATCGCAGACGGCAGAGCGGCCATCGTCGACCTTGACGCCTGCATGGAATGTGGCGCGTGCGCGCTGAACTGCGCTCAGGGTGCGATCGCGCTCTCCCCTGGTGTGGGCTGCGCTGCAGCGATTATCAACAGCTGGATTCGCGGCGGGGAGCCTAGCTGCGATTGCTGACGAGGACCGGAGTCTTCGCCGCAACTCTCACGCACACGACGGACCAGGAGCGTACGAATGAGCGACACAGTGGGCAAGCCCGCGGAGAAGAGACGCATGGGATTCTTCGAGCGCTACCTCACGGTGTGGGTCATCTTGTGCATCGGGGCAGGCACGCTTGTCGGCAACGCCTGGCCGGGCGTTGCGACCGGGTTATCCAAGTTCACGTATGCGCAGATCTCGATCCCTGTCGCGATTCTGATCTGGCTGATGATCTAT
Organism: uncultured Eubacteriales bacterium; assembly: GCA_964492775.1. Lineage (GTDB taxonomy): Bacteria > Actinomycetota > Coriobacteriia > Anaerosomatales > PHET01 > WRDS01. Next base: position 16,861 of record CAZBLH010000034.1, on the reverse strand, counting down.
CCCATGATGCTCCAGATCGACTTCGCCTCGATTCGTAAGGTCGGAGAGAAGAAGCAGGGCCTCATCATCACGTGGGCGTCCAACTGGCTCATCAAGCCGTTCACCATGTATGCCATCGCATGGTTCTTTCTGAACATCGTGTTCACCAAGTGGATACCTGTCGACCTCGCCCGAGAATATCTTGCCGGTGCAGTCTTGCTGGGAGCGGCGCCCTGCACCGCGATGGTGTTCGTGTGGTCGTATCTGGCCGACGGCGATCCGGCCTACACGCTCGTGCAGGTTGCCACGAACGACCTCATCATCCTGTTCGCGTACGCGCCCATCGTCATGTTCCTGCTTGGGCTCGGTGATATCACGGTCCCGTATGACACCGTGCTGCTGTCCGTTGTGCTCTTCGTTGTCGTGCCTCTCGTGCTCGGGTGGATCTCCCGGGTGCAGCTCATCAAGCGCAGGGGTCTCGACTGGTTCGAGCACACGTTTCTTCCCGCACTCGCACCCGTGACCATAAGCGCGCTGCTGCTCACCCTGATCATTATCTTCATCTTCCAGGGACAGACGATCGTCGCCAATCCGCTGCATATCCTTCTGATTGCCGTGCCCCTCACAATGCAGACGTACCTGATCTTCGCCATCTCGTACGGCTGGGCTTGGCTGTGGCGACTCCCCCACAACATCGCGGCGCCTACAGGCTTTGTGAGCGCCTCGAACTTCTTCGAGCTCGCCGTCGCAGTGGCTATCTCGCTCTTCGGTCTGACGTCGGGTGCGTCGCTCGCGACAGTTGTGGGAGTCCTGACTGAGGTGCCAGTCATGCTCTCACTCGTTTGGATTGCGAACAGGTCCGTCGGCTGGATCGAGCGGCGCCGGCTCGCGGTCGTGGCGGCCTAGGTTGATCGCGATGGATGCCTCGACGTGGCTCTCGCCGGACTAGAAGTGAGGACGAACGACGAATGCGACGAATGGCGCTCTTCTCCGACGTTCATGGCAATGTGCCAGCACTGAACGCCGTACTCGATGACATCTCAGCGTCTGGCGCGCAGGAGGTGTACTGCCTGGGGGACCTGGTGGGGTATGGACCTGATCCCGCTGGCGTCATCGACCTGATCAGGACATCAAGAATCCCCACTGTCCTCGGCAACTACGATGAGGGGGTCGGCAACCGGAGAGGCGAATGCGGATGCTACTACTCCACAGATCAAGCGAGAGAGGACGGTGCGGCTTCATACGCCTTCACTGACGCCGCACTCGACGACGATGAACACGCCTGGCTAGCCTCACTGCCTGCGGAGATCCGGCTGCAAGAGGGGGACGTACCCATACTCCTCACGCACGGCAGTCCACGGAAGGTGAATGAGTACCTGCTCCCCGATCGCCAAGACGTGCAGTTACTCCGGCTCGCGGATCAGGCCAAAGCGGATATTGTCTGTGTCGGACATGTCCATATCCCGTATCACCGCTCCATCCGGTCGCCTTCCGGCTCGCATGTCCACTACATCAGCAGCGGCTCTGTCGGTAAGCCCAAGGACGGTGATCCTCGTGCTGCCTGGGTCGAAATGCTCGTTGGAACGCACGCCGACGTAGCGAGAATGGCGCCCGATGACCGCTCGGCCGCGCCGGTCGGGCCGTCCGGACTGTGGTGCGGGGCACTGGTGCACCGCGTCGATTACGACATCGAGGCAGTGGCAGCATCGATGCTCGCCAAAGGATTGCCGGCAACGCTTGTGGAGGCACTCCGTCGCGGCTAGTGGTCGCACTCTCGCTGTATCGCGCCGACTCCGGTTCTACAGCCGTACGTCTGCGACGATTCTTCCAGACGCCATGTCGACGTGTCGCTTGCCACAGGACACGAGGTCGGAACCATGCGTCACCATCAGAACCGTAGCGCCCTCTTCGTCATTGATACGGCGGAACAGCGAGACGATCTCGGCCTCCGTGACAGCGTCGAGGTTGCTCGTTGGTTCGTCAGCAACAAGAACGGCTGGCCGGTTGATCAGCGAGCGCGCGATGACGACACGCTGTTGCTGGCCTGCTGACAGTTCGCATGGATGCGCCCCACTTCGATCGGAGAGTCCGACTAGGGCGAGGAGCTCAAACGCTCGAGCATGCGCGTCCGCCGCATGCGTGCCGCGCCGACCGCCGTCGGCACGAAACGTCGAAGGCAGTGCTACGTTCTCGAGCAGGTTCAACGATGGCACGAGGCTCGGGAACTGGAAGACGAAGCCGACAGACTCGTTTCGCAGCCGCGTGCGATCAGCATCCGCCAACGCCCAAATGTCCGTCCCGGCGAGAAGCGCGGTGCCTCCGGTGGGACGGGTCAATCCCGTCGTGACATTGAGGAGCGTGGTCTTGCCGCTCCCCGACCGGCCCGTCAACACGACGAAGTCGCCTTCATCGACCGCGAGTGAGACCTCCCGGAGCGCATCGATCGGCGCGCTCCGGCCGGCAGCGTAGCTCTTGCTGACGCTCCTCAGTTCCAGAACCGCGGCCATCTAGCGCTCCCTCATCGCATGCGCCGGATCGTCCAGGCATGTCGGCACCAGCGGGACCAAGTACGCGAGCATCACGAGAAGGCCGGCGCCTGTGGTCACAATAGCTGCAAGCTGCAGGAAGCCGATCGTTGACGGCAGCGTCAGCGCTACGCCCACAGTCTCGGCGATGTAGTCCCGATACAGGTACACGATCCCGGCTCCCGCCAGAGACCCCAGAAGCGAGCCCATTACCGCCAGCATGCCCCCTTCCGTCGCGAAGGCGACGAGCACTCGACTTCGGGTCGCTCCGAGCGCCCGGAGCACCCCGGTCTCTCGCCGCCGTTCGCGCGCCGCCATCATAGCTGCGATCACGACGAGCATCAGACAGAGTGCTACCGCGCCGGCGACCACCGCGAACAGCGCCCGCTCCACGAGGGCAGCCTGGCTCCTCATACTGTGGAAGAGTTGATCGCCTGCGAACGCGTCGACCTCATCCACGGAAGCGTCGATCACCTGCGCCACTGCACTCGGATCGGCGTTGTCGTCCACCTTGACAAGGAACGCCGAGACACGCCCCGGCTCGTATTCGAGTGGCCGTGCTGCACTCGTCTGAGACGACCGTGCCATCGCCTCGGCCGTCTCGAACGTCAGGTAGACTGACGTGTCCAGACTCGTGCCCGTGTGCTCGAGTGTGCCCACCAGCTCAAGTGGACGACCATAGACGGTGATGGCGGCATAGCCATCAGATGCGATCACCCTGGCTCCGCCTATTACCTGGTCGAGCCCCAGTTCGGCGACGTCCAGGTGGTCAAGCCAGGGACGCAGCGCGAAGTCGGTCACCGGATCGAAGGCGACGATCGGCGTGGTCGCCTCGGGACAACACGGCGTTCCCGGCAGCGATGTCATGTACAGCTGCGGGCTCACGGCATCCACACCATCGACCGAGGCGATCTCCCCACTCAGCTCGGCGGGCAAGGTCTCATCGACGGGCAGTCCCAACATCAGCGCGTTATCGATGCGCTCGACCGAGTGCAGCGGCGCGACCAAGATGTCGGCCCCCAGGCGATCACTCGCCCTCTCAAGTCCCGCCCTGGTACCGCTCGAGAGCAGCAGCACAGCGATCCCCAACGCAGCGACCACCGCGGCAGAGCCCGCCACAAGCGCGCTTCTGACCGGGGCCCGACGCGCACCACCCACCGCAGCTAACAACCAGCTCACTCAGCGCCCTCCGGGCCGCCCGCCTTGAGATCCCTGATTCCTCCGAGTAGAAGCGCGAGCGATACGGCCGCCCCGATGATCCCGAGCACGATCAACGAGGGCTTCATCAGCGTATTGCAGCGCATCATGTCCATCTTGCACGTGCCCGTGATGAACAAGGGCAACGCAATGCTCGCCAACGACAGGCCTTCCGCGACACTCGCTGCGATGATGCGCGCGATCGGCTTCGCCGCGAGCATCACAACAAGCGCTGCAAGGACGATCCCAGCCCCGACGCCGATCTCTGCTGCGGCAGTTCCCGCGCAACCGGCCATGTGCTTCTCGCACTTGGTGATCTGCGGAACCGCCGCAACAGCGATGCCCAGCGCCACAAGGATGCCTGCCAACGCACGATTCGACGTCTTCATTACCGTTCCCCCTTCTGGGATACACCCAGCTCGGATACCTGCCACTCAGCACTACGAACGCACCCGTCATGACGGCCTCACGTGCGGGAATCATGAAAGCATTATAGGTGCAACTTATCGATATGCTCAATCCCCATTATCTCCGACTCCGTTCACCCACTGCTGCAGAGACTGCGGTCGCCCCGCCGCAGCCGCTCCCGGCCCCGGCAATGCATCCCAGGCAGTGATCGGCGAAACGAGTGCTTGTGAATACTGGGACTTGTTGGTACAGACACGGGCCCAGTCGGATGAATGTATTCAGTGCCGCATGGGTCCCATTCATGCTTGACCGCGCACCCGCGTGTTGAGCGTGGCCTACTACGCCCTGGTTGGACGCAGACCGGCTCGCGGGGATGGAGCTGCGCCGGCGCTGTGGCCTTAGTCCCAGCGGAACAGGCGGGCGGCAAGCGCGGTCGCAACGACCAAGACGCCTACGAGGACCGCTATCTCGGTCCCGAAATCTGCGAGCGATCCGCCCGTCCACAGCCCGCGGAGCAGGCGGACGACGTAGGTAAGCGGCAGGAACTCGGCGATTCTCTGCACGGTCTCCGGAAGGAACTCAGTGGGCATAGCGGTGCCGCACAAGTAGACCATCGGATAGAAGATGACCATGCCGATGACATTGGCCGCGCGTGGATTCGGCGCGACGCTCGCGATGAGGTAGCCGATTGAGAACATCGAGAGCGCGCCGAGGGTGACCGCAAGCAGCACCGCCGCCACCGAACCCTCGAACGACACGTGGAACACGAGCGCGCCAACGACGAGCAAGACCGCCATGCCCACGAAGGTCATCACGAGGTTGCAGACGACATCCGCCCCGATGAAGGCAAGTGGCCTCATCGGCGTCGCACGATAGCGACGGAGCACGCCCTTCGAGCGCTGGTCGGTAATGGTGATCGGCACGGGGATGAGTCCGATCATCCCTACGATAAGCGCCGTGAACGCGGGCATCGCGACGTCCATGTTGCCGAGGCCACCGAGCTCCGGCGTCGGTTCGTTGCCGAAGATCATTCCGAGCAGCAGCACCAACAGCGGCGGGAACGCGATCGTGAAGAACATCGCGATCGGCTCGCGCAGATAGAGCTTCACATCGGTCAACGTGAGCCGGAGAAAGGCGCGCATCGTCTCACTCCCTCATCTCGCGGCCGGTGAGCTGGAGGAACACATCGTCGAGGTTGGGCTGCTCCGTTCTGAGATCGCCGAAGTCGAGACCGGCGTCCTCGAACGTGCGGACCGCACCACTCACGAGCCGCTCGCCCGCACCGTAGACGATGATGCGCCCGCCGCCACGTTCCACTCGAGTCACGCCAGCCACCGCCCGGAGGTCCGGCATCGGGGCATCGTCGTCGAGCGTAAAGATGAGGCGCCGCTCGGCCCCGATCGAGCGCACGAGCGCCTCGGGCGTGTCGAGCGCCACAACACGGCCTTCATCCATGATGAGCACCCGGTCGCACAGCCGCTCGGCTTCTTCCATGAAGTGCGTGGTGAGCACCACGGTGGTGCCGTCGTCGCGTACCTGCCGGACGAGGTCCCACATCGCGCGGCGGGCCTGGGGGTCGAGCCCGGTGGTGAGCTCGTCGAAGAAGACGACCTTCGGCCTGCCGATGAGTGCGAGCGCGATGAACAGACGCTGCTTCTGGCCGCCGGAGAGCCTATCGAAGCGGGCTGCCGCCTTGTCCTCGAGGCCGAGCGCCTCAAGCAGCACCGCGGGGTCAGCCGGGTCTCGGTAGAGCGCTGCGAACAGGTCGAGCGCTTCGCGCACCTTGATGCGGTCCGGAAGCGCGCTCTCCTGCAACTGCACGCCGATCAGCTCGGAGAGCGCTGTGCGGTCGGCCGGGTCGCGACCGAGGACGGTCACGCTCCCGCCGTCCCGTGTGCGCAGACCTTCGATGCACTCCACGGTTGTGGTCTTGCCGGCACCGTTCGGTCCGACCATGCCGAAAATCTCGCCTTCGGCAACCGAGAAGGAGACGTCGGCGACCGCGACGAGTTCCCCGTAGGTCTTGCGCAACTCCGTGACTTCGATTGCGTTCGGCATGAAGCGCCTCCTCGTCCTTCATACCCCCGGGCAGCGCGGGCGCACGCAGAGCACGTTGTGGCGCTAGAACTCCAGCCCCTCGACCCTTTCGAACACCACGCCGGCTCTCGTGAGCGGGCCGCCTGAGGCTCGGCACGCAGCAGAAGCGCATCCGGGAGTTCACTGAGGCGCACGGTCTGCCGAGGCCACGGTAGCCTTTGGCGTGCACGGCTTCGCGTGATTCGGCAGCGCCGTGAATCCGTAGCGTTCCGGATGAGAAAGGCTACACAAGGAACGACGCGAACCACGCAATCCACGTGATCTGCCTGTTCGCTCCGGTACCTAGCTCGATCTGCGCGGCGTCGGGCGAACAGGAGGCTCGATGCGAGTGTCATCGGCGGGGCTTGCGAGTTGACGTTCGAGCCCGATGAATGCCTCGATCACTTCGGCCGACTCAAATGCCCGATTCCTTCGCCCCACGTTGACTTGACGCAGGATGCCCGCGTCCACAAGGGCATCAACCGCGTTGTTGACTGCAGCAAACGTACGCCCAAGCATCGCGGCCGCGCCCCCCACAGTGATCACCGGCGCGCCCGGGAGCAGCCCCAGGAGAAGGTCCACCGAGGACCCGCGTCGCACACTCCCCAGTCGCGCACGCCACCCAGCCTCGATCTCTCGCATGCGGTCCTCGAAGCCCTCCGCGTCCTCAACCGCTCGCACGCATGCACCCGCGAAGAGAGCGACCCAGCGATTCACGCCCTCAACCGCCTGCACAGAATCCGAGTCGCCCGTGTACCGGTAGGCACCGAGCGCGTCAACGTAGCCCGCTGAGATGGTGGCCAAGACGAGCGAGATCGGCGGTTGCACGCGCGGCGCCAAACCACGGCGGCGCATGACCATATGCACAAGGGCTCGACCCGTTCGCCCATTGCCGTCAACGAAGGGGTGGATAGTCTCGAACTGTGCATGCGCGATGGCGGCCTGGGCAATCGCCGGGAGCGAATCATCGTTGCAGAACGCACACAGGTCATCCACCAGGCCTTCGACCAACTCCCACGGGGGCGGCACGAACGCGGCAGTGCACGGATTGTAGTTGCTGCCGCCAATCCAATTCTGTTCCTCGCGAAACTTGCCACCATACTGCTCGGCAGCGGTACCTGCGAGAAGACTGCGATGAACCTCGCGCAGCAACTCTGGCGTGATACTGACGCCCTCGCCCGAGAGCTTGATCGCCCGGTCCATCGCATCGACATTGGCCAAGACCTCCGCTGCAGTGACGTCACTAGTCGCACCGTCAACTTCACGCGCGACCTCGGCCTCCAACAAGCGCCTTGGGCCCACCACCAGACCCTCGATCTTTGAAGATGCCACCGATTCAGCGCGCAGGAGGATGCGAGCGAGTACCTCCGTACTGGCAAGAGCGCTTGCTCGGACGTTCAATGCGGTGACAGCGTTCTCTGCATCGGCGACATCAGCCGCGGTTTCGCCCGTCAACAGGTAGTCGTGGGACAAGAGACGGTCGGGCAGATAGGTGCTGTACTCGCAGGGGCGACGATCCCGGCGGGTCAGTCCATCGGGGCTGGGCTCCCAAACACGTCGCTCGAACTCCGCCACTTCGCCCTCCTCGCTCACCAGACTGCAATACGCGGCTGCCCTGTTATAGCTTGCGTCATATCCTATAACATAGAGCGTCATGTTATAGCTTCTTCGCAAAACTATAACAAACTCCATTCGCATGATGGGCGAGGCGCGTGCAGCGGGCTCATCGCAGGACCGAGACGCCGCTCGACACGATGACCGTGCTCACTAAGTACCGTGTCGCGTCCATCGCATGATCATTCTGCTTGAGCGGAACATCTTCTCCTCGCTCCACCGCTCGCTCATCCCATACGTAGCTGTGGAATTCCTTGACCGTTCCTCGCACGCCTCGCTGAAGACCAGCTTGCCGCTGTTGAGCATCGTTGCCACGTTTCGGATGCCAGAGAGCACTGAGTTTCTGCCCTTGCGCACGTAGAAACGACCCTTCGATCGAATCGTGGCGATGAACGACACCGCAGACGGATCCACGATGATTGTCCGCACCGGCACAGCCTCGGTATCGCATGGACCGACCTCGACTTGGTGATCACGAATGCCGTGGGCGAGCCCATCAGGCCCTCGACAGCATCCACCCACTTCCGCACCGTGGCCCGGGCCGCAGGTCTCGACGGCTTGCGATTCCACGATTGCAGACACACCCACGCGACGATTCTTCTGAAGACGGGTGTTCCACTACACGTTGTGTCGCAGCGCCTGGGCCATTCGTCCGTTGCCTTCACGCTCGAAGTCTACAGCTGGGTGCTACCCGGCCAGCAGCGTGCAGCCGCCGATGCATTCGCCGCTGCCATCGCTGCGCAGTAGCCCTCCACACTCCCCAAGGGCGCCAATTCGCTCGCACCCGGCATGCCTCTTGTCGTCGTTTCGTGCCCGTCAGTCTCGCTCAGTTTCATCGCGCCTTTGGCACATGTGGCACGCGAATGGCACACTCTCGCCCTCTCGACCGTTCATTGCCAGAGGCGTGCCGCCACAAAACAGCAGGTAGACCCCCCTGGATGCACAGGGAGGTCTACTCAGAATCTGGTGCCCCCAAGGGAATTCGAATCCCGAAAGTGCTTGTGACTATTGGGACTCGTTGGGACTCGTTGGTACAGCGGAGCTGCGGCGAGTCCCAATAGGTCCCAACGAGTACCAACAGTCACCAGGTATTTGGGCGACAAATCGGGCGACAAATCTGAGGGCGCGATTCCAGGATGCGCGCCTCTCCCAAACCCAGGGCGTTTCACGACAGAAAAAGAGCTGGACGGTGCAGTCCAAACTTGAACCTACGCAGGAGCCTCTGCCGAGTTCACCGGGTCGCGTCCCACCATGTGGTGTAACTAGGTCGCCTGCTTGAACAGCAGGCGGCCACCGTGTGATTCTTCGAAGCGACCAAGCATTCGGAGAAGGGACACACGATGGCCGACAACAGCATGGAACTGACCGACTTCCTGCGCAAGGCGGTGGGTGGCGGGAATATCGACTTCTTGCGTGAGGGAGTCCGCGTGCTCTCCCAGGCGCTCATGGAGCTCGAGGTCTCAGAGCAGATCGGAGCCGGCAGGCACCGTCTGTCCGGTTTGATTGACGGCGTTCGCCCTGAGGCCGTCGGCAGCGTCGCGTCGGCAGAGGATAACCTGCTCGGCAAGGTCCAGCTGCTTCTCGCGCTGCTGACCGCGTGCGTGGCCGGCATGTCCGCACTCGGGCTGTTCAGCATGTTGGGCGCCTCAGTCCTAGAGCGCACCGGCGAAATTGGCCTCGTGAAGGCAATCGGCGCCAGCAATGGCTCAGTTTCGAGACAAATCGTGGCCGAAGCCGCCGTGCTCGCCGTTGCGGGAGCCGCTCTCGGGCTGCTCGCCGGTGCCGGCATCGTACGCCTCATCGGAAACAGCGTGTTCGGCGCGTCGATGAGTCTTACGATCGGAGCCGTCCCCGTCGCCGTCGCATCCTGCTTGCTCTTGGCGATTTCGGCCAGTCTCGCAGCGGCAAGAAGGGCCGCCCGAATCGATCCCGCCATCTGCTTGAGAGGTGAATAGAATGACAAACATAGTTGAGATTGCAGGCTTGGAGAAGCGCTACGACGAGCGTACGTATGCTCTTCGAGGCATCGACCTGCGGATCGCCGAAGGCGAGTGGCTGACCATACTCGGCCCGTCAGGCTCGGGCAATAGCACCCTGCTGAACATGCTCGGGTGCCTCGACCGGCCGACCGCGGGCAGCTTGCAGGTGTGCGGCGTGGAGACAAGCGGAATGAAGCAACGTGAACTCGCGGTATTCCGACGCGAGAACGTCGGACTCGTGTTCCAGCAGCAGCATGTGATTCCGTACCTGACCGCCCTCGAGAATGTCATGCTCGCGCAGTACTATCACAGCGTCGCCGACAAGGACGCGGCCTCAGCGGCCCTCGAGCACGTCGGGCTCGGCCATCGCCTGCACCACGTCCCCGGCAAGCTCTCCGGTGGCGAACAGCAGCGCGTCTGCATCGCGCGTGCGCTCATCAATCAGCCGAAGCTCCTTCTCGCCGACGAGCCGACGGGCAACCTGGACCGTGCAAACGCCTGCAACGTGTACGACATGCTGTCCAAGCTGCACCGGGAGGCCGGTCAGACGATCGTGCTCGTCACCCACGACGAGAGCGCGGCGGAATACGGAGACCGGACCATCCGCATCGAGGACGGACGAGTCGTGGAATCCCCGCATCCGGCGTGCTCAGTGGCATCGTGACGAGCGGCCGGCCATCAGCTTCTCAGCATCCTCAGGCCGCTCGCGATCACGACGAACTCGCTGATCTCGTGCGCAAGTACGGCGGCGGGAAGCGTGAGGAGGCCGCCGAGTGCACCTATCACGAGAAGACCGACGACCACGCCCGACAGCGCAAGGTTCTGCCCGACCACCGTCTGATTGCGGCGGGCGAGTTTGAGTGCGTACGCGAGCTTCTCCAGGTCGTCGGCCATGAGTGCCACGTCGGCGGTTTCGAGGGCGACATCCGTTCCCGCCGCCCCCATCGCCACGCCGACGAGCGCTTCGGCAAGTGCCGGTGCATCGTTCACGCCGTCACCGACCATAGCCACCTGACCGTAGCGTGAATTGAGCTCTCTCACCATCGAGAGCTTGTTCTCCGGCTTCATGTTCGCGTGGACCTCGTCGATTCCGAGCTGGGCCGCGATGGTCCGAGCGGTTGGCTCGTTATCCCCGGTCAGCATCACGACCTTCGCGACTCCGGCGTCGTGCAACGCCTCGACGGCCGCGGCGGCATTCGAGCGCACCTGGTCCTGCAGGGCGATGAGGCCGCGCACACCCCTCTCAGTGCCTATGAGGATTACTGTCTTCCCTTCGGATTGGAGGCGCGCGATATCTTCGGCCGCCGAGTCGACAGAGGTTCTCAGTTCCTGCTTGAACAGCGTCGGGCTTCCCACGTAGGTCTCCATGCCGTCGGCGACCGCCACCGCACCCGCGCCGGGCAACGCCCGATGCGAGTGCATATCCGCCGGTGAAATGCCCTCGCGACGGGCGTAACGCAGAATGGCACGGGCTAGCGGATGTCCGCTCCGCTCCTCAACGCCTGCAGCGAGCGCGACTGTCTCACGCCAATTCTGCTCGTCGCACGGGACGACGTCGGTCACGGACGGCACACCATATGTCACCGTGCCTGTCTTGTCGAAGGCGACCACGCGTATCTTGGCCAGGTCCTCTACGTGCATCCCGCCCTTGATGAGCACTCCGTTCCGAGCGGCTGTCCCTAGGGTCGCTACCAGAGTGATGGGGATGGAGATGACGAGAGCGCACGGGGCCGCAGCGACCACGAACACCGTGGCGCGCATGACCCACGTTTCCCAAGACGCCCCGAACACGAGTGGCGGTACCACGGCGACGCCAACGGCGAGGGCGAGCACGATAGGGCTGTAGATGTTGCCGAAGCGCTCGACGAACCGCTGGCTCGCGCCCTTGTTCTCCTGCGCCTCCTCGACCATATGGATGATCCGCGCGATCGTGTTGTCCGCGAAGGTCTTCGTCGCGACGACCTCGAGCGCGCCGTCCCCGTTCACCGTTCCCGCGAAGACGGCGTCACCGGAAAGCTTGTCGACGGGCACGCTCTCTCCGGTGACCGGGGCCTCGTTGACGGCCGAAGACCCTGCCGCGATCGTGCCGTCGGTCGCGACCGCCTCGCCGGGTCGCACGATGAAGGTGTCGCCGACCTCGATGGCCTCGACGGGGATCTCCCTTGCCTCACCGCCTCGCTTTACCAGAGCGACCTTCGGCGCGAGTTTCATCAGCGCCCTGACCGACGACCGGGTCTTCTCCTCGGTGTAGCCTTCCGCTGCCTCGCTGATCGAGTACAGGAAGACGAGCATCGCGCCCTCGAGGACCTCGCCAGCCAGCGTGGCCGCGATCGCTGCGACGCTCATGAGGAGCTCGATCCCCACCTTGCGTTCGAATACGAGCTCCCCGACGGCCTCACGGCCGAAGAAGTAGCCGCCGACGATCATCGCCAAGACAAAGAAGACCGACGAGATCCAGTCTGGAGCGCTCGACGCACTCAGCAACCAGCCGACCAGGAACAGCGCGCCGGAGGCTGCGGCCATGACAATCTTCGGATCACGCCAGAGCCGGGACCTTCGCTGCGCCTCGTCGGCGACGCGAGACGTCGCCGCCCCTACTTCGGTCATTGCTGACTCCTTCGGCTAGGTGACTCGTGTCTGCCCCGGAACCTACTGCTGCGGGCCCTTCCAGCGCATAAGGCGCATCCCGTTCAGCGTTACCAGAACCGACGCTCCCATGTCGGCCATGATCGCCATCCAGAGCGTGAGCCACCCCGGGAACATGAGCAAGAGAGCGAGCATCTTGATGCCGATGGCGAACGCGATGTTGATCTTGATGATCCTGAGCGACGCGCGGCTGAGGCCGACAGCGAAGGGGAGTTGCCTGAGGTCATCGGCCATAAGAGCGATGTCCGCCGTTTCAAGCGCCGTGTCCGTTCCGGCTCCACCCATCGCGATGCCGACCGTCGAAGTCGCCAGCGCCGGAGCGTCGTTGACGCCGTCTCCGACCATGGCCACGTGACCGTACTCGCCGAGCAGGCTCGTGACCGCGTCGACCTTCGCCTCAGGGAGTAGTTCGGCGCGGAACTCGTCGACGCCGGCCTGGCGAGAGATCGCGGCAGCCGCGGCCGCATTGTCGCCGGTCAGCATGATGGTGTGCCGGATGCCGGAGCGCTTGAGCGCGGCGACGGCCTCGCGGCTCGTTGCGCGGACCTCATCGGCTATGCCGATCACCCCTATGAGGATGTCATCCTGCGCCACGAGAACGGCTGTCTTGCCGTCGCTTTGCAGCTCATCCAGGGTCGGACGAGCCGTCTCAAAGTCGGCATTGCCACCGAGCATGCGGGGGCTGCCCACCGCCATCTGGTGTCCGTCGACCGTGGCTTTCACGCCCAACCCGGACAAGGACTGCATCTCGTGAATCGGTACCAACGTGATGGAGCGCGCCTCCGCCTCGCGAGTGATGGCAGCGGCGAGTGGGTGTTGGGAGCCAGACTCCAGCGACGCCGCGAGCTGCAGCAGCCGGGTCGGATCGGTCCCGTCGAGCACGACGACGTCGGTGACCGACGGGCGGCCCTCGGTCAGCGTCCCGGTCTTGTCGAAAGCGATCGCCTGTATGGCGCCCATCTGCTCGAGATGGATACCGCCCTTGATCAGGACGCCCTTGCGTGCAGCGTTGGAGATCGCACTAACGATGGACACCGGAGTCGAGACGACCAGCGCGCAGGGGCACGACACGATGAGCAGGGAGAGGCTCCGGTAGATCCACGGCTCCCAAGGCTGCGAGAAGAACAGAGGCGGGATGAGCCCGATTCCCGCTGCGAGCACAAGGACCACCGGAGTGTAGATCGCCGCGAACTTGTCGACGAACGCCTGAGAAGGCGCCCGCTTGGTCTGGGCTTCCTCGACCATGTGAACGATGCGCGCAACGGTCGTGTCGTCCACGAGACGCGTGACGCGCACTTTGAGCAGGCCCTCGCCGTTCAGGGTGCCGCCGAACACCTCGGCGCCAACAGTCTTCTCGGCGGGCACCGACTCACCGGTTATCGTCGCCTCATCAAGGCTCGAAGCGCCGGCTTCGATGACTCCGTCGAGCGCGAGCTTCTCTCCCGGCCGGACCACCATCAAGGCGCCAACGACGATCTCCTCGACCGCCATCTCTGTGGTGTCGCCGTCGGGCATCTCGACACGCGCGGTTTTGGGGACCCCACCCATCAGGTCGCCGATCGAACGCTTGGCTCGCTCCATCGTCCACGACTCGAGCATCTCGGAGGCGGAGAACAGGAACGCGACGACCGCAGCTTCCTCCCATGCACCGATCGCGCCCGCACCGAGGATTGCCACGGACATGAGCACGCTCATGTTGAAGTCGAGCTTGGGAAGCGAGAAGGCCGCCTTGCGGAAGTTGCCCCACCCGCCAAGCACGATCGCGACGATGAACAGCGGCATGAAGATGACGCTGGGGGCACCGAGATTCTCTGCCGCGTAGCCGACTGCCACGCCGACCCCCGAGGCGATCGTCCGGAGAAGCTCCCAGTCGATGCCCTTCTCCGTCTGGGGAGCGGCCTTGCGCTCTTCGGCCGTCTGGATGCGGTAGTTCTCCTTGCGACCTTCGGACCTGATGGCGTCGAGGTCCATGACGCCCTCGACCACAAGCTTGCCTACCGTTGGATTGAGCCTTGCCCCGGTCACGCCGGGGAGATTGGCCACGTTCTTCTCGAACTTGGCCGCACAGTCGAGTCAAGTGATTCCTTCGACGAGCAGGGTGTGCTTCTTTGTGTCGACGGATGCTGGCATCGGTTGCCTCCTAGGCGCAGCCGGGATACACTCGAACAGTCAAGCGCATGTTTGATTGTATGCGCCCTATAGTTCGACGGTCAAGTAGTCACTTGAGGGTCTTGGAGGTCCGATGCGCAAACAGACTGACCCGCCCGTATGCGAAGTCGAGTGCGTGCATGCCGACAAAGTCGATGAGCTACGCCCCGTCGTCGGGGGGCTCAATGGCGTCGGCGAGGCCGTTGCAAACCTCGCGGACGATACCCGCTTCAAAGTGCTGTACGCCCTGAGTCAGTCAGAGCTCTGTGTCTGCGACGTCGCTGCTGTTGTCGGCGCTACGACGGCAGCCACCTCGTACCACCTGCGTCTGCTGTACCGCACCGGGCTTGTTGAATATCGCCGCGACGGTAGGCTGATCTACTACCGTCTGGCAGAGGACAGGATGCGGCCCGTTCTGGAGGCGATCAAGTCATACGTGCTCGCTATGCAGGCGCCGTGAGCCCCGGCGTAGACATGCCCGGAACTGCCGTCCGACAGGCTTCAGAGCTACATGCCCGGCCTGTCGCGCATCCTGCAGCTCTATGTGGTGGTGCCTCTCGTCGGGCATGCTCTGGCGTCGGCAAAGACCTGGGGACCTCAACGCCTGCCGCTGCTCGACGGTTCAGGAGTCGATGAGATCGGTCGTCTGTTAGGTGTGGCGGGGCTGGCACTCTGCTGGTACGCCCAGCGGACGATAGCGGCTTCGTGGCGCGTGGGCATCGACGATGACAATCCGACCCATCTCGTCACGGACGGGCCGTTTCGCTTCGTCCAAAACCCCACCTGCGCGGGGTTTTGGAGTGGTCACCCGCGGGGAATGCTCGCCGGGCCCGAACGCTTGCCTGAACTCAGACAGCGTAAGCGGACGCCACGGCACTCACAAGCGGAGATACTGTGGAGATGGGCCGGTGCCAGACGATCATCGCGACCAGCCACCCCGATGATCAGCAGGTCCAGCGCGATGCGATATCACATGAATGCTGCAATCCAGACTCCTTACGTACGACAGCATCCGCCGCATCCGCAGGAGCGACGACACGGCCGCAGCCACGAATGCCAGCGCTGGGTCTGTCGAAGTGGCTCGGCGAGGGATCCGGTCCCGGCGATCGAGAAGACCGATGGCGTAACGGCTGGGAGCTAGAGCGCCCAGCCAACCACAAAGTCCGGGACCACCAGCCTCCTGTGCTAGCTTCCACCCCAGCTCACTACATGACGCTGAGGTCGGGAGGTGCACGTGGCTCGGAAGGCCGGAATCTGGCGAGTCGCGTCCGCCGCCGCGGTGGCGTGCCTCGCCGCCGCCCTCATCCCTTTAGCCCTCTCCGCCCTCGCCTCTCTCTCCCTCGACCGAGCGGCTCACACCGAGCCCCAGACCACGAGGGCGCTCTCCCCCATCCCCGCCCGCTGGCTGGCCGCCGTCACCAGCGCGCCGACGCTCATCCTGTCCCTCCTCCTCATCGCGGCAGTCGTGGCCTGGTGGGTCTGGATCTCCGGCCACCTCATGCGCCCGCGCACCAGCGGCACCGGCGTCGTCGCCGGCATCCCGCGAACCGCCGGTCGCGGCGAGCATGGCACCTCGAACCTCATGACCCACGCGGCGCTCGAGACCTCCGCAGTCACCTGGTCGCCCGGCACGACCCCGGTTCCCGGCGTCTCAGGCTTCGTCATCGGCGCCACCCCGGCCGAGCGCGGACGCAAGGAGACCTACTACCTCTCGGGTTCAGAGGGCCACGTGCTCGTGATCGGCTCCACCGGCTCGGGGAAGACGCGACGGATCGTGCTGCCGAGCATCTACGCGCTCGGCGAGCTCGGCGAGTCGATGGTGATTCCGGATCCCAAAGGGGAGCTCTACCTCACCACCTGCGAGCACCTCAAGGCCAAGGGCTACCGCGTCGATACGATCGATCTGCGGGATCCCTCGCGTTCCGTCCAGTGGTCGCCGCTAGACCTGATCGTCGACCTGATCTGGTCGGCTGAGATCGCACACGCCGAGGACATGGCGCACGAGCTCGCCAAGACGGTCGTCTCGGCACAGCTCGGCGGACATGGCGGCAATGAGGCCTTCTGGAACGCCAGCGCCGAAGCGATCATCGCGGCCACGGCGCTCCTGATCGCCAGTGAGCCCAAAGGCGTCGATCCGCTCTCGCGCAACATGTTCAACGTCTACCGAGCGCTCGGAACGTATGGCAAAGAGCGAACCGCGGTGCGCGCCGACAGCATCCGGCAAGAGACGATCTACTGGAACGCCCCGGGTTTCACGTCGGCTCGTTCATTTGGGTGCCACGGTCAGCG
>CAZBLH010000033.1:0-18913 GCA_964492775.1 uncultured Eubacteriales bacterium | reverse complement strand
GGCGACGCGCATGTTAACGACCGGCCGCCTCATCCTCCAGTGCCGGCTCGATCGCATGAGCAGGCCGATCTATCCTCTTCGCCGCCCCTGCCTGCACTCGGCGCGAGAAGCGGCCCGTAGCGTCGGCAGCTTTGGCAGCAAGACCGGACACAAGCACCGTCACTTTCGGCGTCGTCTGCCACGTCTGCTGACGAACCTCCCCCCAGTCCACGTCTGGCATGGCTTCGGCCACGACCTCCTTCGCGACGACGAGCTTCTCGTTCGTGGCGCGACCCAACCGTGTCATGTCGTACATCGCCTTCAGCGCAGGCTCAGACAGCACTGCATACGCCGCGTACACATCCGCTGTTCGCTGGCGCTTCTCCCTACGAACGGCGACCTGCTGCTCGAACGCGGCTTCGATCTCCTCCGCCTTTGCACCGGGCTCCAGGCCCAGTACCTCGTAGTGATCAACCGTCATGGCTGACCCTCCTCTCTACCTGCTCGACACCCGCCGAGCAAACGAAAGGACGGGCCGCCACCAATGAAGGTGACGACCCGCCCTTGGACAACTTGTGTGAACCGAATGCGAGACCTACATCAGACCCAGATCGCGAAGTGATGCGTGTTCATTGCCGCCGATGACGACGTGATCAAGCACCTCTATGCCGAGTACATCGCCCGCTTTGACCAACCTGCGCGTCAGCTGGATGTCAGCGCCACTGGGCGTCGGATCGCCGCTCGGATGGTTGTGGCAGACGACCACGGACGCGGCGGATACCCCGACCGCCTCCTTGAAAAGCTCGCGAGGATGCACGATCGAGGCGTTCAGGCTTCCGGTACTGACTTCAACGACCTTGCGGACACGGTTCTTTGTGTCGGCACAAATGCACCAGAACGTCTCGCGATCGCGGCCGAGAACGAGTGGCCTGATCAATGCGACCACGTCCTCCGGCGTGGAGATGGTCTCGGCCTTCCGAGCAGCACGAGCAGCTAACGTACGGCGACCGAGCTCGATCGCAGCCTCGAGCTTGGCGACGCTTTTCGGGCCTACGCTGCCGTACTCGCGAGCGACCTCGGCCAACGGGGCACCTGCTGTCCATCCATCGACCGCCATGACCGTCGCCAACCGCGTGACGGCTTCGTCGTGCGTCTGACGTCCGAGGATCGTGGCTACGAGCTCCACGTCCGACAACTTGTCTGTCGTGTAGTACTTCATGGGCTGACTCCTCTAAGGGACGCAGAAGAGCCCGCCCTCCGGCAAGGAGAACGGGCCCTCTGACCTGCATGGTTAGATATGGGTAAGGTGCTGGTGCGATAGTGCCGTCTGGTGGCCGGTCTGCTCCGAACCCTCGGGAGGCCGGCCCCGTCGCGTTACTGCTGGGACATCAGCTCATCGAGTCGCCGCACCGCATCACCTCCCGCCGATGGCAGGACGTGCGCGTAGGTCGACAGCAACACATCCGCAGTCTTCCATCGACCGAGGCGCTGCAAGGTCGGGATGTCCGTTCCTGCCTGCAGATGTGCGACCACCCAGCTGTGGCGACCGAACTCGTGCCACGAGACCTGCGGCAGCCCAGCCGCATCGAGCGTCTTCTTGAGGATCCGGTTCGGCAGGCCGTCCGGCAGTGGGGACCCGTCCTTACGGCAGAACACAAGGCCGTTGGGGTCAGGCAGCTTGCTGACGCGCTCTTGTAGAAGCGGCACAAGCGACTCGGGCATTGGAACGACGCCCACGCTCCAAGGCGTCTTGGGCGACGTGACGAGGCCGTTCCTGATCGTCTTGCTCACCGAAATGGTCCGGCCCTCGAAGCTCAGATCAGAAGCAAGCAACGCGAGTTGCTCTCCACGCCGAAGTCCGACCATACAAGCGGTAGCCAGTAGGACCGACCACGCTCTCGGTGCAGCATCGACCGCGCGGCGCAGCTGATCGGGAGTCAGGTATCGCAGGCGGGTTGCCGCCGGTTCTTGCCGTGGGGTGGACACCGACTCCAGTGTGTTGGACTCGATGAGTCCGTTGTCCGCCGCGTACGCCATCAGCCGGCGCATCACCTGAACGTGGTTCGCAACCGTTCGCGAAGACAACCCGCTCTCCACTTTGTCGGCTACGTACGCTTGGACTCCGGCAGCTGTGATCATCTCGATCGGCATGTCACCGTAAGCCGGTAGAAGGTGGTTGGCGCAGATGGCCGAGTAAGACTTGTAGCCCGAAGGCTTGAGCGTTACCGCCGCTACCGTGGACAACCACGTCGCGACCAACTCGTTGAATAGCATCGAAACCTCCTCAGGAACGACGAAAGCGCCACGGATGTCCCGTGACGCTCATGAATGAAGACCTGCCCTGAAAGAGCCGATGACCTGTCCTGACGCGCCCAAGTAGAACGCGCATCAAGACGGCCTACATCGGCGATCGCATCCCGAACGAGGTCATCACTCACAAGGCCAAAGATCTTGAAGCAGGTTCCCTGCAGGTGGCCTTGTTCGTAGCGAAGCCCTCGAGCGTGATGACTTGAAAGGGCAGGTAGAAAGCTATGAGGACATCCGGGCGAGTTCTGCCTCCGTGCCGAACTCCTCGATGAGATCGTCGGCACGCAGACCCATTGAGGTCGCGAGGTCGTCGAGTGCGTAGTAGCCCATCTTCTGCCGGCTGAGCATCACATACGCCCAGCCATCAGAGCGCGGAGGATCCATCATGGGACCGACGTTGCGAAGAGAGATGCGCCGCCCCCAGAAGAAGGCACGGAAGCGGTCGGGGTCGATCTGGACGCTCGTGGAGCTCGCGATGCGACCGGTCTCAGTCCTCGGGACCTCGGCGAGCGCGGGGTTCCTGAACCGCGAGCGGAGCTCACGAGCAGCATCGAAGATGGCATCGTCTGAGACGAGGGACGCGACCCAGGCGACTGCCTCCTCCGACGGCCGCTGGCCGGTGACGAGGTCGACGAGCTCCTTGCCCGTCATGGCTTGGACTTCTGCTGTGGTCATGGTGACTTCCTCTCAGTTGACGAAGGCCCCCGAGCCTTGGAGGGGCTCAGGAGCCTTCTGTCGTGAACGGGTGCAGAAACGAAGAAAGCCGCACGGATGCCCGTACGGCCTCAATAGTGCGGGAGCCGGAGTCCGGCACCCCTTGGTGCTATTCGGTTGTGCCTAACGCGTCGCGATGGTGCCGCAGCAGTGCGCGGTTATCGCTCATGACGAGCAGAGCGATCCGGTCGTAGCGCCAATGCGTCGACTCGTCCAGGTCCGAGTGCTTGATGTACGCCTTGGCAAGTCTTCTCACTCGCCGTGCCTTCGCGGGCGTCACCGTCCAAAGCTCACTCTTCCGGCTCGCCTTCGTCGTCACTACGTCGACCATGACGAGCGTGTCACCGTCCCAAGCAACGATGTCGATCCTGCCAGCCTCGCAGTCCGACCTCTTTCGGCTCACCGTGATACCGACCCGCTCCAAGTACTCAGCGGCGGCATCTTCTCCTCGATCCTTCATCGAACGCTTCTCGGTCATTTCATTCACCTCCCATCCGTTCGTCGTCGCTGTCCGTGAACACAAAGAAGCCCGCCTCCTCGGTGGAGACGGGCAAGTGGGGGTACCGGGCGATCTCTTGAAATGCGGCAGGCCCATTAACCTATAGGCCCCCCTCGCAGATCCCAACCAATGCTCGGCTGCCGAAACCCTTTTCGGCGGCTGGCCATTACTGTCAAGCCATGTCAGAGCCCGGAGGCATACTGCTCTCGTCCAAGAGCAACCGACCCGGAGACCCGGTCGGCGCGAGTAGAGAGGGACTGAGATGGCTGCTTACTGCGTCAACAAGCGAGCTCAGCTGAACGGCGATCATGAGGTGCACGTGTACGGCTGCAGGTTCCTGCCTAACGATGACAACAGGCAGTACCTCGGCGAGTTCGACTCCTGTCGGCCCGCAGTTGCCAAGGCCAAGCTCATCTATCCAACGGCGAACGGTTGCGCCACATGCTGCCCGACCTGTCACACCTCATAGAGGTTGCTCAAGCAGTCATGACGCGCGTCCAGACTCGTTGTGGCTGACTAAACGATCTACTTGTCAAGTAGTTCGTTGCGGCATCGAATAGGTGGAGTTTCCGGCCAAACGTTCCGTTGGTCTGATGGGCCTCTAGCCGCTCGGACCGTCGACGCCCTTACAAAGCGCGTCGTCCCGCGCGGGAGTGCGTCCGAGAGCCCTCGCTTGCGCTCGGGCGAACCTACTCCTTGGGGACCCAACATGGCAGAATGGAGGTCGAAAGGGAGGCACAGGATGAGGGCACCAGATGCGCACCACAAGTCTCGCGGGGCCTTCTTCACGCCACCCGCCATGGCCGAGTTCATCGTAGACTGGGCGATACGTGAGCCCACCGATAAGGTGCTCGAGCCCTCGTGTGGTGAAGCCGCGTTTCTCGTTCCGACGATCGAACGTCTTCTCGCCGTGGGTGCTGAGCCCGATCTTGCAGGACAAGTCTTTGGCGCTGAGCTTTACGAGCCCTCCGCCAAAGAAGCCTGCAGGAGCGTGAGAATGGCCACCGGTGTCGATGTGGCGGAAGCTGTTCGCGTCGGCGACTTCTTTGAGGCGCAAGCTGGCATCGACTTCCCCAAGGTTGACGCATGCATCGGTAACCCGCCTTACGTTCGCTACCAGGCGTTTGCAGGAGACGCCCGGAGACGCGGCAGGGAAGCGGCGCTGCGCGAAGGTGTGGCGATCGACGGACTTGCCAGCTCGTGGGCGCCCTTCACGATCCATGCAGCATCGTTCCTGAATGACGGTGGCAGACTGGGCCTGGTGCTTCCGGCTGAGTTGCTTTCCGTGAACTACGCAGCTCCGGTCAGGCGCTACCTTCTGGAGAAGTTCGCCTGCGTGCGAGTCGTCCTGTTTGAGGAGCGTGTCTTTCCTGGCGTGCAAGAAGAAGTGGTCCTTCTTCTTGCCGAGGGCGACGGGCCGTGCGACAAGTTCGACCTCGTCCAAGTTGCGGACCTCGATGGTCTGTCCCAACTGGACGCCCGCCCGTGGAGCACTTCGCCGGATCATGGTAAGTGGACGGACCTCTTGCTTCCTTCCACTGTCGGCAACGCCCTTGGGCATATGGAGTCGAGCGACCACTTCACGGAGCTCGGCCAGCTGGCGGCGCTGTCGATCGGCATGGTCACTGGAGGCAACCGGTACTTCTGCCTTTCGGACGCTGATCGCAGAGCGCACGCCCTCCCTTACTCCCAGCTGAGGAGAATGCTTCCTCCGGGTTCTAGGCACATGCAAGGGTTGTCGTACAGCGAGCAGGACTGGCTTGACGCACAAGAGGCGGGAGCGAGGGTCTGGCTGTTCTACCCGAGCGAGCCGCTCGGCCGGATGCCGCGCCGTTACGTGCGGGCCGGTGAACAACAGGGGTTGCCGGACGCATACAAGTGTCGCGTGCGCTCTCCTTGGTACAAAGTCCCAGTCGTCCCCGCTCCCGACCTGTTCCTGGCATACATGGCTGCTCGCGGTCCTCGAATGGTAGCTAACCCGGATGGTCTCTTGTTCTCGAACTCGGTGCACGGCATCTACTTGCGTGAGGACTACAGCACGCTCAAGGAAGTGCTCCCGCTTGCCTCGCTCTCAAGCATGACGTTGCTGAGCGCGGAACTGGTGGGTCGGGCATACGGCGGTGGGCTACTAAAGCTGGAGCCTCGTGAGGCCGCCCGCCTCGCAGTCCCAACCCCGAAGCTACTTGAGGCCGCTCGCAAGGCACTGCTCGAACTTGCAGACGAAGCTGATCTGATGCTCAGGCGAGGGGACTTTGAGCGACTCGTCGACGAAGTGGACCGCGTCCTTCTCGTTGAAACCGCGGGCGTAACAAAGGGCACGCTCGCGGCACTGAGGCATGGCCGGGAAATGCTCCTTGGGCGTCGAATGAAGCGCAGCCAGAGTTAGGGAGATGCCGTTGACGGTTCACGACTCGCTTGTTCAGGCCATACGAGACGTCGCCCCCAAGCCGCCCGAAAGCGCCTCTCGCAGCGTCAAAAAGAACTACGCTCAGGACCTCTCGAATGCCTTTGCGCGGAGGCTTGCCGCTGAACTGTACGGGCTTGGCTTGAAGGACTGTCAGCCGATCGTCCAAGAAGACGGGGTCTCGTACGGGGCGGAGCGTCGGCTCGCCGGTGGCATCGGCGCCAAGAAGGTGGATGTGTCGTGGTCAACCGATACTTCCGGACTCATGCTCGCGATCTCTGTTAAGAGCATCAACTACGCGGACGGTTCTACTGGCAACTACCAGAAGAACCTGACGAACCGTCGCGGCGACATGCTCTTTGAAACGGTGACTCTGCATCGCCGGTTCCCGTTCGCCGTCGTCGCAGGCTTCTTCATCTTGGACAAGGGCGCCTCGCTCGACGGAACGGCGAGGCGTTCATCGACACTGGAGAATGCGCACGATCTGTTGCGCTTGTTCACCGGTCGTCCCGATCCCACCGGACGAGAAGAGCAGCTTGAGAAGCTCTACGTCCTTATTTGCGACTCCACCGAAGGCGCCGAGTCATTCGAGATCCGTGAGGCGGGCCGGTTCAACGATCCACCGATCTCAGCCGACGACGCCGTAGCAGAGATCTTGCAGATCCTCTCCGACCGAAACTCCGACTTCTATGACTACAGAGACGGTCGTCTCGTGAAGCGCTAGCGCGTTTCGCGCCGGTTCTGGCCGAGTTCGACGGAAAAGCAGAGCTGATGGACTGTGTCGGCTTACTCTCTGGTGGCAACGGCAAACCCTCGCAACTAGTCCCTGCGCCGGGGCCGATGACTCGCCGCACACGTGCTGACTTCCGAGCTCATGCCGATCGGGCGGCAGGGGCCTCTTCCGACTCCTCGGTTCGATGCCGCTCCCACAGGCTCGGACTCATCAGCTTGAGATGGTTGATCTGGCCTGCCTGCTCGAAGATCCGGACCAAGACGCGCAGGTAGGTATGGACGGCCGCTGGATCACTTGACGAGAACACGATGTCGTCATCGATAGAGTGCGAGCCATCGTGGATCATGGAGACGAACGAATGACAGACCAGCTTGTCGGGATCGTCGTCGTCAAAGTACTCGGGCAGACTGTTCACCGACACGTTTCCGTGCACATAGAAGTAGTGCTCTAGGATCCGTCGGATGTTGTTCTTGACCGTCGCCGGCTGTAGCTCGTCAGCGATGAGCTCGTCCCACAGCATCTGATACGACGTCCTTACTGGGTTGGCCTTACCGTGACCTTCAACTTCTGTCCTGCCCCCGGGCTTACGGACGACCCAGAAAGTATCGAACGTGGCCCGGTGCCGGTGATACGTGACCTCCTTATGGAAGTACACGTTGTGCGTAAACAAGAACACCTGCTTGATGTGGCTCTGCCGACTCGTGGCCTGGTCACACACACGTCTGATGAGCGTCGAGACGATGAATAGCACTTCGCTGTCCATACTGGAAACCGGATCATCGAAAACGACCACTCGATCAGAAGTCATGCCGCTCTCGTCCAGGCTCCCTTCAATGAGGTGGTAGAAGTACAGGAAGGTGACGAACGACCGCTCACCTTCGCTAAGGTTCTCCTTCGCGGGCTTGCCGTCGGGACGGACGAGCCTGTACGCCCTGCCTTCCGGGGTGGCCTCGAGCGAGAAACCAGTGAAACCGAAGGAGGTGAGCAGGCGGTTGATGTCGTGAAGCACCTTGCGGACATCCGTCACTTGGCTCTCTAGCCCACGGATCTGCGACTCGAGACCATCGCGAAGTTCGGACATCTCCCTTATCGATGCCTGTAGGTCGCGTATCTCGCCTTCGGCTGCAGTCTTCTTTCGGGAATGGGTGTCTAGCTCCACCTTGAGCTCGACGTCGACCAAGTACTTCCATACTTCGTCGCGAGTCGCCTTCCGCACGGTTTCGATGTTGTCGACCGTCTTGTTGTGCTCCCTAGTGGCGATGTTCGCAGCAGTGATCAGTGCGTCGATCGTCCCTGTTGGGACTCCAAGTGGCTTTAGCTCGCTGACCCGACTGGGCTCCCGGTACTTCGCTTCCAAGCGCTCGATATTGGCCTCAACCTCTGACCTCAGCACACTCACACTTGCGTCAAACGCGGCGGCGTCGAGAGACTCGTGTCCCGTGGCCGCGATGAGATCAAGTGCCTCGTGAACTTGAGCTGCCAGTTGTCTGTACTCGGAGACCAATGCCGCGACCTCATCTACACGCTTGAGGTAGGTGTCGTCGAAAAAGGCGTTCAGGTCAGCCTCCAGACCCGGCTGCAGGGTGCGCTGGCAGAAGGGGCACTTGCCGTCACTCTCCGCTAACATGGCCTGCCCGCGGCGCACCCAGTCCTGGTTCTGCAACTTCTCGATGAGTTCGGCCACCGGGACGTCTTCACTGCCTACGATCTTGGTTGAAAGCAAGGGGTTTGACTCCACGCTCAACAGTCCCTCGAACGAGACGACAGGGATCAGGGATCTGCGCTCCGGAGCCTTTGCGAACGCGGTAGCTACGCGTTCATCGAGGTAGCTACGGTCGCGCAGTTCGGCGGGAGTGCGACGATGTCCTAGCAGCGCCGACTTGAAGTCCTCCTTGCCGCCGATGTGACCTTCGAGGGCACCGCGAAGTGAGCTCTTCCGCGGCTGTACCTTCTTCCAACAGGTCTCGGCCAGCTCCGACTCCACCGCAGCGAGCTTGTGGGTTGCCATTTCGAGCTTGTCTTGAGAGTCGGCTAATGCCACGTTTAACCGGGAAAGCTCGTCCTTCTTCTCCCTGATCCGGGCCTTTGCTTCCTTGCTGTCTTTGCCGAGGGTGAAGACACCCCTGAGCTCGTCAGCGTCATCGAAGTGCTCCGCAACGAACTCCCTGTTGTACACGAGCACGTCCAGCGGTTGGTTGTCACGCCACTGCACCGAGGAGCACGCGAAGTCCTCGTGTTGTGGATCACCCACCAACCTGGCGATCGTCGACTTGCCCGTGCCGTTGAACCCGAAGAAGTAGTTGCAGGCCAATAGAGGTGAGACGACCTTGCCCTCGTCGTCATACGACGCGCAACTTCGGACTGTGATGGCTTCTATCAACGTCGTCCCCCGTCTTTGATACCGCGGCTCAGACCGCGGCCCTAGCCTTTCGCCATTGAACCCGAAGGCTTGTTGTCCGATCGGGCATCGATCAGCACGATCAGCGGGTCGTTGGCCATATCCAACTCATCGAGCACACGGTCTACCTTCCGGCGCTCGTCTTCGGTGAAGTACACGATGACCTTGAACCCTACCGGGGTGTCGCCCGCCTTCTGGTAGATCGCGAGCTGCTTCTCCAAGTTCTGCTTGAGCTTCGTGTTGCTCGCCAGCTTAAACTCGACCATGCACTTGTCAGCGGCTCCTCGGGTCACCTTGAAGTCCACTGGTCCACGCCCGTCGTTGACCTCGCGACTCACATCGGACGGCGTCGCGAACCAGACAAGCCGGAAGAGGATCTGCACGTCTGACTCGCGCCTGATCGGCTTCTGCTCGCTATCGAAGAAGATCCGATGGCCGCCCTTGTTTTCGATGACATCCTTGAAGAACTCGATGCGTTGACGCGTCTCCTCATGGGTGTTGCCGGCGATGTCGTAGAAGCCCGTGTCAGTAGCCAAGAACTGAGCGAGCCCACCAAACTGGTCGACGTACAGGCGCTGCGACTCGTCAACCTTGGAGGCGCTGTACGCCACCGCGTCTTCGCCCGCGTCCTCGCGCATGCGGATGTAGTAGTCGATCAGTTCGGGATAGCGGGCCAGAGTCGCCTGCATCGCTGCCGCGACATCCTCCTTGGTCGGTTCCTCCTCAGGGATCCGTCCAAAGAAGTAGGCGTTGATCTCAGCGCGGAGCTGGTCGTTGCCGATAGCGTCGGGTATGTCTTCGAAACGATGCAGCATGTCCGCGTGGCTGATCCACGTATCGTCCTTGGTAAGGATGTCTTTCGGCGTCAGAAGAACGAAGTCGCCCTCATGCATGGGTAGCGTGTACTTCTTGGGCATCCAGCGACCCAAGTCGTAGTCAAACCTGACTCTTGGTACGGAGACGTCGGCAAGTAGGCTCCGATCGATGTGTTCGACCGCAAAAGCCTGAGTGAACTCGAGCAGATACTCCTTGATCAAGTTGGTGGTGAAGTCGCTGATCATGTCGCGTCCGACACCGGCTCTGATCAGTGTAAGTTTCTCTAGGTGACTGCCCCGAGTGACCTGCTCGTTACCGAAGTTCTGGAAGACGTGAACCAAGTTCGAGTCCAAAGCGCGGGCAAACCCAACGCCCAAGCCCCTTCCCCTGTTACCGTCTCCGCAGAAGCCGAGCCAGTTCTGGCGGACTTCTGAGAAGAAGTACCAAGCCGCGAGATCGCCACGGGTTACTCCACCTTGCTCCGACTTGGACTTGAGGAACCGCAGGTACCTGATGATGGCATCGTGCAGGTTGCGGTACTCCGGCTTCTCGCTGCCGAACAACAAGAAGGGGTCGACGAAGAGAGGCAAGTCGGTCACAAGCGACACGTTGAACGCGCCGTGCTCATCGAGATCCTGCTCGCTCACTTCGAAGTAGTCGGAGAAGTAGATCTGCATGCTGCCCCCTCGGCTACCGGCATCGCCCTACATCATACTTCGCACACCCGCCGCGGGTGACGATGACCCCGGGGATCGGAAGATGGGCAGCCCGTTGAGCAAGAGTCGTTTGCGGATGCCACGCCGCCTGCCTCTTTTCGATCGTACATCGCATGCGCCTCCTCGACTGACCGTTGGGTGGCATCAACTCCCCTGCGATGACAAGAGCGAGAATGATCAGCGCTTCGCGATCTCTTCTGATGCCCCGCTCATGCCCCGTATATGCCACGGGCCGAGCCAGGGTGGCTCATGTTGGTAGAGCCCAGCGACCGACGCTCTTTCGGTCGCGTTGCCCCGCAGGGGACGGAAAACCGCAGGTAGACAAAACAAACGCCCCTGTCTTCACGACAAGGGCGTCTGAGTATCTATGGTGGCCAGAGACGGACTTGAACCGCCGACACGGGGATTTTCAGTCCCCTGCTCTACCATCTGAGCTACCTGGCCGAAGACGCCGGAGTATCTTACCCGCGCGCCAGCGCAGGGTCAATCTCCGAGTTTCTCGGCAGTACGCGCCCGAATCGTCCGGCGCTCGCTACTTCGCGTACAGCACCACGATCGTGTACCCCGCAGGGACCACCGAGCCAGCGGCGGGAACCTGTGCGAGCACCTGTCCGGAGGCCGCCGTCGCGCCCACGATCTCGATGGGCTGCACCTTCAGGCCGGCGCTGGTGAGCGCGGTCTTGGCAGCGTCGAGCTTGCTGCCGACGACGTTGGGCACCTCGGTCTTGCGTGCGTCCTCGGGCGCACCGCTGGACACGAGGATGCCCACGGTCGAGCCCTCGGCAGCGATCGAGCCCGCAGCCGGCAGTTGGTCGATTACAACGCCCTCGGCTACATCGGCGCTTGGCGTCTCGGAGGCGATGACCTTGAGGCCGGCGCGGTTCAGCGTGGACTCGGCGTCGGTGCGCGTGATGCCGCGGACGTCAGGCACGGTGACCTCGGTCGGCGCGATAGCGATGGCGATCTTAAGCGTGACAGTCGAGCCTTCGGGAGCCTGCGAGCCCGCGGGCGGGTCCTGGGACAGGACCAACCCGGGGCTGACCTCGTTGGTCTCCTCGGTGGCCGTGGTGGCGACGAAGCCTGCAGCCTCGATCTCGGAGATCGCGTCCTCCTGAGCCATCCCGCGCACGTTCGGCACGCGCACGAGCTGCTCCTCGCCCTCAAGCGGCGTGACCGTGAGCGTCACAACGCCGCCGGGCTTCAGGCCGGTGCCTGCCTCGGGATCCTGCGCAAGCACCGTGTCAGGCGCGAAGTCGCCGGCCTCCTCGGCAATCTCGATCTGGGCCTCGAGGCCGACATCGGTGAGTGCCGCCACGGCCTCCGCCTGCGTCATGCCGACGACGTCGGGCACGATCACGCGCTCGGCCGACTTCAGGCCGTAGAAGGCGATGCCCGAGATCACGAGCAGTAGGATCGCCGAGATGAGCGCGATGAGCCACTTGGGCTTGCCGGTGTCGTGGCTGGCGAGCCATGCGCGGCTGGGGAGCTGCGACATCACGATGCCCGCCGGGACCGTCGGGCTCCACTCGTGGAAGACCTGCGGCGTGAGCCGCGCGTCCTCGATCTCGGCAACGCCTTCGACCTCGCTTCTGCCCACGACCTCGGGCAGCTCGACGTAGCCGGGCTCAGAGGCGGGCGCGCCGCTCGAGACGAGCAGGATTACCTCATCGTTCGCGGTAGCCGACAACCCTGCATCCGGCAGCTGGCCAATGACCCGGCCGCGGGGCACCTTCGCGCTGTAGTCGTTGACGACGCGCGCCGAGAGGCCGGCCTCCTGCAGCTTCTTGAGCGCGGCGCCTTGGGAGAGCCCCTCGACGTCGGGAACCTCGATGAAGGTCCCTGCCACTGTTGGCCGCGGCCCGTCCGAGACGACCAGCACGACCCGTGAGTTCACGGGCACCATGGTCGGAGTGATGGGATCGGACGATCTGGCCATTCGATTCCTCCTTGCAGCGACCTACTCGTCGCTCGTGCCTCGTGCGCCGGATTGATGCAGTTTCAAGCCTCGGATCCTACGTCTTCGCAGTATGAACGAACCGAGCGGCCATGACGACAGCATTTTGTGCGTACCGCCGAATACATTCGGTCCCCGGCGGGGTATCTTGTAGCAGAGTTCACAAGAGATGGATTCCGCCAACAAGGAGGAGCGAGATGACCACGCCTGACGAGACCCGCAAGATTGATGGGTTGCAGCTCATATTCTCGCTGTTCCTGGGCGCGCTCTTGGTGGTGGTGGTCGGCGTAGGCGTGTGGACGTTCTATCCCCAGCCGTACGGCCAGAACTCGCCCGAGCAGCAGGAGCTCGACCGGCTCTACGAGGAGCAGGGCAGGCTTGACGGCAAGGAGTCTGGCGAGGGCAAGGACATCACCGAGGACCCCGAGTGGCGGCGGATCCAGAACGAGATCCAAGAGGTCAACAACCGCATGCAGGCCGGGCGCGATGCATGGGCGGTCAACACCTCCATCATCCTGCTCGTATTCGCGACCGTGCTCATGGCGATCTCGCTCTTCCTGCCGGAGCACATGAAGGTCTTCTCCAACGGCATCCTGCTCGGCGGCTTATTCACGGTCGTGTACGGCACCGGGTGGTCGTTCGCTGGCGGTGACTCACGAGCGCGCTTCTTCGTGGTGCTTGCCGCGCTCGCGCTCTCAGTCCTCTTCGGCTACCTGCGGTTCATCCTGCGCAACCGGCGCGCCCAGGCGCTCGAAGGCGCGGTCGTCACAGCCCCGGCAGGCGGCGTAACGCCCGGCGTGCCGACCGGAGCCGGTACCGCCGACGTGGGCTCGCTCGCAAGCCTTGAGGCGCGGGTCGCCGCGCTTGAGGCGCGCGAGGCAGCGCTTGCGGCCGTGTTCGGCGGCGGCAAGGAGCCCATCAGCTCGGCAGGAACGGAGTAGCGGGCGCACGTGGGAGTGTTTGCGGCGACAGCTGCGGCCTCGGTGGTGCCGACGGCCTCCGCCATCGCGACAACCACGCCTGACGGCGGAACGCTCGGCTCGATCATCACGACCGTCGTGCCGTCGGTGGTTGCCTCGGCGCTGCCCTCGGGCGTAACCACGACCGTCCCCGTGACGGCCGCCCCCATCGGCCTGCCGATCTCCTTCGAGATCGCAGCAATCTTCGCCGGCGCGCTCTCGGGGGCATTGCTCGGCGTGAACCGGCGCTTCGACATCACGGGTGTCGCAATGCTCGCGCTCGTGAACGGTCTGGGCGGCGGCATCCTGCGCGACGTGCTCCTGCAGGACCAGGGCATCTTCGCGCTCGAGCACCCGTACGCGCTGATCGCGGCCGTCACGGCCTCGGTGATTGCCTTCTTCTTCACCTCGATCGCGCAGCGCATCAGACGCGTCACCAGCGTCATTGACGCCTTCTCGCTCGCGCTCTTCTGCCTCGTTGGCGCCGACAAGGCGCTGATGGCCGGGCTCTCAGCGATTCCCGCGGTACTTCTCGGCACGACCACCTCGATCGGCGGCGGAGTCGTCCGCGACGTGATGACCGGCGAGATCCCGCAGGTGATGCGGCGAGGCACCTACTACGCCGTGGCCGCGTTCGCCGGATCGAGCGTGTACGTGCTCGGGACCGTGTGGCTGAACCTCGCCAAACCGGTAGCGCTGCTTATCTCGGCAATCGTGACCTTTGGGTTGCGGCTCGGTTCGCTGTACCTGGGCTGGACGACGCCGGAGCCCTACGACCTGACGCCGGTCGTCATCGGCAAGCCTCGCGAGTTCGCGCACCGCACCTGGAAACGCGTCCGGCGGCCGCCGGGAGACTGAGCACGCCTGTCGCCTGGGCCGGCCGCGCTCGGGTATGATGCGCCCCATGACAGAGACGCCTGAGACCACCGAGTACGCCGAGTTTCTCGGCAGCCATCCCGAGTATGCCGAGACGAGCGTCTGCGACAAGCTGCGCGCCGAGCAGCTGGGTCGGCTCGATGCGAGCGGCCATGTGTACCTCGACTACACCGGAGGCGGCCTGTACGCGGCCTCGCAGGTGAGCGAACATGCCGAGCTGCTCGCTGGCGGCGTGTTCGGCAACCCGCACTCGCACAATCCGACCTCGCTCGCGGCCACGGCGCTCGTGAAGCGGGCTCGCTGCGCGGTCTTCGAGTACTTCAACGCCGACCCCGCCGAGTATGAGGTCATCTTCACGCAGAACGCGAGCGGCGCCTTGAAGCTCGTCGGCGAGGCATACCCGTTCTGCGACGGTGCGCGCTACCTGGTCTCCTACGACAACCACAACTCGGTCAACGGCATTCGCGAGTTCGCGGCGCGGTGCGGTGCCGAGATCGTCTACGTGCCGGTGAACGCCCCCGACCTGCGGCTCGACGCGCGCCTCGTCGAGGAGGGGCTGGAGAAGCTGGCGCCCGGGCGACCCGGCCTGTTCGCCTACCCGGCGCAGTCGAACTTCAGCGGAGTCCAGCACCCGCTCGAGTGGGTCGAGCTCGCACGGTCCCGAGGCTTCGACGTGCTGCTCGACTCGGCGGCGTTCGTGCCCACGAACCGCCTCGACCTCTCGGCGGTCAAGCCCGACTTCGTGCCGGTGTCGTTCTACAAGATGTTCGGCTACCCCACTGGGCTCGGTGCGCTCATAGCCCGCCGAGAAACCCTGTCCAAGCTCAAACACCCTTGGTTCGCCGGCGGCACGATCACGCTCGCCTCGGTGGGCGCGGGCACGCACCAGCTGGCTCCCGGCCATGCGGGCTTCGAAGATGGCACGCTCGACTACCTCGGCCTGCCCGCGATCGAGATCGGGCTGCGGCACCTTTCCGAGATCGGCATCGACACCATCCACGCGCGCGTCACAGCGCTCGCCGACTGGCTGCTCGAGCAGATGCGCTCGCTTACGCACTCCAACGGCGCGCCGATGGTGCGGATCTTCGGGCCCGAGGTGATGGAGGGCCGAGGGGCCACCATCGCCTTCTACCTGCTCGACCCGACCGGTGCCGTCTACGACGTCTACCGCATCGAGCGGCTCGCCGGTGATGAGGGCATCTCGATCCGGACCGGCTGCTTCTGCAATCCGGGTGACGGCGAGGTCGCCCACGCAATCACCGCCGATGAGATGAACGAGTGCTTCAACGAGCCCTCGGCAGTGATGACGCTCGCCGACTGCCAGCGCCTGATCGAGGACGCGACCGGCAAGGTGCCCAACACCATCCGCGCCTCGCTCGGCTGGGCGTCGAACTTCGCCGACGTGCTGCGGTTCCGCGAGTTCCTGGCCGGCTTCCGCGACGTGAGCGCCGCCGAGGTCGGCTGAGTCGAGCTCCGCGTGCGTCTGGCGCAACCGCTTGATCACCCGCGGCGCGAATGCGAGCCGCGCCGGGCCGAGCGCCGAGCCCAGGATTCCGCCGGCAATACGGGCCGCTTACTTGGTGTACGAGGCAGCCTACCTCGGCATATGATGAGACCGCCGGCGAAAAGGAGGGGACTATGCGTCTGATCGTGAGAGGGGTCGTCTGGTTCGGCATGTACTTCCTCATGATCGCGTTCCCGCTTGTCGTGGGCGCGGTCTTCATCGACCCTGCGCGATCGCCGTTCTTCCTCGTGAACCTCTCGGCGGCGTTTGGCTACATCGGCATGGCGCTGATGGCCGCCGAACTCGCGCTAGTCTCGCGCTTCGAGGGCGCAGCCGGCGCGTTCGGTCAGGACGCGCTGTTGCAGTTCCACCGCGAGATCGGCATCGCTTCGCTGTTTCTCGTGGCCGCTCACCCGCTGCTGCTCTTCGCGACCTCGGGCTACACGTACCGCATCCTGTCGCCGCTCATCGGAATCCCATGGCCGGTGTGGATGGGAACAGTCGCGTTCATCACCGTCTGTCTCGTGGTGGGCCTGTCGGTGTTCCGCCGCCGGCTCAAGATCGCCTACGAGGCCTGGCAGTTCACGCACGGGCTGCTCTCGCTGCTGCTTATCGCCTTCGCGGGCGTGCACATCGCGGCCGTGGGACGCTTCTCGACGCTGCCGGTCATGCGAGCGGTCTGGCTGCTGTACCTGGCGGCGCTCGTCGGGATGTTCCTGCGTTACCGGGTCGTGCGCCCACTCACACTCACCAAGCGGCCATGGGAGGTCGTCGAGAACCGCGTTGAACTCGGCGACTCGCGCACCATCGTCCTCAAGCCGGTCGGACATCCCGGATTCACCTTCCAGCCAGGACAGTTCGGCTGGGTAGGCTTCGGGCGCTCGCCCTTTTCGGTGTCGATGCACCCGATCTCGTTCTCCTCGAACGGCGACGTGCCGACGCCGGGTGGTGAGGTCGCCTTCACGATCAAGGCGCTCGGCGACTGGTCCAGGGATATCGTGCCAGCAGTCCAGCCGGGTGACCGGGCCTGGATCGACGGGCCGCATGGCGTGTTCACGATGGATCGCGAGGAGGGCGCCGGCTACGTGCTGATCGGCGGTGGCGTGGGGATCACGCCCCTGCACTCGATGGTGCTCGCAATGAACGTGCGCGGAGACGTGCGCCCGGTCATCTTGTTCTACGGCGCCAACGATGAGGAAGATCTCACGTTCCGCAGGGAGTTCGAGGCGCTCACCCAGACGATGCCGAACTTCAAGCTCGTCGTCGTGCTCGTGAAGCCCAAGTACGAGTGGGGCGGCGAGACCGGGTTCATCACCGAGGAGATCCTGCGCCGGCACCTTCCCGATCGGCTCTACAAGCACTTCCAGTACTTCATCTGCGGCCCTACCCCACTCATGGACGCGATGGAAGAGGTCCTGCCGCGCATCGGGGTGCCCGCCGACCGGATCCACACCGAGCGCTTCGACATGGTCTGAGAGGGGGCACGACAGCGTGAACCACCGTATTGTCAAACGAGTCGTCGTCGTGATCCTTCTCGCCTTCATCGCGATGGCGCTGTTGTTCGCCCTAGCGATCCGGGCCCGCGTTCCCGAGGGCGCTGTACGCCACGAGCCTGCACGCATCCCCCACGGGATCGACGGAGAGGCCGCCGAGTGCCACGACTGCCACAACGTCGAGGACGCCACGCTGCCGCTGACGCACCGGTACTACCCCATCACCCAGTGCCGCTCCTGCCACTCGTGGCGCGCGGTGACGATGATCCCGCACTCGACCGCGCTCGATGACACCCGCTGCCTGCTGTGCCATGGCGACCCGGGGCAGGACCTCGGCATGCCGGAAGACCACATCAACAGCGGCTACGAGGACTGCAGCTTCTGCCACGCCGGGAACCCGGATCGCGCGGCGGTGCTTCCGAGACCTGCGGGTGTCTCGGCAAAGGTGAAGCCCAACATCCCCCACGGTGACGAAGGGGCGTTTGCCACCTGCACCTACTGCCACCGGGTCGACTCCGAGCCGAGCATGCCGATGAACCACCGCGCATTCACCGAGCAGACGTGCGACTGGTGCCACGCCGTGGCGCCCGATACCGAGTAGAGGGTGTCAGTCGCCCGCGAGCTCCAGGTCTACGACGACCGGCAGGTGATCTGAGGCGAGCGTCTCGACCGTGAACGGCTGCCCCGCGCGCCAGTGCGAGCTCGCCAGCACGAGGTCGATCGCGGACCGCTCGGACCGCGCCGGGAAGCTCGGCACCGACGCCACAACGCCAAGCCGCTCCGCGAGAGGCCCAAGCTCGCTCGCGGGCGCGTTGAAGTCGCCCGCGACTACGACCGGCTCATCCTCGGGCAAAGCGCGCACGATGGCGGCAAGCTGCTCGGCACGCTCGGCTTGCGAAAGGCCCAGATGCGTCGCGCCAAATACGAACCGGCTGCCGCCCATCTCGATGCGAGCCAGCGCAAGCCCGCGGGGTTCGGCCTGGCCGGGCAGCGGGACGTGGCGGTACGCCAGCAGCCGCCCGGAAGTGAGCACCGCGTTTCCGAAGGCGAAGCCCGGCCGAGCGAGGCAGCGCTGGAACATCGCCTCCATGCCGAGCAAGCGGGCGATGGTGCGCGCCTGCCGGCCGTCCGCGAGGGTGGCTCGCGCCTCGTTCAGCGCCACTACATCGGGGGCGAACTCGGCAAGCACCTCGGCGATACGGACCGGCGAGACGCGACCGTCGAGGCCACGCGCCGAGTGGATGTTCCACGTCACGAACCGCATGGCAGGGTCAGGCTCCTATGCTCAGCGTCCTCGCGGCGACTCACGCCACCTGCGACGGCGCTACTCCGTGTCTTGCGCAGGCGCGTCGCTCGCGAAGACTTTCACGTCGGCCACGCCGAGGCGCTCGGCAGCGATCTCGCGCAGCTTGTACTTCTGGATCTTTCCCGAGGCGGTCTGCGGGAACTCATCGACGAAGAACACGTACTTGGGCGCCTTGTAGCGGGCCATGCGCGCTCGGCTGAACTCCTGTACATCGCCTTCGGTGATTTCGGAGCCGTCGAACCGCTTGATGAACGC
>CAZBLH010000032.1:0-19174 GCA_964492775.1 uncultured Eubacteriales bacterium | reverse complement strand
CCTTGTAGCCCTCTTTGTAGCGCCAGTGCGCGGCGATGCCGTACTCGGCGGTCCGGTGCATCTCTTCGGTGCGGATCTGGATCTCGAGCGGGCGTCCGGACGGTCCGATGACGGTCGTGTGCAGGGACTGGTACATGTTGAACTTAGGCATGGCCACATAGTCTTTGAACCGGCCCGGAACCGGCTTGTAGATCGAGTGGACCGTGCCGAGCGCGCCGTAGCAGTCCTTGACCGAGTCCACGATGATGCGCAGCGCGATGAGGTCGTAGATCTCGCTGAAGTCTTTGCCCTGCTCGGACATCTTCTGGTAGATGCTGTACAGGTGCTTGGGCCGCCCGGAGATCTCGGCCTCGATGCCGACCTGCGCGATCTCCTTGTGGAGCTGAGAGATCACCTGGTTCGTGTAGGCCTCGCGCCCTTCTCGGCTCTCCGCGACCATCCGAGAGACCTGGTGGAACTTGATTGGCTCCAGGTAGTAGAACGCGAGGTCCTCAAGCTCCCATTTGACCTGGGAGATGCCGAGGCGGTGCGCCAGTGGCGCGTAGATCTCGATCGTCTCACGCGCCTTTTCAAGGCGGCGTTGCGGGGGAAGCGCCGAGAGGGTGCGCATGTTGTGCAGCCGGTCGGCGAGCTTGATGAGGATCACGCGGATGTCCTGCGCCATCGCGATGAGCATCTTGCGCAGGTTGTTGGACTGCTGCTCGGAAAGCGACTCGAACTCGATCTTACCGAGCTTGGTGACACCGTCTACGAGTTCGGCGACCTCATCGCCGAACCGCTCGCGGATATCCTCGAGCGAGTGCTCCGAGTCCTCGACGACGTCGTGCAGGAGCGCGGCCTTGAGCGTGGCGGTGTCGAGATGGAGCTCCGAGAGGATCAGCGTCACCTCGAGGGGGTGGTTCACGAACGGCTCACCGCTCTTGCGCAGCTGCCCCTCGTGCGCCGCAATCGCGAACTCGTAGGCCTCATCCAGCCCAGTCAGATCCGCGTCAGGGTTGTACTCCCTGACTTGAGCCTCGATCTGTTTGAGCGTCGCGGTCACAGGTGCCCCAGTTCTCAAGCCTTTTCGGCGACTACGGACTAGAGGGAAGAATGGGCCGGTCGAAGCGTGCAAGCAACTCTTGTGCCTCGGCGCCGAGCACCCACTCGCGGAACTCGGCGAACTCAGCGATCTCGTCGAGCCCCTCGGCATAACGGACGCTCGCCTCGAGGTCGACCTTCTCGGCGACTGGCGAGAGCGTAAGCCGACGGTACGCGCCGTGCCCCTCGCCAGTCACGAGCCCCAGGTCACGGAAGATCCCCAGCGCCGAGGAGACGCCCCGGTCATCGAGGCCGAAGCGGCGGTCCGCCGAGCGCGACTGCTCGGCGAGCTCGGCGTTGGTGATCTCGAAGCCCTCCCCTTGCGCCTCGGCGACGGAGCGCAGCACGCGGTAGAGCGTCGCGAGGTCGTCGCGCGAGGGCGCGAGTGAGGACAGGATGCGCTCGTTGAGGCGCGCGTCGTTCTCGCCGAACAAGAGGTGGATGCGCGCCGGCTGCCCGTCACGTCCCGCTCGGCCGGACATCTGGTTGAACTCCACCGCGTTGAACGGCAGGTGGTAGAGCACGACGTTGCGGACGTCCGGGATGTTCACGCCCTCGCCGAACGCGCTCGTGGCCACGACGGTCTGCAGGTCGCCAGAGCGGAACGCCCGCTCCACGACCTGGCGCACAGGGCGGGACAGGCCGCCGTTGTAGAAGGCGATCTTGAAGCCGAGCCCCGGCACGCGCTTGCGGAGCATGCGGGCGAGACGCACGGAGCGCTCCCGCGAGTTCACGTAGATCACGCACTTGCCGCCAGAGGCAACGAGCGAGGCGATGTAGGCGTCCTTGTCGGTGATGCCGCGCCGGTCCTCGATAGCGAGGTTCTCGCGCACCGTAGGGTCGAGCACGACCTCGTCGATTGAGAGCGTCCGGCGAATCTGTGCGGCGATCTCGTCCGAGGCGGTCGCGGTCACTGCGAGCACGTCCGGGTTGCCGAGAGCTGAGATCGCCTCGCCCAGCCGGGCGTAGGCCGGGCGGTGCCCCGCGCGCGCTAGCCCCACGTGGTGCGCCTCATCCACGACGACGAAGCCCACTCGGCCCGTCTGCACGAACCGGTCGGCGTGGAAATGCAGGAACTCAGGCGTCGTGAGCACGGTGTCGAGCTCGCCTGTTGCCAGCTGGGCGAACGCCGTGTCGCGCTCGGTCTGGGAGGTCTCGCCCGTGATGGTGCGCACCGTAAGGCCGACCTCGGCGAACGCCTCGGCCAGGTGGAAGGACTGGTCGGCAACGAGCGCTCGAAGCGGGTACACGAACACGCTTGCCTTGCCGCCGCGCAGTGCGAGGCGGGCAGCGTGCAGGTGGAAGATGAGCGACTTGCCACGGCCGGTCGCCATCACGACCAGCGTGTTTCTGCCTTGCCCGAGCTCGGCGAGGGCGCGGACCTGGGCCTCATGGAGCCTGCCCGCGCCGATGAAGACGCGCACGAGCTCGGACTCGAGCTCGTGCGGGGGAAGCGCAGCGAGCGCCGCTCGGGCGGCGAGCTTGCGCTCGGTGTCGTCGGCCGATGCTGCAGCCGCATCCCTGCGTGTGAGAAGCACGTTCACGCCGAGCGAGCGGCCCTTCTCACCCCCGGTGACCTCACTGACCTCGATGTCGTACTCGATGCCCGAGTCGACGGCGGGCCCAATCGCGGACGCGAGGCGCCGGTTGAGATAGCCGATCTGCACACCGCGCGTATCGAGCACCGCGCAGGCGTTGGAGTCGTGTGGGTTGTCAGGCTCACGCACAAGCCGAAGCGGCGTCTTGGGCTTGAGCGCGGCGAGGGTCTCCTGGCGGCCCTCGAAGGTCACGCCCGCGAGCTTGGTGTGGAAGCTCGGCGCATCCTCGATGCCCGAGTACTCCTCGCGAGCGAGCAGCTCATCGGCGCGAGCGAACAGGTCCTCGACCAGCGCCGCCGTGGGCGCGTCCGCACCCGGCTCGGTGGGTACGTGCGGCATCACGTCTCGCACGATCATCTGCGCCCGCCGGCGGCCCCGCCACTCGTCAACGCTGAGCTCGAATGCCAGGTCGACCGCGGCATCGTGCTCGACCAGCTCGTCGATGTCGCGGCACCGGAACGCGATCGCCGGCACCGACGCAACGCCGTCGTAGGCGGTGAACTTCAGGTGGTCGGCGGCGCGACCTACCCGGTCCCGCCCGTTCATGAACACGCCGCTCGCCGAGAACAGCGGCCGCTTGTTGCCATGCCCGAACGGCTCCAGCGCGAGGAGCTCCACGCCGAGACCCACGCTGAGCCCATCGAGCGCGAGCTCGGCATCGGCGATACGCGTCGTCACGAACCGCTCGGCAGGTAGCGTGTCGAGATACTCGAGCAGCAGCTCCCGGAAGCGCGGGAGGTCCTCGGCAGGCAGCGCCAGCCCGACTGCGGCCGCGTGGCCGCCGTAGCGGATGAGCAGGTGCGAGCAGCAGGTGTCGATCGCCTCGAAGAGGTCCACGGTACCGACCGAGCGCCCGGAGCCCTTAGCGATGCCGTCCTCGACCGCGAAGAGCAGCGCGGGCACGCCGAACGTCTCGGCAAGCCTCGAGGCGACGATGCCTTTCACGCCCTCGTGCCAGTGCTCGCCCGACAGGATCACCGCACGCTCGCCGGCGTAGCTCTCGTGCGCGATCGCGAGCGCGGCGGCGCTGAGATCTCCTTCAACCGTCTGGCGCTGGCGGTTGTGCTCCTCGAGCGTGTAGGCGAGCGCCTCGGCGCGCACCGGGTCATCCGACATGAGCAGGGCGAGCGCATCGGCCGGGTCGGCCATGCGGCCGGCGGCGTTGAGGCGCGGGGCGAGCAGGTAGCCGATGGACTCGCTCGTGAGCGCGACCGGCGAGACACGCGCAGTCGCCGCAAGCGCCGAGATGCACACGCGCGGCGCACGGCGCATGGACGCAATCCCCTCGGCAACGAGCGCGCGGTTCTCGCCCGAGAGCGGCACGCTGTCGGCGACCGTGCCCAGAGTCGCGAGGTCGACAAGCAGCCGCCAGGTGTCCGGGTAGCCGAGCTCGGCGCCGACGGCCTGCACCAGCTTGAGCGCGACGCCGGCGCCGGCGAGGTCGCGTGATGGGCACTCGGGATCGAGCTTGGGGTCTACGACAGGCACCGAGTCGGGCACGAGCCCCGAGGGTTCGTGGTGGTCGGTGACGACGACATCAACGCCCTTCTCGGCAAGAGTGGCGACCTCGGCGACACTCGAGATCCCGCAGTCAACGGTCACCACAAGTGAAGGCTTGCACTCAAGCACGCGGCCGATCGCCGCCGCCGAAAGGCCGTAGCCCTCCGTGAACCGGTGCGGCACGAGCGCGACCACGTCGGCGCCCATCGCGGCCAGGCCGCGCGCGCAGACCGCGGAGGCCGAGATCCCGTCCAGGTCGAAGTCGCCGAACACGCAGATCGGCTCGCCGCCGGTCACCGCGGCAGCGACACGCTCGACCGCGGCGGTCATTCCGGGGATAAGGAACGGGTCGAGCCAGTCACGCTCGAGAGAGGGGTCGAGGAAGCGGCGAGCCGTCTCAGGATCGGTGATTCCGCGCGCCGCAAGCACGCGGGCGACCGGCTGTGACAACCCCGTGGAACGCTCCAGCTCAGCGACGACGCGATCGTCGACGCTCGCGACAGTCCATGATCTCTGGGGGCACCGTTCGGTCATATCCCCATCCTAACGGAGAGGCCGACACCTGCGGGGTGTCGGCCTCGAAAACCCGTTGGGGAAATCCTGCTGTTATGCCGCCGCTCCGTACTTCTTCTTGAGAGCGGCGTACTTGGGCTCGCGCTCCTTCCACATGACGTAGATCGGAGTGGCGATACCAAACGACGAGAAGGAGCTCACACCCAGACCGATCGTCAGCGCCAGCGCGAAGTCGAACAGCGTGTCGCCGCCGAAGATCAGCATGCAGATGACGGGCATGAGCGAGAGGATGATGGTGTTGATGGTACGCACCAGCACCTCGTTGATGGAGTCGTTTGCCATCGCAGCGAACGTCTTCTTGCCTGCGCGCGTGGAGTTCTCCTTGACCCGGTGGAACATGACGATCGTGTCGTAGAGCGAGTAGCCGAGGATCGTCAGCAACGCCGCGACCGTGTTCGGCGTCACTTCCTGGCCGAACAGGGCGTACAGGCCGAGTGTGATCGTCACGTCATGCACAAGCGCGGCGATTGCGGCGAACGACATCTTGTACTCGAAGCGCAGCGAGACGTAGAGCAGGATGGCGCCGAACGAGATCGCGAGCGCGATCAGCGAGCGGTCGGTGACGTTCTTGCCCCAGCCCGGGCCGATGGTCGTAACCTGCAGCGAGTCGGGCGAGAGATTGAGGCTCTTGGCCACAGCAGCGGCCACCGCCTGCGCCTCATCCGCGCTCTGGATGTCGGTCCTGACCATGAAGCCCACGGTGTCGCCTGAGAAGCTCTGAATGGCCGCTTCTGCAACGCCTGCCTCGTTGAACGCGTCCCGGACCTGATCGATCTGGAGGTCACCGGTGCCCACGAGGTCTATCTCCGTGCCGCCGGCGAACTCAATGCCGAAGTTCAAGCCGCGAACGACAAGTGCCCC
This sequence comes from uncultured Eubacteriales bacterium, assembly GCA_964492775.1. GTDB lineage: Bacteria > Actinomycetota > Coriobacteriia > Anaerosomatales > PHET01 > WRDS01. Next base: position 13,562 of record CAZBLH010000032.1, on the reverse strand, counting down.
GATGGACACGACCAGCAGGACCGCCGAAAGCGCGAACAGGTACTTCTTGTTGCCGAGGAAGTCGATGTTGTACCTACGCATCGGCGGCACCCCCTTTCGCGGGCAGACCCCACAAGGCGGGGTTCCTCCCCATGATCTTGTCGGCAAGGAGGATGATGAGCGGCCGCTTGAACATGAGCATCATGATGAAGTCGCAGACGACGCCGAGCATGAGCGTGAACGCGAAGCCCTTGACCGGCCCGACCGCGAAGAAGTACAGCGCGAGGCCAGAAACGAGCGTGACGAGGTCGGCGTCGATGCTCGTGGTGATACCGTGCCACGAGCCGGAGTCGGCCGCGGAACGAACCGTCTTGCCGAGCCAGACCTCTTCTCTGTACCGCTCGAGGATGAGCACCGAGCTGTCGGCCGCCATACCCACGGTCAAAACGACGCCAGCGATTCCAGGTAGTGTCAGCGAGAACAGGCCGAGGCGCGAGAGCAAGGCCAGCACGCCGACGAAGATCACGCCGAACACAGCGGTCGCGATCATCGAGACGACGCCGAGACCCCGGTAGACCACGAGCATGAACAGAGCGATCAGCCCGAGGCCGACGGCGAGAGCGAAGATGCCCTGTCTGAGTGAGTCCTGACCGAGGGTCGGACCAACCACGCGTGACTCGGAGAAGACGAGCGAGACCGGCAGGGCGCCGCTCTCAAGCACCGTCTTCAGGTGCTTCGCCTCTTCTACCGTGAAGTTGCCACTGATGACGGTGCGCCCATCGGTGATCGCGCTTTGCACCTGCGGCGCGGACTGCACCACGCCGTCGAGAACGATCGCGACCTGCTGGCCGATGTTGGCCGTCGTGAAATCGCCCCAGACCTTCGTGCCCTCGGCATCCATCGTGACGTTCACGATGATGCCCGCCGTAGTCGGGTCCTGGCCGACCGTCGCCTGCGTGATGACCTCGCCGGTCATGAACGGCTCGTAGCTGTCCTTGGGCAGTGTCATCCCGGACTCGCCGGCCCGCAGAGCGGCAACGGTCTCGGTGTCAGTGATTGATGAGACGGCGACGAATTCGAGCTGGCCGGTGCTCCCGAGCACCTCAAGCGCCGCCTGCGGGTCCTCGATGCCCGGGATCTGCACGAGGATGGAGTCGCTGCCTTGGCGCTGGATCGACGCCTCACGCACGCCGAGCGAGTCGACGCGGTTGCGCACGATCGTCTCGGCGCGCTCCATGTCCTGCGCCGTCACCGTCGAGGTCGACTCGGCGGTCAGGATGACCGACAGGCCGCCCTGGATGTCCAGACCCTGGGTGATCTTCTCCCCCGGCGGCCACGCCAACACGAGAGATCCGACGATCAAGATCGCCGTGATCGCCAGTAGAAGGACGTTCTTCTTCTTACGATCCATTCGCTTTGCCTTCCGTACCATCGGTATCTTCGGCGGAATCCGCGGGGATCACCCGTGCAACCGCTTCCTTCGCGAACTCGATCTCGCTTCCGTCGACGACGCGCACGCGAACCCGCTCGCCAACCTCGACGATGGACCCGAAGATGCCGCCGATCGTCACGATCTGGTCTCCGGGAGCCAGTGCCTCGATCATCTCGCGCTGCTTCTTCGCGCGCTGCTGCTGCGGACGAATCATCAGCAACCAGAACGCGCCGAGAAGTAGCGCTGGGAAGAGGAGGTTCTCCATTTTGCCGTAGCCTCTCTGCTAACTCGCTGCCTTCGGGCAACCGACCGAGTATCTTACACCCTTTTCGCGACTCGAAGCAGGTATCGCGCTCAGCAGGGCACGCGACTTCGGCGACCTGCGCGAACGCCGAGCCGCCGTGACTCCTACCCGCCCTACCAGTCGCGAGCCGCCGGAGACGAGCGCCACTCGGCGAGGAACGCCGAGTACTGCCCCGCATCTAACGCCGCCCGCGCCCTCGCGGTCAGGTCCAGAAGGTAGTGCAGGTTATGCGTGGTCAGCAGTATCGCGCCGAGCATCTCCTTGGTGTTCACGAGATGCCGCAGGTACGCACGCGTGTACCCCGAGCACGTCGGGCAGGTGCACTCGGGGTCAAGCGGCCCGAAGTCGTTGGCGAAGCGGGCGTTGCGCAGATTGAGGCGGCCCTCGCTCGAGAACGCCGTCCCGAGACGCGCGGTGCGCGTGGGAAGGACGCAATCGAACATATCCACGCCGAGCGCGATCGCCTCAAGGATCGTCGTCGGATTACCCACACCCATGAGGTAGCGGGGCGCGTCCTGAGGCATCGCCTCGCAGACCGGGCCAAGCGACTCGAGCATGAGCTCGTGCGGCTCCCCTACCGAGTACCCGCCGATGCCGTATCCCGGGAAGCCGATCTCGGCGAGCCGCTCCACACTCTCCAGCCGCAGGTCGCCGAATACTCCCCCTTGCACGATGCCGAAGAGCGCCTGGTCCTCGCGCACGTGCGCGGCCTTGCAGCGCTGGGCCCACTCGGCGGATCGCCGAACGGCCATCGCGACGAGGTCCTTCTCGGCAGGGTATGGCGGGCACTGGTCGAGCTGCATGATGATGTCGGCGCCGAGGGCCTCCTGGATCGCCATGTTGTCCTCAGGCGACCTGTGGGGCCACGCGCCGACCCCGAGGGAGCGACAGCGCACGCCCTCGTCGGTGACCTTGTGGGTGTCGGCCAGGCTGACTATCTGGACGCCGCCCGAGTCCGTGTGGATCGGGCGCGGCCAGTTCATGAAAGAGTGAAGACCCCCGGCCTCTTTGACGAGATCGGCCCCCGGACGCAGGAACAGATGGTAGGTGTTCGAAAGGATGATCTGCGCACCGAGCTCGATGAGCTGACCCGGCAGTATGCCTTTGACCGTCGCGCGCGTGCCCACCGGCATGAACACCGGTGTCTCAATGGCACCATGGGCTGTGATGAAGCGGCCACGGCGTGCGGCGGTGGTGGAGTCCCGTGCGATGAGTTCGAAGTCGTGAAGAGTCATGACGACGATGATACAACGCCAGCGGTACCGCTAGACTGTGTGTGAACCATCCTGCCCTGCGCTTCGTCGAATCGGAGTGACATGGAACGACCGGCAGCGGCGAACGACGCCGACCTCGTAGCGAGTGCCCGTGCAGGCGATCTCGACGCGTTCGAGTCGCTTGTGCGCCGTCACACGCCGACTGCCTACGTGCACGCACTGCGCTTCTTCGGCGATCCGACGACCGCTGAAGATGTTGTGCAGGAGGTCTTCATCAAGGTGTACCGAGGCATCGACGGCTTCGACGAGCGATCGCGATTCACGACGTGGTTGTTCCGCGTCACTCGCAACACGTGCCTCGACTTCGCGCGCGCTGGCCGTCGCCACCCCCTGCCCGTGGATCCGCTCACCATCGAAGCGGCTCTGCCCGGCGACCTCTCGGACCAGGTCGCACTCACCGCAAGCGTCGAACAGGCCATGCGCGCGCTAGCTCCAGAAGACCGGGACGCGCTCTCGGCCGTCGGGCTGTTCGGGCTCACCTACCCGGAGGCGAGCGAGGCTCTCGGCGTGCCGGTTGGAACGGTGAAGTCGCGGGTCTTCCGCGCGCGGCGCACCATGGCTGTCGCGCTCGGCAGGACGGGAGGTCACCGATGATGGACTGCCTCACAGCGCAAGAGATCCTCTCGGCCTCGCTCGACGGCGAGCCGATCAGCAACGCAGCACTCGACGAGGCCAACGCGCACTGCTTGGCCTGCGAGTCCTGCTCGGCATTTCAACGCGTGCAGCTCGCTCTCGACATGGCGCCGGCGCCGGAGCCCCCGGCCGACCTCGCCGACCGCGTGATGGCCCGGCTGCGCACCGAGATCGCTCCCCCGGCCGCTGAGGAGGCCGAGGGCGTGGCAACTGGCGTGGGCCGGGATGCGGCACTGGAGGCAGCCTCGCAGCTCGCACCAGATGGCGCCACCGCCCCACCCGAGGGGCGCGGGCTGCGGGTCCTTCTCGGCATGGCGCGGGACCCGCGCAACCGCAAGGCGGTCGCGATCTGGGCATCGGCCGCCGCAATGTTGCTCGTGGCCATCGGGATCGGGGCCGTGGCGGGCGTGAACGCCATGTTCTCGGGCGCCGAGTCGGCCACGGACTCGCAGGGCGCCTTCGAGGAGAGCATCACTACCAACGACGCACGCACTAGTGGCGATGTGGGCACCCGGGGCCAGACCTCAGGCGATTCCGACCCGGGTGTCGGCGCCCCTGTGCAGAAGCCCACCGGAACGGCCAACTTCATCACCATCAACGGCGTCGTGTATCGCCTTGACGGACGCGCAGGCGACGTCGACCTCTCCGAGATGGACGAGATCGGCACCACACGCTCATCGCTCGACCGGTCCGGACCGGTCCGCGAGTGGGAGGTCCTCGGCAAGCAAGGGCTTACACGCGTCTACATCGAGGCCGACCGTGACGACACCCTCGCCTTCGTGCCGGTCATGCGCGCGTACGGCGGCCGTGCCTACGAGCTGCGCAGCGCGCCCATCTCGGCGTTCGGCGAATGGCCATCGCTGCCCAGCGGTATGCGCGAGCCCAGCTCGTCCGACGGTTCGCCGACGTTCTCGGAGCTTGGCCCCGACGACCTGGGTGTCACGGTGTACGTGCGCAGCGGTGCCGAGGATGCCGAAGAGGGACTCGCGGTCGCTCCCAAGCCGCCGGCTTCCGACCCGATTGCGGGCTGCCCCGAATGGACGTGGTGGGTGCCGACCCGGTAGTTCACCTCCCCGCGGACGCAGCGTGGGCCGCTTGAACGCAAGCCGCTACAGGATGAGCATCGCGTCCCCAAAGCTCAGGAAGCGGTAGCGCTCCTCGATAGCCTCGGCGTACGCGCGCATGATCAGGTCGCGGCCGGCGAACGCGCTCACCATCATCATCAGGGTAGATCGCGGCACGTGGAAGTTCGTGATCATCGCGTCCACGACGCGGAACTCGTAACCGGGCAGGATGAACAGGCTCGTGGGTCCTTCGGCGGCGACGACCGCGCCTGCCTCCTCGCTGTACGCGCTCTCAAGCGCGCGCACGCTGGTGGTACCCACGGCGATCACTCGGCCGCCCTTTGCCGCCGCCTGATTCACGGCCTCTGCCGCCAAGGTTGGCACACGGAAGTGCTCGGTGTGGATGCGGTGCTCGGTGGGGTCGTCGACGCTCACGGGCCGGAACGTGTCGAGCCCTATGTCGAGCTCGACGGAGACGATACGCGCCCCCGCGCCCTCGACGCGGGCAACGACCTGGGGCGTGAAGTGCAGCCCAGCGGTCGGCGCAGCTGCCGACCGTTCGTCACGCGCGAACATCGTCTGGTACTCGCGGTCATCGGCGAGCGGCCTGGTGATGTACGGAGGCAGCGGCGTCGAACCCAGCCGGTGGACCGCACCGAGGAAGGTCGTGCCGTGCGGCGTGAACTGGATCAGCCGACCGCCATCATCGGTCTGCTCGACGATCAACCCGGTGAGCATCCCGTCCCCGAAGACTATCTTGGCGCCGGGCTTCAGTCGTCGACCTGGCTTGACGAGGCACTCCCACGCATCGGTGTAGCGCTCCCGCAGCAGCAGGACCTCCGCGGCCCCGCCTGTGTCGGCCTTCACGCCGAGCAGACGCGCCGGGAGCACCTTCGTCTCGTTCACGACGAGTACATCGCCCTCACGCAGATACTCGGGCAGGTCGGTGAAGACGCGATGGTCGGGAATCCCCACCCTGCGGTCGAGGACGAGCAAGCGGCAGCTGTCCCGCGGCTCGGCGGGACTCTGTGCGATCAGGCCTGTCGGCAGGTCGTAGTCGAAATCGTCGGTGCGCATCAGTCTTGCCCTCCAGCGCCCGTGTCAGCGTCGGTGCCGAGCAACCTCGCGAGCCGCCGGCGTTCCTTGGCGGCTGCTCGCGCCGCGCGTGCCGCCTCGCGGTCGCGCTCCGCCTCGGCCTCGCTGAACACGCAGCCGCAGTAGTTCTGCCGGTACATCCCCAGCTCACGCGAGCGCCTGGTCGCCTCCTGGTAGCGGTCGCGGAAGTCGCGGCCGGCGTATACAAGCCCCGCATCCCGCGCGGCGCGCTCGGCCTTCTCGGCGAGAGCAACGGCGTCCTGGTACGGGCTGACGGTGAGCGTCGTGGCCAGGGCGTCGAACCCGTTCTCATCGGCCCATGCGGCGACCTTGGAGAGCCGAAGCCGGTAGCACGCTCGGCACCGGCGCTCGCGGTCATCGCCGTGCACGCCGACAAGTTCGTGCCACTCGTCCGGCTCGTACGGCAACTCCACGAACTCGATTCCCTCCTCGCGCGCGTATTCGCGCAGGGTGTCGCGGCGCCGCTCGTACTCGGCCTCGGGATGGATGTTGGGGTTCGCGTACACGACGACCACCCGCTCGGCCTCGGGCGCAAGTGCGTCGTAGGGCTCGAGCAGGCAGGGGGCGCAGCACGCGTGAAGAGCGAGTCTCATGGGACGAAGATACAACTGCCGAGCAATCCCCACAAAGCCCAGAGCGGCCGAGCGGAACGAAAAACGGCGGCGGCCCCGAGGGACCGCCGCCGTTGGCGTCGTATCGATTCAGCTAGGCACTACGCCTTGCGAACGTTGCTCGCCTGCTCTTTGCCGTTGCGACCAACCGTGACGTCGAAGGACACAGCCTGACCCTCGTCCAGGGTCTTGAAGCCGTCCATCTGGATCTCGCTGAAGTGGACGAAGAGGTCTTCGCCGTCTTCACGAGAGATGAAGCCGTATCCCTTGTCCGGATTGAACCACTTGACGGTACCCTCAGCCATGCCTGCCTGTCTTTCCGCCCCCCTCGGGGCTGTTTCCTCGGCGGTGCTCAGCCGCACCGCGCGTCTACACGGGCCATCCCTATTGGCCCGACAAGACACAGGATAGCCCGACGCGCAAATATGGGGCAAGAACTCAGGCGCGCTGCTGGGATGCGACCCTTTCAGCAGCCTCGGCCGTGTTTCGCACGAGCATCGCGCGCGTCATCGGCCCGACACCGCCGGGAACCGGCGTGATCCACGAAGCGACCGGCTCAACACTCGCAAAGTCCACATCGCCGACAAGCCCGTCGCCTGTGGAGTTGATACCGACGTCGATGACGACTGCGCCCGGCTTCACATACTCGGCGGTCACCATGTGCGGGCGGCCGACGGCGGCCACAAGGATGTCAGCCTCGCGGCACACGGCAGGTAGGTCGGCCGTGCGGGAGTGGCAGACGGTGACCGTGGCGTTGCGCTCAAGCAGCATGAGCGCCATCGGCTTGCCCACGATCGTGGAGCGGCCGATCACCACCGCACGCTTCCCCGCCGGATCGATCTGGTAGTAATCGAGCATCGCCATGACGCCCCACGGGGTGCAGGCGCGCGGCGCCGGAATCCCCCGAACCAGCTTGCCGAGGCTCACAGGATGGAACCCGTCTACGTCCTTCTCGGGGCTGATGCGCGCGATAGCCTCCTCGGCGTCCAGACCAGCAGGAAGCGGCATCTGCACGAGGATGCCGTGGATGTCGGGATCGCTGTTGCACTCGTCAATGATCGCGTTGAGCTCGGCCTGCGTGAGGTCGGCCGGACGCCGAAGGTCGAAGGAGCGGATGCCAACCTCGGCGCAGTCGCGCTCCTTCATCCGCACGTAGCTGTGCGACGCAGGGTCATCTCCGACGAGTACCACGGCCAACCCCGGCTCAACCCCTGCTGCTTTGACCCGTGCGACTGTCTCGGCCGCCTGCGCCCGGGTGTATGCCGCAACGAGCTTGCCGTCGATGATCTGAGCCATTCGCCTGGGCCTTTCTGCCGGAACCAATCGCACTCGGTAATCGCCGAGAAGAGCGCGAACGAGTGTAACATGCCTTGGAGTGCATGAAGGACCGCTGGCACCGCAGATACGCACCGCGAAGCCGGTTACGGGTATGTACAGCTGCGAACGCCAACGGTTCGACCCCACGCGAAAAGGAGTCCACATGAGTGACGCACCGCTGCTGCAAGGCATCAACCGTGTCGCCGACCCCGCCAGCGCCAGCGACTTCGAGAACAAGCACACGCCCAAGATCGTGGTCGAGCGAGTCGACGGCCGCCTGAGAGTCCACGTCACCATCGGCCACGGCGTCCCGCACCCCAACCAGCCCGACCACTTCATCGAGTGGGTAGACCTTCTCGTCAACGACGTACCCGTCGAGCGGTTCACCTTCGGAGCCGTTGTCGCCGAGCCGGACGTGATTGCAGTGCTCAATGTGGATCCCGGCGCCAAGATCACTGCGCTGGAGAGCTGCAACCTGCACGGTGTGTGGGCCTGGGACGTGACGGCACCCTAGCTTCGCAGCGCCCTGGCAGCTCGCGGACGCGCTCCCTTGAGCGGCCGAATCAGTTGGCTCGATTGGGGTCGAGCATCTTCAGCACGGCCTTCGCCTGCTCTCGGCGCAGCCCTGCATCGAAGAACTCGCCTGCCTGCTCGAGCGCGTCCGCCTGCGCAGTGAGCGCCTCGGCAACCAGCCGCAGCACGCGGTCGTCGTGGTTCTGCAACTCGAGGAGCGCCGAGAGGCTCTGAGGCGCAAGCCTGTTCACGACGTCGGGGTCCAGATCAAGCGCGAGCCCGATCGCCTCCTCGGCGAGTTCGTACGTGCTTTCCTCACTGCCGATGCTCAAGGCGTGGAGCGCACGCCGCACCAGACCAGCCATCTGCTCAACGAGGCGCAGGACGTAGTCGGATTCGTACACCATGACCGTGCGCCTCCCTCCGTACCCAGTGGCTTTGCCACATGTTGCCAATTCAAGAGCTTCTACTTTGAGTATCGCCATTCCCAAAGCATCCGAATCACGGCGCCCACCCTGCAGTGCCACCCTGCTGGCGACCTCGCCACCCAAACAGAGAAGCGGCCCCCCGATGCCGGAGGGCCGCTTCTGTATGTGTGGGTCTAAGAGTGGGAACTACGCCTTGCGGACGTTGCTCGCCTGCTCCTTGCCGTTGCGGCCGGTGGTCACGTCGAACTCGACGGTCTGACCCTCGTCGAGGGACTTGAACCCGTCCATCTGGATCTCGCTGAAGTGAACGAAGAGATCCTCGCCACCCTCGCGCTCGATGAAACCGTAGCCCTTGTCCGGGTTGAACCACTTGACCGTACCAGTAGCCATCAAAAACCTACTTTCCTGCCTCCCTATGAGGCAAACAAAAAGCGACGCGCCCTTCACGTATTGCACCCTATCGGTGCTGGACTGCTACGCAAGGCCACGCCGCAAACCCAGGAGCCGCCTTCGGCTCCGTGAACCAGTATGAGCGAAAAGCATGCCCGTGTCTATTCGACGAGTACCGCTGCGCACGTGGAGCCGGACGAGCGAGGCGCATGCCTCATGCGCCGCACCTGACAGCCCCTAGAACAGCCCCGACTGCTCAGGCGCCCCCGCCGGCGGGGTGAGCCCCAGGTGTTCGTAGGTGCGAAGCGTCGCCTGCCTACCCTTGGGCGTACGCGCAAGCAGACCCAGCTGCAGCAGGAACGGCTCATACACGTCCTCGAGCGTGTCGGGCTCCTCCCCGACCGCGCTCGACAGTGTGTTGAGCCCGACCGGCCTGCCACAGAACGTCTCGGCCAGCGTGGTGAGAATCTTCACGTCCATCCAGTCGAGCCCGAGGTGGTCGACCTCGAAGAACGCGAGCGCCTCGGCCGCGATGTCCTCGTCGATCGCCCCTGAGTGCCGCACCTGCGCGTAGTCGCGTACGCGCTTGAGCAGCCGGTTCGCGAGCCGTGGTGTCCCTCGGCTGCGGCGTGCAATCTCAGCGGCGCCCTCCGAATCGATCTCCACACCCAGGATGCCCGCCGATCGCACCACGATCGACTGCAGCTCCTCAGGCGTGTAATAGTCGAGCCTGAACGCCATGCCGAAACGGTCACGCAGCGGCCCCGTCAGAAGCCCCGTGCGCGTGGTCGCACCGATGAGCGTGAACTTGGGCAGGTCGAGCCTGATCGAGCGCGCCGCCGGCCCCTTCCCGATCATGATGTCGAGGTTGAAGTCCTCCATCGCCGGGTAGAGCACCTCTTCGACGACTCGGTTCAGACGGTGGATCTCGTCGATGAAGAGCACGTCGCGTTCTTCCAGGTTCGTGAGAACGGCAGCCAGGTCTCCCGCGCGCTCTATCGCCGGGCCGCTCGTCGGCCTGACCTTCACGCCGAGCTCGTTGGCGATGACCTGCGCGAGCGTGGTCTTTCCCAGCCCCGGTGGGCCGGACAGCAGGATGTGGTCGAGCGGCTCGCCGCGCTCGCGCGTGGCCTCGATGAGCACGCCGAGGTTCTCTTTGACGCGCGACTGACCCAGATACTCGGCTAGCCGCTTCGGTCGAAGCGAGCGGTCGATCTCCAGGTCGTCCTCGGTGAACTCGGCAGACACCAACCGCTCTGGGTCGGGCTCCCGCACCGTGTCGCCAGCCTCCCAGACCGTGCTCACGCCGCACCACCGAGCCTCTTGAGCGCGTGCTTCAGCAGCGCCGACGCATCGCCCGCTTCACCCTCGAAGCCCTTGATGGCCGCGCTCGCCTCCGCTGCCGAGAAACCCATCGCGAGCAGCGCATCGGTGGCCTCGGCCTCAGCCGCGCCACCCGTCGCCGCCCTGCCTGCCGAGCCTCCACCCGCTCCGAGCTCAGGCACGCCGAGCTTGTCGGCGAGTTCGAGGATGATGCGCTGCGCGGTCTTCTTGCCGACGCCGGGGATGCTCGTGATCATCGCGACATCGCCGGTGGCCACCGCCTGTGCGAGCGTCTCAGTCGAAAGCGCGGAGAGTGCCGCAAGCGCGACCTTGGGGCCGACGCCCGAGACGGTGATGAGCTTCTCGAACGCGTCCTTCTCGGCGTCGTTCTCGAAACCGAATAGCGACAGCTCATCCTCCCGCACATACAGGTAGGTGTACACCAATGCGTCGTCGCCCTCGGCAGGCAGTGCCGCAAGTGAGCCGGTGGACATCGCGAGCTTCAGGCCCACGCCGCCGACCTCGAGGATGCAGTGAGAGGCGCCCTTGGAGACGACTCGGCCGCTGACGAAGGCGATCACGCGCTCACCTCCGCTGCAAGCGCCCGGTGACGGCGCAGGTGCGCATGGCAGATTGCAGCCGCGAGCGCGTCGGACGCGTGGTCGGGAGCGGGCTCGTGGTCGAGCCCGAGAAGCGTGCGCACCATGTAGGCGACCTGGTCCTTGTCGGCGGTGCCGGTCCCCACGACCGCCCCCTTGATCTGCACCGGCGAGTACTCGGCCAGATCCAGCGCCGCATCGGCTGTCGCGAGCAGTGCCACACCACGCGCTTGTCCGGTAGCGAATGCGCTCTTGGCGTTGGAGCCGAAGAACACGCTCTCGACCGCGCACTCGCGCGGCTGGTAGCGGAGGATAACCGCGCGGATCTCGTCGTGGACCTGTCGCAGGCGCTGCGAGAGCTGCTCGGCGGGGCGCGTGGTGATGCAGCCGTATGCGAGGCAGCGGTACCGAGGGCCTTGCGCCTCGATGACTCCCCACCCGGTGTTGGCGAGGCCGGGGTCGATGCCCAAGATGATCACGAGCGTCGCCCCCTCAGATGCGCGCAGTGCCGACAATCGAACATATGTTCAGTCTAGCGACGCAGCAGTAGCGAGTAAAGGGCGAGGAGCGCCGGCCGTACCGGCCTACTCCTCGAGCGCCGCGGCAATCTCGTCGGTGAGCTCCATGGTGTGGTAGACGTTCTGGATGTCGTCGAGCTCCTCGAGCCGGTCGACGAGACGCAGCACCTTCTTGGCATCCTCCACGGTCACCTCGGAGGTGTTGACTGGCTCCATCACGAGCTCAGCACCCTTGACCGGAAGCCCCGCGCGCTCGAGTTCGCCGTTAACGGCCATGACGTCGGTGGGCGCGGTGTAGACGAGCACCTCTTCCTCGCCCACCTCCATGTCCTCGCCGCCGGCCTCGGCGACAGCGAGCATCAGCTCGTCCTCATCGAACTCGGCCGGCTTGTCGAGCGTGATCTGACCCTTGCGCTCGAACTGGAAGGCCACCGAGCCGGTCGCGCCGAGGTTGCCGCCGGCCTTGGTGAACGCCGAGCGCACATCGGCAGCCGTTCGGTTGCGGTTGTCGGTGAGTGCCTCGACATAAAGCGCGACGCCCGCCGGGCCGTAGCCCTCGTAGACAACCTCTTCGAAGTTGGCCGCATCGGCACCGGCGCCGAACGCTTTGTCAATCGCGATCTGGATCTTGTCCTTGGGCAGCGAGTAGCTCTTCGCCTTGGCGATGGCGGCCGCAAGCGACGCGTTGTTCTCAGGGTTGGGATCGCCGCCGGTCTTAGCCGCTACGGTGATGATGCGCGAGAGCTTGGAGAACAGCGCCGAACGCTTCTTGTCCTGGGCGGCTTTGCGGTGTTTGGTCGTTGCCCACTTGGAGTGTCCTGACATGCGTCCGTTCCTTTCGGGTTACTACGTCACAGGCTCAGCCACCGACTCGATGAAGAGCCGGTGGATACGGAGGTCTCCAGTGAGTTCCGGGTGGAAGGTCGTCGCCATCATACGCCCGGAACGAGCGGCCACGATGCGTCCGTCGTGCTCGGCAAGCACCTCGACGCCCTCGCCGACCGACTCGATCCACGGTGCGCGGATGAAGACGCCACGGTAGGGCTCGCCGATGTGGGCGAAGTCGAGGTCGGCCTCGAAGCTCTGCACCTGGCGGCCATAGGCGTTTCTGCGGACCGTGATGTCCATCAGCCCGAGCGAACGCTGGCCCTCGATGGCATCGGCAACCTCACGGGCGATCAGTATTGCGCCGGCGCAGGTGCCCCAGACGGCCATACCCTCTTCACGGCGAGACGCGATGGCCTCGTAGAAGCCGTACGTCTCCATGAGCTTCGAGATTGCCGTAGACTCACCGCCGGGAATGATGAGACCCGCGCAGCTATCGAGCTGCTCGGCCATGCGCACCGCGACGGCGTCGTGACCCAACGCCTCGACAGCACCGATGTGCTCCCGGAACGCTCCCTGTAGCGCAAGTACGCCTATCCGCACCTACCAGCCACGCTCCTGCATGCGCTCGGCGTCGGGAATGTCACTGATGTTGATGCCGACCATCGCCTCGCCCAGGTCGCGCGACACGCGAGCGATGACGTCTGCGTCCTCGAAGTGCGTCGTCGCCTCGACAATGGCGCGGGCGCGCTTGGCGGGGTCGCCGCTCTTGAAGATGCCGCTGCCGACGAAGACGCCGTCGCAGCCAAGCTGCATCATCAGTGCGGCGTCGGCCGGCGTGGCGATGCCTCCCGCTGAGAAGTTGACGACCGGTAGCTTGCCGTTGGCGTGGACCCACTTCACGAGCTCGTACGGAGCGCCAAGCTGCTTGGCCGCGTCAAACAGCTGCTCCTCGCGGAGGCCGGCGACCCAAGCGATCTCGTCGGTCACGGTGCGCATGTGGCGCACGGCCTCGACGACGTTGCCGGTGCCTGGCTCGCCCTTCGTACGGACCATGGCAGCGCCCTCGGCGATCCGGCGTAGCGCCTCGCCGAGGTTGCGGCAACCGCACACGAACGGCACGGTGAAGTCCCACTTGTTCACGTGATACTGCTCATCAGCCGGGGTCAGCACCTCGGACTCGTCGATGTAGTCGACGCCGAGCGACTCGAGGACCTGCGCCTCGACGAAGTGGCC
>CAZBLH010000031.1:0-19233 GCA_964492775.1 uncultured Eubacteriales bacterium | reverse complement strand
CACGAAAGGCAGCGGATGCGCTTCGCGGTAGAGTTTGTGTGCCATCTACCTCACCCCCCATTTGCGGGAGTAGACGGTGCCCTGCTTACCGGTTTTGCGTTCAATCACGTGAACGCCGCACCCGATTCAAGGATCGAAGCTACGCACGATACGACCGGCCTCGACCGGGCTCTCGACGTCGATCACAGGGGTGCCGATAAGGGCTTCCTCCATCGGGCCACGGACGCCGTCGGCATCACGCGGGCTGATGTCCCAGGTCGAAGGCGTGCAGACCTGGTAGTTGGCGATCTTGCCGCCGGAGACGTTCATCCAGTGGCCGAGCGCTCCACGAGGGGCCTCCCAGAGGCCGGCGCCCTTACCCTCGGTCTTCTCGAGCGGGGTGAAGAAGTCGAGTGCCTCTCCGCCCTTGATCGCCGCGATGACCTCGTTAGTCCACTCAAGCGACCAGTCGGCGACGACAGCAGCCTCGAGGTTGCGGGCTGCGACGCGACCGAGCAGGGAGACAAGGACTTCAGGCTTACCGGGCGCGCCGAGAGCCTCGAGGGCCGTGTCGATAAGCGACTTGACAGGTGCAACGCCGTCCAAGTAGCCGATGATCATGCGAGCGAGCGGACCGACCTCCATGGGCTGTCCGTCGTAGCGCGGCGCTTTCGCCCACGAGTACTTGTCGTTGACGTCGTAGCCCGGGAACTCAAGCGGCGGAATGGTCTCGCCCTCGGACGGGTGCAGTGCGCTCCTGCCCTCAGAGAGCCAGGAGTGCTCGACGTACTCGGCAACCATGGCCTCGTCGGGCTGCGCGACGGTGAGACCCTTTGAGGCGTACACCACGCCGCTCGGCAGGTAGCGGTTGGCCATCTCCATGGACGGGTCGTTGAACACGCCCCATGCGAGGAAGTTGCCGTGGCCGCCGCCGTAGGTGAGAGCGTCCTTGTAGAAGGGGGCGATGGCCAGGGTATCCGGGATCATCGTGGAGTAGATCCAGTCGCGCACCCTCTGGAAGCGGAAGAGGACGTCGTCGAGCTTCTCCTCGGTCGGAACCCAAGCGGTACCGCCCGGGATGGAGGTCATGAAGTGCGGGAACTTGCCGCCCATGACCGCGATCACGCGAGCAGCCTCGGCCTGCATCTCAAGCGCCTCAAGATAGTGCGCAACGGCGATGAGGTGCAGCTCGGCCGGCATATCCTGCGCGAATGCAGGATGTCCCAGGTGACCATTAGTGAAGATCGACAGGTCGCCACCTTCGACGAGGGTCTTGACCCGCTGCTGCACGGCACCGAAGTTGGCTGCCGAAGTACCTGCGGCCGCTGCAAGGTCGTAGGTGGCCGCGACGTCAGCTTCGAGTGCCTTCGCCGGGTCTACGTAGTCAAGCGCGGCGAGCGTGTAGAACCACAGGATGTGGCTATGCAGGAACTCTGCGGCCTCGATCAGGTTGCGGACCAGACGTGCACCATTGGGGATTGCAACATCCAGTGCCGACTCTGCCGACATCGTGGCTGCGTGCCCGTGCGAGATTGGGCAGACGCCGCAGATGCGCTGCGAGACATAGAACGCGTCGGACGGGTCGCGTCCCTGCAGGACGGTCTCCATGCCGCGGAAGAGCGTTCCTGAGACCCAAGCGTCAGTGATGACACCGTCTTCAACTTCGCACTCGACTCGAAGGTGTCCCTCGATTCGTGTAACAGGATCGATAACGGCTCTGGCCATCAGTTACCCCCTCCCTTCTTTGCGCGTTTGCGGTCGTAGTCTTTCATCTCTTCCATGGGGGCACCCGAGCCGACACGGCCGGCGGCCTTCATGCCGAGGCCGTGGACGGCCAGCGCGCCGGCAACGACGCCAGTAGCGATCGGCGCGATGACACCCGGATCCAGGTTCGATCCACCGATGTCGATCTTGCGGAAGCGGTTCAGGAACGGGGCGTTCTCATCGACCCAGTTGAAGTCGCCGCAGCCGATGCACGGCGAGCCGGACTCGACGCACCAGCTGGCGCGATCGTTCCAGCGAACGATCGGGCAGTTGGTGTAGGTCTGCGGGCCCTTGCACCCGACGGGGTAGAGGCAGTAACCCTTGGCCTCTTCCTCGCTGCCGAACTCGTAGACGAACTCGCCGTTCTCGAAGTGTCCGCGACGCGGGCAGTTGTCGTGGATCGTCTGGCCGAAGATGAGCTTCGGACGCCCGAACTGGTCGAGACGATCGACGAACGTCTGCGTGACCTGGCCATTTTCATCGATTCCGCCGAGGATGACAGCGTCGATCACCATGGCGACAACCCACTCGGGGTTGACGGGGCAGGTGGGCAGGTTCACGACAGGAGTCGTGATGCCCTTGGTCTTGAAGTACTGCGAGACACCCGTGGCCCACGCCTCGGGCTCGGTCGGGTAGTTCTTGGCCTGGACGCTGGGAACAGAGCGCACCCAGCCGCCATCGACAGCGCACGAGCCAACCGCGATGACCGCGGCAGCCATGGGGCCGATCTCCTCGAGGGCCTCGAGGCTGGTCTTCTCGGCGATACGCAGCAGGTTGCCGTCGAGACCGGTCATGACCGAGCCCTCATAGATGAGGACGAATTTGCCCTCGTTGGCGACGGCCGTGTCGTGCAACGCCTCCTCGGCGTGCTCGCCCTGGGCCATCATGATGGTCTCCATGTAGTTCATAGAGAGGATATCCAGGACGATCGTGGCGACGTCAGGCTGGGTGACCTGGGCGACCGACTCGGTACATCCCGTGCACAGGCCTCCGTCCATCCACACCGCCGGGTAGAGGTTCGAGTTCGCAGCCCCCTCTACCGCCGAGGCGATTGTCGGGATCATGCTCTCCGACAGCCCGAGCATTCCCGCGACGGTGCCGCAGAACTTCAGGAAGTCTCGGCGGGTAACGCCACGAGCTTCGAGCTCGTCGTAGAACGCACGATCTCTTTGTGCCATGCCATACACCTCCTCGTTGTTACCATCCACACTTCAGACAATCGAAAAAGTGCTGTTCACGCCCGGCGCCCTCAGGAGCCAGAAACGAGTATGCCCCGCAGCCACCACCCTCCCTTCTGCCGAGCCAGGGACGTGAAGATCCAGCACTCTGTCACCGCAACGCATGCATCGGCGATGCGTGTTGACCGAAACGAAAACGGGGAAAAGGGAGTGGGGAAGGCAGGGACGCCCTCGCGTGGGCGAACACATTGACGATGTGCTTCTCCATGCAGACGCACCGAACCCCCTCGAGCGCCACGGAGCCACCCCATCCGATCCAGTACAGAGAGGCGCCCCGACCCCGTATTAGTCTCCGCCATTCTACACCCCGCATCGGGCGTAGCATAGCAAGAAAATTGCCTCTGACCTGCCAATTAGAAACGCGAAATAAAGACATAAGGAGAGAGTATGACATACGGTGAGCGACATTTTGGCGAGTCCGACGAGGGGTTTGCGGCTACGCCAGAATCCGGCTTGAAGTCTGAGGCTGGACAGGACAGTCCCAAGGACACACGGCCGGAGATTCCCGTCCCTGGAGGCGACGCGGACGTCCTCGCGGAACGGTGCGCCCACGAGCGAGACAGGCTAACTCCGCATGAGACTGCCGACTGCGCGGGCGCCCGCACCGCTGAGCTTTACGAGCGAGACGAGGACGGCGGCTCCTAGCAGGGGCCGCCCTGTGGGAGTAGAATTAACGAGTATGTAGAGTGCGCGGTACGTGAGCGATTGGATGTTGCGGTGGCCGGACCCAGTGGGTTGTATCTGGACGTGCGCGGATTCGATGCGAACTATCGCAGACCGCTGGTCTTTTCAATCGTCGACAAGTTCGTCGACTTGGGCTGCTGCGACCAGATCGTTCTCGTCACGGATCACGAACCCGCCGGTCTCGGGTACCAGATAGACCTACGCCGCGAGTCCCGCGGCCGGTTCGAGTTCTCCTACGACCGTCGGTCGGACGGAGCTTGGGTCGCGCTCATCCGCCCCAAGAACTCACGCGCCTTCTAGGCGCTCCGTCGGCGCGATTCTCGCAGGAGCTACCGGGGCAGATCGCCGATGAACCTCGCCAGATCGAACAGGTCGCCGATGCGGTCTGCCGCGGCCGGTTCACCCTGCCCCACGTAGTAGGTCTGCATTCCTGCTGACGCCGCTGCCAGGTCGAGTTCCGGGTCGTCGCCGACCATCAAGCACTCCTCGCTTGCGACACCGATGCGCTCGGCGATCTCGGCGAAGTAACTCGCATGGGGTTTACACGACGTCGAGTTCTCGTAGCTCGTCACATGCGCGAAAGTGGCAGTGTCCACGCCGGCCCAGCGCGCTCGCTCATCCACCGCCCGGCGCGGGAAGATCGGATTCGTAGCTACGACGAGCTTCAGCTCAGTTGCGCGTGCGGCTTCGAGGGCTTCGGTGGCACCCGGTCGTGGTCCCTTGTCTCCCCGAAGTGCGGGGAACACCTCGGCGTAGAAACTGTCGAGTACCGCTGCGGGATGGGGGTCGGCGATGTCGATCCCGGTCGAATCGAGGAACGACTGGCGGAACGCCTCTTCGTTGGTGTGCGCAGGGTGCTGCGCCATCATTGCGTCGGTACCTCGGACCACCGCCTGGAGTGCTTGCTCGGCGGAGGTGCCCGCGAGTTCGCCGACCACAGGGCCGAGCAGGTTGAAGTACTCGCGCAGGAAGTGATTGAGATCCAGGTCGAGCAGCGTTCCGTCGAGGTCGAAGAGGATTGCCGAGATCATCGCGGTCCTTCCTTGAGTCGCGTGGTGACGCTGGTCGCGGGGTGGCGACCGCATGTGATTGGAATCACAGAAAAACTGTGCTCAATATCACAGACCGACTGGCCGATACCTTCACCATGGACACAGTTGCACGCATAGAAGGCATCGCCGCCAAGCTCGGAACCCTGCCCGCGTTCTCGGATCTTCCGGGGGACGGTCTCAAGGCTCTAGCGAACATGGTCGAGGTGCGACGTTACCCCAAAGGCGCGCTCATAGTCGAGCGCGGCGACACCATGCATTGCATGTATCTGCTCGTCGCCGGACGCGTCAAGGTCTCGCTGACAAGTGGTGAGGGCCGTGAAATCGTGCTCCATCACATCGAAGCCCCTGCGCACTTCAATGAGACCGCACTCGTTGACAGCCTGCCGCGTAGCGCCGACGTATACGCGCTTACCGATGTCGAGGTACTCGTCCTCACCGCCGAGCATCTGTGCGACGCCGTGCGGGCCGAGCCGAGGCTCGCGCTCTCCATCATCTCCACGCTCTCCGCACGGCTGCGCCAGACCATCTCGCGCTTGGAGGACATGGCGTTCCATGACGCAACTCATCGCGTCATGAGGGTGATACTCAGCGCCGCGTCCGAAGGTGTCGAGGATCTGGGCAGCCCAGCGATCGAGGGGATGACGCACTACGACATCGCCACTCTCGCAGGCACCTCGCGCGAGACGGCGAGCCGGGTGATCTCCTCGCTTGCGCGCAAGGGTGTCGTGACGACCGAGGGCCGTCGCATCAGCGTGGATCTGGACTCGCTCACAAGCATGCTTCAGCCGTCCCAGCGGTAGCGGCTCCGAAGGCACGGCTCTTCTCGGCGGGTTTCACCCTGAGCGCAATCGGTGACAAACTTCTCAGGTAGCATCGGGAAGGCATGTCGCGCGAAGGAGATGCGATGAAAGAGTTCACTGCCGAGGAGCTGGCACAGTTCGATGGCACCGGCGGGAAGCCCGCCTATGTGGCGTTCAACGGAACCGTCTACGACGTGACCGAGAGTGCGATGTGGCCGGAGGGCGATCACGAAGGCATGCATCAGGCAGGCGCGGATCTTACTGCCGAGCACGACGATGCGCCTCACGACGTGTATGTCACGGACTTCCCGGAGGTTGGACGGCTCGTCTGACGCCAGCGTTCACTGCTCTGCCGCGTCGAAACGCGCGACGCACTCGACGTGGAATGTCTGCGGGAACAGGTCGACGGGGGTGACGCTTGTGAGGCGGAACCCCCGTTCGGCTAGTCTCTTGCTGTCCCGCGCAAGAGTGGCAGGATCGCACGACACATACGCGAGGGTGCGCGGACGTGCGTTTCCGAGCGCGCGGATCACGCCAGGATCCAGCCCTGCCCGTGGCGGGTCCACGACCACCAGGTCGAAGTGACCTAGGCTCTCGATCTCCCTGGCGGCATCTCCGCCGATCACCTCGGCCCATAGCTGGTTCGATTCGAGATTGCGTCGAAGGTCACGCACCGCGTGTCCATACGACTCCACCGCAACTACCTCTGCGGCAAGCTCGGCGAGTGGGAGGGTGAAGGTCCCGACGCCCGAGTAGAGGTCCAGCACCCGGTCGGCGCCATCGGGGGAGAGATAGTCGAGGACTCGTTCGACGAGCCGCTCGGCAGCACGGGTGTTGGTTTGGAAGAAGGACGGCGACGAGACGGCGTAGGTGAACCCCGAGACACGCTCTCGCCAGTTGCCCTTGCCGCTGAGGACCTCCACCTTGGACACGTCCCGCCGAGCGGGGTCGCCGCGGTACAGCACTCGCGTCAGGCTCGTCGACTTCAGCGCTTGCCCGAGTACCCGAGCGCCTGCGGCGCGAGGGAAGGGCCCTGCAGGTGTCCACAGGGCGATCTCAACGTCACGCGTGTGGTGCGCAGCGCGGAGCGAGACCCGGGTGACGCCAAGGTCGCGCTCGCCGGACAGGTATCTGAGCGCACCCGAGAGGGCCTTCGGCGCCTTCCTCAGGCTGGCGGGGAGAAGCAGGCAGGTGTCGACGGGCACGATGCGATCGCTTCGCACGGCATGGTAACCGAGAGTGAGCTTGCCGCTGTGGTGTGGGTCGGGTTCTCCGCCGTTGCCTGCTCCGGATACGAGCTCGATCTTGTTCCGGTACCCGTACTCGGCGTCAGACCGCACCGCCGCTGATACGAGCTCGTTTGCGCCCTTCCATGAGCCGATCCGCTCTAGCGCATCGACGACCATCGTCCGCTTCGCCTCGAGCTGAGCCGAGTAGGAGATATGTTGCCACTGGCAGCCGCCACACTCCCCGAAGTACGGGCATGGAGGCTCGACTCGCGATGGCGAGGGGTCGACGATTCGCTTGATGGATGCCCGCACATAGCGCCCGTGATCCTCGGTGACCTGAATCTGGACGGTATCGCCAGGGCAGCCGTCGGGAACGAACACGACACGGCCGTCAGCAAGCCGTCCGACGGCATCACCGCCGAACGCGAGGGAGTGCAGGGAAACGGTTTCGGGCAAGCGGTTCCTCCAGCTCGTGTGTGTCTTCCGGGCTCATCGTAACTCGGTTCACATACTTGAGGGACGAGCGTTTGCTTCCGATACCCATACGCAGGGGGAACTTGTTACCTGTAAAGTGTTCAATCAGGGTCCGGTCGCTGCCGAGGAGGTCGCCTCAGTGAGGGGCAAAATGCTGCTGGTCGTCCACGAGGATTCCACGCTTGTGGAACAGATCAAGAACATGTTCGCTCAGAGCGGTTCCGGCGTGTTCGTGAAATCCGCGTCATCGGGACCTGATGCGCTCGGCGTTCTCTCAGCCGAGACACCTGATGCGATCCTGGTCGATGCGGAGCTTTCCGGTCCCGGCGGCTACGCGCTCACGCAGCAGCTCAAGGCGAGTCCGCAGACTCGTGACGTGCCGGTTGTGATCATGACGCTCGAGCCGAGCGAGGCTTCCGCGCTCAAAGCGCGGCAGGCTGGCGCCTCAGCTCAGTTTCCGGCGAGCGGCCCGCTCGATGCGGTCGTCAGCAAGATCACCGCGCTTATCGGCGGACAGGTGTCCGCTCCGACGGCGCCGGTCTCGGTGAGTGCCGACCCCGGGGAGCCGGCGTTGCCATCCCCCGCGCCGGTCGCACCTGAAGCGGCTCCGGTCACGGAGCTGGCGCCGCAGCCGACACCGTCCGAACGCCCTGACCCCGCGCCTGCCGCTGCGCCCGCGCAGTCAGCGCCGCTGTCCGGCTACTCGAAGCCGGCGCAGGACTCTAGCGTCCACGCGGTGCCTAGTAAGTTCGGTGACATGTCGGTCTGCGGTGACTCGGCCAGGTTGCCCGATCTCGCGCCCAACGAGATCCCGCACATTGACGATCTCCTGCGTCTGCTGCTGCAGCGCGGAGGCTCGGACCTGCACATCACGTCCGGGAGTCCTCCTGGCTTGCGCCAGCGAGGCGACATTATCCCGGTCGAGAACGTTCGGCCGCTCACGCCGCGCGACACCATGGAGATGATCTTTTCGCTCCTCTCCGAAGAGCAGAGGCGTCGCTTCGAGACCGAGCTGGAGCTCGACTTCGCGTACTCAATCCCTGGACTCTCGCGCTTCCGCGCCAACGTGTTTCAGCAACGCAACTCCATCGGGGCGGCCTTCCGAGTGATCCCGATTGAGATTCCGACGCTCGAGGACCTGCACCTTCCCGCCGTCTGCCGTACGCTGGCGGACCGCCCCAGGGGGCTCGTGCTGGTGACCGGGCCGACCGGCTCGGGCAAGTCGACCACGCTCGCAGCGATGATCGACCACATCAACGAGACCCGCCCGGTCCATATCATCACGCTCGAAGACCCGATCGAGTTCATGCACCGCAACAAGAAGGCGTACGTGAACCAGCGCGAGGTCGGAGAAGACACGCACTCGTTCGCCTCAGCGCTCAAGCGAATTCTGCGTCAGGACCCCGATGTCATCCTGGTGGGTGAGATGCGCGACCTCGAGACCATCTCGGCAGCCATCACCGCGGCCGAGACGGGCCACTTGGTGCTTGCGACGTTGCATACAACCGGTGGTCCCGAGACGGTTGACCGAGTCATCGACGTGTTCCCGCCGCATCAGCAGCAGCAGGTTCGCATGCAGCTCTCGACCACTCTTGAGGGCGTGCTCTCCCAGACGCTGCTCCGCTCCACCGATGGCCGATCCCGCGTGATGGCCATGGAGATCATGCTCGGCATCCCTGCAATCTCGAACCTTATCCGCGAGGGCAAGACGCATCAGATGGAGACGATCATCCAAGGCGGCGCGCAGCTCGGCATGCAGACGCTCGACCAGAGCCTCAAGGGGCTGCTCACGGCGGGCAAAGTGACCTTCGAAGAGGCGATCAGCAAAGCCAAGAAGCCTCGGGAGCTCGCGCAGATGATGGGCCGAAAGCTCTAAGATTGTCATGAAGGATCGGATGTACCGCGACGGCGGGCCCGAATCCGGGTCCGCCGTTCTCGTGTATGAAGGAGATGACGATGTCTACGAACGTAGCGAAGGTCCGCTTGACGGGCCGCAGGCAGTGGGTGGGTACTGATGAGGCCGGCCACAGTCTGGTCATGGACACACCGCCTGCCCCGCATGGCGTGGGTGAGGGGAGTGGCATCCGTCCGGTTGAGGTGGTATTGCACGCTCTCGCCGCCTGTACCGGCATGGATCTGATCGGAATCCTGGAGAAGAAGCGCCAGGATGTGCGGGGCATCGAGGTCGTGGTCACCGCCGAGCAGCGCGAGGAGTTCCCCAAGATCTACACCGATGTGCAGCTTGAGTACGTGATCACGGGCCACAACGTCGATCCAGCCGCGGTCGAGCGGGCGCTCGAGCTGTCTGAGACGAAGTACTGTTCGGTAGGCCACATGCTCAACGATCAGGTGAAGCGGACCATCAGCTTCCGTATCGAGGAAGCCCCTCCGGCCGGCTTCTCCATTCTGGAAGCCGAACGCGGGAGCGTAGACGCGTGAGCGACGCTGTCCTCATGCCGGTCTACAACGAGGCCCCTACAGTGGACGCGGTCCTCGAGGCGGTTCGGCAGCACTTCTCCGGCGAGATTATCGTCATCGATGACGGGAGCGATGACGGGACTCCGGCAGTGCTTGCCAAGCACGACGACATCTCCGTCGTCAGGCTCGACCACAACTGCGGCTATGGCTGCGCCTTGCGCATCGGTTTCGACGTGGCTGGGCGCCTGGGCATCTCGCGTCTGGTGACGATGGACTTCGACGGGCAGCATGAGCCGGCGCATATCCCCGAGTTCCTGGACACACTCGATCGGGGGTACGACATCGTTTCCGGCAGCCGGTACCTCTCGGCGAATGGGGCGCTTGGCGATGTGCCGCCCGGTAGGCGCGAGATCAACGCGAAGATCACCCAGATGATCAACGAGGTCACCGGGTGGGCGCTTACGGATGCCTTCTGCGGCTTCAAGGCGTACTCGGTCCCGGCGCTCGGCAGGCTGGCGCTGTCGGAGTCGGGGTATGGCATGCCGCTTGAGCTCTGGGCGAAGGCGTGGCAGGCAGGGCTTTCAGTCACCGAGCTGGCAGTCGAGCGCATTTACTGCGACCGTGACCGCTCGTTCGGCGCTGACCTCGACGATCCCGACAAGCGTCTTGAGTACTACCTCGATGTTTGGCGGCGCGCGAAGGATGGTGCATGCGATGAGTGCTGAAGCGCTGTTCGACGCCGTCTGTATTGGTGCGCATCCCGATGACGTTGAAATTGGGATGGGAGCCACGGTTGCGAAGCTGACCGCTGCCGGGAAGAGGGTAGCGATCGTTGACCTCACCGACGGCGAACCAACGCCGTACGGCTCGAAGGAGACGCGTGCCGCCGAGTCGGCTGAAGCCGCAAGGATCCTCGGCGTGGAGTACCGGCGGACGCTGTCGCAGCCTAACCGCGAGCTGTTCGATTCGGTCGAGGCCCGTACCGAGCTCGCCGAGGTGCTCCGTGAGATCCGGCCGCGGATGGTCTTCGTCCCGTACCCGGCGGACGCGCATCCCGATCACGTGGCGGCAGCCAACATCTGCCTTGCCGCACGCTTCTACTCCAAGTTCACCAAGACCTCGATGGCGGGGGAACCGTTCTTCCCGCCACGGGTCTTCCACTACCTTGCCGTACACATGCGCGTGATCGCGGAGCCGAGCTTCATCGTCGAGTGCGAGGCTGAGCTGCCGAGGAAGCTCGAGGCGCTCGCCGCGTATCGGTCCCAGTTCGTCGACAACCCGGGCAACCGTGACGTGATCGGTTTCGTCGAGCAGCTTGCGGGCCAGTGGGGCAACCTTGCGCGCGTGGTTGCGGGCGAGCCGTTCTTCGCGCTCGAGCCGGTCGCGCTGCGCTCTCTCGACGACGTGCTGTAGGTGTTGCCACGATGAAGCAGGCCAAGACGACGACCCCTGCTGGTCACGGCGAACTGCTGACAGAGCCTCCGTTCGCCGAGTGGGCCGCGCTTGCCGAGGCGAACCGGGCCAGGGCCGATGCCTGGGATTTCGACGTAGCGGGGATTCCCGTCGGCGAGTTCCGCAGGCTTGCTCGTTCCGAGGCGCTTGATGCGGCGACGTCCTTCTCGGCAAAGCTTGGCGTGAGCGTGCGGCCGCTCGGGGATGTTGACGCGCCGCTGATCGTCACGGGGCATCAGCCGGAGCTCTACCATCCTGGGGTGTGGGTGAAGGACTTCCTGATGCAACGATTCGGCGATGAGACGGGCGCCTCCGCCGTCGACATCGTGGTCGACACCGACGGATTCAAGTCTGTCGCCGTCACCGCGCCATGCCTAAGCCCGACCGTCCGCCGTTGCCGCCAGTACCTGGCGGTCGGCACCGCGAATGGGTGCTACCTGACCGCACCCGCACCATCCGATGATGCGGTGGAGGAGTTCTGTCAGGTCGGCGACGAGATGCTCGCGACACTGCCAGCGCCGGCGCTCCGGCGGCATTTCTCGGCGTTCTGCGAGGTCCTGATCTCGGCAAGCCGCGAGGCGGAGAACCTCGCCGAAGCAGTCACCATTGCGCGTCGGCGCTACGAGGCGCCGGCCGGGACCGACTACGCCGAGGTGCCGGTGTCCTGGCTCGCTCGCACACAGGCGTTCAGCGCCTTCGTGGCAGCGATTGCGTGCGATGCGCCCCGCTTCGCCGAGGCCTACAACTCGGCGCTCGCGGAGTACCGTCTGCTGGCCCGCGTCCGCTCGGCAGCTCAGCCGGTTCCGGACCTGAACGTGGCGGATTCCGGCCGGGTGGAGTTGCCGCTGTGGGTGATACGCGACGGAGTGCGCGAAACGCTCTGGGCCGAGCGCGTGGCAGATGGCGTCGCCCTGACGACGGACGCGAGCGGAATCGCGCTGCTGCCCGTGGATGCCCGCTCGGCGGCGAGCGTGATTCCGGGGCTCGATGCGCTCATCGCCCCCAAGGCGCTCGCGCTCACCATGTTCGCCCGCATGTTCGTGTGCGACCTGTTCGTCCACGGGCTGGGCGGCGCTCGCTACGACCGAGTCACCGACGAGATCTGCCGGCGCTACTTCCGTATCGATGAGCCTCTCGGCTACGCGACGGCCTCGCTCACGCTCTATCTGCCGCTCGGGATGCGGCTCGTGTCGGAGGCTGATGTCTCGGCCGCGCGCGAGCGGCTGAACCGGCTCGACCACAACCCCGATCAGGCGCTCGGCGAGGTGAGCTTCGCCAATGCTGCCGAGCGGGAGCGGACACTCGGCCTCGTTGCAGAGAAGGCTCGTCTCGTGCGCGAGATCGCCAAAGAGGGCGCGGACAGGAAGGCGCTCGGGCTGCAGATTCGCGAGGTCAACCGAGAGCTGGTCGAGATGGTCGAACCGCTGCGGGCCGAGTACGAGAGGGAGCTTCAGGCCTTGGAGGAACAGCGCGAGGCGTCCGAGGTCTTCTCGGACCGGACGTACCCGTTCTGCTTCTGGGACCCCGCCGAGGTTGCGGACAAGGTCCGCTGAGGCTCGGCCGGTCTGGTTGCCTGGAGCTGGCTTCTGTCAGGCACGCCTCTGTGGGAGACGGGAGCTTGCCCCGCAGCTACCATGCGGTATCATGCCCGAACTGCCGGTATCCGCTCGCGAAAGCGGAAGTATCGAAAGGACGGCTCCATGTCAGTTCCGACCGTCAATCCGGATTACTGCACCGCGTGTGGCATCTGCGTGGACGAGTGCCCGCAGGGCTGCTACGACCTCGAGGAAATCGCGAAGCTGAATCGCCCCGACGATTGCACCGAGTGCGGCATCTGCGTGGATTCGTGCCCCAACGGCGCAATCACCATGGACTGATCATCACTTCTTCCGGGCCCCGTGGCTCAGCCGCGGGGCCCCATGCGGTCATTTACGTACAAGCGGGGCTCCTTGCCTTGCAGTAGCCCGATGAAGCGCTTGTGGTGAGCTGCGTACACGATAACGCCCATCCCGAGCGCGAACGGCCAGTCCGCCGAGGAAAGCGCGAAGGCCGTCACCGGCAGTGTTGCAGCGGCTGCAACCTGGCCGGCCATCATGTACCGGGTGATCGCGATGACCGCGAGACCGACGACCACGACTGCAACGCAGTAGCGCCAGTCGTAGGCGAGAAGCGCGCCCCCGCCCGTGGCGAGGCCCTTTCCGGTGCGGTGGAACTCCTTTTTCAGCAGCGCCATCCAAGCCGAGTAGTTATGTCCGATCACTGCTCCGGCGACTGCAGCCCAGACCATCGCGTACGCCCATGCGGTCTCACTGCCGAGCGGGCCGAGGGTGACCGTTGTTGGTGCTAAGAAGGCCGCACCGAATCCGCTGAGGGCTTTCACGACCGCGACGGGCACGATGCCCTTGAGCGCGTCTGAGAGCATGGCGACTGTGAACCACGCCCAAGAGCCGGTTGAACGCCGTACGTTCATGGCGCCCACGTTGCCGGTGCCATGCGTGGTGATGTCCTCACCGGTCACCGCGCGTACGATGATGTAAGCGAACGGGATCGAGCCCACCAGATACGTAAGCACGAGTACCAGCAGTGGTGCTGCCATGCGCGTTGCCTCCATCAGTCCTCCCGGGGAACGATGCACTCGATGGCTCTGGGCAGTATGGACACCTCGAAACGGTTACCGACAAGCACCTCGCCGTCGACCTGTGCCGGTATCGGCTCGGCGCTCTCGATCACTGCCGAGTGATGCCGCGACATGTTCACGACCTGCAGGCCAGTATGTTTGCCCAGAATCACGAGCGGCAGACGGACGAGTGCCTGGTGCAGGCTGAGCGGATCGATGGTGCAGACCTCGAACAGCCCGTCGTCCGGAATTGCTCCAGGAGTGATTCGGAAGCCACCCCCGTAGGTCTCGCCGATGGTCATCGCGACAATGAGGAGCTCGCGGTGCTGCGGCCGCTCACCATCGAACGTGAGGTCTACCCGGATGGGATACAGATCGTTGAAGAGCACCTGAATCAGCGCGGTGAGGTAGAGCCAGAGGCCTGAGCGACCGGTCGTGACCTTGTACTCGACTGCCTTGGCCGTCACCCGCGCATCGAGCCCCGCGGCGAAGCTGTTACTGAAGTACACGTCGTTGCAGACACCCACGTCTATCGCGCGCCGCTTGCCGGTGGCGAGGGTAAGCGCAGCCTGCGCGAGATCGGTGGAGATGCCGAGCGTTCTGCGCGAGTCATTGCCAGACCCCGTCGGTAGGAGCCCAAGTGCCGGGCGTTTCTCGGCAGGGATCCGCATCAGCCCGTTGAGCACCTCGTGCACCGTTCCGTCGCCGCCGACTGCGACGACGAGGTTTCTACCCGCGCCTTGGGTCTCGGCGATCTCGGCGGCGTGTCCGGGCGACGTCGTGATGATGGTGTCGTGAGGCAGATTGAGAAGCAGCTGTTCGATGACGGGAAGCAGCTTCGACGTCTCGCCATGTTTTGCGTACGGATTGACGATCAGTAGCGTGTCTGTGCTTGGCAACTTGGCTCCTGACCCGGGGTCGGACGAAGCATACCGCAGCAGGTCGTCGCGTGCGACGTGCGGTATCAGGCCGCCTCTGCGTCTTGGGTGGGATGCGCCTCCTGTGGTACAGTGCGTTCTCGCTACGCCCTCTTAGCTCAGTGGATAGAGCGTCTGCCTCCGGAGCAGAAGGCCGCAGGTTCGAATCCTGCAGAGGGCGCCAACTTCGCTTAGACGATCACCCCGGGCCATTTGGCGGCGCGGGGTGTATGTGTTCTTGGGGCCGCGCACGATGCCGCCTGGCGCCCACGGTCCCACCGAATTCGCCGCAGACGACAGAACGGGACCGGCGTGGCCGGTCCCGTTCTGGGTGGTTCTGATGCGCAAGGGGCCTTGTGCTAATGCCCCTCGGCACGTTCCTTCTGGTACGCCTCAACGAGTCGCTTCTGGACGTCTCCGGGCACCTGCTCGTAGGAGTCGATTGAGATCTTGTAGGTCCCCGTGCCGCTTGAGAGGGCGCGGAGGTGCGTCGAGTAGTGCACCACCTCGGCGTAGGGCGCCTGTGCGCGGATGACCTGGACTCCGGGGGCAGGGGCGTCCATACCGAGCACCCGGCCGCGGATCGAGCTGATGTCGCCCATGATGGCGCCGGCGTAGGCGTCGGGGACCTCGATCTCGAGCGTGGCGATCGGCTCGAGGATAACCGGGTCGGCCTTCTCGGCAGCTGCACGGAAGCCGATGCGAGCCGCTGTCTTGAACGCCATCTCGTTACTGTCCACGGCGTGCATCGAGCCGTCGTAGACGGCAACCTTCACGTCCTGGACGGGGTATCCGGCGATTGCGCCCTGGGCCATGGTGTCCTGGACGCCCTTGTCGATGGCGACGATGTAGGGCTTGGAGATCTTGCCGCCAACGATCTCGTCGATGAACTCGTAGCCCGCGCCGGGGTTGGGTTCGATGCGGAGCCAGCAGTCGGCGAACTGTCCCGAGCCACCGGTCTGCTTCTTGTGGCGGCCTTGCGCCTGCGCGGTCTTCCGGATCGTCTCGCGATACGGGATGCGCAGGTCAACCGTCTCGGCCTCGACGTGGAAGCGCTCATGCAGGCGAGAGAGGACGACGTCGATTGCGGTGTCGCCCATGCCGGACAGGACCGTCTGGCGAGTCTCCTCATCACGCTTCAGGGTGAGCGCCGGGTCCTCGTCGACGATGCCCTTGAGCGCCGAACCCAGCTTGTCCTCATCGGCCTTGGTCTTGGCGACGATCGCGACGGGGTATAGCGGCTCCGGCAGGGGCATCGAGGCGAACGAGATGTCGCCCTTGGCCGACAGCGTGTCGTTGGTCAGCACATCGGCGAGCTTGGTGAGGACTGCGATGTCGCCCGCGGGCGCGCCGTCGATGCTCTCGGTCTCCTTGCCCGTCATCTTGAAGACGTGGGCGATCCGCTCCTTCTTGCCGGTGCGGGAGTTGACGAGTTCGCTTCCGGGAGCAAGCGTTCCCGATACTACCTTCACGAAGTTGATGCGGCCCACGTAGGGGTCACTCAGGGTCTTGAAGACGTGTGCGCTGACCTCTCCGTCGGTTGAGAACGGGACCTCTTTGCCGTCGACCGTCTGCATGGGCGCATGAGCGGTTGGCTCGGGGAAGAAGGTCACGATCTCGTCCATGAGGTCTTCCACGCCCTGCAACGTTGCCGCCGAGCCGACGAAAACCGGAATCACCATTGACTGCGCGATTGCGAGCCCGAGCAGCCGCTCGAGGTCCTCTTGGGTGAGCGGCTCGCCCTCGAGGTACTTCATCATCAGCTCGTCGTCGGCCTCGGCCGTCTTGTCGGCGAGCATCTCGCGTGCGGCTTCGACATCGGCGGTGAGGTCGGCGGGGATCTCTTCGAGGTGCTCACCGTCGGCGTCGTGGAGGTATGCCTTCATGCGGATGATGTCGACAACGCCTTTGAAGTCAGCCTCGGCACCGATCGGCAGCTGCACCGGTACCACGCGCTCGCCGAACTTCTCGGAAAGCGCGTTCATGACTGCGTTGAAGTCCGCGTGCTCTTTGTCGAGCCGGTTCACGAACACGGCCCGGGAGATGCCCATCTCGCCTGCGATCTTCCAAAGCCTCTCGGTCTGCACCTGTGGGCCTGCGACCGCGTCGACGACGAACAGCGCCATCTCGGCGGCCTCCATGCCGGCGATGGCGTCACCGATGAAGTCGGCGTAGCCGGGGGTGTCGATCACATTGATCTTCACGCCGTCGTGAACGATAGGCGCAATCGAGAGGTTGATGGAGAACTTGCGCTTGATCTCCTCGGCGTCGTAGTCGAGGTTCGAGTGCCCGTCGTCGACCGTGCCGAGTCGTTTTGTCGTTCCGGAGACGAAGAGCATCGCCTCGGCGAGAGATGTCTTCCCCGCACCGCCGTGGCCGACGAGAACGACGTTGCGGACCTTCTCAGTGCTTGGCGCTCCCAAGTACATCGCCTCCCGGATTCATGACGGACCCCACGCCGTTGTGGTGTCCGATGTCGAAGCGGGAGTCGCTGCGCTTCCCCCGCGGTCCCTTGGCGCTACAGTCTACTCTTAAAGCGGTACGCGAGGGACTCCTTATCACTGGGGAGTGTGGCTGATAGAATCCGTTGGTACGCCATCTGCCGCGCACGCCAGAGCGTGCGGGCTGTTGCATGGAGGTATTGCGCCTTTGATGTACCGGACACCGAGCCTGCGAGTACTCGTGTTTGCACTCGTGATAGCGGCGTTTCTCGTGGTATCGGGGTGCTCCGGGGGTGGCGGAGACACAGGCGCGGATTCCGGTTCCAGCGGGCAGTCGGCCACGGCACCGGAGGGTAACGACGGGTCTACTACAGCATCGGAGGGCTCCTTGTACACGCCGAGCTACCAGCCAAACGGCAGCGAGACCGCACTCATCAAGACGTCGAAGGGTGACGTGACCGTCAAGCTCTTCGGCGATGACGCGCCGATCCATGTCGGCAACTTCGTCGAGCTTGCCGAGAAGGGCTTCTACGACGGTACGAAGTTCCACCGGTACGTGCCGGGCTTCGTGGTCCAGGGCGGCGACCCGAACTCGAAGGCGCTCTCTTCCGAGGGTGTCGTTGACATGGCGTATCGACAGGAGACTGGGCAGATCAGACCTGGCGAGCAGCCGCTCGGCACGGGTGGCCCCGGGTACACCATCAAGGCCGAGTACGACCCGGCCATCAACCCCAACAAGCATGCCGAGGGAGCGCTTGGCATGGCGCGTTCGCAGATGCCGGACTCGGCAGGGTCGCAGTTCTACTTCGCTCTCGCGCCGCTCCCGCAGCTCGATGGTAGCTACACGGTGTTTGGCCAGATCACTGAGGGCATGGATGTGATGAAGGCTCTTGGAATCGGTGACGAGATCCTGAGCATCGAGATCACTGGCAAGACGGAGTAGCGGCAAGTGGACTCGGCGAAGTTCGAAGAGGCTCAGCGCGCATACGACGCCGGCGATTACCGGAACGCGGCTAAGACGTTCCTGGCCTCGGCGGGACGCGGCGCGGAGGGCAACGGCAAGGCCTACCACATGGCCGGCAACGCGCTGATGCGCCTGCGGCGCTACGCTGACGCAATCACCGTCTACCGACACGCGCTCGCCGACGAGGGCTACGGCCGGCATGGCGCAGTGCATGGAAACCTCGGTGGCGCCTACCGCTCGCTCGGCGAGCTGGGCATGGCGATCTCCGAGTACGAGGCGGCGCTCGCTGCCGATGACTACGAAACGCCTTACAAGGCGTGGCAGGGGATAGCCACCGTTCAGATGGAGCGTGGCAAGATCGAGGAGGCTGCGGGCGCCTATCGCCGAGCGGCCCTCGATGAGGCGAACCCCGAGCCCAGCAAGGCGCTCGTGAACCTCGGACTGTGCTTCATGGCGCTCGATCGTCCGCGAGATGCGGTCGACGCATATCAGGCTGCGCTCGGCTTCGAGGAGTACCGCAGCCGGGGCAAGGCCCTCGCCAATCTCGGCCAAGCGTACACCGCTCTGGGCCAGCACGCCGACGCCGTCAAGGCGTTCGAGAAGTCCACTGGCCTGCACGGACATAAGCTGTCTGAGGCGGCCGCAGCCGACTTTGAGGCGTCGAAGTCGGCGATCACCCCGACGGCTGAGGTCATCGAGGGCTGGGTCACAGGCGAGATGCCGCCGGTGGTGCCTGAGCAGATCCCCGATCAGCCGGACGGATGGGCAGCCGGCGAGCTTGAGGCACTTGCTGCCGACGAGGGCGAGGCGTTCGAGCTCGACCGCGGTGAGCGGGACGTGGTCGACGCCGCGCAGATCGCAGCGGACCTCGGCTTCGGCGACGAAGAGGCCGTAAGCGACTTCTTCGCCCGCAGCGAAGACGAGATGAAGGCGCTTTCCCGCGAGGCCGGCCGTAGCGAGCGGGCAGCAAGGGGTGGCTGGGGCAAGACGGCGTTGCTGGTCGGCATCGGCGTCGTGGTTTTCGGCGTGCTTCTCGCTGTCGCGTACAACTTTGGCTTCGGGTGGCCGACGCAGGAGTCCACGGTCAACGGGCTGTTCGTCGCCTTCTCGAAGGGCGAGGCCGTTCGGGACTACTGGGTTGCCGTGCCCGACGCGGATGTCGAGCGCGAGATGGCGAAGGTGCCGCCGGTCAAGGAGTTCAAAC
>CAZBLH010000030.1:0-19956 GCA_964492775.1 uncultured Eubacteriales bacterium | reverse complement strand
GTACAGTTAACGGCGGAAACGAGGCGCTCGTTCGCAGCTTATGCGCCTCAACGTTAGGCGACAGCGAGTACGTGGGTTACAAGACCATCCACGATGGCCCACCATCTGTGACTTCTGAAACCTCGGCGATCTCGCCGAGGTTTTTCGTTTGTCATGAGACGCTGCGACGCGTCCAGCATCCGGTCATCGAGGCCGCACGTACCTGTCAGCGCAAGAAGCGGGTACATTCGCACTGATGTGCGATCAAGGAGGTCAACGATGCGTATCCGATGGACACTGCTGGCGGCGTTCGTTCTGGTTGCCGCGTTGGCATTTCCGGTGGCGGGTTGCTCAAGCTCGGAGCCGGACGCTCCCTCAAACGGGGTGGAGGCGTCCGCCGAGGAG
Organism: uncultured Eubacteriales bacterium; assembly: GCA_964492775.1. Taxonomy (GTDB): domain Bacteria; phylum Actinomycetota; class Coriobacteriia; order Anaerosomatales; family PHET01; genus WRDS01. The sequence goes on along the minus strand of CAZBLH010000030.1, from coordinate 19,572 downwards.
CTGACCAAAGAAAAGTGTGGTGGGTCTTGCCATGGTTTCGACAGGGTCGAGCCTGTGAAAAAGGGCCGATCTGCGTGGGCCGACACGGTTGAGCGCATGGAAGGCTACGGCCTGGATCTCACCGATGGCGAGCGCGACAGTATCGTGGACTACCTGGCGGAGAATCACAGCTAGTCGAGTGAGTACGATTCCTGCGCGTAGTAGGAGCCGGCCGGAACAAGTAGCTTCGTCGCCCTTGGAAGGACGCGTGCTGAGAAGGGCGTCATCGCCGAATGCGCGTCACCATCAGACTGCGCTCGCATAGCCGGCTCTGCTGCGACCGTGATATGTGACCCCCGGTACAACTCAACGCCGCTTGCTCGGTCGAAGTACTCACCTGTGCGGTCGAGCATCGCAGCGGTCAGTGCCGGCAAGAGGCCTACCGCGGTCCGGGTCCGCAACACGGCCACCTCGAATACGCCATCCCTCGGGTCCGAGCTAGGCGTCACCGGTAGGTCGAACTGTATGCGCCCGAAGTTGACCAGCAGAACCGCGATACCGTTCGAGCGGATCCGCCTCCCGTCGATGGTCAGGTCGAACACCGCCGTGTCAGGCATGAGGTTGCTCATCGCCGAGACAAGGTAGGCTGCCGGTCCCAGCGCAGGCTTCAGAGAAACGGCGCCCTCCATGATTGCCGCGTCGTATCCCGCGCCGGCCATGATGATGAAGCCGCAGGTCTCAGATGTGCCCTCTGCGGTCTCGAGAGTCAGTTCGCCGAGATCGAACTCGACCTCCACACCGTTGAGGAGTACCTCGGCGAGGTCCGGGGGCTCGAGCGGCAGCGCGAGGTTCGAAGCCAAGAGGTTCGCCGTGCCCGCAGGGAAGGGCAGCAGCGGGACGCCCGCGACCCGAGTCGCGTAACATACTGCCGAGACGGTCCCGTCGCCGCCGGCTACGACGATGCGATCGAAGGTGTCCGCGTCGGCTGCGAGTAGCGCTACGCCACTGATCTCGGTGACGTAGCGAAGGACGACTTCGCAGCCCGCGAGGCCGAGCAGGCGGACGAACTGGTAGAGCCCGGCATCCCCGGCTCCCGCCCGATCGTTCACGATGACTAGAACGCGCACGTGAGTCACGGTCCTTCTCGGCGAGGTGATGAGTACGACTCACCACCATAATGACGTGCGTTCGGAAGAAGGAGAAGCGTTGTACGTCACCGACACGAATCAACTGCGAGAACTGGTCGCCACACTTCGCCGGTCTCCGCTCGTGGGCATCGACACCGAGTTCATGCGTGAACGTACCTACTACGCGAAACTCTGTCTGATTCAGGTTGCCACTGACGAGGTTGCCGCGATTGTTGACCCGCTGGCGTTCGATGATCTCTCGCCTCTGTGTGAACTGCTCGCCGACCAGAACGTGCTCAAGATCTTGCACGCTGGAAGCCAGGACCTCGAGATCTTCTACCAGGCATGTGGGATCGTCACCGCGCCCGTGTTCGACACGCAGATAGCCGCTACGCTTACCGGCTTCCCGCAGCAGGTCGGGTTGGGTGCGCTCATGAACGAGGTGCTCGGCAAGCAGCTCGACAAGGGTGACACCTACACGGACTGGGCGAGACGGCCACTCTCCGAGACGCAGGTTGAGTACGCGCTCAACGACGTGCGGTACTTGTTGGCCCTGTACCGGAACCTCGCCGAACGGCTCGAGCGCGACGGGCGAATGGCATGGCTGCAGAGCGATTTCCGCAGACTGGAGGACCCGGCAACGTACGAGGTCGTGCCCGAGGAGCAGTGGCGCCGAGTCAAGCGCGTATCCTCGCTCAACCGCCGACAGCTCGCCGTTGCACGCGAGGTTGCTGCGTGGCGCGAGAGGACCGCGATGCGCAGGGACATCCCCAAGCGCTGGGTGCTCGGCGATGAGAGCATCGTCGAGATAGCTCGGCGGGTGCCCTCCAGCGCAGACGAGCTCATGGCTATCAGGGGCGTCACCGACAAGATCGGGCGAGGCGCCGTCGCCGAGGTGCTCGTGGCGGTGCAGCGCGGGCTCGCGGTCCCCGATGATGAGCTGCCTTCGATCGCGAAGCGTCGCAAGCCTGTCAGCTGCTCGGACGAGGTAGTCGATCTCATGGTGGCGCTCACCAGAAAGCGAGCGCGAGAGAACGGCGTGGCCATGCCGTTGCTGGCCTCACGTGACGACCTGGAGCGACTGGCGGGTGGGGTGCGAGAGGGCCATCCGCTGCTGACCGGGTGGCGAGCGGATATGATAGGGAATGAGCTTCTTGCACTTCTTGATGGCCGCATCGGCTTGATGCTGGTTGATGGAGAGCTGGTGGTGAGTCCGCGTTAAGGCGCGATTCTCGCGCTCCATCCAGTCGTGACTATGCGCGTCTTTGGAGGTTCCTCGATGTACTTCGACCCCTTGTATCTGCTCCTGATTCTAGTCTCCACCGTGATCGGCATGGTAACGCAGTCCTACATCAGCTCGACGTTCAAGAAGTGGAGCGCCGTACCGCTGACAACGGGGCTTTCTGGGGCTCAGGTGGCTCGGCGCGTACTCGATGCCTCCGGCCTTGCCGCAGTGCCGGTCAACCCCGTGGCAGGCAACCTCACCGACCACTACGATCCGCGCAATCGCACGCTGGCCCTCTCGGAGCCGGTGTACGGACAGCCGACGGTCGCAGCCGCAGGGGTTGCGGCGCATGAGGCAGGTCACGCCATCCAGCACGACAAGCGCTACGTGTGGGCGAGCGTGCGCACGGCAATCGTCCCTGTCGTGAACTTCGGGTCAAGGATGGCATTTCCGGCGATTCTGCTGGGGATATGGCTGCAGATCGCGCAACTCGCCTGGCTCGGCGTGATTCTGTATGCGGGTGCCGTGTTGTTCCAGGTCGTCACCTTGCCGGTCGAGCTCGATGCATCTCGGCGCGCACTAGTGGCACTCAACGAATCGGGCGCGATGACGCCCGAGCAGCTCGGAGGCGCCCGTCAGGTGCTGACGGCGGCTGCGCTTACGTACGTCGGCGCGGCGCTCGTGGCGGTCTTGCAGCTCCTCTGGTTCATGAACCTGGCGCGCAGGCGCTAAGACGCGGCGACGGACGGTGTCAGACGGCTGGGCCAAAGTGGGAACGTTGCGCAAGGGTCACAGGAGGGTCTGTTGAGCGAGAACCGTTCGCTGTCAGTGAGCGAGGCGATGGGCTTGGCGCGCCAAGCCCTCGAAGGCGTGCGCGTGCAGGTCATCGGCGAGGTCTCCGAGTTCAGCGACAAGCCGGGGTATAAGGCGGCCTACTTCACTGTGTGTGATGGCGAAGCCTCGATGCCGTGCCTCATGTGGCGCGACGCGTACGAAGCCAGCGGAGTGGCGCTGCGGTGTGGCATTCAGGTGGAGATCACGGGGTACTTCTCGGCATACGTGCCCAAGGGCCGGATGCAGTTCGTGGTGCGCCGGCTGGAGCCCGCGGGCGAGGGGCGTCTGCGCATGCAGGTTGCCGAGTTGGCGCGGCGGCTCGAGGCTGAGGGTCTCATGCGCGCTGAGCGGAAGCGGCAACTCGAGCCGTTTCCCGAGCGAATCGCCGTCGTGACCTCTCCGCGAGGCAAGGCGATACACGATGTTCTGCGCACCCTTCGTCGCAGGTATCCGTTGGCCGAAGTGCTCGTGGCCGGCGTTCCCGTCGAGGGCGAGAGCGCCGCGGCGTCGATCGTCGAGGGCCTGCGCGTGGCATCCGACGCTCGTCCCGACGTGATTCTGCTGGTACGCGGTGGTGGCAGCTACGAGGACCTGATGCCCTTCAACTCAGAGCTGGTAGCGCGCGCCATCGCTGCAAGCACTGTCCCTGTCGTCAGCGGAATCGGCCACGAGCCCGACACGACAATCGCGGACATGGTGGCTGACTTGCGGGCTTCGACCCCGACGGCGGCGGCCGAGGCCTCGGCTCCGGCAATCGAGGCGATGGCGGCGGCGCTCGGCAGGGAAGGGCGTGCGCTCGGCAGGGCGCTCCTGCACAGGACGCGGGAGGCGGCGCACCGTGTCACCCGTATCGCTGAGCGGCCGGCGTTCAGGGACGCGTTCGCGGTGCTCGGGCCGAGCGCGCAGTCGCTCGACGAGGCGCGTGTCCGCCTGGCCAGCGCGCTCCCGGCGAAGCTCGAGCGTGACGCGCAGAGGCTCGACTCTGGCCGCGTGCGGCTCATCGGCGCGGGATCGCGATTCATCGAGCGCCACGAGGCGATCGTCGCCCTGACGGCAGCTCGAATCGATGACCTGTCGCCACTCAAGATCCTCGCGCGGGGGTATGCGGCTGCCTTCGAGCCGGACGGCAAGACGGTGGTCCGCAGCATTGAGCAGCTCTCGGTGGGGCAGGGCGTCCTGCTGAAGCTGTCAGACGGGAATGTCGGCTGTGATGTGACTCATGTGGAGAGGGAGGAACGATGACGGAGGAGAGCAGGGCGCCTGTCGAGGAGCTGTCGTTCGGCACTGCGCTGACCGAGCTCGAAACGATCGTGGCCGCGCTCGAGTCGGGCGCGCTTGACCTGGAGGACAGCCTCGACCGGTACGAACGCGGCGTCACCCTCCTGAAAGAGCTTCAGGCAAGGCTCGCGGACGCCCAGCAGAAGGTGACGGTCCTTCTCGGCGAACTCGAGGCCGAGGCTGCCGAGGGAGATGACGCGTGATGACCGACTGCATCTTCTGCAAGATGATCGCGGGCGAGATCCCCATTACGCCCGTTTACGAAGACGAGCTGACGCTCGCCTTCGACGACATCTCTCCCCAGGCGCCAGTGCACACGCTTGTCGTGCCCAAGGCGCATGTCGAGAACATCGCCGAGGGCGACTCGGCCGGACTGATGGGTCCCGTGTTCTCGGCGGTAGTCAAGGTCGCCGAGATCAAGGGCGTCTCGGACTCTGGGTACCGCGTGATCATCAACAACGGTGACGATGCGCGGCAGACGGTACGGCACCTGCACGTCCACATTATGGGTGGCCGGCGGATGGCTCACGGCATGGTCGTCTTCGGCGACGAGTGAGATGTCCGACCGCGTAGAGGTCAGATTCGAGCCGTCGGGGGTCACGGCACTCACCGAGCCGGGCACGACGGTCGTCGAGGCCGCGCGCCTCGCGGGTGTGGTGGTGCCGATGGCGTGCGGTGGGCGTGGGACCTGCGGAGCATGTGCGGTGCGCGTGCTGGAGGGCGCGTTGGCCGAGCCCGATGACATCGAACGCGCCGCGCTCGGCAGGGCGCCCGGCAACATCCGTTTCGGCTGCAGGGCGTGCATCGCGGCCGACCAGCCGGTCACCGTGCGACCGCTCGCCGGCTCTACCGCCACGTCGCAGCCTGTTGCATCGCACTCAAGCGCATCGACCGGCCGGCTCGTCGCGGCGGTGGACCTCGGCACGACAACGGTGGCAGTCACAGTTGCGGAGGCCGATGGCGGACGCGTGGTTGGCCGAGCGTCGGTCCCCAACCGCCAGCAGAGTTGGGGCGCCGACATTCTCACGCGCGTGTCGGCAGCGATCGCGGGTGAAGCGGAGCTGCTGCGCGACGCCCTCGTCAAGTCGGTGGCGGAGGCGCTGTCACTCGCTGTGGCATCGGCGTTCGGAGCGGATTTTGCTGGCGGGAGACAGCCGAGGCTCACCTTCGAGCGTGTGGTGCTCGCCGGCAATCCTGCGATGAGCGCAATGTTCGCCGGCATCTCTGTAGAAGCACTCGGGCAGCACCCATTCAAGTCACCACAGTACCCGGCATTGCTGACACTCGGGTCGATCGGCGAGCACGAAGTCCGCCAGACCTTGATGCTTCCTGCGCTGGCTGGGTTCGTGGGAGGGGATACCGTCGCGGGGCTCGTGCATGTGGGCGCGATCGACGCGTCGGCCCCAGAGCTGCTCGTGGATCTCGGGACTAATGCCGAGATTGCACTAGCGGCCGAAGGGTCTTACTGGGTTGCCTCGGCTGCGGCTGGGCCGGCGTTCGAGGGTGCGGGCATCGAGTGCGGGTTGCCGGCAGTACCCGGTGCCGTCACGAGTGTCGCTCTTGCCGAAAATGGAACCGGAGTGCAGCTGGAGGTCGAGACGCTCGGCGGGGGGGAGCCTGTGGGCGTCACCGGAAGCGGGCTGGTATCTGTTGCTGCGCTGCTGCGCTCGCTCGGACACCTGGACGCCTCGGGGCTCCTCGCCAGCAAGGGTCCACTGGCAGACCACTTCGCACGCGGAGCGGACGGCGTGCTGCGTCTGCGTCTGGATGATGCCGGGCGCATCACTGTGAGCCAGAAGGACCTACGTGCACTGCAGCTCGCCAAGGCTGCGGTAGTCGTTGGCGTGCGCTCCGTGCTTGAGGCAGCGGGGCGTGGTGCTCGCGAGCTGTCCGCAGTTCACGTCGCAGGCGCTTTCGGCAGCGAACTCAGCGCGCGGGATCTTGCAGGTATCTGCATCATCCCGGCCGAGCTTGAAACACTCGTGAAGCCTGTCGGGAATACCGCACTGGCCGGGGCACTTGACGTTGCCCTGGATCCGGCCCTGGCGAATCGGGTGCAGTCGCTTGCCGAAGTGACGCATCACGTCGACCTGGCAGCTATGCCTGGTTTCAACGACGCTCTGATCTCCGCGTTGGAGCTTGCTCCCTGCTGACGGGAAGTGCTGCGCGCGCCGCACGCTGCGTGCGGCAGCAGTGGCGGGGGGGGCGGACGTGACCGCATCGGCGGCAGCCGGCATCGCGTGACCTTCCCAGAAATGCGAGGAACCCGGCCTTCGGGCCGGGTTCCTCATAATCCTTCCCTGCTTTACCCCTGAGCTCTGGAGGCTATCTCGGTCGAGTTCGACCGACTTATGGCGATGCCGGCCGCCATGCCTCCTACCGTTGCCGTCCGGATCCCCCGGAAGCGGCGGTTTGCGGGAAGGGAAACCGTGTTAGCGGCAGCCTACATGAACGTAACTGATGTTGCAAGTGGGCGTGCGAACATTGATCCAATTCGCCGTTGACCGGCGGCTAGGAGACCGCCTACCGACCCACATCCGCCGCCTACCCGGTTTGGCGGAGTATCTCGGGAACACTTTCCGTAGAGTGATTCACGCGCCCCGGAACGGGGTCGTGACGATAGGGTGCGGAGGCGCCGCATCCTCTATCAGAAGTGAGTAGAAGGGAGGCCGGCATGACCGAAGACGCTGCAATCCAGTCGATGATGGGGGAATCCCAGGTCATCAACCCGCCCGCGTGGGTATCAGAGCGGGCGTGGATCAAGTCGATGGACGAGTACGAGGCCATGTACCGCCGCTCAGTCGAGGACCCAGAGGGCTTCTGGGCCGAGCAGGCAGAGACCTACCTCCACTGGGAGAAGAAGTGGGACAAGGTGCTCGATTGGGAGTTCGACACCCCCCGCGTGGAGTGGTTCAAGGGTGGGCTCACGAACGTCACCTACAACTGCATCGATCGCCATCTCACTACGTGGCGCCGGAACAAGGCAGCGTTGATCTGGGAGAGCGACGAGGGCCGCAGCAAGGTCTATACGTACCAGTCTCTCTACTACAAGGTCTGCCGTTTCGCCAATGTCTTGAAGAAGCACGGTGTGGGCAAGGGCGACCGCGTCGCCATCTACTTGCCGATGATTCCGGAGCTTCCAGTCGTCATGCTCGCGTGCGCCCGCATCGGCGCAATCCACTCGGTGATCTTTGCCGGTTTCTCGTCACAGTCCCTGCGTGACCGCATCCAGGACTCGGGCTGCAAGATGCTTGTTACCGCTGACGAGGGTCTGCGCGGCGGGAGGGTCGTGCCGCTCAAGGCCATGGCCGACGAGGCGCTCCACGAGTGCCCGAGTGTAGAGAGCGTGATTGTGGTTTCGCGCACTCGGAACCGCGTCGACATGGAGCCGGGCCGTGACTTCTGGTACCACGAGGAGACGCGCGCGGCTGACGTCGCTCGGCACTGTGACGTGGAGTGGGTGGACGCGGAGCACCCGCTGTTCATCCTGTACACCTCCGGGTCGACCGGCAAGCCGAAGGGCGTGCTGCACACAACCGGCGGTTACCTCCTGTACGCGACGATGACGTTCAAGTACTCCTTCGACTATCACGACGAGGACGTCTTCTTCTGCACCGCAGACATCGGCTGGGTCACCGGTCATAGCTACGTGGTGTACGGCCCGCTGTGCCTCGGCGCCACGTCGCTGATGTTTGAGGGCGTGCCGACGTATCCGGATGCCGGTCGCTTCTGGGCCATCATCGAGAAGCACGGTGTCAACCAGTTCTACACCGCGCCGACGGCGATTCGCGCGCTGATGAAGGCGGGCGAGGAGTGGCCGGCGAAGTATGACCTGTCGAGCCTGCGGGTGCTCGGTACGGTTGGCGAGCCGATCAACCCCGAGGCGTGGCTCTGGTACTTCAAGAACATCGGGCGTTCCGAGATCCCGATCGTCGACACCTGGTGGCAGACGGAGACCGGTGGCCACATGATCACGAACCTCCCTGGGGCCACTCCGATGAAGCCGGGTTCGGCAACGAGGCCGTTCTTCGGCGTCCAGCCGATCATCCTCAATGAGGACCAGAGCGTCACCGAGCAAGGCTCGGGTGGCCGCCTGTGCATCAAGTACCCGTGGCCGGGCATGCTGCGCGGAACCTGGGGCGACCCAGAGAACAAGCGCGTCAAGGAGGTCTACTTCTCCACGTTCCCCGGCAAGTACTTCACCGGCGACGGCTGCCGGCAGGATGAGGACGGCTATTACTGGTTGCTGGGACGCGTCGACGACGTCATCAACGTCTCGGGACACCGCATGGGTACCGCCGAGGTTGAGTCGGCTCTCGTGAGCCATCCGGCGGTGGCCGAGGCTGCGGTCGTCGGCTTCCCGCATGACGTCAAGGGCGAGGGCATCTACGCCTACGTTATCCTGAAGAGCGGCCAGGAGCACAGCCCTGACCTCCAGAAGATCCTCGTCGGACACGTTCGCAACGAGATCGGTCCGATCGCGACGCCTGACCACATCCATTTCGTGCCCGAACTGCCCAAGACCCGATCGGGCAAGATCATGCGCCGCATTCTGCGCAAGGTTGCGGCTGGCGAGCGGGAGATGGAGGCCTTCGGCGACACGTCGACGCTGGCAGACCCGTCCATCGTGCAGACGATCCTGGACTCGGCGCCTGACGCCTGACGCCAGCGATTCGGAATCGTGTGCGTGCGTAAGGGACCCCGTGCCGGAAGGTGCGGGGTCCCTTTTCGTGGGGTAAGAGCACACTGCGTGGTACTATCTCCACTCGGTGCTCCTTGATGAGCTGGAGCCCGTATCGCCGAAAGGACCTACAGCCATGCCCTTCAACGACCTATTCCTCCGCGCCGCACGACGTGAGCAGACGGAGCGCACCCCTGTCTGGATGATGCGCCAGGCTGGGCGTTACATGCCCGAGTATCGCGCCATCCGCGAGAAGCACGGCTTCCTGGAGATGTGCCGCACCCCCGAACTAGTCGTCGAGGTCACACTGCAGCCCGTGGACCTGGTGGGCGTGGATGCCGCCATTCTGTTCTCGGACATCCTGATCTCCTTCCCCGGCATGGGGCTCGATCTTGAGTTCGCCAAAGGGGAGGGTCCGGTCATCCACAACCCGATCCGCTCGGCGGCAGATGCGGAGAAGCTGCGTGTGGCTGACCCGGAGGAGACCACCGGGTTTGTGATGGAGTCGATCCGCATTCTGCGCGGTGAGCTTGAGAACAAGGTGCCGCTCATCGGCTTCGCGGGTGCGCCGTTCACGCTGGCGAGCTACGCGATCGAGGGGCACGGGACTCGTGACTACGAGCACACGAAGGCTCTCATGTGGTCGGACCCGGTCGCCTGGGACACCCTGATGAACAAGTTTGCCGATACGACCATCGCCTATCTCAAAGCGCAGATTGATGCCGGCGCGCAGGTCGTACAGCTCTTCGACAGCTGGGTCGGATATGTCGCTCCGCGCGACTACGAGCAGTCCGTGCTGCCGTACTCCAAGCGCGTCATCGACGAGGTCACCGCACATGGCGATGAGGTTGTTGACGGCGGCGTACCGCTGATCCACTTTGCCAACGGTGGCACCTCCATGCTCGACTTGGTGCAGAAGGCGGGCGGCGACATCATCGGTGTCGACTGGCGACTCGACATGCGCCATGCTGTTGAGGTCATCGACCGCAAGTTCGGTATCCAGGGCAACATTGACCCTGTAGCGCTGTTCGCTCCCGATGACGAGCTCGAGCGCATGGTTGTCGAGATCCTTGAGGCGTTCGGCACGCGCCCGGGCCACATCTTCAACCTCGGCCACGGGATCCACAAGACGAGCGATCCCGAGAAGGCCCGCGCGATGATCAGGTTCGTGCACGAGCACTCGGAGCGCATCAGGTCTGGGTCGTAAGCGCGAAAATGTCCCGGCTTGGGGTTCTGATAACGGGTTTTGGAGGGCCTGACTCGCTTGAGGCGGTGGGGCCCTTCATGCGCAACCTCATGAAGCGTGAGCCCTCATCTGCGCTGGTCAACCGAGTGTCTGCGCGGTATCAAGCCATCGGTGGCGCCTCGCCGCTCACAGCGACCGCCCGAGCGATCGCGCAGCGACTGGCGGCGAGCCTTGAGCGTTCGGCGGGCGAGTCGATTCCGGTCGAGGTGGGCATGCTCTACTGGCGACCCGAGATCCCCGACGCGTTGGCGAGCCTGGCTGCCCAGGGCTGCGACAAGGTCGTGCTCGTGCACCTCTCGGCGTTCGACGCCAAGGTAGCAAGCGGATCGGCTACTGAGGCCGTGAGAGACGCAGCCGCCGCCCTTGGGATAGATGTCGTCGTAGCGCCGCTCTTCGCCTCGCTCGACGCGTACACCGACTTCTTCGTGGGAGCCGTGGAAGAGGCTCTCGTCAGCCAGGATGGGAGCGAAGGCGGATCGGTGATCGCGTTCACCGCGCACAGCCTTCCTCTGGCTGAACTCGTCGATGACGACCCGTATGTGGCAGGTCTCGAGCTGACCGCCACGAAGATCGCCGAGAAGATCGGACTTGCCTCCGGGCACTACGGTGCGGGAAGCGAACTGTTTGCGTCCTTCTCGGCGTTCGGTGATTCGAGTGGCGCGCGGCCGTGGTTCCTTGTGTTCCAGTCGAAAGGGGAGAGGCCCGGCGGCTGGCTCGGCCCGTCGCTCGAGGACCTCATCGACGCATGCGCCCAGGCGGGTGTGCGCGGGGTCGTGGCATCGCCGATCGGCTTCGTGACCGACCACATGGAGACGCTGTACGATCTCGACATCGTCACCGCTGAGTATGCCCGCAATTCGGGCGTGCTGTTCTCGAGGAGCGCGGTCCCAAATGACGCCGAGGCGGTCATCGAAGCGCTCGGAGAACAGGTACTCGCACTTCGATGAATTAGTGTTAATCTAGTTGCGCACTGTGGGCGAATCCGGCATTGCCCTGACCTTGTCGCACTATGACCATTTGGAGATTGGGGAGCCGGACTGTGGCGCGTGTTCTGATTGTTGGTGGGGGCGTGGCCGGACTTGGCGCAGCCCATCGGATTAAGCTAGCTGCCGCCGCAGGGGCAGACCTGAACTTCGAGCTCGTCGAGCGTGATGAACGGCTCGGCGGCAAACTGTTCACAGATTATGGCACCGATGCGCAGGGGCGCACCTACATCGCCGACGGGGGTTCGGATTCGTTCCTGACCGACAAGCCGGCGGTTCGCAAGGTCGCCGAGCAGCTCGGTATCGCCGAAGACCTCACCGGCACGGTCGACGAGAACAAGAGGACGTTCATCGTCAAAGGTGGCCGTCTCGTCGAGATGCCCGACGGCATCATGATGTTCGCGCCCACCAAGGTCCTGCCGATGGCAACGACGCCGCTTTACTCCTGGCCTGCGAAGCTCCGAATGGCGCTTGATCTCGTAGTCCCGCGCAAGGAGCACTGGGCCGAGGGTGAAACGGCGCAGCAGCACGACGAGTCGGTGGAGAGCCTGGTGGTGCGCCGGATGGGCCGTGAGTGCCTCGACAGGCTCGCAGAGCCGCTCGTGGGTGGCATCAACGGCTCCGATCCCAAAGACATGTCTCTTGCGGCGACGTACCCGATGCTTCTCGAGATGGAGCAGGAGCACGGTTCGCTCATTCGCGGTTTCCTTGCGCAGCGCAAGAAGATCGAGGAGATGCGGCGCAAGTATCCGCCCAAGCCGGGCGCTCCACGCCGGACTTTCTTCAGCTCCTTCCGACAGGGGCTCCAGTATCTGACCGACAGCCTTGCTGATGCGGCCGGGCGTGAGAACATTCGGACCGGCGTGGCGGCAACACGGCTTGAGCGTCGGGGCGCCGGGTTCGAGCTCACGCTCGATACCGGCGAGGTGCTCACCGGAGATGCGGTCATCGTGGCCACCGAGGCATGGGCCGCCACGCGGCTTGTGTCGGGCGTCGATAAGCAGATGGGCGACCTGATCGCGCAGATCCCGTGCTCTTCGTCGGCGACGGTCATCATGGCCTTCGACGAGAAGGACTGCCCGTTCGACAAGAGTTGGCATGGGATCCTGTCCCCGCTCGTCGAGCACCGTCCGCTCACCGGCGTATCACTCATGTCCTCCAAGTGGCCGGACCGCGCACCGCAGGGTACCGTGCTGCTGCGCGGGTTTCTCGGCGGGCCGAGGGACCAGGAGGTCCTGGACGGAAGCGACGAGGAGCTTATCGAGCTGGCTCGCACCCAACTCATCGACCTGTTGGGCATCAGGGAGGGAGCGCAGCCGCTCTACGCCAAGCTCTTCAGGTGGGAAGGCGGGATGCCTCAGTACACGCTCGGGCACCTCGACCGCGTGGATGAGATCGAGCGGCGTGCGGAGGCAATCAGGGGCCTCGCGGTTGCCGGAGGCGCCTACCGGGGCGTCGGCGTGCCGAACTGCCTCGAGAGCGGCCAGAACGCCGCGGCAAAGGTGCTCGCGGATCTCGGCATCATGGTGCAGGATGAGGCCCCGGCCGGGCACCCTGGCGCGGGTTCGGGACAACACGGTACTGTCGGCGGCGCAGGTGTCGCGCAGGCTAAGGGAGGAAGTGCGTGAAGCGGATCATAGTCATCGGAGGCGGGGCTGCCGGCCTCGGCGCCGCGTACAAGGTCATCAGGGCTGCCGAGAACGAGGGGCATGACGTCGATGTCATGCTCATCGAGCGGGACGAGCGCTTGGGCGGCAAGCTGGCCACTGAAATCGTGGATGACCCCGAGGGTGGCCGCTACGTGGTCGACGGCGGCTCCGACGCCTTCTTGACGGCCAAGCCCGCGATTGCACGCATTGCCGCGTCGCTTGGGTTCGCCGACGAGATCACGCCAAGCTGCGACGAGAACAAGACCACGCTCGTGGTCAAGGGCAACCGTCTCATCCCATTGCCCGACGGAATCATGATGTTCGCGCCGACCAAGATCATCCCGCTCGCGACTACTCCGCTGTACTCGTGGCCGGCCAAGTTCCGCATGGGACTGGACTACTTCCTTCCGCGCAAGGAAGTCTGGCCGGAGGGTGACACGGCACAGCAGCACGACGAGACGCTTGAGAGCCTTGTGGTTCGCCGCATGGGTCGAGAATGCCTCGACCGCCTCGCCGAGCCGCTCGTCGGTGGCGTACACGCCTCTGACCCGAGCCAGATGTCGCTCGCCGCGACCTTCCCGAACCTGCTCGAGATGGAGCAGGAGTACGGCTCGCTCGTCAAAGGCTTCCTCGCACAGCGCAAGAAGGTGGAGGAGATGAAGCGCAAGTACCCGGCCAAGCCCGGTGCGAAGCCGCGGACGTTCTTCAGCTCCTTCCGCCTCGGTATGCAGTACTTCACCGACAAGATCGCCGAGAAGATCGGGCCCGACCGCATCCGCTCCGGCGTCGCCGTAACGGCGGTCGATCGCAACACGGACAACTCCTGGACCGTGACACTTGAGACAGGCGAGGAGATCCACGGTGACGCCGTGATCGTGGCAACCGAGGTCTGGGCTGCCGAGAAACTCGTGTCGCCCCTGGACACGCGGATCGGTGCGTTGCTCGGCGAGATCCCGTGCTCCTCATCTGCGACGGTGCCGATCGCGTTCCGCGCCGAGGACTGTCCGTTCCCCAAGAAGTGGTTCGGCATCCTTTCTCCGCTCGTCGAGAAGCGGCCTCTGCTCGCTGTGACGCTGTCCTCGTCGAAGTGGCCGGACCGTACCCCCGAAGGGCGCGTCCTCCTGCGGGGCTTCATCGGCGGACCGCGCAACCAGCACCTGCTCGAGAAGTCCGACGAGGAACTCGTCGAGATCGTACGGCAGGAACTCGTGGAGCTGCTCGGCTTGCGCCCGGACGCGAAGCCAGTCTTCTCGCGCGTCTTCCGTTGGAACCTCGGCATGCCGCAGTATACGCTCGGGCACCTCGACCGGATCGATGAGATCGAGGCGCTTGTTGCAAAGGTCCCCGGCCTGGCGCTGGCGGGTGGAGGCTACCGCGGGGTAGGCATCCCCAACTGCCTCGAGAGTGGTGAGCACGCCGTGAGCAAGGTACTCGCGGACCTCGGCATCACGCTTGCCGAGGACGCGGAGCCCAAGGAGCGCGCCGCGCACTGACGCTCGCAGGCGCTCAGAATGCAGCCGATGACTCCGCGATCAGCTCGAGCATGAGCGCGTGGAGCTCTGCGTTGGCCGTGCAGATGGAGTCTGAATCCGGAGTCCAGGGGTTGCCGGATATGTCGGTGACGGTCGCTCCGGACTCTTGGCAGATGAGGACGCCTGCGGCCATGTCCCAGACCTTGAGCCCGTACTCCCAGTAGCCGTCGCAGCGGTTCCCGGCCACGTTGCAGCAGTCGATGGCCGCCGAGCCGTCTCTCCGGATGTCTTGAACCGGATGCCGCAGGAACGCGCTCAGGACACGCAGCTGGCGCTCGAGGGGGTCGGTGCGGTCGTAGGGGAAGCCCGTGACCAGTACGGCCCGCTGGAGGCTCGTGAAGCCCTCATTTGTGAGTCGGACTCCATCACGGAACGCCCCTTGGCCAACCGCTGCCCAGCACATCTCGTCGAGAGCTGCGTTGTAGACGGCGCCCACCTGGGGCTGCCCGTCGCGGAGCAGTGCGATTGAAACGGAGTAGCAGGGGAAGCCGTGAAGGAACGAGGTCGTCCCGTCGATGGGGTCGATCACCCAGACTAAGCCGGAGTGCAGGTCGCCCTGGCTGGCGCCGGTCAGCTCGAAGACTTCGGGCTCCTCGACCACGAAGGTGGCGTGAGGGTCATGAGCGAGGATGGCGCGCACGGCCTCCACTCCGGCAGCGATATCGGTCTCGCTGACGAGGTCGATGCCCGTGGACTTTGATCGAACTGCTCCCGCCGAGTTAGCGCGCGACCGGACGAGCGCCCCGGCTGCTGCGGCTGCAGTCCGGACGGTGAGCAGATGATCGCCCATCGATGCCTCCTCGGGGATAATGAATACGGGGTGTTGCTTCCAGTGTACCCGGATGCTTTGCGATAGTGCCGCGACAGAGAGGGACTCACGTGCTGAACCGTGGATTCGCCAGGGCCTTGTCCGCCGAGATGCGAGAGGAGCTGGAGCGGCGGGCTCTTGTGTCGCGTGGCGCAGTGCTGACGGCAACGTCGGTCGCCGGATCGGGGCATCCGGGTGGCTCGTTTTCCTCGATGGAGATCTACACGCTGCTGTACTCGATGGCCCGTCTGCGTCCGGATCAGCCAAGGTGGGACAAGCGGGATAGGGTTGTCATCTCCCATGGGCACACCTCACCGGGCGTGTATACCGCGATGGCCTGTGCGGGTTTCTTCCCGCTCGATGAGGTGGAGGCGCACTTCCGGCAGGCCGGCAGTGTCTTCGAGGGACACGTCGAGCGCTCTGTGCCCGGGATCGAGTGGTCAACCGGCAATCTCGGCCAGGGCCTCTCGGCGGGCGTAGGCTTCGCGATCGGCGCAGCATTGACCGGCGCCGACTGGCACACGTTCGTCGCCATGTCCGACGGGGAGCAGCACAAAGGCCAGGTGGCGGAGGCGCGCCGGCTCGCGGCCATGCGCGGCCTTGGCAACATAACAGCTGTTGTTGACTGGAACCGCATCCAGATTTCGGGACACACCTACGACGTTCTCGACGTGCCGATGCATGAGACGTGGGAGGCTGATGGCTGGGAGGTCTACGAGTGCGACGGACACGATCTTGAGGACTTGCGTGCCGCGCTCGCAGCCGCCGAGAGTGATGGAGTGCCGAGCGTGGTCCTTGCCAACACCGTGATCGGCAAGGGCGTCTCGTTCATGGAGGACAAGGCCGAGTTCCATGGGAGGGCACTGAAGCCCGACGAGTACGCGCAGGCCATGTCCGAACTCGGACTCGATGCAGGCGCTCTCGAGGCCGCGCGGGCTCGTCGGGGGGACCCGTGTCCGACGCAGGCGCTAGAGCACAGCACGCCGGTTGTGCCGCTCGACAGCGGTGTGCCCCGGGTGTACACGCCCGCGGACAAGACCGACAACCGTTCGGCTTGGGGCAGCGCGCTCGTCGACATCGCCGAGGCCAACCCGGATACCGTCATTGCGGTGTCAGACTGCGACCTCGCCGAGTCGGTCAAGACCGGCGGCTTCGCGAAGGCACGCCCCGACGCTTTCATCCAGTGCGGGGTAGGGGAGCATAACGCTGCCACGATGATCGGCGCACTCTCAACCGTCCCGGGTGTCGTGGCGTTCCACGCGGGATTCGGAGTGTTCGGGATCGATGAGGTCTACAACCAGCAGCGGCTGAATGACATCAACGGCGCTGCACTCAAGCTCGTGCTGACGCACTGCGGGCTCGATGTCGGCGAAGACGGGAAGACCCACCAGTGCCTCGACTATGTGGGTGCTCTGCGCGATTTCTATGGCTGGAAAGTCATCGTGCCGGCCGACCCGAACCAGACGGACCGCGCCGTGAGGGCAATGACCGCGATTCCCGGCTGCGTCGCGCTCGCCATGGGCCGCAGCAAGCTGCCTGTGGTGCTTGCCGAGGATTGTCAGCCGCTCTTCGCGGACGGTTACGAGTTCGAATACGGACGCATTGACTGGGCTCGCACCGGACGCCGGGCAGCTGTGCTCACCATGGGTACCGTCGCAGGGCCGACGGTGTCCGCGGCCGATCGGCTGAGAGAAGCCGGGGAAGACCTCGCTGTCGGCATTGTGGCGTGCCCGCTGGACCTGGACGAGGATGCGATGTGGGCCGCGGCCGCCACAGGCTTGATCGTCACGGTCGAGGACCACAACGTCCGAACCGGACTGGGCGCGTCGGTGGCGGAGTGGCTTGCCGAGCACCGCACCGATGCCGTGCTCGTCCGTCTCGGCGTGCGCGACTACCAGAGCTCTGGGGTGGCCGAAGACATCCTCGCGGCTGCCGGGCTAGATGTGGACGGTATCGGCACCTCGATCACCGAGATACTGGCCCGAGCAAGCTGAGAGCGGCTCAGGCACACGTCTCTGACTGATCGCCGGTGTCGCCGGCAGCGTCGCCCGCGTCTTCGGCGGGCATGGGCTCGTACGTCCGCAGCGCGCGGATGATGCCGGCGTGCACATCGGAGTCGGCGCGAGGCTCCGGTGTGACTCCGAGGCGCTCAAGCTCATCCAAGACCGCCGAGGCGGCGATCGGCAGAGCAGCCTCGACCGGGGGCGACAGCTCCAGGACCCACTGGTCAATGGACTCGATCTGGATGCCGATGAGGACCGTCGTCTTGGGCATGCGGTCCATCAGCGCGGCGTGCTGGAGTACGTCGATCAGGCGCATGTCGTGGAGCGAGTGCATCACCTGGTTGTCCGCGAGGTCTTCCGGCGTGAGCAGCAGAACCGTTCCCGCGGGGTGTCCCGTCTCCTTGATCGCGTCGACGACGATGAGGTGCTCAAGGTCGATGAGGAGCTCGAGGATGGATAGTCCCATAGTTCCAGCGTCGACGACGCTGACGTCGTCGGGGAAGGTGTACCCGTCCATCAGCAACTCGGCTACGCGGGGACCGGCGCCCTCATCGCGCATCAGGGGATTGCCGACACCCATCACGAGTATGCGTTCTGAAGCCATGCAGGTCCTCCGGGTCGCTCAAGCGGCGCGCCGGTATGACGCGCGAATGCCAGTGTAGCCGAGTGAGGTCTAGACTGCAGCGAGTCCGACTTCGGGCAGCAGCGCCGTCGTGTCGCCCTCAAGGAGCAGCAGGCGCTCCTCGAGTGGAAGCTCGGCCCGGGCCCGGTCGCGGGCATCATTAGACAGTGCGAGCGTCTCGCGCATCATCACCAGCAGCAGGTAGCGGCCCTTGTCGGTGAGGGTCACCTCGTCGGTGGTGACCCTTGCGATCCCGCCTGCGGCGGCAAGAAAAGCCAACTCGGCTCCGAGACCGATCTCGACCGGGATGCCGAAGTCGCGCCGGAACTTGCGCTTGTCGAGCCTGAGCCCGAACAGGTCGGTCACGAACCGGTAGCGCATCCTGCCGAAGAACCCGTAAGGCTCACCCTTCTTCACTACGCCCATGCGGCCTGAATGAATGCGCTCGCTGTACTCGGACAGCGAGAACGTATTGCCGTAAACGGTGTCACCGAGGTAGGACAGGGCGCCCGATCCGATACCGACGTATTCCGGGTAGTCGACGATGTACTCGTCGATCATGGCGGAGGGATCGCGGGAGAACGTCCACGCGCTCGCTGCGTTGAACTCCGGCAGCAGTCCGTCACATACCTGCTGGTAGTAGCGGACCTCTCGGTCGTAGTCGATGTCGCCGACCGTCTCGGCGAGCTCCTTACGGCGCGTGGGCGAGGCCATGAGCGGGTAGAACGTGGTCTGATTTGCCCCGGACTGCTTCACCAGCTCGATGTCGCGGGCGAGGATCTCTTCGGTCTGGCTGGGGAAGTTGAAGATCATGTCGATGTTGAAGGACGGGAACTTGCCCGCCATGCTCGCAACGCGCTCGAAGACCTCCTGCCCGCAGCCGTACTTCGCGTACCGGTCCATCTGCAGGAGCAGGTTGTCGTCGAAGCTCTGGACTCCGACCGAGAGCCGCTGCACTCGTGATGAGAGGTACGACACAAGCTCGTCGGTCAGGTGGTTCGGGCTGGTCTCCGAGGAGACCTCTGCGAGTGACGGGAACAGCTCGTGCGCCAGGTCGATCGTCTCGGCGAGCTCGTCGAGGAGGATCGTGGGCGTGCCTCCGCCGATGTACAAGGAGTCGAAGTCGTAGCCGAGCTCGGCAGCCCGGCGCATCTCGGTCCGCAGGTCAGCGAAGTAGGCGCGCGCCCGGTCTTCCTTGTAGAGGAAACGGTTGAAGGAGCAGTAGGTGCATAGACGCTCGCAGAAGGGTACGTGCGCGTACAGGACGTACCGTTTCCCGTGCTCGGGTCCGGGAACAGAGTCGATCTGAACCGGTTGAGTTGCGAGATACCTGCTGTTGAGAATTCCTAGCGCTCGGCGGATGACTCTTTCGGAAAACACAGGGGCCGCTTCTCCGTCCTTGTTGCTGCGCGCCGACGACGGGCACGCCTCGTCACTTCGATTGACCGGGAAAAAGGTAACGGGCCCCGGCGGGTTGCCGGGGCCCGTTCTGGTGCAACTCTATCACTCATTAAGAGTTACACATTTTCGGCGTTTCGCCTAGTGGTCCTCGGACTCCTTCCAGGCGAAGATCATCTTCGACGGAGCGAAGTTGTAGATGTTCGC
>CAZBLH010000029.1:0-20889 GCA_964492775.1 uncultured Eubacteriales bacterium | reverse complement strand
CTTCTCGAGGAGACCCTAACACTTCAGGCGGTACTCATTTCGGGGGCCAGCCCAATTCGTCCGCCCACGCGCACGCCCCCTTTTCGCGAGAAGTGTTAGACGAGATGTTAGAAAAGCGAGCCGACAGAGGCAAAGGGCTCAGTCCAACTGATTCTCTGACCTGCGGTCCTTCGCCGGGTAGACCTCTTATCAGCAGGCGGCGACCTTCGGGTTAAACACCCGAACGGCAGGAGACTACGCCTTCTTACCTCCCCGGCCGTACTGCGACGTCTTGTCGGCTGTGGACTGAGACAGATGTCGAGAAGCCATTTCTCCTGCTCGCTGCTTCGAGCGCATGTGCGAACCAGCCGCGATATCGTCATCGGTTGGGGGGCTGTTTCGCAGCTGCTGCAGCCGACCAAGGGCACGCTTCAAGTTGGCCTCTGACTCAATCACCTGGCCACGCAAGACGAAGTAGAACTGACCGTCGTCAGGCACTCTATCCGTTCCCTGTTCGACAAACAGGTCGATGTCGTCGTAACCGTAGCGATAACTCATAGTGCCTCCGGACCAGGTAGAGAGACTTCGTCAAGAAAGAACGTCTTAAGCTCCCCAAGGACTGTCTGGGGTAGTTGTGTGGACTGGCTCTTCCTCATCAGGAAACGCCATCAACGCCCGGCTCGTCGCGCAACCGGGCGTCGGGAAGCCGATCTTCAAGCAGCAAGTTGACTGTGTCGGCGGGCGAATGCGCTCTTGCACACGATGATGATCAGCCTAGACGGTCACTAGCCCTGCTGCCCAAGTTGGCCTCTGGACTCAGAATCCTCGTTCCGTACACATTCGGTCAATATCGCGCCAGCCCATCCCGCGCATGAAGTTGGCCGCGTCCTCAACCGTCTGCCCCTCAACGAGCAACATGTGCGTCCCAAGTCGCTTGATGCGCTTGCCAAGTCTGGTGTTGCGCTTGTTCTCCTCGGCAATCATGCCCATGTACATGGTCGTCAACGTCTTGGACATCCGCATAGACTCACGTCCATAGTCTGCGGCGACCTCATCGATGATGAGGAGCGTCCGGTCATCGACGTCGTTGCCCGTCACGTCATAGACGCGCACGAAATCCTGGTACACGGCCTCGTTGCCATGCTCACGCCCGAACGTGACTAGGGTCTCGAAGTACTCCG
Source organism: uncultured Eubacteriales bacterium (assembly GCA_964492775.1). Classification (GTDB taxonomy): domain Bacteria; phylum Actinomycetota; class Coriobacteriia; order Anaerosomatales; family PHET01; genus WRDS01. The sequence goes on along the minus strand of CAZBLH010000029.1, from coordinate 19,729 downwards.
TGTCGAGGGGCGGCCTCCGGGTGTCATCCGCTGACCGCACGTATACGCACCAGTCGTCGAACCCGCCTCTGTCGAACTCCAGTGAAGTCCCGTCGTCATAGGTCCTTACTGTTCGTGGCATGTTCCCCCCTAGCACTCAAGACCGACGTCGGTCTCAATATCGGTGCTAGGGTTCAGCCACATAAGCGATACTCTTGCAAATAGTCGTTAGAGCATCATAGCGTTGATGCCGATGAGAACTGGGCGGGACCCGTTCAATCTCAGGGCAGGGAGCGACAGTGACCAAGAACATCTTCGGCGGGGGAAGCCGGACGAACATCAACGGCTTGCGGTTCGAGCAGGAGACTGACCTCGTGACTGCGCTTCTTGCTATCGATGGCTACGAGGTGCATGGATGCCAGGTCTACTACCGGGGAGCCAAAGTCGGCGAAATCGCAGGGAAGCATGACCTCTACCGAGTACTGCTCGAGCCTCGGGGAGTCGACTACCGGACCATCGTGTCCAAGAGACTACTGCCTGATGAGGCGCTCTACGTACTCGAGTCACAGACCGTCTACGTAATCGAGAAGAAGTTCCAGCACGGTGCGGGATCTGTCGACGAGAAGCTGCAGACATGCAGCTTCAAGAAGCGACAGTACGAGAGGCTCTTCAGCGAGACGGGAATCGGCGTCGAGTATCTCTACGTGCTGAACGACTGGTTCAAAGACAAGAGCTATCGCGACGTCCTGGAGTACATCGTAGACACCGGTTGCCACTACTGCTTCAACGAGATACCCCTGAGCTCGCTAGGATTGCCCCACGCCGATAGCAGCGGAGCCTCACACGCTGACGCTTCACCGAAGCCGTTCGATGATTCCAGATTCTAGAGAAGCCGCTCACCTTCGGCAGAGATTCGCTTAAACGCCAAGTCGAGGTATTCAGCGTTCGCATCGATACCGATAAACCGTCTACCGTTCCTGACGGCCGCAGCCCCTGTCGTGCCGCTACCGACGAACGGATCGAGAACCATCTCGCCAGGGTTAGTGCTAGCCCGAACGATGCGGTCCAAAAGCGCCAGTGGCTTCTGGGTCGGGTGCTTACCGTGGCTCTTCTCAGACGCCTTTGGGGTGGTGAAGGTCCAGTAGGACCGCATTTGCTTGCCGCCGTTGTCCGCCTTCATCTCTTCATAGTTGAAGGTGTGCCGGGCACTCGACGACTTGGACGCCCACAGTACAGTCTCATGCGAGTGCGTGAAACATCGACATCCGAGGTTGGGTGCGGCGTTCGGCTTGAGCCATGCTATGTCGTTCAACATCCTGAATCCGAGGCTCTGCATGGCGTGGCCCACCAGATAGATGTTGTGGTAGGTGCCGGAGACCCAGATGGTTCCCTCGTCCTTCAAGACACGCCGACAAGCTCGGAGCCACGACCGATGCCAGGCGTAGTCGGCAGCGAAGCCTTTGCTTGAGTCCCACTCCCCCTTGTTCACCGAGACCATTCGGCCGCTTTGGCAAGTGACCCCGCCATTGCTCAGAAGGTAGGGAGGGTCGGCGAATACGACGTCGATGCTCTTGCTGTCAATCGACTTCAGAACCTCAAGAACGTCCCCTCGATACAGAGACCACGAGGTGGACTGATGATAGGGTTCGATGGATGGCCGGCGAGACATGTCGGCAGTATACTGTTGCTCGCCTAATCGAACAAGTGTTCGCATTTTTGAAATGCTCAAATCGAACGGCCCAGCGCCGTCGCATCCTTAGAGGAGATCAAGATGGCTCGTCCCCGAAATGGCTTTGACATGCCCTGGCCGCTAGTCAAATGGGCCGGTGGGAAGCGCAGCATCATTCCACAGCTGCAGAACCTGATGCCCCAGGACGTACGCCCCGGATTTCAAGGCAGGCTGATAGAACCCTTCGTCGGCGGTGCTGCCGTGTTCTTCTATCTGAGGCCGAAGGAGGCAGTGCTCGCAGACCTGAACGAGGACCTCATCAATATGTACGTCCAAGTGCGAGATAACCTGAGAGAGCTTCTCGCTCTGCTCGATGAAATGGGATCGCGGCCGTACCTGAAGGAGACCTACCTCGAAGTCCGGGCGGCTGAGCCGGACGACCCGATCGAGCGAGCGGCTCGGTTCATCTTCCTGAATCGCTGGGGCTGGAATGGCCTGTATCGCGTGAACAAGAAGGGCAAATTCAATGTGCCCTTTGGTGCCACCAGCAGTGGTGAACCGCCGGCGTTGTACAACTCGGAGAACATGGCGGCAGCCTCCGAGCTTCTCAAGCGTGCCGAACTAGTGGTGGCCCCATTTCAGGAGACGTTGAGCCGGGCTGAGGCCGGCGACTTCGTGTACCTGGACCCGCCATATCACCCTTTGTCGGCAACGAGCTCGTTCACCAGCTACACCAAGGGTGCTTTCGGTATCGAACAGCAGGCCCAACTGCGCAACAGCATTCTAGAGACCGAAGCGCGGACCGGCGGTGAAGCCCGCATCATGCTGTCGAACTCGGTTGCTCCCGACCTTGTCGATCTCTACGAACGCCAGAACAACCTGCGCCTACACACGGTGGTCGCCTTCCGCGCAATCAGTGCCAAAGCAACGAGCAGGGGCGGCCAGCCCGAGCTGGTCGTAACCAACTACTAGGCTGACCGCCCCCACCGGTTACTAGCCGATGTGGACGCATCCCGGGGTTCGCAGCGCGTGCACCTCGATTAGTACACGTTCAGGCCCGGCAACCTCGAAGATGCTTACCTCCAACCTCTTCACTCGCTCATCTTTCGACCGCCCACAGCTGTCTTCGCCGAGTAGGTCGTGCAAGGAGTCGAGGATGGGCTTCGCGATGTTGTCGCAGTCGCCCTTTCGTCCCCTATTGACTTCGGCAACTATCCGCACTGCCAAGGGTCCCTCAGCGGAGACAGGACGCCGTACTCGACAGTTGCGCGCGGCATATCGAATGCGGTTCTTGTACTCCTGCTTTCTAGCCCTGTCGCCCGAACCCAAAGGGCCCGTAAGAGGGGGCCCTTTGAGCTCGATGCGAACAAGGGCGTCCGCTCGGTCCATCAGCCATCTACCGCCTCACCAAGCGCGGTCGGAGACTGATGCTCGGAAAGGTACGCCTCGATAGCGCGTGTGACAGCGTCCGTCTTCTTGTCAGCGCCGGTAAGCTGGAGAAGCTGCCTAAGCTTGCGCTGCGAGATCCGGAACGAGACCGGTATCAGCCGTTCTGTGGCCCTCGATTCCTCTTCTTCATCCTCGCTCCAGCCCTGCTCACGAAGGTCCTCGAGCTGCTGGAAGTTGTTCATCACTTCCTCTATGGCGGCCGCCGGATCAAGTCCCTCCATTTCCTTCAGACGCTTATCACGCTGGTAGAGCGAAGCAACAACCTCTTTCGATCGCTTAACGTCGAAAGCGGGTACCGCGAGAGGTGGAGCGTCGCTAGACTCATGGTCCCAATCCAAGAACGCTGTTGGCTGGAAGTCGCGCCTCACGAAGGGGACCACCTTTGGCCGGACATCCGGCTCGTCCAGCTCGTCTTCGTACTTGATGTTGGCGCCCTTCCGCACCAACGTCCGCCGGGCATCCTCAGACATGTCATTCCACTCAACAGAGAACGGAACGACGTCGATCTCTCGAGCCCTCGAGGTGAACTTCGCGTACGGCTGTGCGACCAGCTTGATCTTCTCGCGGATCTCGGCAGCGAAGGGGCTCATGGAGTTGTAGCCTCGCTTCACTGCGCTACCCGGCATGCCCCAGGGGATGTCCTCACTGTCGCCGCTGAAGGTTATGTACATCCTCAGTCGGCCAATCGACGCATGGCCTTTCCGGAGGATGCTGTTAGGACCGGTCGAGTAGCCGATGGACTCATCCTGCACCGGTTCCTTGACGAACTTCCTCGGTCCAAGTCGGGCACCTGACGTTGTTGCAGGAACCCCGAACATGTAGGCGCCCGCCTTGTCCACCTGCTGGCGCGGTGTCAGCCCGATTATGATTTCCATCCTCAGGTGGCGGACCTCTTCAGATCGCCGGCCCCCTTCGATCACGGGCTGTCGTGCCTCCAGGTCAAAGATGTGTCGAGACGGCTCGAAGCCCGTCGGGTAGGCAAAGACCTTCGACAACGCTTCTTCCGACAGGGTCGACTCGGCGACCAACGGCTCGCCATTGAGGGAAATCGTCGCGTCGGCTTCGGCCAAGAAGGTGCCGTACAGGCTACTGAGCTCCTGCCGGACGCTCGTCAGTACTTGATCATCGACGAGTACGTTGAGCTTGCGGAGCTCATAGACGGTCTCACCCTGGGTCAGCTCACCTCCGGGGAGGTATACCGGGACATCCCAGTCGTCCTCGCTCTGCCACCAGTCCTCGCTCATCCTGAGCACGACCTGGTCGGTCATCGTATCCCCGAGTTCGTAGACTCGCCCCTCGTGCCAGTAGCGAGTGCTAATTGTGGCATCGCGGCCAAGAGCGGCCATCGCGAGCTTCTGTCCCTGACCCCACACACCGATGTGCGGGCTGTCAGCGGATACCTGACCAGAGGCGCCCAGTTGCACGAACGCCTGCAGGTCTTCGGGCGACACGCCACCGGAGTTCTCGCGGATCACCACCTCTCGCTCGTTCATGGTGATGTCGATGTTCAACGCGCCGTCACGCCGTCCCAACTGCTGTTGCTTTGCGTAGTTGTCGATCGCGGGAGGGATCGCTCCTTGGATGGCGGGACGAGCAAACCCGACTGTTCGAGAGGACCGCGCTCCGGCCGCTGACTGTCAGCCGCTTGCCTCAAAGAGGACCGGGTATGGTGCAGGATTGGCCGGTGGCAAATGCAGCATTGGCAGTAGCGCGCGACGAGGCTTCAGCGCCATAGCCGACCATTCCGGCCCGATAGAGTCGCTCTAACGCTCCCCGAGGGAGTGCGGGATCTCGCGCGTGCACGCTGCCCCCGAACAGCTAGTCCGAGACGTGAGTGTTAGACAAGTGTTAGACGCGCGGCCCAACAAACAAAACAGGCCAGACACGTTCACCATGTCTGACCTGCGTATTTACTGGTCGCGGGGACAGGATTTGAACCTGTGACCTTCGGGTTATGAGCCCGACGAGCTACCAGACTGCTCCACCCCGCAATTTCCAACCCGCCCTGCGGCGGATACGCAGGATACCACACCGGCCGTTCGCGTCGCAAACCGGACAAGGTCGGCACCCTGATGCCGGACTCATGTCGCGTGCGGGACCCGTTCCGTCCGCGCTAGCTCGCCTCTGATGTGGGGGCTCTTGACGGCCTCCGCCATGCGAGGGCGACGTGCGGCCCAAGCAGCGACCTGGGTTCATCGAGGAGCCCCAGGTAGGCATCAGCGAGTCCGCCCGGCGCCACGTCGAACTCGACAAGCAAGTCCACATCGCCGGATACCCCCGATGCGTCCTCAGGCTCCGACCCCTCTACTGCGAACTTGTGAAGGCCTGACATCAGGCCGGCCTACAATAGCAGTGTTCACAGGTGCGGAAGACAGAACGGAGACGACACATCCATGCAGCCCCCATCCGGTATCGTGCTCGCCCCCATCGGGACCATCCACACGCCCTTTCGGCAGAAGGCCGACGCACCGATCCAGGGCGCGTTCCGTCCAGACGCCTTGGGCCACGTGAGTCTCATGCCGGAGTACGTCGACGGCCTCGACGACATCGACGGATTCAGCCACCTCATCCTCATCTACTCACTGCACCAGGCGGCGCCAGTCCAAATGCGACGGCTCCCGCTGCTCGCCGACGAGGCAAGAGGGATCTTCTCCACCCGACACCCCGCCCGTCCGAACGGCCTCGGCCTGACGGTGGTCAGACTCGTCTCGCGCGAAGGCACGACTCTGAGGGTGAGCGGTGTCGACATGCTCGACGGCACCCCCCTGCTGGACATTAAGCCCTACATCCCGCGGTTCGACGCCTTCCCCGACGCAACGGAGGGTTGGTTCGCCGAGTGCAAGGACAGGCCGAAGCCGTCCGGACGGGAGTGAGAGTCCGCGGTCAAAGGGGCGACGGACGCCCCGGCTACGGGCACTCGTCCGCCGTCGACGCTTTCCGCGCAGCCGACGGCGGGATCGCGCTAGTGTATTCGGTCGCCGTTCAGCGGTGGCTGCGTCCACAGCCCGACATCTCTTGATGGCAGAGGCTGGAGGTTGTTCATGTCATAGGAGCCGCGATCGAGGTCGTAGCGATCGTAGAAGCCGTTCTCCACGTGGTAGACCTCCCCCGTGTCGGGGTCGTAGACGCGCTCGTACCCGAGCATCGAGTCGCTCCACTTCTGGGGGTCGATGTCAGCGGAGGGGTCGTTTGCGTGCCAGTTGCGCGCCACCATCTCGGACGTCTCGCGCAGGGTCTGGCCGGCCTTCATGATGCCCGCGAAGTTCTCTTTGCTCTGCGCGAGCCCTTCCTGCACGTACGACTCGCTGAACCGGAAGCTGCCTAGCGCCTCGAGCAGGTCGTCGTTGAGCTGCGGAAACTCGGTAACCGGAGCCATCACGCCCACCACCATGGCGGCGACGCCCGTCCCTCCGCCGGGACCGTTCATGAAGGGGGCGAACTCGGCGACCGTAGCCATGAACTGACCCTGGCAGGGCACGGACCCGTCGGCGAACGTCGCGTGGATCAGCGAGGTCTCGCCCACGGAGAACGGCGAGGACGCCGGCGCCACGGACACGGCCTCGAACCCGGTCAGCGGCGGCAGTCCAGGCATGTACGCCTTGGCGGCCTCGGATTCTGCGATGCGGTCGAACGCACGGAACAACTCCAGCGGTGTGAGCGGTGAGACCACCGGCATGTCGTGCCATGCCACCGGGAAGCCGCCGGCGTCCATGTACGCGCGGTCTATCTGCTTCTGCTGTTCGCTGGCGTAGAACGGGACGATCTCCCCGATGTAGAAGACCCTGCGAGCCGGGTTCTCCGGATCCCACATCATGTAGCCGAACCCTCCGTACGCCCCGCCGGTCACGATCTCCCATCCCGCCGGCTTGAGCACCTCGAAGTACCCGCCGTCGTAGGGCTCGAGCCTGAGCGAGAGCTCGGTGGTCGCCCGCGGCTCACCCGTGCCGGAGTGGGCGCCACCCCCCGCCGCCGGACCCTCTTTCCCGGAACCGGTCAACGAACACCCGGTGAGCGCGACCACGGTGGCGCCAACGATGATCACCCTGCCGACCCATCGCGCAAGCATCTGTCGTCCTCCCATCGAACGCTACCTGAGCATCGTCGTGATCGACGCCCGCACATCCAGGGTGAGCGCGTTAGGGCCGCCGAAGAACGTGACCGTGTCGATCGCGCCTCTGTTGCCGGAGAGCACGGACTCCGCCTCGGGCGACAGGCGGTCTGGACGGGTGAGCACCATGACGCTGCCCACCGAGCCCTGCAACACGCCGCCCGCCAGCGCGTCAGGGTAGTTGGTGCCGGTCGCGATCCCGACCCGCTCCCATGCGAGCCCTGCTTCCTCCACTCCGAACGCCGCGACCCTCGCCGCGGTCTGGTAGCGGTTCCCGCCCGCGACGCGAGCCACACTGGCGGCTCCCAGTCCCCCCTCAAGAGAGCGCTGTGTCGCCTCCGAGACAGCCGACGTGCCTCCGAGTATCACCACCCTGTCGACACCGTCCATCGCCGTCCGGGTGGCGGCCGAGAGGCCAGTCCCCGGGGCCGCCAGGTAGAGCGGCCACCCGCGCGCCGCTGCAAGAGGCGCCGCGGCTAGCGCATCGGGGAAGTCCCCACCTGTCGCCACGAAGGCGCGCCCGTCGTAGGCCCCCTCCTGAAGCGAGATCACGCGCCGGGCGATGCGCTCGGCGGTCTCGTAGCGGTTCCTGCCCGCAATCCGCTCGACGTTCTCCTGTCCGAGCAGCGACTTCAAGGCCGACTCCACAGCGGGCCCGACGGCGCCCTCCCCACCCAGGATGATTGCGTCGGTGCACTTCAGCCGGGTTATCTCGTCACGGACCGCGTCAGGCAGTTTGCGGGGGTCGGTGAGCAGGATCGGCGCGTCCAGCACACCGGCAAGAGAGCTGCCTCCCAAAGCATCGGGCCAGTTGTGACCCGTTGCGATCACCACGCTCCTGGGCCCGGTCGGATCCTCCGGGCTGGGCCGCGCGAGCTCCGATGCCCGGACCGAGGTCGCGACACGATCCGGACCGGCGACCGAGAGGACCGCAGGGCGGGACGGCGTGGCGGGAGCGTCGACCGTGATCATCACCGTGGCCCAGCCCGATCGCCCGCTCCCATCCGATGCGCGATACGCGAAGGTATCGCTTCCGGTGAAACCGAGCATCGGCTCGTAGCGGAAGCTCCCGTCGGCCCTGAGGTCGAGCGAGCCTGACACCGGTCCGGTGACCCCTCCCGTGACGTCGACCGTGAGGGACCTGCCGGCCCGAACGGTGTCGTTGCCGAGCACGCCGGGAGCAGCCACTTGGAGCACGGTCCCTCCCGTCATCACGTACTCGTCTGGCTGGGCGACCGGCGCGAGCGTGAGCCCGGTGACGGTGATTGTTACCGTGGCGTACGAAGAGAACCGCTCGCCGTCGGTGATCCGGTAGCTGAACGTGTCGGTGCCCACGAACCCCTCATCCGGGATGTAGGTGAACGAACCGTTCGAGCCGTACGATGTGAGCCTGCCGTTGGCCGGGGGCAGGATGTTCAGGGAGTCGACTGAGACGGCGAGACCCTCCGGGTGGTAGTCGTTGGCCAGAAGCCCCGGTGCGCTCGGCGACAGCGTCGCTCCGCTGGCCACCGAGTACGAGTCGCCGACGGCCACCGGAGGATCGGTGACCGAGGTGACCGTGATTCGTACGACGGCCTTGCCCGAGAACGCGTCGCCGTTGGTGGCCTTGTACGAGAAGCTGTCAGTCCCGTGGAAGTCTTCGTCCGGCGTGTACGTGAACGAGCCGTCGGCGTTGAGCGCGAGCGTCCCGTGGGAAGGCCCGGATCCCTCCTCGCGCACCGCGCTCAGTGGCAGCTCGGCAGGATCCGTGTCGTTGGCCAGCACGCCGGCACTCGTCGGCACCGTGAGGGCGCTATCCTCGGCGATCGTATAGGCGTCGTCGACGGCCCTCGGCGTCGCGGGAACGGCAGTCACGGCGGCGTACGCGTTGACGCGGCCTCCCGACAGGCACTTCCCGGCAAACGCGGCCTTCGTGTCGGCCGTGTCGATGAGGACCTCACGTATCTGGGATGCCGAGAGCGTCGAGTTTCGCGACATCATGAGCGCAGCCACCCCCGACACGGCGGGTGCCGCGAACGACGACCCGTCGACCACGTCATAGGCGTCCCCGAACTCCGCGCGCCAGTCCCACGGATGGATGTCGAAGGTGAGGTTGGAGATGGCGATCGAGTCGCTGGCCTCCGCGGCGGGCCAGTCGGCGTCGAAGAGGAAGGCGATGTGGAGCTCCTCCATCCCCGCATACTCGTAGAGCTCCCAGGTCTCGATCACCGAACCGTCGGGTAGCTCGATCGGGGTACCCGCGCCCGCGGCGTCCTTCCACGTGATCCCATCGGTTGAGACCCGCAGGCTCGCCCACGGGGCCCATTCGGGCCAGGTGTACTTCCTCTGAAGGCGGTACGAGATGACCGGAACGCCTTCAGAGCAGTCCAGCGGTTGCGCCATCCGGAGCCATGACGCCTCGGGGTTCGAGTAGTCCTCCACGTACCACTCGCCGCCGTTGGCGTTTCGCCACCGCCACGGCGTGATGTCGAAGACATCGGCCTTCCACGTGGACGCGCTGCTGAACAGGTTCGTGACAGCCGGGAAGTCGTAGTCGATGTCGACGACTGTGACGTCATCGATGTAGCCGTAGGTGTAGTCGGGGTACAGGTAGTCGTTCTGCACAGGATCGCTCTGCGCGACGATGAACAGGTACAAGTCGTCGCGCCCCGGCCCGGTGAACTGCGAGAGGTCCGCGATCTCCTGCCGCCACGTGAAGTTCCCGCCGCGGTAGGTGTCGATCACGTAGTCCTTGTTCTCGGACGCGTCATGCAGACCCCAGATGAAACCGTCTCCGTCCGCCCATCCGCTCTCGCTGGCGTGCCAGAATCCCAGCCACGGATTGCTCGCGCCCGACAGGTCGATGGGCCTGTTCGAACGCAGCACCGATCGCTCGCCGAAGAGACGACCATCAGGCATGTCGATGGACGCGGCGTATTCACCGTTCTCGCCGACTTGCTGCCATCGCTCGTGCACATACTCCGAACGGTCCCAGTATGGCGACGTATCGAGGGTCGGATCGTTGAAGTCCTCCTCGAACAGCACGGTGTGCGCCTTCGGATACCAGGCCCACATTCCCGCATCGGCCACCGGCATCTCCTTGCCTGGCGCGAAGACGTCGACCTTGGTGGCGCCGTAGTTCGTGCTGTTGCCACTCACCCACGAGGCCGGCGCGTCGTCATGATCCGACGCGGCCACGGAGACGATATTGGGCAGATCGTACGAGGAAGGGTAGTACGGTGTCGCATCGATGTCGTCGCCAGAGTTGCCGGCGGCGCACACGAACAGAGCGTCGCTTGACTCGATGGCATCGGCGATCGCCTTGCCCATGCTAGGCCCGCCCCACGAGCAGTTGATGATGTCCGCGCCCATCGCGTCGGCGTACTCGATCGCCTCGACGATGGCGTCGTCGGTAATCTCGCCGCCGGGGTCTGAAATCTTGATCGCCATCAAGGTGACGTCCTGGGCCGAACCGGTCAGACCGAGCCCGTTGTCGCCAACGGCGCCGATGGTGGACGCCACCATGGTGCCGTGCTTGTCGGCATCGGATCTCGGGTATGGATCCGACTTGTGCCAGCCGGTGTCGATGCCATAGACATCATCGATGTAGCCGTTGCCGTCATCGTCGATGTTGTTGTACGGGATCTCACCTGCGTTGCGCCACATGTTCGGCGCCAGGTCCGGGTGAAGGTAGTCCACGCCCGAATCGAGCACCGCGACAACCACCGAGTCCGAGCCGGTCGTCACGCCCCAGGCCTCGGGGACGTCCATGTCCGCGTCCATGGTGCCGCCGGTCTGGCCCGTGTTGTGCAGTCCCCACTGAGTCGGGAAAAGCGGATCATTCACGACCGACGCGAGGGTGCGCCGGTGGTTCGGCTCCGCGTACAGGACGCCCGGCAGCGCCTCGTACTGCCGCACCGCGTCGTGGACGTCCACACCGGGTTCGAGCCTGATCACTTCGAGGCGCTCGACCGCGTCGAAACACTTCACGGGCTTGCCAAGCCCCCAGTGAAGCGTCTCACGCGCCGCGGAGGCTCCAAGAGCGTTCGATGCGTAGCGCACCAACAGCTCTCCGGTGGAACCATCCTCCCCGGCACGCGACTCCAAAGCGAGGGCCTTGGCATCCCGCTCCGCGGACGAGGCTGCGCCAAGTGTCAGCCGATGGCTCGAACCCTGCCCGAGAGCGGCGCCGGGGGCGACGCCCAGCACCAGCGCCGACACCAGGAGTAGACACACCACTCGCCGCACTCGATCACCCCTCAGCCGCGAAGAAGTCTACGGTCCTACATAGTGGCATCGGAGATTGAACCCCCGTCCTTGAGCCCGGCGCGACGAACGGTGGGTGATGCCATCTCGCACGCGAAATCCCAACTGGTAAGGTTTTGGTAAGGTCGCTCGGCGATGCTCGTCTGCATGCGCGATGAAGCCGACATCACATTCGCCGAGGCCTGGGCCGCTTGGCTCGCCTACCGCTCCTGCGGTGTGCGGCCGCTGCGGCTCTCGACGCTTGCCGCGCAACGCTACCTGCACCGGATGCGCCCGCTCGCCGAGGCGGCGAGCCGGCTCTCGAGAGAGCGCGCCCAGACGCTTTCGGGCGCCGATCCGCCTCCTAACGCAAAGGTGAGTGTCGGCATCAACTTTGCATAGGTTCTGGGCGTGAGAAACGCGCTGTATGGGCTGTCACCTCGCGTTTTCCGCAGATTGTGTGTAGAATCACTGGTTACGGTCGCCTGCTCGCGTGCGAGCGTCTATGGTGACTACAGCGAACTTGCCGGAGTTCGCTTCCTGGAGAGGCACTCGATGCGTCGCGACATAGCGAAGAATGCGGGTGCGCGAACGGGCGCGCTGGCACTTGCAATAGCATTACTGACGGCTACTCCCGTAGCGGCAAACCCTGAGGCCGACATGCTGGGCAGCTGGCCGGCGAACGAGGCATCCTCAAGCGCGGCGGCCCCTTCGACGTCGCCTGCGCCATCAACGGCCGGTACCTCCAACCTGACCCCTGTAGCCCGCCGCGGCAGCACCTCTTCTGAGATCGACGTCAACGTCGATTCGGACACCGAAGCCTTCCGCGAGGAGCTGGGCGAGAAGCAGCAGCAACTCGAAGAGTTCGAGAATCAGCTGATGGCTCTCGACCGGGAACTCGAGGTCGCTACCGAGGAGTACAACGCCGCGGTCGAGCAGCTCGCCAAGATCAAGGCTGACGTAGATGCGGCCAAGAGCGAGCTCGACGAGGCCCAGGAGGCCTACGACATCCAGTCAGGGCTTCTCGGCGACCGGGCGACCACCCTGTATCGGATCGGAGAGCTCAACGCCGTCGAGGTGTTGCTGAACTCCTCGTCAATGGCGGACCTGATCGCCCGCGTGAAGTTCCTCAACACGATGGGCATCCGCGACGCTGACATCGCAGCCTCGCTGCGAGCCCAAAAGGACCTGCTCGACCAGCGCGTGAATGACCTGCGCGATGTCGAGGCCCAGGCCCAGTCGCTCGAGTTCGAGCTCAAGGCACGCCGCATCGAGGTCATGCTGCGCTTCCAGGAGCGCCAGCAGATGCTCACCGAGGCGCGCCAGGAGCTGCTCGAGCTCCTCGACGACGAGGCTGTGCGCCGCCAGGCCGATCAGTCCCAGCTGCTTGCCGAAATACTCTCGGGCGCTTCGAGCAAGGGCATCGTCGCCAAGCCGGGCACGCCGGTCGAGACCGCGCTGGCCTACCACGGAATCCCGTACCTCTGGGGCGGCGAGACCCCAGCGGGCTTCGACTGCTCCGGCCTGGTGCTCTACGTCTACGCACAGCACGGCGTGAAGCTGCCGCACTACTCGGGCTCGCAGTTCCAGCTCGGGCAGAAGGTGGCTATTGCGGACCTCGTCCCCGGTGACGTCGTCTTCTTCGGATCGCCCATCCATCACGTCGGCATCTACATCGGCGGGGGCTACTACATCCACGCGCCGCGGACCGGCGACTTCGTCAAGATCTCGAGGCTTGCGGACCGCAGCGACTACGCCGGCGCCCGTCGCTACCCCTGGACCTATCGCACCACTCCCCCCAAGGGAGCGGTGAAGAGCACGAACGAGGCGCTTTCCGGCTACGGCGGTACTCGCTAGCCGAGCAAGCCGCCGGCACCACCACCACGTACCATCGGCGTTGCGTGAATACCCGACCTTATCGGCGGGTATGCTCTCTAACGCCTCACCGGAATTCCTGACGCCATACCAAGTACCGGTGTGCAGCCGCATTCCTGGGCTCTGCGCGACCGGTTTTCGCGACAGATACTGAGGGGACGGTATCACTTGAGAGATGTGGTCGAGGCCGCGCTCAACGCGGCGAAACTGGCGGGAGCGACCTACGCTGACGCGCGTGTTGTGGATACCGCCCACGAGGAAGTGCGCGTTGCAAGCGGCCGGGTCGAGGCCGTCGAGAGATCGGACAGTTTCGGCATCGGGGTGCGCGTGCTCGCCGACGGCGCGTGGGGATTCGCGGCCACGCGCGACGTGACGCAGCAGAGCGCGGCCGAGGTCGCCAGACAGGCGGTGGTCATCGCGCGGGCCTCGGCGCTCGTCCGCGAGACGCCGGTGCAGCTATCGGCCCTCGAGCCCCAGAACGGGACGTGGGCCGGGCCTGTCGCCCGAGACCCCTTCGAAGTATCGCTCGAGGACAAGCTCGCCTTGCTGCTCGCGGCCGACGAGGCGATGCGCGCCGAGCCCAAGGTCGCCATCACGAAGGCCCACTGCGGGTGCGACCGGTTCCGCAAGTGGTTCGGTTCCACCGATGGTTCCTTCACCGAGCAGTCTTGGACCGAGACGGGCGCGGGTATCGAAGCGTACGCCATCGCCGACGGCGAGGTGCTCTCCCGCTCCTACCCCAGCAACCACGGGGGCGGCTGGGCCCAAGCCGGCTGGGAGTACGTCGAGTCGCTCGATCTCGTGGGCCAGGCCCCGCGCGTGGCCGAAGAAGCAGCCGCGCTGCTCTCGGCAGCGGACTGCCCCAGCGGCGAGATGGACCTGATCATCTCCGGCAACCAGATGGCGCTGCAGGTCCACGAATCCATCGGCCACCCCACCGAACTCGACCGCGTGCTCGGCGAGGAGGCCGCGTTCGCGGGCACCTCGTGGGTTGGCACGGGCGACCTGGGTAGGCTGAGGTACGGAAGCGCGCACGTCACCGTCTCGGCGGACTCGACGATCCCGGGTTCTCTCGGCACCTTCGGCTGGGACGACGAGGGCGTGCCCGCCGGGCGCGACCTGCTCGTAACCGAAGGCGTCCTCACCGGCTTTCTCTCCAGCCGAGAGACCGCACCGGTCATCGGCCGCGGCTCGAACGGCTCGATGCGCGCTGACGGCTGGAACCGTATCCCGCTCGTGCGCATGACCACCATCTCTCTCGAGCCGGGCACGTGGGACTTCCACGACCTCATCGCCGACACCGAGCGCGGCCTGTACATCGACACCAATCAGTCCTGGTCCATCGACGACAAGCGCCTGAACTTCCAGTTCGCGTGCGAGATCGGATGGGAGATCGTGAACGGCGAGCTCGGACGCATGGTCAAACTGCCGAACTACACCGGCTCAACGCCCGAGTTCTGGGCGAGCTGCGATGCCGTATGCTCTCGCAAGCACTGGCAGGTCTGGGGGCTTCCCAACTGCGGCAAGGGCGAGCCGATGCAGGTCGCCCACGTCGCACACGGAGCAGCTCCCGCGCGGTTCCGCGGCGTGCAGGTGGGGGTGGGTCGCTGATGATCACACAGGACCAGGCTCGCGAGCTCGCCGCGCGCGCAGTAGCGCTCACCGACGCCGATGAAGCCGAAGCACTCGTCGCCGCCGAGAAGAGCGCGCTCACGCGCTTCGCGAACAACCGCATCAACCAGAACGTCGCCGAGGAGAACGTGATCGTGAGCGTTCGCGCGGTGCTCGGTCGCCGAGTGGGCGTCGCATCCACCAACCGCACCGACGAGCACTCGCTCCGCGAATGCTGCGCCGCCGCGCGCGCCGCCGCAAGCGTCGCACCTGAGGACCCGGACTTCCCCGGCCTGCCCGACCCCACGCCCGTGGCGCCCTCGGCGCGCGCGGTCGACGCGACCCGCGGCTTCGACGCCGAGGCCCGCGCCGGCGCTGTCGCCGCTATCGTGGCCGAGTCGCGGGAGCGCGGGCTTGCCGCGGCTGGGAAGGTACGCGCCTCGGAGTCGGCGATCGCTATTGCTTCCAGCCGCGGCATCGACGCGGCCGGGTCGCTCACCGGCCTGGAGTCGACGGTGCTCGCAACCGGCGAGACCGGCACGGGCTGGGCGAGCTTCCTCTCCCGCGACGCCGGTGAGTTCGACCCGGCCGCGCTCGGCGCCGAAGCCGCGGGGCTCGCGGTGCGGTCGGCGGATCCGGGCGAGCTGGAGATCGGGACGTACCCGGTCGTGCTCGCGCCTGAGGCCGTCTCCGACATCCTCGATTTCATCGGCTACGTGGGTCTCTCGGCAAAGGCGTTCCACGAGGGACGCTCGTTTCTCTCAGACCATATCGGCGAGCAGGTGTTCAGCCCGCTCGTGAGCATCATTGACGACGCGCTTGCCGCCGACGCGCTCGGCATGACCTTCGACTACGAAGGTGTGGCCAAGACCAGAACGGTGTGCGTCGAGAACGGAGTCGCGCGGATGCCTGTGACCGACTCCTACTGGGCGGCCCGTACGGGGCTCGCCAACACCGGTCACGCGCTGCCGGCGCCCAACCCCTTCGGGCCTATGGCGCTCAACCTGCAGCTGGCTGCGGGCGACGCGACTCTCAAGGAGCTCATCGGGCGAGTGGAACGCGGCGTGTACGTCACGCGCTTCCACTACGTCAACGTCGAGGACCCGGTGCCGGTGACGCTCACGGGCATGACGCGTGATGGCACGTTCCTCATTGAGGACGGTCGCCTGACCCGGCCGCTCAAGAACCTGCGCTTCACTCAGTCGGCGGTCGAGGCGCTGCGCACCTGCACCGGCATCACCGCGAACCGCAGGTTCGTCGGCACCGAGGACAGCGCCACGCTCGTGCCGGGCATCCTGTGCGAGGAGTTCTCCTTCACCGGACAGACGAAGTAGGCGACCGCACGCAAAGACGAAAACGCCCGTCGGCCTCGGCTGACGGGCGTTGCTTTGCGCGCACATACCAAGACATCAGCGAAGTAGTCTGCGAGCGGCTCCCCTACTCGGCGCCCTGCAGCATGTCCTTGACCTTCATGAGCCGCGTGCGCTCGCTGCGCTCGGTCTCATCAAGCTTCATGCGGATCTCGCGGACCGCACCATCGAGCTGCGGCAGGAGTACGTACTCGAGCGCGTTCACGCGCCGGCGCGTCGCCTCGATCTCGGCGGCCAGGAGCTCGATCGTCTTCTCGCGCGCCGCCAGGTCAACCATCCGCGGCAGCAGCTCGGCCAG
This sequence comes from uncultured Eubacteriales bacterium, assembly GCA_964492775.1. Lineage (GTDB taxonomy): Bacteria > Actinomycetota > Coriobacteriia > Anaerosomatales > PHET01 > WRDS01. The sequence continues at coordinate 3,146 of CAZBLH010000029.1, read as the reverse complement.
ACGCTCGAGCGCGTCGTCGAGAACGGTCGGCGTCGTCGCGTACGAGTAGCCCTCAGACTCGGGAATCTCGCCCAGGTGTACCTCGGGCACCTTCACGCTCATCACGTTGCGCTCGTCGGTGGTCACGAGGTCGGCAGGCTCGCCCGCAAGCAGCGCCTGCGCAATGACCGGCGAGCCGGCGACGGAGCGCGCGATACCGAACAGGCCCTGGACGGCGATGAGCTCCTGCTCTACCTCGTCACGGACACGGCGGTTCTGCGCGATCCGGGCCATGAACTCCTTGATGAGCTCGTCTAGCTTGTCCTTGAGAAGCTTATGGCCACGCCGAGCCATCTCGGCACGACGGCGCAGCTTGAGAAGCTCCATTCGGTTCGGGTTCACCCGAAGCGGGGTCGCCATCCTGCGCTCACCTCCCCGTCCCGAACACGCTGGTCACAAACGCCGCAACGACGAGCACCACGGCGAGCACACCGAGCAGTCCGATGTTGAGGTACGAGATCACCTTGAGCGTGCGCGGCAGCTCTCCGGTGGCGCGCGCCGCCGCGCGCAGGTACGCCACCTGCGCGCCAACCGCCACGCCAAGGAGCACGACTGCGACTGTGAACAGCAGCGGCGTCATGTTACGCCGACTCCTCCAGCACCTCGTCCGAGGCGCTCGGCAGGTAGCGCTCGATGTACTCGTCCTTGATTCGCTTGAGCTCAGTCTTTGGCAGGAGCGACACGAGCTCCCACCCGAGGCTGAGGGTCTCCTCGATGCTGCGCTCCTCGTCCGCCCCCTGCCGGATGAACCGGTCCTCGAAGGCGTCTGCGAAGGCGACGTAGGCCCGGTCCGTCTCGGAAAGCGCGGCCTCACCGAGGATGACCGCGAGCTCCTTGGCCTGGACGCCGCGCGCGTAGGCGCCGAACAGCTGGTTCGAGAGATCGGCGTGGTCCTCGCGCGTCTTGTCGGGGCCGATGCCCTTTTGCTTCAGGCGCGAGAGCGACGGCAAGACCGCGATGGGCGGATAGACGCCCGCGCGATGCAGAGCGCGGTCCAGAATGATCTGACCCTCGGTGATGTACCCGGTAAGGTCGGGGATCGGGTGCGTCTTGTCGTCGTCGGGCATGGTGAGGATCGGCACTTGAGTGATCGAGCCCTTCTTGCCCTGGATGCGGCCGGCGCGCTCGTACATCGTCGCGAGGTCGGTGTAGAGGTAGCCGGGGTAGCCTCGGCGACCTGGGACCTCTTTGCGAGCTGCCGAGACCTCGCGCAGCGCCTCGCAGTAGTACGTCATGTCCGTGTAGATGACGAGCACGTGCATGTCGCAGTCGAAGGCGAGGTACTCGGCCGCGGTAAGTGCCATGCGCGGGGTAGCGATGCGCTCGACCGCGGGGTCATCGGCAAGGTTCAGGAACAGCACCGCGCGCTCGATGGCCGCGGTGGAGCGGAACTCGTTGATGAAGAAGTCGGCGTCCTCGAAGGTGATGCCCATCGCGGCGAAGACGACCGCGAACTCGCCCTCCTCCTTGGCGCCGGCCTTGGTGGGGTCCGCCTCGCGAACCAGCACGCCCGCCTGACGCGCGATCTGAGCGGCAAGCTCGTTGTGCGGCAAGCCGGAGCCCGAGAAGATCGGCAGCTTCTGCCCGCGCACGAGTGGGTTCAGACCGTCGATCGAGGAGATTCCCGTGGCGATGAAGTCGTCTGGGAAGTCGCGCGAGATCGGGTTGATCGGCGCCGAGTAGATCGAGACCCGCTTGTCGGCGATGATCTCGGGTCCTCCGTCGCGCGGGCGACCAAGGCCGTTGAACACGCGGCCGAGCAGGTCGCGGGAGACGCCCAGCTCGAGTCCGCGACCCAGGAAGCGTACGGTCGTCTGCGAGGGGTTCGCACCGCGCGTGCCCTGGAACGACTGCACGAGCGCGATGTCGCCGTCGACCTCGAGCACGTTGCCGAGCGACTGGGTGCCGTCCGGGAACTCGAGCTCCACGAGCTCGCCGTAGGTCACGCCCTCGACGCCCTCGACCAGAAGCAGCGGACCGACGATGTCACGTGTCGTCCTGTACTCGCGCGCCACTAACCCTCCACCTCCGCATCATCTGCGCCGGACGTGGCCGCGACAGCGGCATCGGCGTCAGCGCCCACACCGGACTCGTCGGCGAGTGCCGCCCCTGGTGCAAGCTGCTTGTCGATCTCGTCATCGATCTGGTCGAACACGCTGATCTCGCTCTCGTCCAGGTACTTGGCCCGGGCGATGCGCTCGCGCACGGGAGCCGAGAAGATGGAGTCGAGTGCGACGCCCTCCTTGCTCGCGGCCAGCGCACGGTCGTAGAAGTACAGAATGGAGCCGAGCAGGCGGTCCTGCTTCTCCAGACTCGTGAACTGGTCGTCATCGCGGAACGCGTTCTGCTGCAGGAAGTCCTCGCGCAGCGACTTGGCGACCTCCATCAGGATCTGCTCGTCCGCCGAGAGCGCCTCGATTCCGACGAGTCGCACGATCTCGGCTAGCTCGCTCTCGCGCTGCAGGATCCCCATGGCGCGGTCGCGCCTGGCCCGGTACTCGGGCGAGACGTTCGCGTCCCAGTACGGCGAGACCTTGTCAACGAAGAGCGAGTAGGACTGCAGCCAGTCGATCGCTGGGAAGTGCCGCTGGAACGCTAGCGTGTCCTGCAGCGCCCAGAACACCTTGACGACGCGCAGCGTGGACTGCACGACCGGCTCGGAGAGGTCACCGCCCGGAGGCGAAACCGATCCGACGATCGAGACCGAGCCCTCGCGCGACGCATCGCCCTGCTCGCCGGCGCACTCGACCTTGCCGGCGCGCTCATAGAAGGCGGCCAACCGAGTGCCGAGGTACGCGGGGTAGCCCTCCTCGCCCGGCATCTCCTCGAGGCGGCCGGAGATCTCTCGCATCGCCTCGGCCCAGCGGGAGGTGGAGTCGGCCTGTAGGACCACCTCGTAACCCATATCGCGGAAGTACTCGGCGATCGTCACGCCTGTGTACACGGATGCCTCACGAGCGGCGACCGGCATGTTGGAGGTGTTGGCCACGAGCACGGTCCGCTTCATCAGCGGCGCGCCCGAGTACGGGTCCATGAGCTCCGGGAACTCCATGAGCACGTCGGTCATCTCGTTGCCGCGCTCGCCGCAGCCGACGTAGACGACGATG
>CAZBLH010000028.1:0-22601 GCA_964492775.1 uncultured Eubacteriales bacterium | reverse complement strand
CTCGGCGCGCCGAAGCTACCAGAGCTCACGAACGGCGAGAGCGAGGCTGCGTACGTCTGGCTGCACCAACACGAGAAGACGCGGCTGGGAGGACTCGTCACGCCGTCCACTGTCGCCAAGCGCCACGCCCTCCTGTATCACGCACTCGAAGACGCGCTGCACGAGGAACCCCCGCTGATCTATCGCAACCCCGCGGCGCGTGCGGAGCATCCGTCAGCACCCGACCCTGACGGACAGGCGTTCACGCGCGAGGAAGCGCAGATCGTCCTTGCGGCGGTCTACGAGTCATGGCTCGATATGCCCGTGAGAATCGCGCTCGGGACAGGTCTGCGCATCGGCGAGATACTGGCCTTGAGAACCCAAGACCTCGACTTGAAGCGGCTGCGCCTCACCGTCGCCGGTTCCGCCGAAGAAGATAAGGATGGATTCAGGCGAAGTCTCAGGACTGGCCGGTGGTCGGCGAGAAGCACAGCCAGCGCGTCAGCGTCCCCGCCCTCGCAGAACAGCTCGGCATCCCCTACGAAGTCGTCCCCGAGGAGGACTCATGACCCTCATCCACCGCGCCGTCAACTGGCTCCTAATGGCCGCCCTCTGTGGCGGCACCGTCAAGCTCCGCTGATCGATAGAGGGGGGAAGTTCCGTGTCCAAGAGAGACGAGTTCGCAGCTCGATTCGGCGAGGCGAACGCCGCGCTTGTCGAGGCCGCCGCCGAAGAACACCTGAGATCCCGCGCTTTCGACCACGCTCTCGGCAAGGGTTCAGACGAATTCCGCTGGGCCGTGCTGCAGACCATCAGTTTCGAGTGCATGTCGCGCTTCGCCGACTCCCACGGATTCACCTGCGAGTGGGCCGATGTCGAGGCGTGGCTGACCGAGCCCGAACAACGGCAGTGGCTCGGTGGTCATGACGGTGATGTGGACATGCTCGGCATGTTTGTGGGCGCGTTCGACGACTTCATGCCCGTCGAGGGCTGAGAGGGGGGAGTTCCGCTGTGTGTGAACGCCACTCGTTCTGCATCACACCCGAAGGTCGCGTGCTCGACGGCCTGGGGCTGACCGACAGCCATACGTCCATGCTCTCGCTGCACGGCCTTTCGTCGGCCGACCACGACAAGTGCAACCTCTTCGAGTGGCAGCCGCCCGAGGGTTGGCCCGATGCCTCATGGCTCGACGGGCTTCACCGCGACGGACATGCCTTCGAGCCCAAGGCGAGCCACGACAAGGCCGCTGAGGCTCATCTGAGAAAGCTCTACCCGGACCGCGCGGCGTGGGATGCGGGCGATGCGATCCGCTGGGATGAGATCAACCTCCCCGACGCCGATCGCGTGCATCGCGCCTACGACCTCGCGCTCAGAGCCGCTCCGCTCGCACCCGTCGAGGACGGCGAGATCCTCACCGCCGTCGATGAACACCTGCGTCGCCTAGGGGTCGATGTGCGCGTCACCGAGGTCGTGGACGCGGCCATCGTGCGCGCAAGCGTGCGGGGCAGCATCGCGGACAGCATCGCGGACAGCGCGTGGGCCAGCGCGCGGGTCAGCGTGTCGGGAAGCGTGTCGGGAAGCGCGCGGGCCAGCGTGGACACATCGATGGTCCGCGACGACGCCGACAACCCCTTCCTGCCGCTCGCTGAACTCGCCACGAAGGGAGCCTACCTTTACGGCGTGACCGACGAGGGCGTGGCCTACGTATGGAGGGCCGCCTGATGCAACTCAGTCTGCTCGACCGCCACGAGCACTACGCCGCCATCCGCCGCAAGGTGATGGAGCAGGAGGGCCGCGCCGGATTCGCAAGGCTCGCCGACATGGCCTGCACGAGGTGCCGCGCCCGTCACGGCCTGAACCCGGACTCGCGCTGCCACGCGAACGCAGACCCGTTCGAGTCCGACTGCCCGCCGCTCACGGAGTTGCTGGACGCCTACGGGTGTGCGCCGCACCTGAAGCCCTCGGCGCGCGCGGTGCTCAACGTGCTCGCGGACGGGCGCGTCCACTCGGCGCTCTCTTTCAAGCGCGGAGAGTATGGCTTCACCGTTGACGCTGTTTCGCAGCGCGTCTCCGAGCTGGTCGCTGCGGGCTACCCCGTCGTCAACGTCAAGAAAGACGGCGGCGTCGCGTCCTACAGGCTGGTGCGCTGATGAGGACCTCAGACGGCTTCGTGCCGCACCCCGCGCTCTCACTCGCGTTCGGCATCGTGACCGCCCTTGAGGAGTCCGGAGTCATCGAGGCCGACCAGGGCGACGCGCTCTTGGCCGTCGCCACAGTCCTGCTCCTCGCCGAGCGCGAGGGGCTCGTCTCGATACCGGAGGTGGTCGCATGATCGGCGCTCTGTCCATCCTACTGCTCGGCTGGCTGCTCGTCGTGGGCGTCTGGCTGTTCGAGACCGTCATTGACGCGCTCGCCGACCGTCGTGCCGAGGCCTCGCGCATCCTATCGCGCCAGAGGAGGCGGCGGGCATGGTAGCTAGATGCGTTTCGTGCCAAAGGCCCGTCAGTCGCTATGCTTCTCGCTGCAAGTCCTGCGCTCGTGCCCTTTGGGCGGCAGAGCACCGTGATGTTCTGCTCGTACAGCTCGCCGCCGCCCGAGCTTCGCGCCCGACCAAGCCGAAGCCGCCGAAGAAGCGCCGAATCCGATGCCCCGAGCGCATCGCGTTCGATGCCCACGCCATCCGCCGCGCCACCTACGCCGCCGGGCTCACGCTCTCCGACCTGGGACAGCAGTCCCGCGTCCCGGCCATCAGCTCGGAGTTGCGCAAGCGGACCCTGCCGTATCAGACGCTTGACCGCATCGCCGTGGCGCTCGGGCGGCACGTATCAGAGTTCGAGATTCAGGAAACAAGCGCGAGCTCGCACGCCACATCATCACCGAGGCAGAGAGGAGGTTGGGGGGAGTGAACTGCCACACACCGCCCGCCGCCGTCCTCGTGACCCTTCTCGCCGCCGCATTCGCAGCCCTCTCGTTCTCACTCGCGAAAGCGGCCGGCCGTCCCTGTCCCCCACCCCCGGAGGCCGAGAGTGAGGAATCGCGTGACTGAGTTCACCATCATCTTCATCGCACTGGCCGCGCTGTTCGCCGTCGCCGCGATCGCCTACAGCCTCGGCTGGCACCGGGGCTACGACGCGGCCCTCAAGGACCGCGCGCTGGTGGCCAGAGCCACGAGCGGATTGCAGGCCGCGACCTATCGCGCCGAACCCGTCACCGTCACAGTGCCCGTCCGCGTCGAGTACGAGGTCGTGGCGCATCCCAAGGCAACCGCCGCCATCCCCCCCCCGGCGGTTTCTCCCAAGCCCGGAGCCGCTGAACCCCCCTCGGCGGCTCCGGGCGCATGGAGGACGGCGGTTGCGAGCTGGTACGGGCCGACGGGGAACCCGACCGCGAACGGCACCCCGTACGACTCGCAGACGTGGTGCGTGGCGCATCGCTCCCTGCCGTTCGGAACGAGGGTCGAGATCGCCTACAACGGGCGCCGCATCGTCGCCCCCGTCCTCGATCGCGGGCCGTACGTCGACGGGCGCGAGCTGGACCTCTCTGAGGCCGTCGCGAAGGCGCTCGGATTCCACGGAGTCCGGACCGTGCGCTGGAGGGTGCTGTGAGGGCGGGAGCGGGATCACTCGTCAGGATGGACACCGCAGAACTCCGCAGGCTCATCGAGCACGATGGGCGGGCTGTCAGCGAGATCAGCCGCGACGCCGGACTTGGCGATGCGCATCTCGGCATCATCCTTAAGCGTGGAGGGCGGGTGCAGCTCGCTACCTTCGACGCGATATGCGGCGCGCTCGGCATCAACGGCTACGAGATTGAGGTGACCTCGTGACACACGCGCCGGAGGCCGTCAGAGCGATAGCGCGTGCGCTCAAGGCGTCTCACGCCGATGTGCTGCGGGCGCTCGACGACCTCGCCGCAGAGGGCGTCACCGTCGCCTACGAGCCCGTCACCGGCGTGCTCTGCCCGAAGTGTGGGAGCGGCTGGGCCACGGAGCGCAACGGCTTCTGCCGGGCCTGCAACGACCGCGACAAGGCCGAGCATTGGCGCATCGAGATCGACGACGAACGCGAGCGCCTCCGCTATCAGCGAAAGCTCCTTCTCGATGAGGTCAAGCAACAGCGCAGGCGGATGCGCAAGCCCTTCCTCGCGAACCCTCGCGACGAACACGCGAAAAGCGTGCTGGCTGCGGTGGACGAGTTCATCGCGGTGATGAGCAAGACCCTCGGCGAGGAGGAGCCAGACGACGCGACGCTGCGCGCGATGGAGGGCGGTGAGGCCTTCCCGGACGGCTGCTGGTGAAAGGAACGGCCCCCGGCGGTACCGGGGGCCCCGACACAAGGGAGGGAGTCCCAAGCTCCCCTCCATGTTAGGAGGTGCGTCACTTGAACAAGAAGCTGTTCGACATCGTCAGCATCCCGATCGACGATGTCTATCCAGACGAGATGCAGCCGCGCGCCGAGATGCGCCGGATCGACGAGCTCGCAGCAGACATCGCGACCTTCGGCCAGCTGGACCCGATCATCGTTCGCCAGGACGGCGGGATCTACAAGATCCTTTCAGGCGAGCGCCGCTGGACGGCGATGAAGAAGAACGGCGACACGGAGATCGCCGCGCGCATCGCCACCAACCCCGAAGAGGAAGACATCCTCATCGCGCTCGCCGCGAACCACTCCGACCCGCTGACTCCCGAGGAACTCTCCCGCGGCTATCAGCGCAGCTTCGCGCTCGATGTACCCGTCGAGAAGATAGCCGCCGCCACAGGCGAGGACATCGACCGCCTGAAGGCGGCATCCGCAGGCTACCGGGTCGCCAGCGCCTTCTATGGCTCAGAGCCCGAGCCGACCTCGATAGAGCGCTTCATCGCGCTCCACGACTTCGCGGGCGACAAGGAGGCCGAGGACGCCATCCTACGCGCGCCTGAGTCCGAGTGGAGGGGCGTCGCCTCAAGGCTCGCCCGCGAACGCAAGATGGACGAGGAGACCGCCGAGGCGCGGGGCTGGCTCGCCACGAGGGGCATCGAGGTCGTCGATACCGCGCCGGGACTGAGCTTCCTCGCCGCCCAGCGCGTCCAGAAGCTCGACGCCCCCGAGGGTACGACGTGCGCCGTCATAGCACGCCGCTACGACTTCATCGAGGTCATGTTCTACGGCGAGCGTGCCGGGGTCTCCCCCGAGGAGTCCGCCGCCCGCGAGCAGGCCGCGCGCCTCCATGCCGAGATGGAGGAGGCGTCCGCGCGCCGTCTCGCGTTCATCGCCGAGCGGCTCGACGTTCCGGAGCGGTTCGCCGGGGCCAAGCTGATGAGTTTCGCGCTGGATCAGTGGAAGGACGGCATCGTGGCAGACGCAGAGGAGGTGGGCGAGGAGTTCGAGGCCCTCGATGGATACAGGCTGATGCTCGCCTCTGTGCTGGCGCGGGTCGAGAGCTACGCGCGACTCGCCTTCGGAGGCGGCTACTACCGCGATCGGCACGGCGGACGCGCACTCGCCTACCTCGACGTGCTCCTGGCCGAGGGCTACGAGCCCGGCGAGGCAGAGGCCGCAGTTATAGCGGACCTTCGGGAGGTGGCGAAATGAGAACAAGTGAATCCATCACCGCCATCGCGAAGGCGCTCAAGGAGTTTCAGGCGGTAGTCGGAAACATCCCTAAGACCGCCACCAACCCCGCGTTCAAGGGCAGCAGGTACGCGCCGCTCGACGAGATCGTCGCCGTCGTGAACCAGAAAGGTCCCGAGTTCGGCCTGTCGCACGTCCAGAGCGTCGAGAGTGTGGACGGCAAACCCGCCGTCATCACCCGCGTCATGCACGAGTCCGGCGAGTGGCTCGAGGCCGAACCACTCGTGCTGCCGCCGGACAAGGCGACCGCACAGGGCTCAGGCTCGGCGATCACCTACGCGAGGCGCTACCAGCTCCCCGGACTCTACGGGCTTGCCACCGAAGACGACGATGACGGCAACACCGCCACTCAGACGGCCGCTCCCGAGCGCTCGGTCAACTCCGATGTGGCGACGGAGAAGCAGATCAAGGCGATCTGGGCTACATCGAAGTCCGTCGGATGGGACAAGGAGAAGCTCTGCGCCAGCCTCGAATCGCGCTTCGGAGAAGGGGCACATCCCGACACCCTGACGCGCTCGCAGGCATCGCAAGTGATCGACGGCCTCAAGGAGCTTGAGAAGCAGATGGAGGCCGGTTCGTGAGCCTCTCCGACTTCGACTACCCCCACCGCTCCTGCGCCATCTGCGGGAGCACGCACAACATCGAGAGCCACCACGTGCACAGCCGAGGCATGGGCGGGCGCGGGAAGAAAGCGCCTCGCGACGCCGAGCTGAGAATCGACCTCTGCGCAGGGGACGGTGCTGGCAATCTGGACCGCAGGAGCTGCCACGGGGCCGTCCACCACGGCGACCTCGCGATAGAGCACTCACGCGGCGTGACGCGCTTCAAGACGCTCTCGCGGGCTCTGGCGGCTCGTGGCGTGCCAGCTGACGGGGAGTGGCACTACAGCCGAGGGGAGGCGTACCTGCCATGAGTCTCATCCTCGCTATCGACCCTGGTCTCGCGAACACAGGCGTCGTGCTCATGTCTCAGAGCATGATCTACGGCGCATGGACGCTCAAGACAAAGCGCGACAAGTCTCTGCCCGAGTTCGAGGACGCGATCGAGCGCGGAATGCGCCTCGCAAAAGGCCTCGAAGCGCTCTTTCACGAGCACTTCCCGCTCGGCGTCCCGACGATGGTCGTCGAGTCGTACAAGGACATCCCCGGGCACCTGAGAGGCGCTAAGAAGCGCTGGGCGGCACCGCTCGTGATAGGGCTGCTCTACCCCGCGCTGGACTTCCTCGCCGATGAGATCGTCTGGCAAGACCCCGAGGCGGTCATGACCGCCAGCCGTGACTACATCGCGCTCTGGAAGGCCGGCAGAAGCGTCATGACCGGCGACCAGCAGCTCACCAACGAGCACACCCGCAGCGCTGCGGCGCACGGCATCTACTACTTCGGGAGGGGGCTATGAGATACATCGCGAGCACGATGTACAGATACGGCATCACTAAAGGGCGTGGTGGCGAATGAGGTACATCCGCATCGATGAGAACCTGCCAGATCACCCGAAGTTCCAGAGCATCCCGAAGCGCTACCGTGTCCCCGCGATCGGCCTCTACGTAGCCGCCTGTTGCTACTCCTCGAGACTGCTCACGGACGGCTTCATTCCCGCCGGATTCTTCGGCGAAGCAAACGCGAAGCAGCTGCTTCAACATTGCGTCGAAGTCGGACTTTTCGAGCAAGCAAAAAACGGTTTTATGGTGCACGACTACCTGGAGTACAACAAGTCGAAAAAGCAGATCGAGGAGTTGCGTGAGGTCAAGAAAACCGCAGGTCAGAAGGGCGGCAAAGCGTCAGGTAAAGCAAGACGCAAGCAAACACGAAGCAAGGTGGTTGATGTCAGCTTAAGCAAAACGAAGCCAACTACAGACAAGCACTTAGAAGGTTTTAAGGTCTTGTCTTCCGACAAGCCCTTAAAGGCGCAGGGCGTGGATCTCGAAGTTTTGGGCTACTTCGAAGGCAAGGTGCGCCGGGAGCTGACGCAAGACGACCTCAACTCCCTCGGCGTCCTCTGCAAGACCTACCCGCCCAGTGTCGTCACCCTCGCCATCGGCCAGGCCGTCGCCCAGGGAGAGGCAGCCGACAACTTCGCCCTCATCACCACCATCGCGAAAGCCGAAGTGTCCCGATGACGACCTACACCCGCCGCGAACTCGACGCGATCGTCTCGGCGATCGAGCGCCTCGAAGAGCAGGGCTGGACCATCCGCCCCGCCGGTGAGTGCCTGCTCGTGGCGCTGCCGGGAAGCCCCATCAGCGCCGGGCGGTACGTCTCGCTGCTGTCGCTCCGGGGCACCTCCGACCCCTACCGCTACATCCGCAGGGCGGTGGCGGGATGCTGACGCTCACCGACGACTTCCGCTGGGCGATCGCGCAGGGCTCCAACTTCGAGGGCTTCAACACCCGACTTCCTGCCATCCTCGACGGCACCCCCGACGACATGCGCCTGGAGTGGGGCGTCGGAGGCTTCAGCCATCAAGGGCACCCGATCGTGTGCTTCGACTCCAAAGGCATCCGCATAGACGGCGAGACGATGAGCTGGCCGGAAGCGCACGCGCTGCTGAAAGACATCCACGGACGCGGGCAGGGCTCGCTGTTCTGACCTGAGAGGAGACCCCAATGACGACGAAAGCCGCTGAGGAACTGTACTTGGCGCAACACCTGTACGCGATGGAGGGCAAAGGCTGGGCAGTCTACAACCCGCACGACAAGCCGCTGTCCGAGTTGCCCGTCATCTACGGCTTCAACAACGGTGGTGGTGGCTACTTCCTCCACGCCGTCCTTCTCGCCGAGGACGGTACCGCGCTCGGCGGGCACGCCTGTTCAGCCGAAGGCTACATGCCGCACGATCTCGGCATCCTCGAGGGCACCCGCCCCGACAGGCACGAGGGCTTTCGCGAGCACTACCCGGACGGCTACCGCATGGAGTTCGTCGGTGCGGCTGATGTCAAAGCGCACGAGGGGCTGATGCGAGCCTATGCGCTGAACCAGCAGCGGCGTGAGGAGAGGGGGAAGGAGTGAGCAACGCGACTCTTGTGGGGTTCAGCGAGGGTTCCGCCATGACCGCTTCTGACGGCTCCCGCAGCATCATCAGCGTCAATCTGCTCTTCCGCCACGAGGACGGCTACATGGTCGATGTGCAGGGCGCCCCGGCGGCAGGATGGGTCGGAGCCGCACACCTCGGCGACCGGTTCGACATTGCGATAACACCGGTGGTGGACGGCGAGGCTGACTACGCCGCGTGTTGGGATGAAGCGGAGAGGAGGCAGCGATGAGCGAACGCATAGGTGACATGCTCCGCGTCAAGAGCATACAGCCGTGGTACGACCTTGAGCACGTCGTCATCATCTGCTGGGAGGGACAGCGATGAGCATCCGAGACATCATCGAGGCGGCAACGCCGGGACCGTGGTTCGTTGACGACCCCGGCGACGGCAACCGTCTGTTCGTCGGCAACCGAGCAGACGGACGCACTCACGGCCTCTGGCAGATAGTCCACATGAGCAGTGACCGCATGTGCGACCTCACCGAAGAAGCCGAGCGGAGGTATCGCGCTGACGCCCGCTTCATCGCCACCTTCGATCCCGAGCACGTCGCGTTGATGGAGGCTGAGCATCGAGCGGTCGAGAGGTATTTCGTTGCGTTCGACTATCTCGGTGTCGCAGGTTCTTCAGACGACGTGTCTCCCGATACTCTCAGAATGGCACACCGTGAGATGTACGAAGCGCGGGAGGCGCTGAAAATAGCGCATGAGTCAATCCCTGCCTACCGAAAGGAGCACGGCTATGAGTGAGGAGGTGCGCTCATGACCGACTACCGAGGACTACACGAGGACGTGGTTGACGCTATGGCCGCTCTTGAGGAGGTGGGGACGTGAACCCCACCGCTATCCCGTTCGCCGATGTGACGTGGAATCCTGTGACTGGCTGCTCGTTCGGTTGCGACTACTGCTACGCGCGAAACTTCGTGCCCACCTTCTACCCGCACCGCCTCGACGAGCCCCTTCGCCGCAAGAAGCCAGCGCGCATCTTCCTCGGCAGCATGGGTGACATCTTCGACGACAGCTTCTCGGACGAGTTTCGCGACCGCGTCTTTACCGCCGTCGCCGCCACGCCACAGCACACGTACCTGCTGCTGACGAAACAGGCTGGGGAGATGGCAGAGTACTTCAGCCAACGGCGCGAGATCACCCGCATCATGTCGCTCATGGCAAGGGACGAAGACGGCTACACGAAGTGGCCCCTCCCAAACCTCTGGCTCGGCGTGACCGTCACCAACCAGCTTGACGCCTACGAACGCATCCCGCTCCTGCTCAACACCCCAGCCGCACACCGCTACGTCGCATTCGAGCCGCTGACGGGGCCGGTGGAGATGAACCCCTCGTGGCTCATGCACTCGGGCTACGACTACCCCGGCGCCGAGAAGCGCATCGACTACGCCTACGTCGGCGGGCTGAACCCCGGCAAGCCGCTGCATGAGGGCGGCTGCGAAGACGAACTGTGCGCCGACTGCCCGGACTACGACGAGGACTGCGGACTGATTGCGCTCCGCTCCCTCCGAGACCAGTTCGAGGCAGCAGGCGTGCCGTGGATGTACAAACACGGTTCCGCCACACCACCACTCGACGGGGTAGTCTACGACGCCCTGCCAGGAGAGGAGACCCCATGATTCGAGTCTCGCCACCGGCGCCAAGCGCGTCGTCGTCATCAGTTGGGAGCACCCCGATGCCTGATACGAGCACACTCGTCGGCACCGTCTGGCGCAAGGACGGGCCATTCGGCTGGCTCAGAGTAGTCGGCGAGTCCTTCGACGGCGACGGCATAAGCGGCGTGTCTGTCCAGTTCCGCAACGAGCACCGGCGCTGGCTCAAAGAGCGGTGGTTCCTCGTCTGCAGCTCCCATGAGGAATTCGAGGCGCGCCAGAGGGAGAGCTGCCGCTACCGGGGTGCCGATTGGGAGGTCGATTTCGATGCCTGATACCGAGCTGAGGTTCGAGAAAGGCCGACATTCCGTGACTCGCGATGCTCGCTGGTGGCAGGTCTTCACCGGCAAGGGACAAATCGGCTACGTCCAAGGCGACACCTACCGTCACCTTGGGGGCCACTACCTCACCTCCGCTGAACTCCGTCAGATAGCAGACTTCATCGAGAGGGGGCAGGAGTGAGCGAGGTCAAACGCTACCGCAAGAAGCCTGTCGTCATAGAAGCGATGCAACTCGTGGAAGGCAACTGGCGAGAAGTGTGCGAGTGGGTGAACGCTCATGCCGAGCAAGTAGACCCGCCCCGCCCGACCGCCTACCTACCGTCTGGTCCCGAGTGCGACATCTGCATCGTCACCCTCGAAGGCGACCACCGAGCGGTTCCCGGTGACTACATCATCCGAGGCGTGGCGGGAGAGTTCTACCCCTGCAAGCCGGACATCTTCGCCGCGACCTACGAGGAGGCCACCGAATGAAGACCTGCGAGAACTGCGTGTTCTACAAGCGCACGTACGACCACAAGCGCATGAACGACTACTGTTCGGAGACCCGCTACACCCACTGGTGCTACGCCGAACCCGTACCCATCAAGCGAGTCGAGAAGACCCGTACGAACGCTGCGCCACAAGCGTGCAGCAAGTGGAAGGAGGCCACCGAATGACCGACTACCAAGCACTACACGGTGCCCCTCCCGCCGTCTTCGAGGCTCTACTGGCAGAGCATGAGGCTGGAATGACGCACAAGGAGCTGGCTGAGACCGCCGAAACCGTACTCAAGGAATGGAGGGAGAGCGATGGGTGACTGCCCGCACTACCTCCACGGTTCCGAGTGCTGCACCCGAGACAGCGGATGGGTGGGCGCGGTCCATCTGCTCATCTGCTGCGAGCACGAAGGCGACCGCGAAGCCTGCGAGGCGAAGAACCCGCAACTGCGTGTCGTGGAGAGCGAGGCCGACCATGACTGACGACCTGCCCCGCCGCGAGTTCACCGCGCCTAACGGCGTAAAGCTCGTATCGACGCCGGACACGCTCGGCGGAGCGTGGAGAATCGACGGGCACAGGCTGTCCACCGAACTGCTGGCCGACCTCGCGCGGGCAGAGGGCGCTCGCCACAACAGCCTCATCGCAGGGGTGCGAGCCACCGCTGAAAGCTACGAGATCACCGAAGAAGAGGTGTGGGCGGCGGTCTGGTTCGAGGAGCACTACGGCGACACCGCCCGCTTCCGCGATGCCGTCAACAACCTCAAGGCCGTGCTGTGGGAACAGGTCATCATGCCGATCGCCGGACCGCCGGTGAACTTCATCGAGCGCACCGTGAGGAGGTGGTTCGGGTGACTGACTTCCTCACAGCCGAGGAGCGCGAGTGGCTGCGCAAATCCATCAGCGGCTTCGAGACACCTGACGAGGCCGATAACTTCGACGCTCTCAAAGCCGACCACGAAGCACTGGCCTCTGAGGTGGAGAGACTGATCAGGGACGTGGCGGTCGTCAGCCGACTGCTGGACAGATGGATCGCCGCTCAGGACTTCGACCCGAACGGTGGGCCGACAGAAGACGTCGACTCCTGCATCGTCAACGCCGCGCTCGTAGCGGAGGGAACGCTCGAGCACAACAACGAAGCCGTGGAGTACTGCCTCGGGGAGGTGACGCCTAACGAGTAAACCCGCACCCGGTATCGAGCATGAGCAGGGAGCCGTCGTCGAGGGCGGCTCCTTCTGCGTGACGGGTACGGGAGAGTGGTGGGCATGGCAAAGGAATGGGCAGCCGGCTTCTACAACTCTCCGCCGTGGAAGCGCACGCGCCGAGCATATAAGCGCAGCGTTCACGGACTGTGCGAGTGCTGCGGGGAGCGCAACGTCATCAGGCCGGGCACCATCGTCCACCACCATAAAGTCTGGCTGACACCGGTCAACATCGGTGACCCGCACATCACGCTCGGCTGGTGGAACCTCAAGCTGGTGTGTGACGAGTGCCATAACATCATCCACCACAGAGGACCGGTGACGCGAGAGGGATTCGCGTTCGACGCGAACGGCGATCTGATAGCAACCGACCCTCCCCCCATTCGCGCAGGTCAGACAGGCTATGGGACACCGGTGGGAAGGAGCTAGCTTTTAGCGCGCCTCGCACATACGAAGGGGGTGTGGTCGATGCCCGATGAGGCCGAGGACAGGGCGGCCGTGCAGGCCGACAAAGAGCGCCGTATCAAGGCCGAGAAGACGCGCCTTTGTAAGTTCTTGGCCGATGTCGACAAAGAAACGCTGAAGGGCGTTGATAAGCTCATATCTCGCGCGGCCTTCCTTGCCGTCACGCTCGAAGATCTCGAAGACGACATCAACCGCAACGGCTTCGAGTCCGAGTACCAGAACGGCGAAAACCAGTGGGGCACGAAGCAGTCCCCTTCCGTGGCCTCTCACGTGTCATTCACGCGCGGCTACTTGGCGACAATGAAGCAGCTGCTCGACCTTCGGCCTGAGGGATTGTCGGGCGACGGCGCAAAGGCCGGTGACGCCATCCGCGCCTACATCAATCGATGAACGCGATCGAGGAGTACTTCGGCGGCATCCTCGATGAGAAGATCGTCGCCTGCGAAAAGATGAAGCGCGTCTCCGAGATCGTCCTGGAGCGCTACCACAATCCCGGCCAGTTCCATTTCGATCAGGAGATGGCCGACAAGCACATCGGCTTCATGGAGACTTTCTGCTGCCTTCCCGCCGGCCGTCGCGGTGTGCCGCTCCGCTTCGAGCTGTTCCAGCGTGCCCGCTTCGAGGTCGTCTTCGGCTTCGTGGACGATGACCTGCTCCGGCAGTACCAAGAGGTGCTCATCGTCGAGGGTCGCAAGAACGGCAAGACGACCGAGCTGTCCGCCGTAGCACTCGATCTCACCGCGAACGACGGGGAGTTCTCCCCGGAGACCTACTTCGTGGCGACGAAACACGAGCAAGCTTCACGCGGCCCGACGAATGCCTACAAGATGATCCGGCAGTCTCCTGAGCTTCGCGCCATCTTCCGTAAACGTACATCGGACATCTACTGCGACGAGACGATGGGCGTCATCCAGGCGCTCGCCTCGAACACCCGCACGCTCGATTCGCTCGATGTCTCCTGCGGAGTCGTGGACGAGCTCGGGGCCATCCGCGACCGCGACATCTACGACCTCACCAAACAGGGCGGCGCCGCCCGCCCGCAGCCGCTGCTGTTCACCATCTCGACCAACGGCTTTGTCCGAGACAACATCTTCGACGCGCAGTATGCCTACGCGAGCGACTGGCTCTACGGCAAGCTCTCCGAGCCCAACGAGCGCTTCATCGCCTTCATCTACGAACTCGATGACCGCAAGGAATGGGACGACCCAGAGATGTGGCCGAAAGCGAACCCCGGCCTCGGCACCATCAAGAGCTTCGAGTTCCTCGCTAACTCGGTCGCCAAGGCCAAAGACGACCCCGCCTACAAGCCGACTGTCATGGTCAAGGACTTCAACCTGATCGAGACGACCGCCTCAGCATGGCTCACCTACGCCGAGATTGAGAACAAGGAGACCTACGACTTCGCGAAGATGGGCTTCCGCTACGGTATCGGCGGGATGGACGCCGCCGACTCGGTTGACCTGAACGCCGCCTCAGCCCTCTGCCAGCGCCGCATGAAGGACGGCTCCATCGACCCGAAGCTCTACATGCGGACGATGTACTGGCTTCCCGAAGAGGTGCTTGAGCGCGCCGCGAGGAGCGGGAACCGGCGCGAGCGTGACGACGTTCCCTATCTGCTCTGGGAGAAGCGCGGACTGTTACGGACCGTGCCCGAAGCGAAGGTGGATAAGCACGTCTTCTTAGAGTGGTTCAAGGAACTCCGTGACGAGGAGGACCTCTACATCCGGTACATCGGCTTCGACCCGTGGCACTTCGATGCCGCCATACAAAAGGAGTTCACCGCCGAGTTCGGCAAGAACGCGATGATCCCGGTCCGTCAGGGACCGGCGACGATGAGTGACCCCCTGAAGGAGATGAAGGCCGATCTCAGAGCCAACCTCTTCGTCCACAACTCGCACCCGATCGACATGTGGTGCCTGTCAAACGCAGAGGTCCGGAGTGACATCAATGAAAACATCCAGCTTGTGAAGGCATCCGACCCGAGGAAGCGCATCGACGGCGTTGTGGCGTACGCCTGCGCCTACATCGTCTGGAGAGACAACCGCGCCGACTATCAGGCGCTGCTGTAAGGGAGAGCGACACTTGGGCCTGTTCGACAAGCTGTTCGGCAACAAGCCGAAGCCGCCGCCTCAGGCGGACGGGTACTTCAAACTCCTGAACGGCTATCAGCCGGTCTTCACCTCGCGCGACGGCGGGCTCTACGAAATGGAGCTGACCCGCTCCGTCATCCACGCCTTCGCCAAGCACGCGAAAAAGCTCAAGCCGGAGGTGACGGGTGCCGCTAAGACCCACCTGAAGAACGTGCTCGACTTCGAGCCCGGCTACATGATGGACACTAGCAAGTGGCTCTATCGGATAGCGACCATCTACAAGGTCGCGACCGCCGTATTCATTGTGCCGTTGACCGATCCGTCAGACTCGATGATCCTCGGCTTTCATCCCGTGCTCCCCGCCAACTGCGAGCTCTACGAGTTCGACGGCCAGCCGTGGATCAAGTACACGTTCGGGAACGGCCAGTCCGGCGTAATCGAGTTCTCGCGAGTGGGCGTGCTCTGCTCTCACAACTACAGGAACGAGTACTGGGGCGACGGGCACGCCGCACTCTCCCCGACCTTGGATTTGCTCGACATCAACCGGCAGGGCATGAGCGAGGCCGTCTTGTCCTCTGCCGCGATCCGCTTCATCGGTAAGGTCGCGGGAAACGTCCGTCCAGAAGACGTGGATGCGGCCCGCCAGAAGTTCGCCGATGACAACCTCACGTCGGCGAACAAGACCGGAGTCATGGTCTACGACAACAAGTTCGAGGATATGAGGGCGATCGAGTCCAAGCCATGGCTCATCGACGCCGAGCAGATAAAGCTCATTAAAGACAACGTGTTCGGCTACTTCGGCGGCAACGACGCCATCCTCCGAAACGAGTACGACGAGGAGGGCTGGAATGCGTTTTATGAGGGAGAGGTGGAGCCCTTCGCGCTCGAACTCTCCATGGTGCTTACGAACATGGCCTACACGCAGCGCGAGCGCGCGACCGGCAACCGCATCATGTTCTCCTCGAACCGCCTCCAGTACGCCTCGAATTCAACGAAGGTGACGGTGACGCAGAACCTCGTAGACCGGGGCCTGATGTCGAGCTACCAGGCCTGCGACATCTTCAATCTGCCGTACCCGACCAACGAGAACGGCGAGCTGCTCCCAGAGCGCTGGGTGATCCGCGGCGAGTACATCGATATCGCCAACCTGCCCGAGCACACGCTCGGTGACGCACGCAGTTACCTGAATCCGATGAATGGAGGCGACGATGCCGGTCAAGCTGGGTGAACGTGAATACCGCGCGATGGCGCTTCTGACGCCTCCAACCGAGGAACGGCAGAAGCTCATCGAGAGCGACTACTACGTCGATGGCTACATGACGACGTTTAACCAGCCCTACCCCCTCTGGGGGGAGTGGCGCGAGCAAGTCGATCCGCATGCCTTCGAGGGGGCCGACGTCTCCGATGTCATCTTCCAGTACGACCACGAGGGCATGGTGCTGGCCCGCAACCGCAACGCGACACTCATCCTCAAGCCCGACGACCACGGCGGGTTCATAGCCGCCGACTTGAGTAAATCCGAGCAGGGACGGCAGCTTCACGAGGCGATCGATAACGGCCTCGTGGACCGCATGAGCTTCGCCTTCATAGTCGCCGAAGAGGACGTGGACTATGACGCGAAGCTCAGGACGATCGTCCGTTTCAAGAAGATCTATGACGTATCGGCGGTCAGCATTCCAGCCAACGATGCGACATCGATAAGCGCGCGGTCCTTCACCGATGGAGTGATCGAGAGGGAACGCCGGAGAGAGCGAGCGCGCAGAAGGTTGCTACTCAGAACGCGGCCCGAAGAGCCGCAGAGAGGAGAGGGTCATGGACCGTCTCACTGAGATCGCGCAGCGCCTCGCCGAGATCAACGAGGAACTGCGCACGGAGGACGCCGACATCGATGCCCTCGAAACCGAGGTCACCGCGCTCGAGAACGAGCGCGCGGCCATCAATGAGCGCGCCGCTCGGCGTACCGCGCTCCTGACCCGCGCTGCCACCGCTTCCGCTGACGGTCGCCCGACCGTGCGTCCCGGCGTGCCGGTCGGAACCGAGGGTCGCACCGAAGAGCAGGTCTTCGACGCCGCCAGCGACGAGTACCGCACGGCGTGGCTGAAGCGCCTCGCGCACAACGAGAAGACCGACGAGTGGCGTCTTGGCACGATGACCGAAGTCGAGAAGCGGGCGTGGACGTACCTCACGACCAACACGACCGCCGTCATCCCGACTGGTATCCAGCTCGGCATCGTCGATCTGATCTCCGAGCGCTACGCGCTGCTCGGCGACCTCAGCCCGTCAGGCTTCGCCGGTGTGGTCGAATTCCAGCAGGCCGGCCCGATCGTGTCCGGCGAGGCTGCCGAGACCAACGAGAACATCGCCAACAGTGACAATCTGAAGATCACCTTCACCAAGGTGACCATGAGCGGCGTCGAGATTAAGGGTTCGGTCAAGATCGGCCGCAAGATGCAGCTCCAGTCGATCGACGGTTTCGAGACCTGGCTCAAGAACGAGCTCGCTCGCGAGCTCGGCCAGCGCATGAACGACCATGCGTGGGACGCCATCGACGACGACATGACAGCCGGGAACAAGTCCACGCCCGACGAACTCGACGATGTCGAGATCCGTTCCGGCTTCGGAAAGCTCAAGGGCGGCGAGGGTTCGCGCTTCGTCTACGCGAACAACTCGACGATCTGGAACCACATCGCCGGAGTGGTGGACCAGAACGGCCGCGAGAAGTTCATCGAGTCGAGTGTCGCCGACGACCCGGCGGTACAGGGCCGCATCTACGGCACGACCGTGAAGCTCGACGACACGCTCGCCGACGGCGTGATCTTCATCGGCTATCCGGCGACGGTGAAGGCAAACACCTTCGAGGCCCCCAACGTCCTGACCGATGTCAATGTCGAGTCCCGCGAGGTGACGCACGCAGGGTACGCGCTCTTCGAGGCTCGCCTCGGCGACACCCGCTCTTGGGCGAAAATCACCATCACGGAGGCTTCGGCTTAAAGCAAGGCACCCTGTCGGTAGGGGGCGTCGGGTACACGCCCGGCGCCCCCTCTGTAAATTCTGGAGGGAATCGTTGCGCATCATCGCCGCCTTCGCCTACCGCTACGAACCCGACTGGCTCGTGGACGAACTCAGGGAGTCGCTGGCGGGGTGGGTGGACGCGTGCGCCATCCTCGACGATCGCCAGAGAGTCGAGCCGTGGGGAGACACCGCCGAGCGCACGGCGGCGCTCATGCGGATAGCCGCCCAGCTCGACCCCGACTACATCTTCTACACCGCCCCAGATGAACGTCTCGAGGACGGCGGCGGGATTAAGCTCAGAGCACTCGCCGAGAGCGGACCCGACCGCTTCCGCCTGAACCTGCGGGAGATGTGGACTCCGACCCACTACCGATCGGACGGGCTCTGGGGCAGGAAGCGCCGCACCCGCTTCTACCGTCCGGGCACCTCGGGCAAGGGGCGCAACGTGGACATCGACATCTACCACCTCAAGATGATCGAACCCGAGAACCGGGCCGAACGCGTCCGCGTCCACACCGCGCACAACACCTGGGACAACAAGAGCCGCGGCTTCGGCTACATGCTCGATGAGACGGACTTGGAACTCACTCCCGCCCGCCCCTTCTCCCCGGCCTACCGTCCCTACCGTTTCGAGGCGCTGTGAGGTACGAGGTCATCGACCGCTGCCGCGCCGGCGGGCAGCTCACCAACGAGGGGACGATAGCCCGGCGCGCCTCCATCGATACCTCCGCCGACGTGACGATAGCGGAGGGCGCTACCGTCTCAGAAGACGTGCTGATACTCACGCACGACCACGGCCCGGACATGCGCAAGCACCTCTCGCCTTTAAGCATCGGGGAACGGGCGTGGGTGGGAGCGCGTGCCATCATCCTCGCCTCCTGCTCCTCGATAGGCGAAGGCGCGGTGGTGGGTGCCGGAAGCGTCGTGACCCACGACGTACCCGCTGGCGAAGTGTGGGCGGGCAACCCGGCGAGGAGGATCCGGTAGTGGACGCAGTCTACATCGTGCGCGCCGGGGACAACGAGGAGCTGCGCTACTCCATCCGCTCGCTTATCGCCAACGTCGAGGTCGATCAAGTGTGGCTGTTCGGCGCCGGACCCGACTGGTACGCGGGGCCGCGCGTCCCCATCCGCCAGAACGCGGGTAAGCAGCAAAACGTGCGCCGCGCGCTCATAGCGGCCTGCAAACACCCGGAGGTCTCAGACCCGTTCCTGCTCCTCAACGACGACATGTACGCTTTGCGCCACACCGTCCCCGCGCTCATGGACCGGGGCCGTCTGACCGACGTGCTCGCCGCCCATTCGGCCAGACACCCGAAGTCCTCCTACACCCGGCGCATGACCGACACGCTCGCATTCCTCAAGGCTCAGGGGTTCTCCGACCCGCGCAGCTTCGAGCTTCACGTCCCGTTGCCCGTAAGAAAATCGGTGATGCTCGCCGCGCTCCAGCTCATCGGATCGAGAGAACTCCAGTGGCGAAGCGTCTACGGTGCGCTCATCGAAGAATCCTCGGAGTCTTTAGACGACGTGAAGGTCTGCACCGTACACGACGAGCCCGACTTCTCAAGGGTCTGGCTCTCATCCGGTGACAGCACGTTTTCACTCATTCGTGAGAGGCTCCACGCCCTGTTCCCCGAGAGAAGCGGATTCGAGGCTGAGACGATGAAGGTAGAGGTGCTCAAGCGGTTCCGGGACGTTCAGGCCGGGATGCACCGCGAGAAAGGCGAGGTCTTCGAGACGACCGCCGAGCGGTTCGCGAGCCTCAACTCCACGAAGTACGGCCAGCTCGTGCGCGCGATCAGTGAACCCGTCGAGACCCCCGAAGGCCCGCTCACCGTGCCGCGCATCAAAGAGATGCTCAAGGCCCGCGGAGTCGAGTTCAGGAGCGACGCGAGGAAGAACGAGCTTCTGGAGCTGCTCGATGCTTGAGGATGTCAAAACGGCCCTGCGCATCACCACGGACGCCTACGACTTCGAGGTCGCGGGGCTGATCGAGGCCGCTCGCGCGCAACTCAGGCTCGCCGGGGTGAGCGCGACAGAAGCCGATAAGGACACCCCGGCCCCGCTCGTGGGCCTTGCGATCACCGTCTATGCGAAGGCGCACTTCGGCTACGACAATCCCGAGTCCGAGCGCTTCGCCGCGTCCTTCGAGTCGCTCACCACCGCGCTCGCCCTATCCGAGGAGTACAAGGCCCGGCCCGATGACGAGGAGCCCTCGGCGTGAGGGGCAACGCCGTCATAACCCTTGTCGCCGAGACCTTCACCCAGGACTCCATCGGCCAGCAGGTCGCGTCCGAGACGGCCCGCGAGGTCTACGCCAACGCCTTCACGCTGTCCGCCACGGAGTTCTACGCGGCGGGCGCGGAAGGGTTGCGCCCGGAGCACGTCTATCAGGTGCGCTCCTGCGAGTACGCGGGCGAGGGCAAGGCGCGCGTGGACGGCGTCGAGTTCGACATCATCCGTGCAGACCGCCGGGGAGAGTGGACCCGACTCACGCTGGGGAGATCGGCATGAGCGATCGTATGGTCACGATAGACGGGCTGGCCGCAGCGATCGTCTCCACAGTCCGCGAGTACACCGAGGAAGTCGAGGACGGCATCGAGCCGATCGTGAAGCAGACCGTGGACGAGACCGTGAAGATACTCCGCTCCGACTCCCCCAAAGAGACCGGTAGCTACGCGAAGGGCTGGGGGGTCAAGAAGGCCAGAACCGCCAGGCTCTCCGGGGCCGTCTCATTCGTCGTCTACAACCGGACTGACTACCAACTGACGCACCTCCTCGAGTTCGGCCACGCCAATCGCGACGGGTCGTTCACCGCCGCGCGTCCTCACATCCAGAGCGCCTACGAGCGCCAGCGGCTCGTCTTCGAGCGCCGGATGGCGAGCCTAGTCGGTGGCCGATGAACGCCGCCGCGCTGAAAGCCGTCCTCGCCACGACCGGGCTAGAGGTCGTCTATGGCAAGTGGAGCGACCCACCCGCGCTGCCCTACCTTGTCTACCGCTTCACCGACTCCGCGGACCTCATAGCCGACGGGGTCAACTACCACCCGATGAGCGACTGGCAGGTGGAGCTGTACTCCGAGATCAAAGACGAGGCTTCCGAAGCCGCTGTTCAGACCGCTCTGGTGACGGCGGGAGTTCCATACGAGAAGCACGAGACCTACGTCGAGTCCGAGAAACTGTATCAGGTCGTGTACCTGATCCGCACGTAAAGGAGAGAGGGATGGCCAACAAGGTGAGGTTCGGTTTCAGCAAGGTCCATGTGGCCTTCTGGGACGCACAGACGAGCGAGTACGACACCCCGACCGCCATCCCGGGCGCGGTGTCGGCGAGCCTGGAGCCCGAGGGCGAGAGCGAGCCGTTCTTCGCCGACAACATCGCGTACTACGAGGCGCGGTCCAACCAAGGCTACACCGGCGACCTGGAGATGGCACTCATCCCCGACGATGTGCTCGCCGAGATGCTCGGATGGGAGATCGACGAGAACGGCGCGCTCATCGAGATCGCCGACGCCGAGCCCAAGCCGTTCGCGCTGCTCGGGCAGATCGATGGCGACTCGGCCGGCCGCCGCTTCTGCTTCTTCAATGTCTCGGCGAACCGTCCGACCGAGACCGCGTCGACCAAGACCGCTTCGACCGAGGTGGCTCCGTCCACCCTTCCGATCGTGGTGACCCCGAAGGTCATCGCCGACCGCACGGTCGTCAAGTCAACCGTCGAGGACGCTGAGGCGACCGCGGCGACCTACGCCGGGTGGTTCACCGCCGTCACGCTCCCCGAGTTCGCGAGCGCCTGATGCAGACGATCACCATCGGTGGCCGCGAGACCCGCATCGCGGCCACCCCGATGACCCCATGGATCTATAAGCGCGCGTTCGATGCCGACATGCTCTCCGAGGTGACGGCTTTGGCCGCGCTCACTGACGATGCTGGGATGATCGATTACGGCAAGCTTCCGCTCTTTGGGCTCATCCAGATGACGTGGGCGATGGCTCGCACCGTCGAGCCCAAGACTCCGGACTTCACCTCATGGCTCGGCTCACTCGAGTTCCTCGACTACAACGAGATCGACTTCGGGGCTGTCATGGAGGAGCTCCAACGCGGCTTCTTTCGTTCCGCTCAAGGACCGCCCGACCCGCAAGTCGAGCAAGCGCAACCCTCTGACGGAGGCGAACCCGGAGCTGGCGATACTGGTCTCGGCGAAACGGATGGGGCTTAGCTTCGACGAGCTGAACCGCATGACGATGGAGGACTTCTTAGACCTCTGCGACATGTGGGCGTTCGACCCCGACGACGATGACGTGATCTGGCCCGCGACCCAGGCCGACATAGACCGCTTCTTCTAAGACCCTTGTAGGTGACAGCCGCCGCATCCTCACGGCATGGCTGATGTCTACAAGGGTCTTACCATCCAGTTCGGGGCCGAAACCAAGGGCCTCGACAAAGCGCTGCGCGGAATCGACAAGTCCTCGCGCGGCATCCAGACCGAGCTGCGCAAGGTGGACCGCGCTCTCAAGTTCAATCCCGGTAACACGGAGCTGCTGCGACAGAAGCAGCAAGGTCTCGCCAAGCAGATAGGTGAGACGAAGAAGCGCCTAGACGCGCTCAAGCAGGCAGAGAAGCAACTCGGCAAAGACGACATCGGCACCGATGCCTACAACAACCTCCAGCGCGAGATCATCGAGACCGAGTCGAAGCTCAAGAACCTCAACGGCAAATTCGCTGAGGCTGGTCGCGCCGGGAAGAAGTCCGCAATAGAGGTCTACGCCGAATGGAAGAAGACCGGCGACAAGATCAAGGGCATCGGCGACT
>CAZBLH010000027.1:4199-22989 GCA_964492775.1 uncultured Eubacteriales bacterium | reverse complement strand
CTTCGGACTCCTCGAAATGGAGCCCTCCGGGGCCTTGAAGAACGAATGGTGGGCGCTAGAGGATTTGAACCTCTGACCCCTTCCGCGTCAAGGAAGTGCTCTCCCCCTGAGCTAAGCGCCCATCCGTGGTGCCGCCACCCGAAGGCAGCGAACGTAGTGTAGCAAAGTGCGCGCCCATGCCAAGAGGCGGAAGCGAAAAGAGACAAAACCTTGCCCAAAATGACCCCTTGCACCCTGCTTGGGCAGCCGCTAGACTAGCTGAGCGCGCGGACGTGGCTCAGCTGGTAGAGCACAACCTTGCCAAGGTTGGGGTCGCGGGTTCGAATCCCGTCGTCCGCTCCATCGACCCAAACAGGAGGTCGGCCGCGAGGCCCCGAGCGGCCCTTGTGTGTCGGCCTCCTGTGACTTTGAAACCGTCTCGACGGGCTCACACGGCGACGTGGCCAAGCGGTAAGGCAGAGGCCTGCAAAGCCTTTATCCCCGGTTCGATTCCGGGCGTCGCCTCCAGCATTCTACCTGCGGAAACGCAGTCAGCGAGAGTCTCCGACCGTCTTTCTCGGAGGCTCTTCCGTGTACAAACCGTGTACCGTGGCTCCATCGTGGGGCTCGGAAAGCACGTCTCCGATCGTCCGGGCGGCGTTCTCATCGTCGCTCGGCATCACGTGACCGTAGTAATCGAGCGTGATCTGAATGCGCGAGTGTCCGAGGCGCTGACTCACGATATGCACAGGCACTCCAGCCCTGAGCAAAAGCGTAGCGTGCGTGTGTCTCAACGAGTGGAACGTTGCGCCGGTCGTAGACAGCTCCCCCGCGTCCTCGAGCATCGCTATCACGGGACTGAACCGAGCACTCACCTTCGACGGTCGCAGCATCTGTCCGTAGGCTCCACAGACCACGAGACGCTCGTCCCTTCCGGCGCCGAGGGCAAGCATCTTTTCCGCCTGCTCTCTCAAGTGCTTCTTGAGGGTCGCTGTCAGCTCATCCCCCATCGATACCGTTCGCCGTGAATGGCTGGTCTTCGGGTAGGGTTTACGCCGAAAGCCATCCTTGTCCTCGACGATCGTGCCCGACACAGTGAGCAGACCCTTTTCGAGGTCTATGTCGATGGTGCGCAGAGCGAGTATCTCCCCCACTCTGAGCCCTGTGTGCAGGGCTGTGCGAACGGGGATATCGAGCCAGGAATCATGAACCGCGGCCAGCACGATCTGAGCCTCGTCGCGGGTGAAGGCGACCCCGTTCGGACGTGGTGCCTCGGGGTGCTTGGCGCGGGCGGCAGGGTTGCGCTGAATCAGCGGCGGCTCCTCCTGTGTCGCGTCCTCAAGTGCCTTCTTGAGCATCTTGTGCCGCTTGTGGACGGTGCTCTTGGAGACGAGTTCGCCGCGCCGAGTGATCTCGTTCTTGAGGCACCACACGTAGTAGTCCTCGATCTCGGCTTTCGTCAGCTCCTGTAACGGCCTGTCGCCGAGACGCGTGCAGATGTGTTCTATCCGCGCCCGGTCCAGATGCACCGTGTGTGCCGAGACCTCGCCCATCGCCTCACGCTTGTCGACCCATGCGCCTAAGTAGTCCCTCAGGGTCATGGCGCTGGGCGACACGTACTCCCCGCGTCTTTGAGCGTCGATCTGCTCGACTCGAAAGGCGATCGCATCAGCGAGCGGCATCCGCACCTGCTTGCTGCGCTGCTTACTGCGACCGGCCATGCGCTCCGACCACCAGACGCGGTAGTGCTGGCGGCCGAGTTTCTCGACGCCCGGGGCGACGAATTTAGACATTGAACTTCGTCCCTCTCGGGTACATCGCCCAGATCACCTTGCCCACAACTTTGAAGCTCTCGGAGTCCGTCACGATGTCAGAGTGCTCGGGGTTCGTGCTCTCCGGGTGAAGAACGACGGTATCTCCGGCATCAAAAATGCGCTTCACAGTCGCGTCACAGTCGCCTACCTGAGCGACGACGATATCTCGATCGTGCCATTCGACTTTAGGGTCGACGAGCACGAGCATGCCATCAGGAAAGTAGCGATCCATCGAGTCGCCGCACACGCGAAGGAAGAACGACCCCTGATGTACATCCTTCGCGACGTCAGGAGGTGCCTGCTCTAGATTGTCCGTCTCGATTTGGATGGCTTCTTTCGGCTGGCCTGCAGCCACGCGGCCCACCACTGGGAAGGCATGCGAGGGGTAGAGGCCCGACAACCTCTCAAACGAGATCCCCATGGCGTCTGCGATCTTTACCAAAAGATCGAGGCTCGGGTGCCAGTCGCTGTTCTCCCACTTCGAGATCGCCTGCGGGGTCAGCCCTAGTGGCTCAGCGACATCTTCCTGCCTGATATCCATCGATTCTCTGATCTGTTTGAGACGCTTAGCGATTTCGCTACGAGGCTTCTCGTCGGTCATCCTGCGCCTCCCTCCACTGGATAGTTGTGGGTGTCACACCCCAACAGTATATCGGCTCATGTGAAAAAAACTCAACAAAATGTTGCGCGTCTGCTCAAAAGCTACTAGACTCCACGTATCGTTGTTTAATGACTCAACGAAGGGTTGTCTTTCATGGAAATCTCGTTGAAGGCGGCGAGAGTCAACAAGGGTCTGACACAGGAGGAGATCGCCGAAGCCCTGGATATCTCGCGCAACACTTACATCAAAATCGAGGCGAATCCCATGCGCGCCAGCATCCAGATCGCGCACAAAATCATCGACCTACTCGGACCCGAGGTTACTCACGTTTTTTTGCCCAGCGACTCAACGGCTGGTTGTGCATCATGACCACCCTCCTCGTCCTCGGAGAGCGCGTCAGGACGCTCGAGACCATCCCGCGCATGGGCCTTCTGCTCGGCTACCGCTCGCGCACGACCGCCTACAAGGCCGCCAAGTCGCAGGACTGGCCAATCGTCGGCGAGCCGGGCAGCCAGCGCGTGAGCGTCCCCGCCCTCGCCCAACGCCTCGGCATCCCTTACGAGGTCGTCCCCGAGAAGGAGGACTAATGACCAGCATCCTCACCTACCTGCTCGAAATCCTGTCCCGCGGCGGGCTCGTGAAGCTCCGCTGACACCGACCCTGAGGAGGGAAGCCGTGCCTGACGCCGCCACCAAGCCCGGCACCGAGGGCTACATCCCACACCCCGCGCTGACCCTCGCCCACGGCATCGTCTGCGCGCTCGAGGACGCCGGGCACATCGGCCCCGAGTCTTACGCCGATGCCCTGATCGCCGTGTCCACCGCGCTCATCTTCACGCGGACACCTCGGCTTCCCGGAGGTGCTGACATGACCGACGCCATCGCTCGCCACAACCGCATCCAGTCGCTGATGAAGACCGTCTGCGAGCGCGAGGGAAGGCCGGGAGTCGCAAGGGTCTGTGAGGCCGCGTGCTCGCGCTGCCGGACACAGCACGGCCTGTCGGGCGACTCCCGCTGCCATCCCAACGCCGACCCCTACGAGTCCGAGTGCCCCTCACTGGAGGCTGTGCTTGAGCAGGACGCTGGCGGTGATGCCTCATGAGCGACCTCATCGGCGCTCTCTCAATCCTGATGCTCGGCTGTCTGCTCGTGATCGTCTGGTGGGCCATCGACACCGTCCTCGCCATTCGTGAGCGCGTGATCGCCGCCCGCCATCGCCGCGCCGCGCTCGTGTGGTCTGCTCGCCGCAGGAGGTACCGATGATCGCTGCCTACGTCGCCGCGCTCGCGGCCGCTCTCGTGGCCTATGGCGCGCTCACTCGCGCTGCGGCGCGTCCTGTTCCCGCACCGCCGGGTCGCGGAAATCACCTGGTATCTCCCGCCGCCACGCCGCCCTGCCCGTCGCCACTCGGCGAGAAAGAGGGCGGCACCACGAAGGAGGCCGACGATGCTGACTGACACCGGTCTGCTCGCCATAGCCAGCGTCTGCGTCGTGCTGTTCGCGGTTATCGTCGGCGAGGTATTCGATAAGCGCCCCGGCTGGCCTTTCGCGCACACGCTCGCGGCCATAGCCGCGATGCTGCTGCTCATGGCGGCACTCAACATCGTATGGGTGTTCGGCTGATGGAGCAGCTCACACTCTCGACCGCGCCGCCTGAGCCGGTCTCCGAGCACCTCAAGCCACAGGCGCAGCTCATCCTAGACGTGCTGCGGGACGGATGCGCTCACAGCATGGTCGAGTTCGTGCGCGGCGACCACTGCTTTGTAGTCCTCGCAGTCGCTCAAAGGGTCTCGGAGATCCGGCGCGCGGGCTTCGACGTGAGGAACGTGACGCCCGATGGCGGTACGGCGACTTACCGCCTGTTCGGTGCGGGGGTGCGCCCATGAGCCACCTCCTGATCATCCCCGGACGGCTCCCAGGCCTAAACGACATCGTCAAGGCAGACCGCACGAACGCCCGCGTCGGCGCACGGCTCAAGCGCGAGACCGAGACCGCGATCGGCTGGGCGATCAAGGCCGCGAGGCTGCCCGCCATCGAAGGCCGCGTGGATCT
The DNA here is from genome assembly GCA_964492775.1 of uncultured Eubacteriales bacterium. Taxonomy (GTDB): domain Bacteria; phylum Actinomycetota; class Coriobacteriia; order Anaerosomatales; family PHET01; genus WRDS01. The sequence continues at coordinate 18,544 of CAZBLH010000027.1, read as the reverse complement.
CGTCTGCACGTGGCACGAGCCGACCGCGCGCCGCGACCCCGACAACATCACCGCCGGGCTGAAATACATCCTCGACGCGCTGACGGACACCGCCGTGCTCGCAGGAGACGGATACCGCCACATCGGCAGCATCACGCACCACTTCGTCATCGACCGCGAAAACCCGCGCGTCGAAGTCCTGCTGACCCCCGAGAGAAAGGAGCCCTTGCAGCACCCTAGAGCATGGAGCAAAGAGGCCGGGTAGTGGAGGCTGCCCGGCCTCGACCTGAGGGGAGCGTATGACAGACACCACGGCAGCGGTAGCGCTCGCCTTCCGCCGCTCACACGCAGATACGCAAGCGATTCTCGACGACCTTGAGGCCCAAGGCATCCATGTCGTGTTCCGCGCCGTCACTGGCGACCTCTGCCCGTGCGGCTATCACTACGCGACCGAGAGCGGGCTGTGCCTAGCTTGCGAGGCCGCTGAGGCCGCGCTGGAGAAGGCCGACGAGATAGCCGCCGAACGCAAGAGATTAGAGGCCGAGTTCGTGAAGATGATCAACCGCTACAAGACCGCGAAGAAGCGGGAGCGGGCGCGGTTCTTCGCGAACCCCCGCGACAGCGAGAACCGCGAGCGCTGGCGCATCGCCCGCGAGCTGTTCGACGACATCGAGGAGTCGCTCGATCGCCCTGACTGGAACGACACCGACGACAGCGGTTTTGACGAGGAGGACGGATGAGGGCGGCACCAATCGACAGGCGGCTCTCGTGGATACGGCACCAGCAGCTGGGTGTGCTGCTGCCGAAGGTGCTCGCGCGCCGACGCAGCCGCCGCAAGGCACGCAGATAAGTTCAACGCGACAGGAGAGAAGGGAGGAGCCATGGGCATCGCGGCTCTAGAGGGCGCTCACTCGATCATCGGCTCCGGCCTCGGCTTCGGCTTCGGCGACGGGCGCGGCTGAATCTGCAAGAGATAGGGCGGCCCCTCGTCCGCTAAGACGAGGGGCCTCGACAGGAGCCGCACCGCAACAGGTGAGCTCCACGTTAGCCGGGCGGTCACCCCGGCAGTAAGGAGACGATACCGCATGGCGCCAGAGATAGTCTCATTGCCCACCGCGGACGTGCACCCGAACCCGATGCACTACCGCAAGGTACGCGCCGATGACGTTGACGAGCTCGCAGCATCGCTCGAAGCCGCCGGGCTCATCGAGCCGATCACCGTCTACCGCGACGGCGATGTCTACATAGTCGATGCCGGACACCACCGGCTCGCCGCCGCCAAAAAGCTCGGATGGGAGACCATCGACGCGCAGATCATCGACGACGACGAGCAGCGGTCCGCCGTCGTGATGGTCGCGAGCAACAAGCACTTCCCCGAGACCGAGACCGAACGCAGCCGGGGCGCGCAACTCCTGCTCCGAACCGGGGTACGCCCCGCAGACGCCGCCGCGATGGTCGGCGCTGACTCCGACAAGCTCGAGCGCCTCCGCCGCGTGGCGACAGTCTCAGGCGACGAGGTCGCGATGCAGGACGTGACCCTCGACCAGGCCGTCGCCGCGGCTGACTTCGTGGACGACGCCGAAGCCTTCCAGCGCATCATCGACGCCGGGAACCGCTGGCCGATCGTTGTCGCCGAACTCAAGCGCGAGCACCGCAACGCCGCGCAGGAAGCAGCGGCCCGCGCGCTGCTCGAGGCCGCCAACATCGCCATCGTGTCGAAGGACGAGGGCCCGCTGGTCGGATTGCTCGGCTCGACCTCGCACGAGGGGCCGGTGCCGGAGGGAGCCGCGTTCGCGACCCTTGCCCGGCAATGGGACGGCGTCCGCATCCACTTCTACAGCGGCGACGCGGACGCGGACGAGGACACCGAGATCGAGGCGACACAGGCCGCCCGCGAGGAGCTGGTATCCGCAGAAGCCCGCCGCATCGAGTACATCGCCTCGGTGTTCATGCTCGCCAGCGTATCCGACTACGAGACCCGCGAGTCGCTGAAGTCCCTCGCGACGAGGCTATGGGAGTCCGGCGCGCCCTGCTATGCGACTAAGCTCCACGGCACCGCGCTCGACGATGTCGCAACGACGGGTCTCATCCGCATGCTGGCCGCTGTGCTCGCCCAGGTGAACCAGGACGCACAGAAGACCCTCGCCTATCGCTACCCGTACCTGGTCGAAGCGAACGGCGACGAGACGGTCGCGCTCATGGACGTCCTTATCGCCGGTGGATACGAGCCGCTGCCCGCCGAGTCCGAGGCGCTCACCGCGCTCAGGGCCGCACTCGAGGAGGCGACCTATGAGTAAGTTCACCTACCCGGTAACCCGCCCGCACGAGGACCAGGACGGCTACCGCTACATCCGAGTCGCGGCACGGGGCCTGTTGTCCAGCGGCATGTACTACCGCAGTTCCAGCAGCACAGCGGCGATTGGGACGAGGACGCGCTTCTATGCCGACTATCACCCCGACCAGCGCGTCATCAGCTCGCGCAAGGTCGAGGACGCCGTCGAGACGATGGACTACCTGCGGCTGTGCAGGGAGCGGGGCTGGATAGTGCATTTCGGCCCCGCCGCCGTGGTCATCTACTCCTCTTCCAGTGTCGTTCTCTCGTGCGAGAGCAGCCTGCGCCGCGCCTACATCAAGGCGACGCGGCCCGAGGACATCCCAGAGCCCTTCGACTTCGACGACGCCTACTACCGCAACTGCGACTTCGAGCCTGAGGACGCTCCCGGTGTCTCCGAGCGAGCAGCGGGGGTGGAGCCGCTACGAGACCAAGCAGCAGCGCTGCGACGCAGACGATTTCCGCAATAGGGAGGGACAGAAACGATGACAGGAACGACCGCCTTGGTAGTGTCCCAGCTGACGGCGCTGCCGATACCGACCGCAAACTTCGATGAGGTGCGCGAGCGCCTCGACGCGCTGCTCGCTGACTTCCGCGACACGAAAATCGAAGCGAAGGACTACAAGGACGCCAAGAAGTGGCGGGCCTACCTAAATAGCCTCGACAGGTCGCTCGACGAGCGGCGCAAGGACGTGAAGCGGCATTACCTGTTGCCTTACGAGTCCTTCGAGGCCGAGACGAAGAAGCTCGCCGCGATGATCTCCGAGGTGTCAGGCCCCATCGACGAGCAGATCAAGCGCATCGAGGAGGAGATGCGCGCCGAAAAGCGCGCCGAGCTCGAGGAGTACTGGTACGCGCTGATCGGCATCGCCGGTGAACTGGTGCCCTTCGAGCGCATCGAGAACCCCAAGTGGCTCAACCAGTCGGTGAGCGTGAAGTCGGCGCAGACCGACATCGACGCGATCGCGATGAAGCTCTCAGACGACGAGGCCGCGCTGTCCGCGCTCGACCTGCCGCACGCGGCCGAGGCCAAGGCCGAGCTGTTCGCGACCCTCGACCTCTCCCGCGCGGTCGCCAAGAGCCGCGCGCTGGAAGCCGAGGCCGAGCGCCTCGCGCGCTTCGAGGCCGAGAAGGCCGAGCTGCTGGCGGCGCAGGAGGCCGCGAAAGAGGCTGCTGCCGAACCCGTCTGCGACCTGCCGTGCAGCGTCGATCCCTGCGACCACGTCGAGTGCACCCGTGACGACGAGCCCGAGCCCGTCCCGGCAGCCCCCGCCCGGCTCGAGGGCTGGGCCTTCGAGGTCGCCTGCACACTGGAGCAGCGTGACCAGATCATCCGCTTCATCGGCTCACTGGGGCTGACTGGGACCGCAAGGAGGCTGTCATGACCAACGCTATCGCCATCGTCCCACAGGAGCAGTCCTGCGTGCCCGCACAACGCAACCTCGCGCCGTCCGACGTGGTAGCGCAGGTCGCCCTCATCCAGCAGGTCATGACCGATGTCATGAGCGACGGCGAGCATTACGGCACCATACCCGGGTGCGGAAACAAGCCCACGCTCCTGCAGCCAGGCGCTGAGAAGCTCGCCATGACCTTCCGGATGGCACCGGACTACGAGATCGAGCGCGTAGAGATGGAGGGCGGCCACCGCGAGGTGATCGTCACCTGCCGCCTCGCGAGCATCGAGTCCGGGCAACTGCTTGGTACCGGCGTCGGGTCCTGCTCGACGATGGAGAGCAAGTACCGCTGGCGCACCGGGCCTGTGGAGCCCACAGGAGAGATGGTGCCCAGCGAGTACTGGGAGACGCGTAAGACCGACCCCGCAGGCGCTCAGAAGCTCCTAGGCGGGCCGGGGAGGCAGGCGAAGAAGGTGGACGGCTCTTGGCAGATAGTCATCGCCGGGGACCGCGTAGAGAACCCCGACATCGCCGATGTTTATAACACCGTGCTCAAGATGGCAAAGAAGCGGGCGTTTGTCGACGCAGTGAAGTCCACGACGGCGGCGAGCGATATCTTCACGCAGGACATCGAGGACCTGCCGGAGTCTGCGCCCGCTCCCGAGGCCGCTCAGGTCGTGCTCGTGGACCCTGAGACTACCTCTGACATTCTGCGACACAAAGACGACCTCGGGGTGACCGACGCTACCTTTCAGGCTCAGCTGGCGTACTACGGCGTCTCTCGCGTCGAAGCCCTGACCGCCGAGAACGCTGAGAGATTGCTCGTGAGCTATCACGCCGAGGCGAAGCGGCGCGCGGAGGCTGAGAAGTTGGCGGCCGAGCCTGAGATCGAGGAGAGTCCGGAACCGGACTTCTCAGACGAGGAGATTCCGTTCTGATGGCCGGTTTCGTGACGTTCGAGAACAACATCGCAACCTGTAGAAAAGCCGGTGAAATCGCCGACTCCAGGCTCTTTTCGAGCCTCGGATTGCTCCTTGTTTTGGTCGGATGGAGCGATTCCAACCTCACAGACGGCTTCATTTCGCGTCGAAACTGGAGCGCTGCGACGCTCGGATTAACGTGTGATAAGGAACGTTCGGAGCTGTTGAAAAGTGGATTTTTAGAGTCCGTTTCAGGCGGCTGGCAGATCCACGATTACACCGATTGGCAGAGGTCAGCGGCTGAAATACGGGCTCGGAGCGAGAGCGCAAGGCGGGCGGCTCGTGAGCGATGGAGCAATGCGAATAGCAATGCGAAACGCAATGCGAAACGCAATGCACTTGGCAATGCGACACCTGCAAAACCGCATCATGCAGAAGAGAGAGAAGAGAGAGAAGAGAAAACCCCCCCTATCCCCCCCGCCGGGTTGAAGCAGCTCGCCGCCATCATCGAAAAAGAGGCGGGGGTAATTCTCTCATCCAAGACCCAGATCAAACTCCAGACCCTCCTTGACTCCTACGGCTCCGAGGAAGCCGAGAAGCGTCTGCGGTTCGGGCTCGCCGACACACCGAAGCTCGACCTGGCTCTGCACCGGGCCCAGAACGCCACCGCCGCCGAACTCTCCAAGCCTGATCCCGCCGAAGTCCCGCTCCGAGACCTCATCGGATTCGACCTGTGAGGCCGATGCCGTCTGACATCACCGCCGAGCGCGCCCTTCTCGGGGCCTGCCTGCTGTCGGCCGATGTCGCCGCCGAAGCGGTGGGCGAGGTCCGGGCCGAGGACTTCGAGCGCGACGGCCACCGCAGGCTCTTCGCCTCGATCGCAAAGCTCGCCTCAGAGGGACGTGCGATCGACGCCCTGACCGTCGCCGACGCGATGAGCGCAAACGATTCGCAGAAGGCCTACCTCATCGAGCTCTGCTCGGCGGTCGTGACGACAGCGAACTGGAGGGGCTATGCCGAGATCGTCGCAGACCTCGCCTCACGCCGCCGCAGGATCGTTGCCGCCAGAGACATCGAGGCTATGGCCCACGACGGGGCCGACGAGGAGCAGATCGCCGCAAAGGCCGCCGAGATCGCCGACGCCCGCCACCACGCCTCGGACGTGCGCACCGCCGCCGATGTGCTCACCGACGCCGCGAGGGACTGGGGCCGGCCGAGGGAGTTCTACCGCCTCGGTCAGTGGGGTGTGCGCCTGAGGTCGGGCGGGGTCACCCTCATCGGGGCAAGGCCCTCTGTCGGCAAGTCCGCGTTCGCCATCCAGGAGGCCCAGGAGCTCGCCGAGCGTCATGTCCGCTGCCGCGTCTACTCCTTCGAGATGAGCTGCGAGGAGTACGCCGAACGGCTGCTGGCCCGAAACCTCAACATCCCCTCGGAGAAGATCGACGACGGGCTCGACCGGGCCCAGCTCGATCAGACCGGCCGGGTCGCCGCGGAGGGGTGGACGCGCTTCTTCGAGATCGTGGACGCCGCCGAGATGACGCTTCCATCTGTCATCGCAGACATGCGCCGGTTCGCCAGACAGCGCGGCAGGGTCGTCTTCGTCGATTATTTGCAGCTGATGGTCAAGCAGTCCTACGAGGATGTCACCGAGGCCTCGCGCCAGCTCAAGCTCGCCGCCCGGACGACAGGGCTTTCGGTCGTGGCGCTCTCCCAGCTCTCCCGCAAGGTCGCCGGACACGATGGCACCCTGCGTCCCCCGACGCTGACCGACCTGCGCCAGTCCGGCGCGCTCGAGCAGGACGCCGACAACGTGCTCCTGCTCCACACCTTCGAGGACGAGGACGCGTGCAAGAGCGCCTACGCCCGCTTCTCCACCCTCGGCTACAACGTCGCAGACCCCATCTACGAGGGCTCGCTCCTCGGAGTGGTGACCGTGGCCAAGAACCGCCGCGGCGCGAAGGGCTACCACCCAGCCTATTTCGACGGCCGAGGGCAGATATGGTCGGCCGTGGACAGGAGATCATCGTGAAACCCTGCAAGGACTGCGCGCTGTTCAGGCGCCGCCGCTGCATCGTCAATCCCGTACCGCGCAAGGGCACCACCCCCGGCTGCGCGAATTGGCGGCCGTCTCAGCCCGTCTGCAAGACCTGCGGCGGTCAGGGCTACACCGAGAACGACGACGGCACGGCCGCACTCTGCGCCGACTGCGAGGTGTCCCGATGAAGGCCTCCGTACGCACCGCCATCCACCGGCTCCAGAAGCAGGGCTGGACCATCCGCCCCGCCGGCGTCTGCGTCCTCGTGGCCCCACCGGGATACGCGATCACCAACGGACGCTACGTCTCGCTGATCTCGCTGCACCGTGAGACCTCCGACCCATACGCCTACATCGTCGAGGCTGCGCAGAAGCCCGAGGTCGCCTCATGACCCCGCTCTTCACCGACTCCCACGTCACCATCCACCACGGCGACGCATGGGATCTCGCTCCGACGCTTGAGCCGCAGTCGGTCCAGACGATCGTCACCTCACCGCCGTACTGGGGACTCAGGGACTACGGAGTCGAGGGGCAATTCGGACTTGAGGCGACCTTCGCCGAGCACGTCGAGAGACTGGTCGAGTTGTTCCGGCTCCTGCGCCCCGCCCTGAGAGACGACGGCACGGTCTGGCTGAACTACGGCGATCGCTACGTAGCGACCGGCAAAGGCTGGGGAGACGCGAAGCCCAAGGACCTGCTCCTGATGCCGCCGCAGGTCGCGCTCGCTCTGAGAGCCGACGGCTGGTATCTGAGGCAGGAGATCATCTGGCACAAGACCAACCCGATGCCCGAGACGGTCTACGACCGCCCGACGAGAACCCATGAGCACATCTACCTGCTGAGCAAGTCGGCGACCTACTACTACGACCACGCCGCCATCGCTGAAAAAGCCACAGGCGCCCATGCTCGCCGCGCGGTCGTGCCCGACTCATGGATAGTCGGCGGCGGCGCGCACGACACGCTCACACATTCCCGCCGAGAACGAGATCCCGGAGTCGGACCGAAATCGACTAGGCCAGGGACAGGCGTCAAGGCCAACGAGAGTTTCCATGCCTCCACCGTCGATCTGACTGAGACCCGCAACAAGCGATCGGTCTGGACGCTTCCCGTCGGCAGGATGACCGGCGCCCACTTCGCCACCTTCCCTCCCGACCTCATCCGCCCCTGCGTCCTCGCTGGATGTCCCGAGGGAGGCGTCGTGCTCGACCCGTTCATGGGCTCAGGCACGACAGCGGTCGTAGCCCGATCGCTGGGGCGCAAGGCCATCGGCTTCGAACTAAACGCCGACTACATCGCAATGGCGGCCAAGCGGCTCGCTCAGGGCGTGCTTGCGCTTGAGGGAGTGGAGGGGCTGTGAGGGTGCAGCGCTCCTGCCGTCAGCCTCACGGCACCGTCGCTCGCCACCAAGCAGGGTGCTCGTGTCTGCCGTGTTGTGACGCGTGGGCCGCCTATCAGCGCGAGTGGAAGCGGGACAGCGCAAGACACGTGGATGCTGCCCCGGTACGCGACTACATTCGCAGGCTCGTCTACAACGGATGGCGGACGAGGGGCATCGCCGAGCAGGCCGGGGTCAGCTACAACACCGTGCGCTACTGCCGCACCGGACGCCGCCCCACCATCCACCGCGACAGCGCCGAGGCCATACTCTCGCTCCCGCTCCAGACACCCATCCCGACCGATTCCACCGCGCTTGTCCCGGCCCGCTCGACGCTGAGGCGCATCGAGAGGCTGCGGGCGCACCACACGCTTGACGAGATCGCCGCCGCGGTCGGCGTGTCGCGCAAGTCCCTGCCCCAACCCGGCCAGAGGAGCGTGCAGGCACGTACCGCCAAGCGCGTCGAGACGGCCGCCAGACTCCTGAGAGGAGACACCCCATGACCTACGACAACGACGCGCACATGGATGACCGATGCAGTCCGAACCTGCACGACTGGACGTACAAGAACGTCTGCGCCCGGTGCGGCATCAACGCACAGCAGGTGATCCATGACCTGATGAAGGCGCTCGACGATACCCGCACCGAGCGGGCGCAGGTCACCGAAGAGCACAAGCTGATGCGCAAAGACCGCGACCACTGGAGGCATGAGGCGAAGCGACATGAGGAGAACGCACGGGATTCCCGCGTCACGCTCAATGGGTTCGTCGACATCATGCGCAGCGAGGGTCACACGGACCTGACCGCAGGCCAGCTGATCGGGATGGTCGAAGCCGTGAGAAAGGCCGGCCGATGATACTCGACTACATGAGCGACAACGAGTTCGATCGCCGTCTCAACGAGGCGAAGATATACACTGACCGGCTCATCGAGACAGCCGAATATCTTGCTGGCCCCACGAAGGCCGATGTCAGGCGACGTGCGTTCCAAGACCGCATCGGTGCCGCTATGGGGCTGGCTGGACTATTCGAGGGCGCGCATGAGCGGCTTCGTGTGTCCGAGGCGGAACGCAAGGAGGCTGTGCTCTTGTTGCGAAACGCCGTTCTGCTGCTCGATATGTACCTAGCCAGCAAAGTCATTCAGGACTTCGCGCTGATGAACGAGACGCTGATCGCAGCGCGTCCCCTGATAGCGAATCTCGAAGCGCACCTTACTGATGGCGAGGCCGCTTCCGTGGCGTGGGGCCCGCTCGGGTTCGAGCCGAAGGTGCGCAAGCGCGAGGAGGCATCCGATGACTGACCCCAACGCCCTCATCGGCCGCCTCTCCTGGGATGCCTGCGACACCTGCAAGCACAGCTACTATCACGACGACTATCACGAGGGGTGCTTGTTGGAATCGAAGTATCACGGGACATGGCCCATCACCAACGATGGCGACTATGTGTACTGCGACTTGTACGAGCGCATCGTCAACGCCGCACTCGTGGCGGAAGGCACGCTCGAACCCGACCACGATGCTATCCGCGCGTGCTTGGAGAACTCTCAATCCCGAGAGGATTGATAGATGACTGATATCAGCGGCCAAACCGCAGGTGACGGCCACTGCGCAACTATCGACCTGGAGGTGATGCCATGAGCGAGGAGCAGCGCTTCGTCTACAACGGCGCCGTCCTCGTCTCCACCGAGGACACCTGCGGGGGAGCATGGAGACTCGACGGACACCGCATCACGACCGGACATCTCACCGATATCGTGAAGGCCGAGGCCACACGCTACAACCTCCGTGAAGCCGTGTACAGGGTCGCCGAGTGGTACGAGATCGGCCAGGACGAGGTAGAGGCCGCGTACTGGTTCGAGACCACGCTCAAAGGGCAGAGCGTGCAAGTGGGGTTCGCGCTGGAGAAAGTCGGCGATGCCCTGCCCAAGGAGCTGGAGCAGCTGGAGTGGCACGCCAGAGCCGCGGTCCGCTTCCTGATGTGGATCAGTCGCCTGTGGTCACGGCTGAGGAGGTGACGCCTAACGAGTAACCCCAGCACCCAACAGGAGCAGCAGAGGGAGCCGTCGTCGAGGGCGGCTCCCTGTGCGTCAGCGGACGCGCTCTACGATGAGATCCAGCGGCACGATCTTGAACGTGTCGTCGTCGATCCTGTCGCAGGCGTAGCCCTCGGCCGTCTCGAACTTGCTGAAGCCAGCCACAGTCTGACGCGGGTTATCGAACGTCGGGGCCGCATGGCTGCTCTGGTAGCGGGACACCACGAAGACCCTACCGTCGTCCGCTTTGGCATCGAAGCGTTCCACCAGCCGCTCGCTCATTACGCACGCTCCCTCCCTCGACTGCTTACGGTTCGGTCTGTACCCCGGTGACACTGCCGTGACACTCGCGGCATGGTGATCTCCCGTACCTGCTCATGCGGCAGACGCGTCTCCCCCGGAGAGCGCTGCTCCTGCAAGCCTGCCGAGCGCTGGCATCCACCGCAGTCCGAGCGCGTCAGACGCCAGCCGTGGCGTAGGGTCTACACGCTCGCCAGCTACCGCACCGGACGAGCGGAGCGCTACCGGCTGGTGCGCGGACTGTGCGAGAGCTGCGGAGTCCCGCTCAAAGGTGAGCTGCACCCGAGAGGCGCGCGGTGGGAGTGCGACCACCACATCCCGGCCCGGCGCTTCACTGATCCCGACGCGGCTAACCACGTGAGCAACCTGCGGTGCTACTGCCGCTCCTGCCATAAGCTCAAGTCAGCGTGGGAGAGAAAGCGCAGGTCAGAGGCTCAAGGGTAGGGGGGGTCAATCACAAAACGAGTAAAGGGGCTGACCCTGCCGCGCCCGCCGAGAAACAAACGCCCCGATTTCGCGAACCGGGGTGGGCGACGCGAACCGGGTGACAGGGACGCGAACCTTACGCCATGATCTGCGCCTATCGCTACTGCAGCGGCGAGGTCCCACCGGGGATGCGCCGCGGTACGAAGTATTGCTGCACCGCTCACCGCCGAGCCGAGCACCGGGAGCGGATGAAGGACGCCGCACCGTCTCAGTGGGTCTCGCCGGTCACGGGCGACGGTGGAGATGCGGCGCTCGTCTCGGCCGAGGCTGACACTGACTCGCAGGTGGTCGCACTCGTGCACGAGACCATCCTGCTCAGGAACTCCGCCGCCCGCTTGGGGCGTGAGGCGCGCGCCGAGCTCGCCGTGCGCTGCGAGGGACTGGCAGAAGACATCGGCGACTCGCTCAAGCGCAACTTCGGCGGTGTGCTGTGAGAGGTAACCGGCCGTCGATGCAGCCCTCGTCAGGGGCCGCGCACCATCCGCTCGCCGGAGAGCAGATCGTCGAGTACGCGCCGCGCAGCTACTCGGAAGACCTTGCGCGTGACTACGCCGAATCGCTGCCTGCCGGAACGGCCCGCGACCTGTTCTTGCGGGCGGTAGAAGAACTCGGCGACAAGCTCACCGACTTCGACCTGCATCTGCTCTACGAGATGGCCGGGCACTTCTTCAACGCCGAGCAGGCGAAGGCATACGTGGCCGCTGACGGCATCCTCGTCGAGACCGACTTCGGCATGAGGCCGAATCCCGCGTTAAAGGTCGGACGCGATGAGCTATCGGCAGCGATGAAGATCGCCGAACGATACGCGCTCACCTTCACCGACCGCCTGCGTGCGGGCGTGCTGCAGCTCGCGGGACAGACCATGCTCCATCAGCTTCACTCCGAGATGGCCGACGCGATCGTCGGGCGCATCCTCGAGGCCGAGGTCCGCGCTCCTCTGCCGGCTGGGTGGAAGCGGCTGCGCAAGCCCGAGCTCGAACAGCTCGCCGAACGCCGCCAGCTCACGCTCCCTGAGCGTGCGACCCGCAAAGACCTCATTGCCGCGCTGGAGCTGTCGTGAGAGCGACGGATCTGCGCGACTCCATCATCGAGGCCGTGGGCGATCGCGTCGATCGCGCCACGCTCTGCGCGATACTACCCGAGCTGTTCTTCTCAACGCAGCTCAAACTCGTCGAGGACCGCTGGGCCGGGCAGCCCTTCGAGATACACCCGATGATTCGCGACAACTTCATCCGACCACTGTTCGGCACGCTTCGAGACGACGGCACGAGGCTTTATACCGAAGGCATCATCGAGATGCCGAGGAAATGGTCGAAGACCACAACCATCGGCGGACTCGCGCTCGACCTGCTCGTGATGGAGCCCACCGCCGGACAGCTCGTCGCCACCGTCGCCTACGACATCGACCAGGCTAAGAAGTCACTCAACATCGGCAAGCAGATGGTCGAGGCGAACCCGAAGCTAAGACGGCTCATCAAGCCCTACTCCGACCGGCTCTACATCCCCGAGAACGATTCGATGTGGCGGGTCTTTCCCCACAACGCCGCCGACCTGCAGGGTGAGGGCGTGCGGGTCGGCATCTTCGAGGAGCCGCACACCTACCGCTCGATCGACACCATCAACGCGGTGCGTTCGGGTATGGGCGCGCGTCAGGAACCGCTGTGTCTCGGCGTCACGACCCCCGGACCGGTGCGCAAGGGCGTGTTATGGGACTGGATACACGGCGAGTACGACCGCGAGATCGGGATGCGGGTGGGCGGACTCATCGACGACCCGCGCGGCCTGTATTTCCGCTACGGCGCGCGCGATGACGAGGACATCGAGGATAGGGGCGTGTGGCGCAAATACAACGCGCCGTGGGTCGAGATGGATTACCTCGAGGACATGTTCCGGCGCATGACCCGGAGAGACTTCGAGCGCTACCACCTCGCAAGGTGGCCCAGGACCGGCAAGTACGCCGCCGCAATCCCGGAAGAGATGTGGATGAGCGAGGCCAACCGCCGCGAGCCCGTCTTCGACCCAGACAGGCCCAGTGTGCTCGCCGTCGATGCTGCCGATAAGAAGGACCGCACGGCGTTCTGCGTCGTGCAGATCGACTCGGATGGTGACTACAACCTCTGGAGCGATGTCAGATTCGCCGACCGCGAGCGGGCCTACACCGACTACCTCGCGCTCGAGAACGACCTGAGGGACGCCGCCGCGCGCTTCAACGTCGAGCGCATGGGCTTCGACCGCCGCCAGATGGGACGGACGATGACGGAGCTCGACGACGAGGGCTTCCCGGTCGAGGAGTTCCCGCAGACCAACGAGAGCATGTGCGCCGCGTGCGGCTGGCTCTACGAGCTCGCGGCGTCCGGGAGGCTCAGGCACGGAGGCGATCCCGTGCTCGCCGAGCACATCGCCAACGCGGCTCAATACGACCGTCCGCCGATGGGCTGGCGATTCGCCAAGGCAGACAAGGACGACCCCGACTGCAAGATCGACGCGGCGATCTCGGCGGCGATGGCGTGCTGGATGGCGCAGGCGCAAAAGCCTAAGCGCAGGAGCTTCGCGGAGGCAGGAGGATTCCACTCGATCGCCCTTTAGTGACGTGGCTGTTTCTGTGGGCTCAAGAACTTCTCTCGACATAGGAGATGCATGTCCGTTCGAGACCGAATAAAGGCACTTCTCCGTCGTGTCGACAGCACCACGACGCCGATACCGTATTTCACGCTCTCCGAGGACCGCTCTCTGCAACGGCGCGCGATCTCAGGGGCCGGTGCGCTTTACTCGACGGCCTTTCTCGCTGCGGAGCAGGCAAAGGCGCGCGCGTTCGGTTCGCTTCCCGTCCACGTCATCGACTCGGAGAGTCGCGGCAAGGAGAAGCACAACGACCATCCGGTCGCGCGTCTCGTGAAGCGCCGCTGGAATCCGTTCATGACCGCCCAGACCGGATTCCAGTGGCTGTCGGTGCGCCGCGACACGTTCGGAGTGGCCTACGTCCGCGTCGAGTGGCGCAAGGGCGTCCCTGTGGCGTTCTGGCCGATCTCGGCCACCGTCGAGGTGCTGAGCGACGGCAACATCCCCCGCTACCGTGTCGGCTCAGGCGACGCCTTCACAAAACCGGGCATATATCTCGACCACGAGATGATGGCCTTCCCGACCTGCATTTCGACCGACGGTGGCGTGTCGGGCAGGAGTCTGGCCGAGCTCGGGGCAGCAGACATCGGGCTATCAGTCGACCTGACCCGCTTCTACTCGTCGATTATCGGCAAAGGCTTCCACCCCGGAGGCTGGCTGGAGCACCCCGACGACCTTTCGCTAGACGATGTGCGCGCCCTCGCCGATAAGAATAGGCTGCTGTCGGGGCCGGATCACGCTGGAGAGCTGAATAGGGGACGGAGTCGGCCTGGGAGCCTAGACCGGCACCTCCACGCCCTTCCGGATAAAGTCGCGCTCGATCATCCCGTCCTTCAGGTGCACCTGCAGCTTAGCGTACGCCGCGATGTCGTGCT
>CAZBLH010000027.1:0-4189 GCA_964492775.1 uncultured Eubacteriales bacterium | reverse complement strand
AGCTCAGGATCTTCGACAAGGGCCTGAAGTATCACCAGGTCACGGCGAACATGGCCGAGGCCGACATCATCAAGCAGCAGGAGTTCGTGCTTCAATCCGTGATTCGCGCGTGCTACGTGCAGCCATCAAAGGTCTTCGACTTCTCGCGCGCCACGTACTCGAACATTGAGGAAGCTAACATCGCGTTCGTGACCGACACCGTCACGCCCGAGGTCACAGGGGTCGAGGCCGAGTTCCATAAGCTCTTCGATTACCTGAATCAGCCCAACCTCGAGGTGAAGTTCGAGCTGCGGGGACTTCTGCGCGGCTCGTTCCGCGACCAGAACGAAGGTTACCGCTCCGGCGTCTACGGCGGCTGGTACACACGAGCCGAGATCCGCGAGTGGTGTGATTTGCCCTACGTGGAGGGAACCGACGAGCTCCTGCAGCCGTCGGCGTATTACACGCTCGACCCCGCGACGGGCGAGCCGAAACCCCTACCGATCGCCGATGCCCTCGCTCCGGTCTTAGACGACGCCCGCGCCCGCATCCGTCTGCGCATCGAGAAGGACGGTGTGACCGAGAGGACCGCCGAGTTCGCCCGGGTTGTCCTAGCCCCGGTCGCAGAGGCCTTCGCGATTGCTGGCGCCTCATTCGACATCGACCACGAGATCGAAAGGATCCTCTCATGAGCAGGCTCTTCCGCATCGTCAACGCCGAGAGCGGGCCGGCGGTGATCTACCTGTACGGAACCATCGGCGAGGACTGGTGGGACGAAGACAGCAAGGGGGCCGCTGAGTTCGCTCGTGAGCTCGACGCGCTCGGTAGTCGCGACGTGGAGTTGCGAGTCAACTCCGAGGGCGGGTTCGTCTTCGAGGGCTACGCCATGTACTCGGCGCTCAAGCGCTATCCCGGCCGCGTGACCGCCGTCGTGGACGGCCTCGCGGCCTCTGCCGCGTCGTTCCTCATCATGGCCGCCGACGAGATCGTGATGGGCGAGCCCGCGATGCTCATGATCCACAACGCCTGGGGCCTCTGCGTCGGTAATCGTGACGACATGACCGACATGGCGCAGCGCCTCGGACAGCTCGACACGCAGATCGCCGAGATATACGCGGGTCGAGGCAACAAGAGCGCGGACTATTTCGCCGACGCGATGAGCGCAACCACGTGGCTCTCGGCCAGTGAGGCAATCGAGCTGGGGCTCGCCGATCGCGTCGACGAGGGGCTCAAGGCCGCCGCGTCCATCTCCTCGACTGCCGTGCGCGCGATGGGTCTCGGCTCCGTGCCGGTCCCCATCAGTGACACGGCAGGCAGAATCGCAGTCGAGACCGACGAGCTAGGCGAGGGGCAGGAGCCTCCCGCCGAAGACCTCAGGCAGGAGCCCGAGGGGCCAGCAGTTCCGGCCGCCGCCCGCCTGGTCCCTCTTCACTCCGGAACCATCACGACAAAAAGGGAGGTTCTCTGATGAGAACTTCGATAATGATCCATAAC
Source organism: uncultured Eubacteriales bacterium (assembly GCA_964492775.1). Classification (GTDB taxonomy): domain Bacteria; phylum Actinomycetota; class Coriobacteriia; order Anaerosomatales; family PHET01; genus WRDS01. Next base: position 2,716 of record CAZBLH010000027.1, on the reverse strand, counting down.
GAGATCCGCGCGTTGCAGGAAGAGCAGCGTGCCGTCCCCGCCGACGCCGAGGACCGCGCCGAGCAGCTCTACCGCCTCGATGGCCGCCTCGATCAGCTTCAGGTCGAGCTTGCCGCCGCTCTTGAGCACGAGGACGAGCTGCGCGCCGCTCCGGGCACTCCCGCGACCCCCTCAGCCAGCAGCCTGACCGAGATGATCTTCGGCGCGCGCTCCGACTTCAATGGTATCGGTCGCGGATTCAAGGCCTCCGTGACCATCCCGGCCGCCCCTGCGGTCACCGACCCGGCCATCCCTGGCTTCCCTGACGCGCCGCGCGGCTTCGCCGACACACTGATGCAGTCCGGCACCGAGGGCGCGGTCACTTACCTGCGCCGTGGACCCCGCACGAACGCTGCGGCTCAGTGGTCAACGGGCGATAAGCCGCAGTCGGCTTACGTGTGGACCGAGCACACCGCGCCTCTCGCGTGGATCGCGCATCACTCACCGATCACGAAGACCCAGGCGTCAGACTGGTCTCAACTCGACGGCATCGTCCGTGGTGAGATGTCGATTGGGCTTGCTCAGGCGCGGTCTCGCGAGGCGATCGCCGGGTCGAACTCCTCCGGGATCGTGGGCATCACAAACACGGTCGGGATCCAGACCCATACGGTGGCGTCGGGAGACAACGCGTATGACGCCATCCGGCGCATGGTGACGAAGGTTATGTTGAACTCCGGCTTCATCCCGACCCACGTGGCCGTCTCGCCGATGGTCGATGAGGCGCTCGACCTGATGAAGGACGAGAATAAGCAGTATCTCGTTATGAAGGTCGGAAACCGAGTCTGGAACCTCGAGATCGTCCTCGACAACGGCCTCACCATCGCCGGGCCCGACGACAAGCTGCACTTCGGCGCGCTCGTCTACGCCCCGGTCGGTGCGACCTGGTACACAAAGGAAACCGATAACATCGAGATCGGGCTCGTGGACGACCAATTCATCAACAACGCCTACACGCTGCTCGCCGAAGGCCGTCACGCGATGGCCGTCCGCTTCCCTGACGCGTTCTGCTTCTGCGCAGACGCCATTCCGGCCGTGGATATCGAGGACGAGTCCTCGTAGAGACCTGACGGGAGATCGCCGACTCAATGATTCGGCGATCTCCCTCGCGTTAGTGGGAGTATTTAGTATTGGACGCCGTCTACATCTGCCGCTCGGGCGAAAATGAGGAGCTGCGCTACTCCTTGCGCTCGCTCGTGAACGTGCCGCACGACCGCGTCTGGATATTCGGCGACGCGCCGTGCTGGTACAGCGGAGATCTCGTGAGCGTTCCGCAGGTGGGCGGCAAGCAGGCCAATAACCTCGCCGCGCTCATGGCCGCCTGCTCCCACCCCGACGTGTCCGACCCGTTCCTCTACTTCAACGACGACTTCTACTGCTTGGGTCCTTGGGAGATCACGCTGTACGACCGGGGCACCATCGCTGAGGTGCTCGCATTCGAGCGGGGCTATCGGCGCGATTCCGGCTACATCCGCGCGATGGCAGAGACCGAGCAGTTGCTGATCGCCGAGGGAATCACCGAGCCGCGCTGCTTCGAGAACCACGCTCCGATACCGGTACGCAAAGCGCTCATGCTCGATGTGCTGCGGGATCTGCCCCGTTGCGGCCTCCACTATCGCACGATCTATGGCAACCGCCTCGGCGAGCCGAGCGTGACTCTCGCGGACAACAAGCTCCTCGACGGCGAAGACCTGCGGCTCGACTCCCCCTGGCTGTCCACGAGCGACAGGAGCTTTCATACCGCGAGCACCGCGCTCGCCGCGCTCTTCCCCGAACCGTCCCCATACGAAAGGCGGACCGCCATGTACACATCACCCCGACGCGTCGAGCGCAACGGCGTCCTCATCGCCTTTGCCGGTGAAGTCATGACTGAGACCGAGGCCATCGCGCGCGGTCTGTTGCGGCCTGAGCCCGTCGAGAAGCCCCGGCCCTCGAAGCCCGCTCCCACAAAGCGCTCAAAGAAGAAGTAACCCCTTCCCCCCCGAGAAGCCCCCGGTGCCGACCTCCGCCGGGGGCTTCACGCTTGCCGGTGACACGCACGGCATCCTGATGCCATCCGAGAATCAGGAGGTTTCGCGATGGCGAAATACGCGCACCCCGACGTGCTCGACGCGATGGGGGCATATGTCAAGGCGAACTGCACCCGCATGGTCGCCTGCTCGTCAACTCCCGCGAACTTCGCCGGTGTCGCGTCGGTCTCGCTGGCCGACGTGGCGATGGCGTCCGGGGACTTCACCGCCGGTGCCTACGCCTCGACCGGCCGACAGTTGACGGTCGCGGCCAAGTCAGCCGTCCCGGTAGATTCGTCCGGCACCTTCGATGTCGTGGCGCTCGTGGACGACACCAACTCCAAGCTGCTCTACGTCACCGAGGGCACGAATCAGGCACTCACCTCCGGCAACACAGTGAACTTCCCTAGCTTCGCGATCTGCAAGGTCGGCCAGCCCACCTAGACGTCTTATGAGAGGGCTGATCCGTGATCTCGTGGTACCTTATCAAGCCGGTGGTGCTCACAAGTCCTGACGGCAAAGAAAAGCTCGTCACTGTCCCGCAGCGGCTCGAAAAGGAGTGGGATACGTGGACGGGTGTGGACGCAGACGGCAACGTGGTAGAGGTGCCGATGCACTTCAGGCGCAAGTACCGATTCCCCATTGCTGTGGAGGTGGACGACCCAGCGACG
>CAZBLH010000026.1:0-23530 GCA_964492775.1 uncultured Eubacteriales bacterium | reverse complement strand
CAGAAAGCCCGTGAAGATAAGAATCGGAGCTTCCATTCTGATTGCGAGACTCCCTGGTCGATGCCCGCCCTCAAGAATCGTATAAACGTTGATACGACCCGGTTGTGGAAATTCCTGCGAAATACATCCGGTTGCATCTTCTCAGCCCTTGGGGCCGAGGATCCCCTGTGCGCTGGTACCCCTCTGATACCGATGCTACCACTCCGCGTCACTCGGCGTTGAGACTCGCGCCTGCACTTTCAAATTCGCCGTGAATTCCAGGAAGCGCGGCGATGATGGCGCGGAACTCCCACGTCCCGGGAGCGTCTACTTGGACCCAGGTGCGGTACCGGGAATAGGCGCCTGGCCGGATCGCGCTCATGTCGGTAGCTTGCACGCTCTTCACCAGGCTGCCGTCGCGGTAGCAGTCAATCCGGACAGCTGTTTCGACGACCGGGCGTTTGGGGGTGAACTCGCCGAAGATGCTCACCCACTTTCCGACCTGGGTGGATGTGCGGCTGAGAAGGACCGTTACCGTCGGCTCGAGTGCGACGTGCGCAACAGCCGAGGTGCGCTTGGTGCCACCAATGGTCGCCGAGGTCCGGTACTGCGTGTCGGCCTGAGGCGCACGCGTGAACGTTGCGCGGCCGTCGGCCACCGTCTGCCGAGTCTCCGTCCGCGTCCAGGTGCCGCCCGCGACCTTCTCCTCCAGCGTGATGCTGATGCCTCCAGCTGCGAGGCCTGCCTGCGTAGCCTGCGCGACGATCGACACGGTGTCGCCCCAGGTGGCGCGCTCCGGTGCGAGGAGAGAGACGCCGGTCTTCGCCACCGTCAGCGTGTACGTGCCGCTGCCCAGGCGCGACAAGACGCGCACATGGTAGTCACCCGACTCGTTGGCCTTGAATCGGATTGCACGGGGCTGTTCAGGCCCGGTCGCCGAGACAAGCGCAGTACCGAGGTCGACGTCGACAGCGCCGGGGCCATACAGGGACACGCTGATGTCCGCGCTGGAGCTCTCGGCTGTGAGATCGATGTCGAGAGAGTCGTTCTGCTGCAACGTCACGGTGAAGACGTCGTTGTGGTCGTACGGCGACTGCAGATCGCCGGAGATCGTCGTTGCGGGCAGAGGCGCTCCTGGGATGTTGTTGTCGCCTTTGCTCGGCCTGGACGGTGGGTCTGAGATGGCGAGCGCCTGGTCGGGGCGAACCATCCCGAAGCCGAAGGTGTCGTCATGTCCGGTGGGGCCGAGGTCCCGGGCGGTCGCCTTGAGGGTCGCCGAGATCTCCTCGGGGCTCCAGTCCGGATGCTCGGAGGCGAGCAGCGCCGCAGAGGCTGCGACCAGTGGCGTGGCCATCGATGTGCCGTACTGCTGCTCGTAGTCTGACCCGAAACCTGTGCGCAGGGCGGTCGACAGGATGCCCGCGCCGGGAGCCGCGAGATCGACCTGTGGGCCGAAGTTGCCGGCGTACGCGCGATCGTTGCTCATCGTTGCGGAAACAGCGAGGACGCTAGGGTACCGAGCGGGAAACATTACCGAGTACCCGGGCGTGTTGCCTGCCGCGGCCACGACGGTGCAGCCCGCCGCCGCGGCGTACTCGCATGCCTCGCGCTCGAGTTGCGAGGACTTTTCGGACCCCAGTGAGAGGTTGATCACATCGGCGCCGTGGTCCACGGCCCAGCGGATACCGGAAGCCACGTCGGTCGTAGTGCCGTAGCCGTCGTCGTCGAGTACGCGCACGGGCAGGATGGTGCATCCGCTTGCAAGTCCGCTGACGCCGATCCCGTTGTCGGCGACGGCGCCGACGATTCCTGCGACGTGTGTGCCGTGACCCTGCTCGTCCTGCGCGGTCGCATCGTTGTCGACGAAGTCCCAGTCGTTGGCCGTGTCGAGGTTCGCTGCCAGGTCCGGATGGGTGAGGTCGATGCCGGTGTCGATCACCGCGACCCTTACGCCAGGGTCGCCTCGGGTGATGTCCCAAGCGGCGGGGGCGCCGACCCGCGAAAGCGCCCATTGGCTGCCAAACATGGGGTCGTTCGGCACATAGGCAGCGCGGCGTATGTACACCGGCTCGGCATAGCGCACGCCGTCGAGTTCGGAGGCGGCGCTCGCGAAGTCACCATCGTCGGATCCGGCCGGAGGCTCGGCGACGATGAACCCGGCGTCCGCATCGACCCTCACGATACGCGCTCCTTGGCGGAGGAGATGACCTTCGGCGCCCGCGCGGCCTCCGGGCGTGAACGCCACGACGACCTCCCCAGTGGTCTCGGGCCGATCGTCGCGCTCGGCCGCGGGGAGGCGCACCGCGCCGACTCGTCCGCGTTCGGCGGTGGCCGAGGTGGGCGATGCGCCCGCTGATCCTTCGGGCCGAGCGGCGCCCACGCTGGCGGCGTCAACCGACGCAGCAGCGAGGCTGCGGTCAGCGCCGCGTGGGGCGAACTTCTCGGGGGTCGGCGTTGGGCCGGGCGCGAACAGGAGGGCCGCTCCCACAGCAAGAGCCAGCGCACGATTCACAAGAGGCTGGTTGCGGGCAGCTTGCATGGCTTCCTTCGCTCGTCGGTACTCGCTGCAGAAGTATAGACCGCGCCCAACTCACGCGCGCGGGGTTGTGCCGCCGAGCATCCCGCGCAGAAGACGCGTGCCCGCTTTGGTGAAGGCCTCCCTGTCCACCGTACCGTCGGCCCGAGCGATGATTGCGGCGTCGGCCTGGCGGTGCGCGAAGATGCCGCAGGCCACAACGCCCTCGATCGCCTCGACGTCGGTTTCGGCTCGCGCAAGGTCGTCGAGTGTGAGGCCGAAGATGTCTCCAAGCGGGTTTCCGGAGTCGGCACGCACGGCGTCTCCGCGGGCATCCAGCCTCGGGCGAAGTTCGCCGCCGAGCGCCCGCACCTCGGCTGTCACGCGCTCAGCGGCGCCGTCGAGGTACTCGAGCGGGACCGGCCAGCCGAGGCCGAGCCTGGCCACGAGCTTGGACTCGTCGGCGATGCACAAGAAGACCGCCGAGGCACGGGCGAGCGACTTCTCGCGCGTGTGGGCGCCGCCTCCGCCTTTGATCATTCGGCCGTCGGGGTCCATCTCGTCGGCCCCGTCGATATGGAGCCGCAGCGAGCCGCCCGCATCGTCAAGTGTCACCACGGGGATGCCGGCCTTCGTGAGCAGTGCGGCTGACGCATCTGACGCCGGGACGGCGGCGCGAGGGCGGGCGGTGCTCGGCGCCATGGCCGCGATGAGCGCCGCGACGGTGCTGCCGCTGCCCACGCCAAGAACTTCGCCCGGCGCGACGTACTCAACTGCCGTGCGTGCGGCAGCGGCCTTCATCGCCTCGCTTTGCATCGCCGATACCTCTCGCTCCAAGGGGCTCTGTGAGTCGTTCAGAGTGTAAGATGCGGTTGTATGCTTCAATCGTCCGATCGCGAACGGCTTGGCTGTTCCCCTACTGAAAAGGATGAGCCTCGTGCCCGTACGCATCGTCACCGATTCGACCAACTATATCCCCGCTGAGCAGCTCGAGGCGCTCAACGTGGCGCGCGTTCCGCTGTTCGTCCACGATCACGATGCGATGCGTGCGGAGACCGAGATCGACCTGGACCGCTTCTATCGGCGTCTCGCCGACAAACGCGACATCCCGACGTCGTCTCAGCCCTCTCCCGAGGAGCTTGCCGAGGTGTTTGCGGCAAAGGCCGGCGAAGGCTTCGATGTGCTTGGCGTCTTCCTCTCGGCGAAGATGAGCGGCACGGCGCACTCGGCCGAGCTCGCTGCGTCGATCGCGCGCGAACGTGTGCCGGACGCCCGGATCGAGGTGCTCGACACGCAGTCCAACTGCATGCAGGAAGGGTACGCCGTTCTCGCGGCCGCCGAGAAGGCGGCAGAGGGCGGTACGCTCGCCGAGTGCGCGAAGGCTGCCCGCGAGGTCATGCGCCGCACCCGGTTCCTGTTCGCACCTGAGGGGCTTGAGTACCTCGCGCGCGGCGGTCGGATCTCAGGCGCCTCCGCCCTTCTCGGCAGCCTCCTGAGCATAGTTCCGATTCTCACCGTGGAGGACGGCGAGGTTGCGGTGGCAGCCAAGGTCCGCACGCAAGCTAAGGCCCTCACCGAGATCGCGGCGCGCCTACGTGCCGATATCGAGCGCTACGGCCTAAGACGCGCGGTGGTGCACGGGATAGTTGATATCGATGCCGCGACCCGGTTCGCCCGCGAGGTGGTCGACGGGATCGTTGGCGCGACTGTGTCGGTGATTCCGGTCGGGCCGGTCATCGGCTTGCATGTCGGGCCTGCCGTGGGTGTGGTGTACGAGACTGAGGAGCCGTTGCGCTAAGGCGGTACGCCGAAAGCGCACGAGAGGGAGGGTCGATGTCTGCAGAGGCGCGCATGATCGAACTCGGGCTGGAACTGCCCGCACCGCCCAGGGCCATGGGCTCGTACGTGATTCTGAAGACCACCGGGAACCTGGCGTTCACTGCGGGCCATGGCCCGATCCGCGCCGATGGCTCGCTGGTCACCGGCCGTGTCGGCGACGACATGGACGCCGAGGAGGCCAAACAGGTCGCGCGCTACGTGGGCCTCGAGATCCTGGCGACGCTGCGGCAGGAGCTCGGGAGTCTCGACCGCATCACGAACGTGGTGAAAGTGCTCGGGTTCGTGAACGCGACACCGGAGTTCACCGCGCACCCGTCGGTCATCAACGGCTGCTCCGATCTGTTCGTCGATGTCTTCGGCGAGGCAGGCAAGCACGCACGCTCCGCGGTCGGAGCCCCGTCGCTCCCTGGTGGCATCGCCGTCGAGATTGAGGCGATCTTCGAATACGAGTGATGTGACGGGCTGAACAGCTGGTCGCACCGAGCCGACCTGTGTGCTGATGGTACGAAACGCGGCTCGGCCCAGGATTTGCTATACTTGCCCCGACCACCCAAGGCCCAGTTGTCCGATGTGCGGCAGACACGCACCGATAACCAACTGCGTCTGCCACCTAGCGCGCCTTTCAAGGACGGCCGCGCTCACACAGGAGACAACCACATATGCCTTTCAGTTCACTCGGCCTTGAGCCGCGCCTGCTTGCGGGCGTCGACGCTCTTGGCTACCAGAAGCCGAGCCCCATTCAGGCTGAAGCCATTCCGCATGTCCTCGCTGGCCGCGATGTCGTCGGCGTCGCGCAGACGGGTACCGGCAAGACCGCGGCCTTCGTGCTGCCGTTGCTGCAGCGCACCCCCACCCGGCAGGGCATCAAAGCGCTCGTGGTGACCCCCACTCGCGAGCTTGCGCTGCAGATCGCCGAGGTTGCACGCGTCGCCTCGAAGCGCTCGCACCACAAGGTCGCGGTCGTGTTCGGTGGCGTGGGCATCCAGCCCCAGATCGACAAGCTCCGGCGCGGCGTTGACGTGCTGGTCGCATGCCCCGGCCGCCTGCTTGACCTGCATGGCCGGGGTGTCGTAGACCTTTCCCGCGTCGAGACGCTCGTTCTCGACGAGGCGGACCGCATGCTCGATATGGGCTTCTGGCCCGACGTCCGCCGTGTGCTCTCGCTTCTGCCTGAAGAGCGCCAGAACCTGCTCTTCTCGGCAACGATGGATCCGCAGGTCGTGCGCATCGTCGAATCGATCCTCGACGAGCCGGTCCGCGTCGAGGTCTCGCCACCGACCCGGCCTGTCGACCGTATCGAGCAGGCGCTCTATCCCGTCGCGCGGGCACAGAAGACCGACCTGCTCGTGAAGATGCTGCGCGACGGCGGCCATGCACGCACGCTCGTGTTTACGCGCACCAAGCACCGCGCCGACCGCCTTGCTCGGCAGCTGTCGCGTGCAGGCGTGAACTCCTCGGCGATCCACGGGGGCCGCAGCCAGTCGCAGCGCCAGACGGCGCTTGAGGGCTTCAAGCGCGGTCGCCACGACGTACTCGTCGCGACCGACGTCGCGAGCCGCGGCATCGATGTCGACGAGATCAGCCACGTCGTGAACTACGACATCCCCAATACCGCCGAGGACTACGTGCACCGCATCGGGCGTACCGCTCGCGCCGGTGCCCAGGGCGCCGCGATCACGTTCGTCGACGAGACCGAGCACGATACGCTGCGCGAGATCGAGAAGGTCCTGGGCACGCCGCTCGCCTGCGAGGATGTCGACGGGTTCGAGTACCACGAGGCGCGCATCATCCCAGATCCCGAGCGTGACGTGACGCCCCGCGGTCGTGGCGGGAATGGCGCCAGGACCCACGGCGGGAAGATCCAGGGCGCGAAGGGCCAGGGCGACGGTCAGCAGCCGAGGCGTCGGCACCGAAGCAGGCGCGGCGGTTCGGGGCGCGCTGGAAACAGCACGCGCCAAGCGAGCTAAGGCGCGTCCGGCATGTCCCACGTGTTTGACCCTATCGTCGGGAGCGGTTCCTGCCGATAGAACCTGTAGGCAAGAGTTGCGATTCCGGACTCCCAGGGACAGGTGAGACGAGCGTGGGTTCCAGAGCAGACGCGATGACGGTGAGTGTTCCGACGGCGAGCGTACTTGGCGCGTCCGCGTATCTCGGCACAGCTGCCTCAGGGAACAGCACGCTCTCGGCGGGCCCCAGCGTCCACGACCTGGCCGCGCTTGAGGTATCGCTTCGCGAAGCCATCGGATGCGTCGCCTCCGAGGCTGCGGTCGAGTCCACGGTCAGGAAGGTCCGCGAGCTCTTCCTGTACGATCTCGCTGCCGCAGCCTGCTAGCAACTCGCTCAGTCGCTCGGCTCTCAGGAGCCGAGCAGTGGCGATGCCTTCCGCACGGCACGAATCGACTCCCACGTAGCTTCGAGCACCTCGGCACGCTTGGCCTCGTCGAGCTCGCGTAGCCTTTCGTCGAACGTCTGTGTGCTGTTCGGCGCTTCTTCGGGTGAAGACCCCTGCGCGTTCCGAGCGAGCGCGATCCACTCCTCAGGCAGCTCCGCTGGGACCTCCCTGCCGAGAAGTACCGCCATCGCGGCGGCCCACATCCTCGGCACCTCCGAGTAGGTGCGGTACCCGCCGCCGCCCGTGAGCACGAAGCGGCCGTCGGTGACCTCCTCGGCGAGCCCAGTCAGCCGGCCGATCAAGCGCACGTACCCCGCGACCGACTGGTAGAGGTGGGTCAGGGGATCTGCCCGGTGCGTGTCGGCTCCTCCCTGGATGACGAGCAGGTCGGGCCTGAAGGCCCGCAGGGCGGGTGCCACGAACTCCTCGCAGGCCAGGTCGTAGCAGGCGGGGTCGGCAAGCATCGGCAATGGTAGGTTCAGGGCGAACCCTCGGCCCGCCCCCGTCCCGATGTCGCCGGCGCTGCCGGTGCCGGGGAACAGGTGGCGCCCGCTCTCGTGGACCGAGATGGTCAGGACGTCGTCGCGTTCGGCGAAGGCTGCCTCGACCCCATCACCGTGGTGCCCGTCGATGTCGAGGTAGACCACGCGAAGTCCGGGCTGGTTCCTGATGGCGCGAGCGATGGCCACGGCGCAGTCGTTGTAGATGCAGAACCCGGACGCCCGGCCGGGTTGCGCATGGTGCAGCCCGCCCGCCGGCGCGAACGCGCGATCATGTGCGCCCGAGAGCACGGCTTCGACAGCAGCGATCGTCCCACCGACGGCGAGGAGGGCAGCCTCGTGCATCCCATCGAACGGGGGCGTGTCGCCGATTCCGATACCCATACCGTGGTAGGTGGGGAGGCCGCGCGCGGCGCCCATCTCGGCCATGGTTGCCGAATAAGCCGAGGCAGCCTGCACGTTCGCCACATACGCCTTTGTGTGCACGACGAAGAGGTCCTCTTCGGTGGCCATCGCCGGACTTACCCAATGGGCTCGCGGCTGCGCGGGATCAGCGGAGTCGGCCGGTGTGATCGCACTCTTCTCGGCAAGCAGACCCCACGCGCTCATCAGGTCGACGGCGAGAGAGAAGCGTTCGGGCCGCAAGGGGTGGTCCTGGTCGAAGCGGTACCGGGTCGACTCGGGGTTGTAAGCGAGAAGGGCCATCGGCAGTCCTCTGGTTCGGAGACTCCTAGTTAATCCCAAGTGCCGGAGCGGCTCAAACCGTCCATGTCAGAGTCGGGTGGCAGACTGGCGCCGAGGTGGTTTGGATGCCATATGAACGGGACCCCGTGGTGCTCGGGTGGCTCGAGCGTATGCTCACCGACCCGCGACCGCGGGTGCGCACGAAGGCGGTAGCGCTGCTCGAGCACGTTGCGTGTGACGATCGTGATGCCTGGCTCACACGGGCACAGTGCGACGGAGATCCGAAGGTGGTCGCGGCCGCGGTGATGGTCGAGGCCGTGGTCCGCGCAGAAGCCGACAGTGGGATGCTCGAGCTCTACGAGAGCGAGTTGGGGGAGGGGGTGGACGACGGCGACCTGTGCTGGGAGTGGGAGTACACGGTCAAGGTCTGCCGGGGCACGATAGTGCCCGAGCTCCCACACCTGGTGTGGACCAAAGACGAGGATGATGCAGCCGCGAAGAGCATCGCGCTGATCAAAGCGTTCGGGAGAGCGGACTCCAATAATGACGCGGTCGCCGTGATCGTCGCCAAACGGCTTGTGAACCAGTACACGCGCTCGGCGCGCACGATGGTCGAGGCCATCCAGTGGCATCGGGACGGTGGTCGTCCCCGGTATCACGAGCAGGGAGGCGGGAGCCACGAGTGAGTGACCGAGGCGCACAGACTTCAGTACGGCAGGAAATGGGTACTACCGGGTATGAGACTGACTGCGGCTGACACAACGCCGCGACGCTCAGATGCCGGACTGGAATGGAGTCTGCCATGAACAGTGTTTCTCCCCTCACCGCGCTGCTCGGGGTGGCGATGCTACTAGTCACTGTCACGGTGGGCTGCGGTGGGCCGTCGCAAGACCCGGAGTCGCCACTCGAGCCGGGATCATTGCAGGACCCGGTCGCGTTGCAGGAGACCGCCTGGGTGGTGACGGGGGTCCTCGACGACTCCGGTTCGCTCCGGGCGCCCGTGGATGCAGGGCAGGCGGGGTGGCGGGGCATGACCCTGGAGTTCGACGCCGAAGGGCGGGCCGTAGGCAACGGCGGGGTCAACGGGTTCGGCACCGACTACGAGGCCGACAGCGACGGCAGCCTACGCTTCGGCCAGATCGCATCGACGCTGATGGCCGGGCCCGAGGAGTTCATGGAGCAGGAAGCGGCGTTCTTCTCGGCGCTGTCGCAGGTCGCCGCCTTCAGCGTCAGTGAGGACGGCGGATTGCTCCAGCTGTTGGACGCTCAAGGCGTGGTCGTCATCACTGCTGAGCCTCGCATAGACCTTCCGCTCGAGGGCACGGTATGGAACTGCACCGGTTTCACCAACGGGGCAGGGGGATTCGTCTCGTTGATCGCGGGCACGGATATCAACGCCGTGTTCAGCGACGGGCAGATCAGCGGCACTGCGGGTGTGAACCGGTACCGGGCCGAGTACGAGACGGACGGAGACGCTCTAACGATCTCCGACTCTATCGCGCTCACCAAGATGGCCGGGCCGGAGGATGCGATGGCGCAGGAGCGCGAGTATCTCGCCGCGCTCGGAGGCGTGGTTGGACATTCGATTGCGGGCGGGGTCCTCACGCTGTTCGCTGCCGACGGCAGTTCTGCGGTTTCGTACACCGCAGCACCAGTGCCGTAGCCCCCGGTCACCAGAGAGCGGCGACCTCCGGGACCGTGCGGCGGTCGACGAGCGAGAGGGCCCCTGTCGGACAGGATCTCCGGCAGATGCCACAGCCCCAGCACCTCTCGACATGAGCTACTGCCGGTATCGCGCGTTGCGGCTTGTCGATCGCCGAGAAGGGGCAGACTCGCGCGCACCTGCCGCACCGCGTGCAAAGCGTCTCGTCGAGGCGGACAACCATCTCCCCGCGCCACATCATCTTCAGCCCGCGTCTCGCCGTGAGGTTCATTGCCATGCAGCCGCTCTCAAGATTGCAGTTGCAGATTGCGGCAGTGAACGGCGTCTGGAATGTCCAGATTGAGTGCATGAGCCCGACGGCCTCGCACTTCCGCAGAAGGGTCATCGCTTCGGCCTGCGTGAGCTTGTGGAAGCTATCGAGATCCGGGCCGTCAGCGTAGTCCGCGAAGCCCTCGGTGAGGATTGGCTCGACCGGTTGCATCGTCACGAGCACGCAGACCTCGGAGGCGTGCTTCCCGGGTGCATGCATGCGACAGATGCAGGGGATAACCGTGATCGACGTGGCCAGACTGAGCACTCGTTCGCAGTCCTCGATGGGAAGGGGCTGGCCGAAATGGTGATCCTGCATCCGGCGCGAAACTAGGGTCTTGCCGGCGCGCTGCACCGGGGCGGGCATGCGGTCGAGGCGGTCCATCCACTGAAGCGCGTTTTTGCGTGTCTCGCCGAAGCCGGAGATGAATCTGACCATGTACTCTCGGCGTCTCAGGTCGCTCTCGAGGTCGTGCGCGTAGTTGCTGGCGTTCAGGTACCAGCGCTCGCCCTCACCATGCTCGACGCAGAACTTGCACACCTCGGCGGCCCCTCGTTGTCGGTCGGTTGTGCGAGCGGCTAGCCGAGGCGGTGTTGCGCCTGTTGAATTGCGCGCTCGATGCGCTCGTGGCGGCTTTCGAGTTCTGCCTGCGCGTAGTGGTCAAGGCCCGTCTTGGGCCTTGTTGTGTGCACGCCGACCTTCTTCGCCGGCTGCGCGGGCTGAGAGGCGGACTGTCCGGGCTGCGGGAACATCGGTTCCATGCCTACTCCTCATGCGAGTGCGGTAGCGCCAACACCGTCCCGAATCATACCCCCGCGACCTACCCGCGAATCGCGCGTTTTGGGCGAACACATATCAACCACACAGCTCGCACACATCTGGAGGTGAACGTCCGCGTGCCGAGGCGGCCGAGCGCGCTTCACCGCCAGCCGATACAATCGCCAGTGCGTATTCGGCGCATGGCGTGGGTATCACCGCGAGTGTTAACCTCAGAGTTCGGGAGGGAGCCCGCCGGTGTCCGAAACGTCGTCATGCACTTCTGTGATGCTTACCGACCTGTACCAGCTCACCATGGCACAGGCGTACCACGCTGCCGGCCTTGCCGATACCGAGGCATGCTTCCACTTGTATTTCCGGCAGAATCCGTTCGGCAATGGGTTCACCGTCGCGTGCGGGCTTGAGACGGCGCTTGAGTGGCTCGAGTCGTGGAGCTTCACGGATAGCGACATCGCGTACCTGGCATCCCTGCTTGGCAACGACGGCCGGCCGCTCTTCTCGGCCGAGTTCCTGGAGACGCTCGTGGACCTGCGGTTCAGGGGCACCGTCGATGCCGTGCCCGAGGGCACCGTCGTCTACCCGCGCGAGCCGCTATTGCGCATCACGGGAACGCTTCCGGAGTGCCAGATCGCCGAGACCGCGCTGCTCACGATCATCAACTTCCAGACGCTTGTGGCCACCAAGGCCGCACGTGTGCGGCTGGCCGCCGGCGACGACCAGGTCCTCGAGTTCGGGTTGCGGAGGGCGCAGGGCCCGGACGGCGGGCTTACGGCGAGCCGCGCCGCGTACATCGGCGGTTGCGACGCGACCTCGAACGTGCTTGCGGGGCGCGAGTTCGGCATCCCCGTCGCCGGCACGCACGCGCACTCGTGGGTGATGGCGTTCGGCACCGAGTCCGAGGCCTTCGACGCGTACGCTGACGCGCTGCCCAACAACGTGACGCTTCTGATCGACACGTATGACACGCTCGAGGGGGCGCGTCTGGCGGCTGAGACCGGTCGAAGGCTTCGTGCACGCGGGCACAACCTGGCTGCCGTGCGCATCGACTCGGGCGACCTGGCGTGGCTCTCGGTCCGGGTACGCGAGATCCTGGATGAGGCTGGCTTCACGTCGACGCGCATAGTGGCCTCGAACGAGCTTGACGAGCACACGATCGCCTCGCTCAAGGAGCAGGGGGCGATGATAGACGTCTGGGGCGTCGGCACCCGGCTCGTGACGGGTTGGGATCAGCCGGCGCTCGGCGGGGTCTACAAGCTTGCGGCTTTGAGGCGGCCCGGCGGGGAGTGGGTCCCGCGGGTGAAGGTCTCCGACGCGACCGCCAAGACCACCGTCCCAGGAGTCCACGGTGTGCGCCGCTACCGGCGTCCCGACGGCTCGCTGGCCGGTGACATGATCTACGACATCAGCCACATGCCGGCAGACTGCGCCATGATGATCGACCCGGATGACCCGGCCAGGCGCAAGACCTTCTCGGCAGAACAGCAGTACGAGGAGCTGCTCGTGCCGGTGATGCGCGGAGGGGAGAGGGTTGCTGCCGCACCAGCGCTGGCCGAGGTGAGGGAGCGTGCGCTGGCAAGTGTCGCCGAGATCGACCCGTCGGTGAGGCGCTTCCTGAACCCGCACGTCTATCCCGTAGGGCTGGAGCGCTCGCTGCACGACCTGCGTACTGCGCTAGTGTTGAAGTCGAGGGGAATCGCGCCGGAGGAGGCCGCGCCGAGCCCGGAGGCGGTCTCCGAGGCTGAGGCAGCCGTCAGGAAGGCGCTGGGGGAGAAAATCGGTCAATGAAGGCACTCATCATCGTGGACGTGCAGAACGACTTCATGCCGTTCGGGGCGCTGCCTGTCGAGCACGGCGACGAGGTTGTGGGTGTCGCCAACTCCGTCGCGTCCGCGTTCGAGTTCGTGGTCGCTAGCCAGGACTGGCATCCCGAGAACCATCTCTCATTCGCCAGCAATCACCCCGGCCGAGTCCCCGGGGATGTCGTGGAGCTTGGCGGTGCCGAGCAGGTCCTGTGGCCCGATCACTGTGTCAGGAACAAGCCGGGCGCGTCGTTTCACTCCGGGCTTGATGTGAGCTGCATCAACGCCGTCGTCAAGAAGGGTACGGACCCGGCGATCGACTCGTACTCGGCGTTCTTCGACAACGACCATCGGCGGGAGACCGGGCTCACCGAGATCCTGGGAAACCGTGGGGTGCGTGAGATCTACATCGTGGGCTTGGCCACCGACTACTGTGTGCGCGCGACCGCGCTTGACGCGCGCCGCATCGGGCTGAGTGCGGCGGTCGTCAGCGACGGCGTGCGCGGCGTGAACCTCGAACCCGGTGACGATGTGCGCGCGTTTGAGGAGATGCGTGCCGTGGGCTGCCGGATCATCTCGGCGGTGCAGGCTCTAAGCGAGGTTCGCTGACGCAGCTCGGGCAACCCGCCCCGCGCCCGCGCAGGGCCTGAGCTAGAAGAGGCCCTCGAGTCCGCCGAGGACGTCGGCGGCGTTGTCCAGGTGCCAGTCCTCGATCGACACGTAGAACTTCGGGTTGAACACGACACCCATGGTGGTCGCCATCTCTATAGCGGCGGCGAGCAGGTAGTCGCTGTTGATGAGCAGGTCGACGATAGCCCCGGAGATGACATCGTCGGTAACGGGCACGGGGTTCCAGTAGTGCCGCTTGTCGTCCACGCCGACCACGATGTCGAGCACGAGGTTGCCTGCGGTCATCACCCAGATGTTTGTACCGTCCGGCAGCGTCTTGCCCATGGACCCGACCGTGCACTCCATCCCGAGCGCCTCGGCGAGTGTTGTATCGCTCACGCGCATGGAGGTCGGGGTCTTCGGCAGCGAGCAGATGACTTCGCGCAGGTTGCAGGCGCGCACGAGGACCTTCGAAGGGACCGTCTCCAGCAAGAGCTGCAGGGCGAGGTTCGCCTCAGTGATGGAGACCGCGTTCATGAGCACGCGAAGCAGGTCTCGGCTTTCGCTCGCATAATACGGGCGCAGCGCTTCGAGACTCGAGAGAGTGGTGGGGGGCGAGCATTCGTAGGCGCGTGGACTCATGGGGGGATTATCGGCAGGAGAATCGCGCGAGAACAGGGGCTATCGGAAGAAAGTGGCGTTTGTCAGTCTCGGTGCGAATACCATCGCATCAGCTGCTCGGCGTCCGCCTGTTCGATGTGGCGGATGCGGTAGTGCGCGGCGGTCGAGCCGGAGACCCCGACGGCATCGACGGTGGCGATACCGGCCCGGCGCTGGAACGGGTTCTGCCGAACGGTGAGCGACTGGATGCGGTTGCGCCCGACGCGGACCCGGCGCCTGCCGAAGGCGCCGTTCTGGATGCCGAGCACACGGTCGTCGGCGCCGAACGCCTCATGTTGCCACTCCAGGAAGCGCGTGACGAACACCAGCGCGATCGCCAGCAGCCCGACCACGAACACGAAAGGCCACACGGGCGGATAGATGAGGAACGCTGCGACGACGGCAGTCGCCGAGATGAGGATGGTCGAGACGACGGGCACGAGCAGGTAGAACCGCGCCGAGCGTCGCGGAACCGGTGAGAGCGCCGGGAAGGTGGCGGCCTCGGGAAGCAGGCCGGCGATCAGGTCGCGGATCTCGATGTCCTTGGCGATCGGAACCAGAGCGGGTGCGGTCTCGGTCTTCTGCTCCTCGCCGGCACCGAATCCGGCGGTGATCGCTGTGACCGAGGCCCAGCCGAGCAGGCGCCGAGGTGCCGTCTGCTCGATCACGATCGCCTGGATACGCCGGACAGGCATGCTCGTCATGCGGCGCGACAGCAGACCCGACTCGGTCTCGACGCGAGCATGCACTCGCCGGGCCGTGAAGCCGAAGTCGCGCGCGATCGTGGCCATGGCGCCTGCGATCAGCGAGATCAGCAGCACTCCGAATGCGGAGGCGACAAGCGCGATCAGGCCGAGAGTCGAGGCGAATCCCGCGGCTCTGTCGAAGATGTCGTCGCCCGCCATGCCGAGTATCTGAGAAGCACCCGCGATCAGGGTCGCCGATACGATCAGGACTGTCTTCGAGGTCGCTGCCGCGAGCAAGAGCCGTGGCAGGGTGATCTTGTGTTCGAAGGTCGGCTCGATGCGCGTGACCTCCGCTCCACCGAACGCGCCGCGTAAATCGCTCATGCGCCCGACGGGATCGAGGCCGATGACCTGCTGCGGCGGATCAATGCCGACAGCCGCGCCGGCGGGGGTGAGGTCAGCGTCTTCGGCGGATGCCTCGGCCTGGGCTGCCTGCCGAGCGTGCAGGAGCTCGACACGAAGCCGTTCGGCCTCGTCGAGCGGGATCTGCCCGATCTTGGCCTCCGGCTCGCCTGAGCCGCCGCCGGCCGTCTGCACCACCACGTCGGTGAGTCCCAGGAGCCGCATCAGTACGTCGGCCCGGATGTCGATGCCCTGGGCGCGCGCGAGGGGGATGGTGCGGCGCTTCTTGATCAGCCAGCCTTCCGCAATCACGAGATCGTCGCCGATGACGCCGTAACGGAAGAACCGCCACTTGAGCAGCGAGAAGCCGATGGCCGATGCGATCGCCAGGATGGCAACGCCGAGGATGATGAGCGGCAGGTACGGTCCTTCCTGAAGCGTGCCGAAGGTGATGATGCCGACGGCGGCCCCGAGGCCCTGCCACACTAGCTTCACGGCGCCCACCACCACGGAGGCGGGATGCGCGCGTCTGAGCTCAGAGTCCGCCATCGTCGCCAATGCGTGCCAACTCGGCGATCCGGTCACGCAGCTCGGCGGCGTGAGCGTCGGCGAGAGCAGGGATCGAGTGCTTCCCGGCGGCTGTCGAGACGTGTACCTCCGAGAGTCCGAACGCGCCGTTGATCGGCCCCTGACTCGTGTCCACGTGCTGGACGCGCACCATGGGGATGACCGTTCGCTGGATGATGATGACGCCGCGCTGAAGGCGGATCTCGTCGGCCGTTACCTCCCAGCGCCAGCGCCGGTACCGGTAGGCGGGAATCGCCGTGAGAGACAGGACGAGCCAGACGGCGGTCAGGATCGCCGGCGCCAGTGCCATCAGCAGCGGCACTTCAGAGATGCGGGCGAGGACCCAGGCGAGCACTGCCATGCCCAGGAGCATGGGCACGTAGGAGACGAGCGCTTGGACGCGCCAGACGCCGAGGACGCGTTGGTCGAGCCTATTGGCCGGAACGGGCGAGCGATCCATGTCCGGATCACCGCGAACCGCGCCGACTGCTCCGTCTTCTGGCATCATCAACCCCTGTGTGTCGTGAACCGCGCCCGCGTGCATCTTCTCACCCGGAGGTATCAATGCCCATTATCGCCGATTCGGCATGGCAAGTGCTTCGTGACGCCCATGCCTGAAACCGAACTGACTGAACCCGCCCAAGCAGCCGCCGAACCCGCGCCCGCCAAGCGGGGCGGCTTTTTGCCCGCCGTAGTCCGCCACCGACTTCTCGGCGGGGCGATGATGTGGCTCATCGGGTCCTCGATCCTGGTGGCCCGTGGTGCCGCATACCTGCAGGACCGCAAGTGGCACGCTTGGGCACTCGCCGCAGCACTGATGCTCGGCGTCGCCAAGTCCCACTACATCCTGAACCAGGTCGCGACCAAGGCAGTCGCGCGCATCCGCGAGAGGGAGCGAGCACCCTTCTTCACATTCTTCTCCTGGCGCGCCTGGCTTCTCGTCGCGGCGATGATGGGTTCCGGCATGCTGCTGCGCAGGCTAGTCGTGCATCCCAACCAGATCGGCGCCGGCATTCTTGGTGCGCTGTACCTCGGCGTGGGTGCGGCAATCTTCTTTGCCGACCGCATATTCTGGCAGGCTGTTGCCGAGGAGTACGTCGCTCACTCCGACGCGAAAGCCGCAGCGGCGCTTGCGGCCGCGGAAGAAGCGGCCGCCGAGGCGGAATCGAGCGGAAGCGCTGCGGCTGAGGCGGCGCTCGGGGATGATAGACTCGTGCCGCTTGAGGATGTCCAACCCACGACAGAGTAGCCGCCCCGGAGCCGATTGAGTCGCTTCCGGGCGCATCGGAGGGGGCTGTCGCCATGAAGGTACTTGCCGTTTCGGGCTCGGCTCGAAAGGGAGGCAACACCGAACTGCTCCTGGAGACGGTGCTGGGGCCGCTGCGGGAGGCGGGCCATGAGTGTGAACTCGTCTCGCTTGCCGGGCAGGAGGTTCGGGGATGCACCGCGTGCGGCCGTTGCAGCCGTGAGAAGGACGGCAGGTGCTACGGGCGCAACGACTTCGGAAACGAGGTCATCGCCAAGATGTTCGCCGCCGACGCGATCGTGCTTGGCAGCCCCACGTACTTCGCTGACGTGACCGCCGAGCTCAAGGCCCTGATCGACCGCGCCGGCTACGTGAGCCGCAGCCGCCCCGACCTGCTTGCTCGCAAACCTGCCGCCGCAGTTGTCGCCGTGCGCCGAGCCGGCGGCATCCATGCGTTCGATACGATCAATCACCTCTTCACCATCGCCGAGATGATCACCGTCGGCTCGAGCTACTGGAACGTGGGCATCGGGCGCGAGAAGGGTGAGGTAGAGGGCGACGCCGAGGGTATCCGCACGATGCGCCGGCTCGGCGAGAATATGGCTTGGCTTCTCGAGCGTCTCTCGGCCCAGCAGGGCTGATCGGCCACAGCCGATGGGGTCCGTCTTCGCCGATAAGGCACTCGCAGTCCGGCTTGAGTCCTTCGCTGCCGAGGAGATGCGGCGCTTTGTGGTCGCCGCGCACGCGTACGACCCTGCCTGCGGTGCGGACGCTCTCGAAGTCGCCGGGGGAGTGGCGGTCTACCTGGGACCCGGATCGCCGGTCAACCAGGCGGTGGGGCTCGGCCTCACCGAGAAGTTCACCGACGCGGACGCTTCGCTCGTCGAGCGCTTCTTCTCCTCGCGCGGGCAGCGCGGACTCGCCGCGGTGAGTCCGTTTGTGGACCACTCACTCATCGTCACGCTCGGCAAGAGGGGCTGGCAGGTCGACGGGTTCGAGAACGTGTTGGTCACCGAGCTCAGCCAGGACGCCGCCCTCCGCATGCCCACTGACGACGGCATCGAGATCGTGGTCGCCGACGAAGACGAGGCTAAGGCGGTCTGGGCCGAGGTGGTTGCGGTGGGTTTCTCGGCACCTCTTGAGCCGCCACCGATGCAGCGGGAGCTCTCGAGGGTCATCATCCGCCGAGAAGGGTCGGTACTGCTGCTCGCGCTCGTGGACGGCATGCCTGCCGGGACCGGCGAGGTGTTCATGGACGACGGTATCGCTTGGCTGTCAGCCGACACCACGCTGCCCCTGTACCGGCGGCGCGGCGTGCAGCAGGCGCTGCAGACAGCACGGCTGCGGCTGGCGGCTGAGGCTGGATGTGAGCTTGCAGTCACCGAAGCGCAGCCAGGCAGCGGGTCACAGCGCAACATGGAGCGCGCCGGATTTCGGGTGGCTTACACTCGCGTGGACCTGGTCTCGCCGGAGCCGGATGAGGCCGGGCGCGTGGCGGACGAACGATGACGGTGTAGCGGCAGACACGAGGGGAGAAGCCGTGAGCGAGGACGCGATCTCAAGAATCGGATTCGTCGGGACTGGCGTGATGGGGGCTTCGATGGCCGGCCATCTCCTGGACGCCGGTTACCACCTCACCGTCTACTCGAGGACGAAGGCCCGAGCGGAGTCCTTGCTCGCCCGGGGTGCCGAGTGGGCGCCGAGCGCCGGCGACGCGGCGCGCGATGCCGATGCGGTGATCACGGTCGTCGGGTACCCCGCCGATGTCGAGGAGGTGTACTTCGGCAAGGGGCAGATCCTCGACAGCGCACGCCAGGGGGCGCTCCTGATCGACATGACGACGTCTGCGCCTTCGCTCGCGGTTCGCATCAACCAAGCGGCCTCCGCACGCGGCCTGCTCGCGCTGGACGCGCCAGTCTCCGGTGGCGACGTGGGTGCGCGCAATGCGACGCTCTCAGTGATGGTGGGCGGCTCCGAGCAGGCCTTCTCGGCAGCTCAGCCGGTATTCGCGGTTCTCGGCAAGAGCATCGTGCTGCAGGGTCCTGCGGGATCAGGTCAGCACGCTAAGATGGCAAACCAGATCGCCATCGCCGGGTCGATGCTCGCGATGGTGGAGATGCTCGCGTACGCGCGTGCGACCGGCCTGGACCCCGCGACGGCGCTGCAGTCCGTTTCGAAGGGCTCGGCGGCCTCTTGGTCGCTCGAGAACCTCGCGCCGAGGATTCTGTCCGGCGACTTCGCGCCGGGCTTCTACGTCAAGCACTTCGTCAAGGACCTCAAGATCGCACTTGCAGCGGCGAGGGAGGCCGAGGTCGAACTGCCTATGCTCGCAATGGCCGAGGCGCTCTACGAACGTCTGTCGGACGCCGGGGGCTCGGAGCTCGGCACTCAGGCTCTCGCGCTGCTGTATGCGGATGCCGCGACGCGTACGGCTGCTGGGATCTCAGCCGGCGCGGATGTGCGCACGGATTAGGCGCTAGTCCTTGCGGCGCTGTGGCGCTGGAGGAATGGCCGCGCGGGTGCGGTCGCTCAGGGCTTCTGCCTGGTCGGCCATGAGTCGCAGCTGCTGCAGCACCTGGGCGCGAGCCGGCTTCGGGATGCCCTTCATGACCTCGTCGGCCCAGTCCTCGGCAAGGTCGGCGATGCGCTCGGCGACCTCCACGCCACGCTCCGTGAGTTGGACGCGGATGCCGCGGCTGTCTTTGACATTGGTAGTCTGCTCGACGAGGCCCTGCTCTGCGAGGGATACCACGGTGCGGGAGACGGTGCCCTTGTCCACGCCGAGCTGGCGTGCAAGGTCGTTCTGCGTGTCAGCACCGTTTCCGAGGGACAGGTGGATGAGCATCGGAGCGTGCCTGCCTCTGACGCCATACTGGACCACAGTTCGGTCAAGGTAGCTCTGGTACTGATGCATAAGGAAGAGAACGAGCGAGCCGGCTGTGTCCACCTGGGCCGGGCTGTCCTTCTTGCCCTCTGCTGCCTTGCTATCTGACGTCTTGGCTGCTTTGTCCATGCTCATCCCTCCGGCCGAGTTGTCGTGTTGGCAACACAGGCCGGCGTGCCGGAAGCCCCCTGTGTTCCTCCGACTTGATGGTACAACGAATAATCCCGGAGCGGGAATGTAAGCATCCGGATCCGCACGGCCGATAGCACTGGGCCCTCAGTCTCATGCCCTCCGACTGCGCTATGGAAGGTTGAGAATCTCGCGGACCCGGTCGGGACGGAAGTCGACGCAGATATCGTCGCCGAGCTCGAACGTGGGCGTATGGAGGCGTCCCTGGTTGAAGGCGGCCGCTCGCTCGCGCGCGTCGGTATCCTCATCGACGTCGATGAGCGTGTACTCGATGCCCTGCTCGTCGAGCCAGGCAATCGCACGGCGGCAGTCGCCGCACCAAGACCGGCAGTAGACCTTCAGACACTGGGTGTTCGGAGCCGGCGTGGCGCCGTCACGACCGGTCATCTCATCACTCATCGGTGCGCCCCTCTCTTGGAAAGACATCCGTTCTCGCAGGATGAAGATAAGGTACCCATAGCGCGGGGCGGAGTCGCGGAAGGCTGCGGGCTGCGCAGATTAACGATACGATGGAGTCACCAGAAAGGGGAGGCCACTTTGCCTGACGAAGCCCACGCACTCGCAGTCTTCATCGATTTCGAGAACATCGCGATCGGCATGGAGCACCAGGGGAATCGAGGGCGTCGCAAGAGCCCCGCAATGTTCGACATGAGCAAGGTGCTGGAGCGCCTTGTTGAGAAGGGCCGGATCTCCACCAAGCGCGCCTACGCGGACTGGCGACGGTTCGAGGAGTACCGCGCACCCCTCCACGAACTCGGCATAGAGCTGACCGAGATCCCAGAGCGCGGCATGACCGGCAAGAACTCGGCGGACATCCGGCTCGTCGTTGACGCGATGGAGCTCTCGTACACGAAGGAACACATCGACACGATCGTGGTCGTCTCGGGCGACTCGGACTTCACCCCGCTTGTGTCGCAGCTCAAAGAGAACGGCAAGCGCGTCATTGGCGTGGGCATGCGCGACTCCACGAGCAGCCTGCTTGCGGACAACTGCGACGAGTTCATCTACTACGAGGACATCGGCGCCGCGGCAGGCGCTCCAACGATCAAGGAGAACGTCCCGCGCAAGCGGCGCCCCGCATTCAAGCTGCTGTTCGAGACGATCGAGGCCCTTCAGCGTGAGAACGTCGGCGTGATGCACAGCTCGCTGGTCAAGGACACGATGAAGCGCAAGAACCCGTCGTTCGCCGAGTCCACGTACGGCTACAAGTCCTTCACCCAACTGCTCGAAGACGCCCAGACGCTCGGCTACATCGTGCTCTCGAAGGACGCGCGTTCCGGCACGTACGTGGTCAACGGCTTCTCTGGGGCCTGAGGCGAAGATGGCGCGCCTGAGCTTCTTCGCGCCATGCCCCGCAGGCGTCGAATCACTACTCGCTGACGAGCTGCGCAGGTTGCGCCTCCGCGGCGTGCGTCCGCAGCGTTCGGGCGTGCTATTCGCTGGCGAGGTCGCCGACGGGCAGCGCGCGGTCTACTGGTCGAGGCTCGCTTCTCGCGTGCTGCTCACACTCGCTGAGGTGGACGCGACGAGCGCCGACGCCTTCTACGGCGGCGTGCGCGAGATCGCTTGGGAGGAGCACGTCCGGGCGACTGGGACGATCGCGGTTGACGCCGGCGGTGTCAACGACGCGCTGCGGAATACGCAGTTCACCGCCGTGCGCGCCAAAGACGCGGTGGCCGACCGGTTTCGCGAGCGGTTCGGTCGCCGTCCCAGCGTCGACGTGCGCACTCCCGATCTGCGCATCAACATCGCGGTCCGCGCCGGCAAGGCCACCATCTCCATCGACCTCGCGGGCGTGCCGCTCCACCGCCGTGGGTATCGCAAGCCCGGGGTGCAGGTTGCCGCGCCGATGAAGGAGACGCTTGCTGCCGCGGTGCTTGAGGCTGCGGGCTGGCGTGAGATCGCAGCGGCCGGCGGGGCGTTCGCGGATCCGATGTGCGGTTCCGGCACGCTCGCGATCGAGGCTGGTCTGGCCGCCGCCGAGATAGCCCCCGGCCTGCTT
This sequence comes from uncultured Eubacteriales bacterium, assembly GCA_964492775.1. Lineage (GTDB taxonomy): Bacteria > Actinomycetota > Coriobacteriia > Anaerosomatales > PHET01 > WRDS01. The sequence continues at coordinate 1,827 of CAZBLH010000026.1, read as the reverse complement.
CGCGCAGACCATCCCGTCCGGCGCTGGCTCGGGTTTGACGCTGCCTCGTGGGAGCGGATGGTGGCCGCCGCCGAGGAACGCCGCCGAGAAAGGCTCGCGTCGCTGCCGCCGATCTTGGCGCGAGACAGCGACGCTGAAGCGGTCGAAATCGCGCGTCAGTGCGTTCGCCGTGCGGGACTGGACCGCGCCATCCGCGTCGAGCGCGCTGACTTGGCGACGTTTACGCCGCCTTCGGGCGCCGAGCGCGGGCTGATTGCAACGAACCCGCCCTGGGGCGAGCGGCTCTCCGCACGCGAGGGGCTGCCCACGCTGTATGCGACGCTTGTCGAGCGCGTGCGCGGTCACGACGAGTGGCTGCTCGCGGTCGTCTCGCCGGACCCCGCGCTCGCAAGAGGGCTCGGCATGCATCCGCGTTCAAGCCGGACGCTCGGGACTGGAAAGGCGGCGGCGACACTCACCATCTTCGAGCCAGGCGCGCCCGCACCGAGCGCGAATCGCAGGGCGTCCGCCCCCGGCTCTACGTCCGCGCAGTCTCAGCCAAGGTCGGACGCGCATCTCGGCGCTGCCAAAGTGACCGTCGCTGCCGACGAGTTCGCGAACAGGCTCGGCAAGATGGCGAGACACTATGGCAAGTGGGCCCGTCGAAGCGGAGTCGGCTGCTACAGGGTGTACGACGCCGATCTCCCTGACTTCGCCTTCGCTGTCGACATCTACGAGGGCGCGGGCCCCGATGCCGGCAAGCGCTGGGCGCACGTCTCCGAGTACGCTGCGCCACGCTACATCGATGCCGACCTCGCCGCCGCCCGCTTGGCTGCCGCGGTGGCCGTTATTCCCGAGGTCCTCGGCGTCTCCGAGAGCGATGTGTTCGTCAAGCGCCGTGAGCGGCAACGGGGCACGGCGCAGTACGAGAAGCGGTCGCGTAACGGCGTGACCGGCACGGTAGCCGAGAACGGACTGCTGTTCAGCGTGAACTTCACGGACTACTTGGACACTGGCCTGTTCCTCGACCACCGCGATACGCGCGACTGGATACGCGGGACTGCGGAGGGCAAAGAGTTTCTCAACCTGTTCGCGTATACGGGCTCAGTAAGCGTTTACGCAGCTGCAGGCGGGGCCCTGTCGACCACGAGCGTGGACCTCTCGGCGACCTACCTAGCATGGGCGCGCCGCAATCTGGCCCTGAACGGGCTGGACACCGAATCCAACACGCAGATTCAGGCTGATGTGACCGTTTGGGTGAGGGAGGCGAAAGCCGAAGACGCGGGTCGCTACGGGCTCATCTTCTGCGATCCGCCCACGTTCTCGAACTCCAAGCGCACGGAGGGGACGTGGGACGTCCAGCGCGATCATGTCCAGCTGCTCGCCGACCTGCGCCACCTGCTCGCCGACGACGGACTGCTCGTCTTCTCCTGCAACCGAAGGGGCTTCAAGCTCGATGAGGCCGCTGTCGCCGAAGTAGGGCTCGTTGCGAAAGACATCACCGCCCGCACCCTCCCGCGGGACTTCGAGCGTACGCCGCATATCCACCATTGCTGGGAGATGCGCCGCGCGTGAACGGCGAAACTCGCGACACGTCCGCGGCGTCGCTCCCGGATTACACAATCCGCGTAAGCCGGCGGGCTCGGCGTCTGCGGCTCACCGTCACGCCGGCCGCAGGCCTCGTGCTCGTGGTACCGATCTCGTGGCGCGGCGACCCCGATGTCATCGTCGCCTCCAAGCGCGAGTGGGCGGAGCGGTCGCTGGCGCGTGTGGCGTCGGAGCGGGCGCTCCACCTTGCTGGCCCCGAGGCGCTCTTGCCGAGCGAGATCGACCTGCGAGCGACAGGCG
>CAZBLH010000025.1:0-25229 GCA_964492775.1 uncultured Eubacteriales bacterium | reverse complement strand
CGATGGTGTGGCCTGCGTTGTTGCCGCCTTGGAAACGGACGACGTAATCGAAGTAGTCTGCGATGAGGTCGACGATCTTGCCCTTGCCTTCGTCGCCCCACTGGGCGCCGACGAGGACGATTCCGGCCATGGGTGTTAACTCCTGTGATGTTCAAGGTCCCGCGGACCCTCGCCGCCGCTCCCGGACCCGCACACGAGGCTCCCGCCTCGCGTGACAACTGCGTCCTCTCGCGCCTTCGCGCGTAGGAGCACGCCGGGTCAGTATGCCCGAGACGGCTCGATTCCGCCACCCGCGACGGCAGCGGATAGTACCCCCCTCGGGTGCCTTACGGCGTCTGGTTCGACACCGGCCCCGGCAGCAGCTAGACCGCAAGGTCCATCTGTGCGACGGTCGCAAACGCTTGGCTGCGGCTCTTGACCCCGAGCTTGCGGTAAATGCTGTACAGATGGTTCTTCACGGTGTTGGTGGTGACGCCGAGCTGCTGTGCGATCTCGGCGTTGGAGTGTCCCTCGGTGAGTAGCTCAAGGATTTCGTGCTCACGGCTGGTGAGGCCGGGCACAACTCGATGCCTGGTATGAGCTCGCCGGTACGCGAGAGTGCGGTCCAGCACCTGCATGACGAACCCAGTCGGCAGGACTGTCTGGCGCGCGGCTGCGGCAAGCAGCCGACCTTTGAGCTCATCGAGCTTCGTGTCCGGAGTCACGAATCCCGCAGCTCCCGCCTCAAGCGCCTCGTAGACGCACTCGTCCTCATGGTCCGGCGCAAGGACAACCACGGGCACCGAGAACGCCGAGCACGCGACCGACCGGACGAAACGGCCGACGCCCACGTCCATGGAACTCGCGCTGAACAGGACGACATCTGCCTCTCGTTCTTTCAGCGAGGCGAGAACGCTATCGAGCGATGCCTCCACGAACTCAGGATGGATCCGTCCGTCCTGCGCCATCGCAGCACTGACGAGGTCCCTGACCAGAGGGCGCCCCTCAGCAACGATGACCCTGATCGGTTGTATCTCGGCCACGCTTCCCCCGGTCGTCCAGCACTTCCCGCGCCGATGCTGCCTTACTCATATATCGGCGTCAGACAAGGCGAACTGAACCAGTCCTCGGGCACCGGCGGGAGCCGAGGCAGTCCGGCTGGTGAGCCCAATTGGGGCGAGAACGCCTACGGGTTCAGTGCCGGCTCGATGAACTTGGTGAATCGCTCCTGGAAGATCAGGTCGATCGTGCCAAGGGGGCCGTTCCTGTGCTTTGCGACGATGATCTGAGCCATCCCCTTGCGCGGCCGGCCCTCCTCTTCCTCAGCGCTCGGCTGCGTGTCTCGGTCGATGAACATCACGACGTCGGCGTCCTGTTCGATGGCGCCGGACTCGCGCAGGTCCGACAACATCGGGCGCTTCCCGGAACGCTGCTCGACCGCACGCGAAAGCTGCGAGAGGGCGATGACGGGGACTCCGAGCTCCTTGGCCAGGATCTTGAGACCACGTGATATCTCGGCGATCTCGACCTGCCTGTTCTCCGAACGCCGATTCTGCGGCTGCATAAGCTGCAGGTAGTCCACGACGATGAGGCCCTTCGGCTTGTCCTTGAGCTGGCGCCGCGCCTTCGCCCGCACCTCCAAGATCGAGATCGAGGGCGTGTCGTCGACCCAGAAGTCCAACCCATGCAGCTTGCCGAGCGCCGCGTGCACTGCGCTCCAGTCCTCGTCGCGCAGATGTCCGCTTCGGACGTCCTGGAGGTTGATGCGCGCCTCGGAGCACAGCACTCTCTGGACCAGCTGCTCCGCCGACATTTCGAGAGAGAACACCGCGACCGAGGTGCCCTTGCGCGCGGCGTTCACGGCCATGTTCAACGCGAGCGCGGTCTTGCCGACCGACGGGCGCGCAGCGAGGATCACGAGATCGCCCGGGTGAAGCCCGGCCAGCAGCTTGTCGAGCGACTTGTAGCCGGTCGGGACTCCAGTCACGGCCTCCTTGCGCTCGAACATCTCCTCAAGCTGGCCGAGTGACACCACGAGCAGGTCGCTGATCGTCTGGAAGTTGCTCGAAACGCGCTTGTTCGTGACCTCGAACAGCGCCTGCTCCGCACGCTCGACCACCTCATCCAGGTCATCCGGTGCGTCGTAGCCCATGGCGACGATGCGCGTCGCCGCGGCGATGAGCTGCCGCAGCATCGACGTCCGCGCAACCATCTCCGCATAGCTCTCCCAGTTGGCGGTCGTGGGCACCATGCTCGAGAGTTCCAGGAGATACGGCTTACCGCCGACTGCTTCGAGCGAATCGAGCGATTCGAGCCTGTCGGCGACTGAAAGGTGATCGATCGGGATGGAGCGCTCTTGGAGATCGAGCATCGCCGAGAAGATCTTCGCGTGCGAAGGGCGGTAGAAGTCCTGGCTCTTGACCTTGCCGAGCGCGCCCTCTGCGACCTCGGTGGAGAGCAGGATCGCACCCAGCAGCGCTTGTTCGGCTTCGAGATTCTGCGGCTGGACGCGCTCGTTACGGCGTGCGGCCGTCTCGGTCGTGATGGGCAAAGCCAAGGGGCCCTACTTTCGGCAGCAAGGAATTCGACAGGAAGGACAGGCTGATGGTACCGCCGACGTCTGACAACTTACGAGCACACGAATGGCCGTTCAGGGAGTGCGGTGGACATCTCGACAGCGCTACCAGCATGAACAGCGGCTGTCCACAGTATCCACGGATTGACGCATGCAATCGGGAACAACGACGGACGGCGCCATCCCGGCCAATCCCGGAACGACGCCGTCCGCCGTGTGCCTAGCGCTGGCTACTCTTCGGACTCGGAATCGTCAGAAACCTCGGCCTCCGCAACAACCTCAGCGGGCTCCTCTTCGAGCGCGACGAAGGCTTCGCCATCGGCGGACAGGCCTTCGCTCTCGACGATGGTCGTCTGGGGCACTGCTCCCTCGCCGACAACGTCGACGGTCATGAGCGCCTTGATGTCCCGGTACACCGTGACGTCGAAGTCGTGGGGACCGGCCTCCTTGATGTGCCCGTGAGTCGCGATCTTACGACGATCGACCTCTACGCCAAGCTGCTCGCGGATAGCCTCCTCAAGCATGAGCGAGGTGACCGAGCCGAACAGCCGGCCCTCCTCGCCAACCTTGGCGACGACCGTCACGGTCTTGCCGTCGAGCGCGGTGCGCAGTGCCTCGGCATCGCCGACGCGCTGACTCTCACGCTTCTCGATGTTGTGGCGGCGCTGCTCGAGCTGCTTCAGATTCCCGGCGGACGCTTCGATTGCGATCTTGCGGGGCAGCAGGTAGTTCACTGCGAACCCACGCGCGACCTCGATGACATCGCCTTCACCGCCGCGGCCCTTGAGCTCCTGCAACAAAATGACCTTCATGGATACTCCTTAGGGCTAGCGGCCTCTGCCGCCGATGCGCCCGCTCACAACGGGTACCGCATAGGGCAGAAGAGCCATCTCGCGAGCGCGTTTGATGGCGGTCGACAACTGGTGCTGGTGCTGAGCGCAGTTACCGGACACACGGCGCGGCTTGATCTTGCCACGGTCCGTCATGTACTTACGCAGCATCTGCGAGTCTTTGTAGTCGATGTACTCCGCGTGGTCCTTGCAGAACTGGCAGTACTTGCGTCGGGGCTTGCGACCGTAATCGGACATGGTTCGTGTGACCTCCTTCCAAGTTGTTCTCGAAGTCGTATGGCGCCTGAAAGGCGCGGATAAATTTCTAGAAGGGGATGTCGTCCACGATCGGGTCTTTGGGTGCCGAAGGCGACGGTCCACCGTAGCCTCCACTGCCCCCAAAGTCGTTGCGGGAAGACAGGAACTCGATATCGTCAGCGATGATCTCTACCTTGCTGCGCTTGTCGCCGTCGGGGGTCTCCCACTGGCTCCAACGGAGCTTGCCTTCGATCGCCACCTTGCTGCCCTTGGACAGGAAGCGAGAAAGCGACTCGCCGCGCTGGCCGAAGACGGTCACGTCGAAGAAGTTGGGCACGTCTTCCCACTCACCGGACTGCGGGTTCTTCCGGCGGTCGTTGACTGCCACGCCCATCTTCAACACTGCCATCCCCGACTGCGTGGCACGCAGCTCCGGATCACGGGTCAGATTTCCGCTGATAACGACGCGATTGATGCTCATAACTCGATACCACCTTCTAGTGACCACGGAATCGGGCATCCGGCCCTCATCCGTGGGTAGCCCGTTCGTTGCGAGGGCTAGTCGCGGTCCTCGCGATTCACGAGCATGAAACGGACAACGGGATCAGAGATGCGCAGCACCCGGTCCAGTTCGGCGATCGCGGCCGGCGCGGTGTGGAAGTCGATCAGCACGTAATCGCCCTCGGTCAACTTGCCGATCTCGAAGGCAAGCTTTCGCTTATCCCATGGATCGACTTTGTCCACCACGCCCCCATCAGCGGTAATCACGCCCTGGATCTTGTCCAGGACGGCCGCGCGGGATTCCTCGTCGAGGGAGGGATCGAGCAGGAGCAACAGTTCATAAGCCTTCACGTAGTCACCTCCTCTGGGCTAGTGGCCCCGGGACAGTGAAGGCGTTCGGCCCGGAGCAGGATGTGAGCCCGCAGAGTGTATCACCGGCTACCTGGTGCTGCAACATCGTCCCAAACCGGTCTGACACAAGTCCCTGGCCGCTTGCGCGGCAGAGACGTCTGCGGATCGTGATTCCCGCGGCCCGCGCGGGTGCTCTCCGTACAGGAGTACATGGCGGTCACTCATCCAAACCGGTGAGCGACGGGAGCGAGGGGCCCTATACGAACATCTGTTCGCCGTCGGCGTCGCGAATCCTGCAAAATGAAACGGCGACCGCCACTGGCGGTCGCCGACTCTACTCATGGAGCGGGTGACGGGACTCGAACCCGCAACTTTCAGCTTGGGAAGCTGACGCTCTACCATTGAACTACACCCGCGCGTCGCGCCAGTTTAGCCCAGCGCTTCAGGCACGGGCAATCTCAAGCGGCCTCGCCTGCCGAGTCGCCCAACTCATGCCTGAGGAACGCGATGCCGCCGACCCGACAAGGCCGACGGCACCGTGAATTGCGTCGTCGATCAGCTCTTGCCGATCTTGAAGATCTTGGTTCCACAGTCGGGGCACAGGCCCTGAGTAGCCGGGCGCCCGTTCTTCATGGTGATGTCCTGGGCGTCCTTGATCTCTTTCTTGGCCTTGCACTTCACGCAGTAACCCTCTTTGGCTGCCATTCAATCCTCCTTGTTGAACCGACCGCGCTCTCAACGGAGCCTCCGTGAGACACGGTTTCTCCCCAGTCATGAGAACATACCCGCTCGTTCTCTTCCGTAAGTCTACACACACATGCCCTCCCGTTACGAGTCCCGCAACGGAAACGGGTGGCTCTCAGGCGCCCTCGCGACGGCTCACACGTCGCCTCAGCAGGGCCGCGGACACCACGTACACTCCGCCGACAAGGACCACCAGCACGCCCCAGATCGCGGCCTCAGCGGCCCAGAAGGCCTCGGGCACCAGCCGGATGAGCACCGAGTCCGAAGGGAAGGTCCAGGTACCCGGCGCGAAGAAGAGTGCATGAAACGCCGAGAAGAACGTATCGAAATCAGTTAGTGCCACTACCCCGACGAGCGTCGTAGCCGCGAGCAGCACCAGACCCGCAATGCCGAGCGCGCGGGCAACGAGCCCCAGCTCGCGACGCCCTCTCCAGACGAACCAGATGACCAGCACAAATGCGATTCCTGCCGTGGCAAGGCGAGCGCCTGATATCACCCGCTCGACGTCGTCGAGGTGAGGAACCGCGTCGGGGGCGAGCGACGCCTCCAGCATCCGTCGGGCGTCGGCGTCCCCGGAGACGACGTACTTCCGGGCAGCCTCGGCCAAGGGAACGGCCTCCTCGGGCGGCAGTTGCGAGTACCGCACAGCCAGCGAGCGCGTCATCCACGACGTCGTCAGCGGCACTAGGGCGACTCCCGCGGCGAGCGCCGCGAGCAGCAGCGCGATGAGCGCCGACTCGACCGCGCGCATTATTCGTCCAGGACGGACGGGAGGCTACTTCCTGTTGCTGGGCCGGGGCACTGAATGTAGCTCAGCACTCTGTTGCCACCCTCGGCGGACGCACAGCCGAGCGCCTTGTCTGCCGCGTCCAGGAGTCCTTGGGCGCTCGCCGCGTCGCGCATCGAGGTCGCCACTCCGACCGAGATGGTCGCGCCTGCACCGCTGACGCTGAGCTTCTCAACCTCGCAGCGCACCCGCTCGGCAAGAGCCATGGCGTCCTCGGGTGAGGGAGGCGCCTCGGTCTCGGCGTCCTCGGCATAGAGAACCGCGAACTCCTCGCCACCGATGCGGGCCACGATGTTGCCGGTGCCCACAGCCGACGCGGGCGACACGGTCTCCTGGATCGTCTGCGCGATCTTGCGCAAGAGCCCGTCTCCGGCATCGAACCCGAAACGCCTGTTGAACTCGCCGAACCCGTCGACATCGATAAGGAAGATGTGCACCGGCCGGTCGGAGCGCATCGCTCGGCGCAACTCGGCCTCGAGTGCACGCTGCAGATAGCCCCAGGTGAATAGGCCGGTCGCCGAGTCCAGAATCGACTGTGAACGCGCAGCCGCCTCTCTTCTGTACTCGCCGACGAGGAGCGTAGCGACACCGGCCGTGCCCGAGAGCACAGTCACCTGCCATAGGTAGCGCACGAGCACGAAGGTGGTGTTGAGGTGCAGAGCCTCATCAGAGAACGGTATCTGCTGGTGGGGCAGCAGCTCCAGGTATTCGGCGAGCTGGACCCCTCCGAGCAACGCCATGCAGACGAGCGCGTGCAGCCAGACGTCTCGCGAGCGCGGCAGAATGAACGCCGCCTCGAGGATGAACAGGGCGTACATGGCCCAGAACCACGAGTGCGTCCCGCCGCTGAAGTACACGAGCACGGTCACCACAAGCGCATCGAAGATCAGCTGCAGGTTGTTCCAGACCGCGATGTTGCCGAGCCGCCGGTAGTTGAGCGTGTAGAAGGTGTTGTACAGAACCACGAACAGCAGCGCGACAGCCGGAAGCCACATGAGGCTGACGAGCTCGCTGAAGGGGATCGAGTTGATGTAGAGGAGCCCGCCGATCATCGAGTAGACCACCAGCACGACGATGAGCATCCACCGCACGCGCACAACGAGCCCGACGCGCGCGATGTTGGCTTGGAGCGCCTCGATGTCGTGCCGGGTCGGTCGCTCGCGCCACGTCAGCACGAGCGAGCGTGATATGCGTTTCCTGAGCAGGCCAACCGTCATTCGGGGAGAGACCCTCCTTAGGCGTCACGCACCATTGCCGAGATGAACTCGGCAGCCTCCTGGATGAGGCTCGGGTCGAGATTGTCGACCGTATCGGTCTTCCAGTGCCAGTGTCCGGGGTAGCCGTTCGCGTCCAGCGCCATGATGCTGATCGCCTTGTATCCGCGGGCCAGCGCCGGCGTCGCATCGGTCGAGAGCCCCCGGTAGACACGAGGCTTCACCACGGTCTCAGTGCCCCGCGAGGCCCGACGCGCCAGGCCCACAAGCCGTTGGTTCGCCCGGTAGCGGCGGGCCATGCCCTCGGCGCTCACCCAGCTCAGCCTCCCGTTGCCGACCCCGTCGATGTTGATGATGAGCGCGTCTTTGAGCTCCTCGCCGTAGTCGTGAAGCAGCGCCTGCATACCGTAGGTGCCGACCTCCTCGGCTCCGGTGGCCACGAACCAGATCTCCTTCTCGGTCAGCTCGCGATCGACCGACTCGGTGACGCGCCTACGGATCCGGGCCGCCTCGTTCGCGGCGAACTCGGGGTCGCCGATGGGGTCATCGCCAGCCCAGCCGCCCTTCCAGCCGAAGCCATCGTCGTCGTCCTCGCCGAAGTTGTCCCACGAGCCGATGTCCCGCCCCGCGGCCCGCGCGTCGAAATCCCCGTCCACGCCGAGCCAGCCCGAGACATCCTCCTCGCGACGCTTCTCCTTCTTGCGCCCCAGCTTGCCGAGAAGGCCAGCGACGCCCCGCCGTCCGCTCTCGTGCTCCGGCTCGGGCTCACCCGCATAGATCGGCTCGGCGGGCTGCGATGTCAGCGGGTAGTCGCTCTCGGGTGCGCGAGACTCGGACCTCGACGCAGCCGCAGGCCGGTCGCTTCCGATGGCGGCGAACTCAATCGTGTCGAACTCCAGCAGGTCTCTTTCGCTCGCGCGCGATGCTGGCGGCTCGTCGGCCCACAGCTGGTCGGCAGCGCCGCCTGCCTCGGGCTGGGCGAAGCCGACTCCGCTCCCCTGCCGAGCGAACTCGGCGTCGAACGGATCGCGGGCAGACACGGCCGAACTCCGACGGATCTGGGGGAAAGTCCCGGTCGTGGTCAGAGTCGCCAAGTCGGGCGCGGGCACGAGCCCCTCCATCACGCCCAGCATCGCAGCGACTCCGGAGGCGTTGTCGTTCGCGCCGTCGACGAACGGCATGAACAGCTCGCGGTGCACATTGATGACCAAGGGGATGATCAGGTAAGCCGAAACGGCCATGGTTGCGTACCAGATCCACGGGTCGAGAACGGCCGTGAAGGGCAGCGCCATCGCGAGAATCATCACGGGAACGAGAATGGTGCACCACTTCATGAGCGCGAACGTCGTCGCGAACCTGCCGACCATGTTGGGGGCGAATGCGAGCGAGGAGCGCGCCGAGTCGTAGTGGGCGACTATGACGATCCGCCGCAGGCGCTCACCGCGACGCGCCCGCGGGACGTGCCGGGCGATGACGTTCTGGCTCGGGCCCTTCGGCATCAAGCGCGTAAGCCCCCACCGCGTATCCAGGTCCGTCCAGAGGAAGAACGCGACGATGGCAGAGACTGCGAACGCCGGCCAGACGAGGAACGGCTTGAAGCCGGCCCCGAATGCCGCGGCGAGGGTCAGCAGGTGGTATATGGCATAGGCCCAGCCATACGTGCGAGGCGCGTCGAACTCCTGCATCTCGGTCTCAAGCCCGTATGCGCCGAATGTCTGCGCGAGCCACTCGGCCGCCCGATGCTCGGCATCGGTTGCTGCTGGCCGGGGACCGATCTCACCGGCAAGTGTGCGTGCGTAGTCGACGAGCTCAGCCATGGCTGTCCTCCGCGAGTCCTACCGCTTACCTGCTTGCCCATCATAGTGCAACGCTTTCCGTCACGGCAGGTCAGGGACGAGGCTTTCGTCCACGATCGTCCGGTCCAGCGTCGTCGTCCCGTCCACCCCCAGACTGATGCGGTCGATCGCGATCAGCCTTCGCGGAAGCGACGTCGTATAGTAGAGGATCGACGCGCTGTGCGGCAGCCGCTCCCGCCCACTCGCGTCTGGGTCGAATGGCATGCCTCCTGTCGTCCCCGAGTTCAGGCGGATTGTCTCGGCATGCCGGTACATGCGGCTCGAGTGCGAATGCCCGGACAGGATGAGCGGGGCACTGCCCACGAGCGATTTCTCGGCGGCTGGATCGTGCAGGGCAATGATGGTCGGCGGGAGGAAGCCCGCGTCGGCCCGAGCGCGTAACGCGCTCAAGAGTTCCCGGGTGGCCTGTCGCACCCTCGCGCTGTCCGGCTTGATGCTGAAGCCCGCGCTCGCAGGGTCACCTGAAGCGGCGATGGTGAAGCCGTCGATACTGACCGTGCCAGTCTCGGCGACGGTGTGGTTCTTGAACGCCGAGAGCGCCCGGAGGGTCGCGGGCGAGTCATGGTTGCCCGGAACGTACACCACCGGAGTGGACGTGATGACGATCGACGGGAGCAGCGCAGCCTCCTCGGCAGTCCCGCCCTTTGCAATGTCACCGGTGTTGACCACCAGCGACGTCTCGTAGCTGCGCGCAAGAGCACGCGCGAACTCGGCGCCGACGGGGTCGAGATGCAGGTCCGTCATGTGGAGGACGCGGTACGTCCCCGCCAGCCCGCCGCCCGTCTGAATCGAGCGGGGGTCGGCGTAGTAACTGGCAAGGCTCTCGGCGGCCTTCACGGCCTGGGACCGCAGCTGCTCGATCGTCGAAAGCTTCGCCGAGAAGACCGCCTGCAGTTCCGGGACGTAGGCGAGAGCGCCCTCGAGCCGAGGCGAGGACAGGGCAGCGGGATCGAAGGTGGCGCGCGCGATGCCGATCGAACCGACCACCAGCGCCAGCGCGGTCAGGCCGGCGGCCACGGCCACCTTCGCCCGGCGCCGCAGGGCAAGCGCCATCAGCGCGCTGATGGCGACCGCGACGGCCGTTGTCGCGAGCGCAGCCCCCACCAGATCCGAGACCACGGTGCGGCTCTGAGCTTCGATCAGATCGGAGACGGTGGCCTGCCGCCCTCCGCCGTCGCCACCCGGCAAGGGCACCAGCTCGCGCAGGTCCCCGCCGTCCTCGGCAAGCAGCTCTTGGACCCCGGCGACGTCCACCGACTCGAGCTCGATCAGCAGCCGCGCGGGGCCCCTATGCGTGCGAGCCTGCATCTCGCCGAACGGCGGCAGCTCGAGCGTGGTCTGCCCTGGCAGGCCGACTTGGAGGCGCGCTCGGAAGACGAGTGGCCCGACCTCAGTTCGCGTGGACACGACAGCGGTCGCCGCCGAGACTCCGACAGCGACCGCCACGAGCACAGTTGTCAGGTTGAGCACCGTCCCGGTGGGCAGGGCGCCGAGACTCTGCTTCACGCGAGTCATGAGATTGCGAGACATCCATACCCCCAAGACTCGCCCGCCGCCTGGGGTGACTGCGGCCGACGGCGGCCGACCCGGCACGCCGTCGGCCGAGTGAGTTCTAGGCCGAGATCGGCTCGCCGAGCATCTCCGCGAGGTCAGCCTCTGCCGACTCGCCGATCGGGCGGATCCCGAAGTTCTCTACCAGCACCGAGAGTACACCCGGCGTGATGAACGCGGGAAGTGTCGGGCCGAGCCGGATGTCCTTGATGCCCAGGTAGAGCAGCGACAGCAGGATGGCGACGGCCTTCTGCTCGTACCACGAGAGTACGAGCGATAGTGGAAGCCCGTTGACGTCGGTCCCGAAGGCGTCCGCGAGCGCGGCGGCAACCTTGATCGCCGAGTAGGCGTCGTTGCACTGCCCCATGTCCATGAGCCTCGGCAGGCCGCCTATCTCGCCGAGGTCGCGGTCGAAGAACCGGAACTTGCCGCACGCGAGCGTGAGCACGATCGTGTCGCTCGGCGTGGCCTCGACGAACTCGGTGTAGTAGTTGCGGCCCGGTCGGGCACCGTCGCAGCCGCCCACAAGGAAGAAGTGGCGGATCGCGCCGGACTTCACCGCCTCGATGACGGCTGGGGCGACCGAGAGCACGGTGTTGTGGCCGAACCCCACCATCACCTCGCCCGCCTCGGTGTCCTCAGCGAAGCCGTCCATGGCTAGCGCCTTTTCGATGACCGCCGAGAAGTCCGAGCGGTCGACGTGGGTGAGCCCCGGGAAGCCTACGACTCCAGCAACGAAGACTTTGTCGCGGTAGGACTCCTTGGGCGGCATGAGACAGTTCGTCGTCATCAGCACGGGCCCGGGGAACTCCGGGAACTCGCGGTGCTGGTTCTGCCAGGCCGTGCCGTAGTGCCCCGCGAAGTGCGCATACCGCTTGAGCTCGGGGTAGGCGTGCGAGGGCAGCATCTCGCCGTGCGTGTACACATTGATGCCGCGACCCTCGGTCTGCTCGAGAAGCGCTTTGAGATCAGCGAGGTCGTGTCCGGAGATTAGGATCGCCTTGCCCTTGCGATGGCCGAGCGAGACCTTCGTCGGCTCCGGCTGCCCGAAGGTGCCGGTGTTCGCCTCGTCGAGCACCTCCATCGTCCTGAGGTTGGCCTTGCCGCACTCAAGCGCGAGTCCGACCCACTCCTCGAGCCCGAGCGACGGGTCGCCGAGCGCCACAAGCGCCCGGAACAGGAACTCGTCGATCGCCGGATCGCTCTTGCCGAGAACCCGCGCGTGGTGCGCGTAGGCGGCGATGCCCTTGGCTCCATAGAGCGTGGTCTCCTGCAGCGACTGGATGTCGGCGTCGCGGGTGGTGTCCCACGGGCTGCCGAGCTCGGCGCTCTGGGCGATCCGCTCGGCGAGTCCCTCGGCGAACTGGAGGGCCGCATGCCCTCTCCACTCCGAAGGCCCAGTGGCCGCCGCTACCGCCAGCTTCAGTTCATCGCGAAGCCGAACGGCCTCGCCGACCTTCTCGGCGATCGTCACGACATCAAAATCGACGTTCGTGAGCGTGGTGAACAGCGCGTCCTCGATGAACGCTGCGGCGTCCGTGGTATCGACGCCGACCGACTGCGCAGCGAGGGCGACCTCGGCAAGACCGCGGTTCGCGTGGTTGAGCAGGTCCTGGAGCGCCGCAGCGTCCGGGGACTTGCCGCACACGCCGACTCTCGTGCAGCCAGTGCCTCGCGCCGTCTGCTCGCACTGGTTGCAGAACATCTCGGTGAGCTGGTTCGCCATGGTGTTCCCCTTGTCTGTTATCCGTGGATCAACGAGGGAAGGCAACGAGTGCATACCCACGTCGAGGTTCCCTTGGTGCGCACCGGCAGCAGCGGGCGCTCGTCTTCGGACGTGCCGCAGTTGAAGCAGGATTGCGCCTGGTAGAGCGGCGCTCCCGCCGCTTCGGCAGCCGCAGTGATCTCGGCGGTGTGCTCCTCGACAGCGTGATGGTCATAGGGCACGGCCTCGCGCGTCTCAAGAGTCAGCGCGCCGGTTGGACACACGCCGAGGCAGAATCCTGCGCCGTCGCACAGCTCCTCGCGCACGACACGGGCCTTACCGTCGACTATGACGATCGCGCCTTCCGCGCACGGTGATACGCACACACCGCAACCGTTGCAGAGGTCCTCGTCGATACGAACGATCTGGCGTGTGATCACACTCATGACAGGGTTCCTTTCGAGTCGTCTTTCGCGCGCTGCATCTCTATGCGCTTCCACTTGCGCTTCTCGAGCACGTGCTTGATCCCGTCGATCGTGCGCCCCTTGCGCCAGGAACGCGGACCGGAGTAGCGCATCACCTGCCGCTGCCACTCGGCCTCCGCGGGCCGGTAGCACTGCGTGTCGCAGTGCGCACAGAACGGCTTCGGATCCTTGGGACAGAGCGCGCGCCTGCGCTCGGCGTACACAAGATGTGCCTCGCACTCCTCGCAAAGGACGGGAAGCTTCTTCCCGTAGACCCCGAGCGAGGTCGCTGGCGTGGTGACTGGCCGACGGTTCTCGCGCGGATGATGGTCCTCGCACCAGATGGCGATGAGGTCCGCGACGACAGCCGTGTCATGGGATACCTTCAGGTCGTGCATTCGAGTGGTGAACTTGTCGCTCATCCGCAGCTCTTTCGGTTCACGTGACGGACACTACTCGCCGAGCATAGCGAGTCTCGGACAAGCTGCACTTTGACGGCGGTCAAGAAAGCTGGGAAATCACTAGAATCGATACCGACCGCCTGTCTCGGGCGAGCACGCCTGGCTGAGCGAGTCCATGCACGAATCGTGAGCGGAGTCTGACTTGAGTCTGAACCCACCGAACGAACTGCGCGCCGATGTGTGGAGCGCGTTCAGAGCCTGCCGGCTCTGGCGCACGGCGAGCGATGAGCGCGTTGCCGAGCTCGCCCGCAAGTCCCGCGTCGAAACCGTTTCGCGAGGCACGGTACTCGCCACCGAAGGAGATCCTGCCGAGGAGTTCGGCCTGGTTGTCATTGGCAGCGTCCGCGTCTTCCATCTGGGTGCTGACGGCCGGCAGATCACCTACGAGTCACTCCAGGCCGGCGACCCGTTCGGCGCGGTAGCCTCGCTCGCCGGCGGGCGCTACCCGGCGCACGTCGAGTCCGCAACCGACGCCGTCATCGCCCGCATACCGGCGGAGGCACTCTTCGAGCTCATGGAGGCGGAGGCGGGCGTGGCGCGAGTGCTCGTCACGCACCTTGCAAACCAGGTCGTCAACTTCACGTCCGTGGTGCAGACGCTCGCCCTCGATGTGCCGAGCCGCCTCGCCCGCTACATCTTCCAGCGCTCGCTGCAGGGCGGCCAGCCGACAGCAACCGGGCTCGTCGTGGACCTCGGCATGAAGAAGGGTGAGCTCGCCATGGCACTCGGCACGGTCCCGGAGACCCTGTCGCGCGCCTTCGCCAAGCTCAAGGATGACGGTCTTCTCGAGGTGAGCGGATCCAAGGTGACCGTCCTCGACGTGCGTGCGCTCGCGTCCCTCGGCAGCGGATACGGCGACGAATGACGGCGCCGTACGGCGCACTGCCGGGCCGAGGAGCGACAGCGCGAATGCTTCTCGGCGAGCGAGCTAGAAGGACCTCAGCGCCTCATCGGCCCTGAGCGCCCGGTCACGCGCGGCGTAGTACTCCTCCATCAGCTTCGAGGTTTCTTCCTCGAACGCGCTCGAGATCGCCTTCTGCGGCGTCTCCGGGAGCTTGCCCGCAAGCGCTACGGCGCGCTTGTCTGCCTCGTTGTACGTGGCGATTACGTTGTTCGCCTTGGCGATGTCTCCCGCGAGCCACGCAGCGTCCGACTGCTGCGAGAGCTTGTTCAGCTCGATGCGCGCCTCAGTGTAGGCGACGTACTGCTCGAATGGAGCCGCCGAGAAGGCCTTCTCCGCCGAGGTGAATCGAGCGTGCGCGGTCGCGAGCGTCGTACCCGCTTTCTGGTTTAGGTCGCGCGACTGGGTCACGCCCTCCTTGGTGAGCTTGTTGTACGCGGCAACCGCCTGCTCGGAGAGCTTCGCGGCTTCGACCAATGCGTTCCAGCCCTCGGTTGCGAGAGGGAGCGCTGTCGCTGCCCGGGCGTTTGCGGCGAGAAGCGCCGGAACGTGCTCGAGCATCTCCGCTCGCCGCTCGGTGGATGCGCGCAGGAGCTGTGCCCGCTGGCGATCCTTGCTGGCCAACCCGGGGATGGCGTCGTCGATGAGAGACATCGCCTCATTGAGCTTGGCCGACGTCTGGTCGACCGAGGTCGCCGCGGCACTCGCCTCCTCGGCAAGCTCGGGCATCACCTTAGCGCGCACGACCTCATCAATGTCGACGATCGCCTCATCCGCCTGCTCGACAAGCACGGTTGCGCGGTCAATCTTACCCAGCGACTCTGTACGCACGGTGTATTGGCGATAGCCGAGAAGCGCGAAGACTACTAGCGCTACCATCCCGACAGCAGCCAGTGCCCCCCACAGGACCCGGCGGCCGCGGCCGTTGCTCGGCGCGATCGGCGCAGGGGCCGAGGGCGCCGCGCCTGCCGCAGCCGACTTGCTCGGACTCTCTTCGTTCATGACTGGCTCCTCGTCGTGACCGGCAAGCAGTCCGTTCTTGTGTCGATCATCACCATCTTGCACCGGAGCGCACCGTACCGCCAAGTCACGGTGCCGCGCGGCAGGCTCCGCTTGCCCGCTTCTCCACCGCAGCGGCTACAATCGGTCACGCCGTTCTCGACTCGTCATCGGAGGTCCAAGAATGACGAACGCAGTTGAGCGCCTCGTCAATCTCACGCTATTCCTCGCCGCATCGCGAGGAAGCGTGACCGCCGAGCACATACGCAGTTCTGTGGTCGGCTACCCTGCGGACAGCGACGAGGTCGCTTTCAAGCGGATGCTCGAGCGCGACAAGGACACGCTTCGGGCCGCCGGGCTCGTCATACACTCGGACGACCTCGGCAAGTACCGCCTCGACCCCGCCGCCACCTACGTAGCGCCCTTCACCCTTGAGCCGGAGAAGGCGGCGCTCGTGCGCGCTGTCGCGCTGACCATGCTCGAGGACCCGTCCTTCCCCTTCGCCTCTGACCTGCGCATCGCGTTGCTCAAGATCTCGGCCGAGATCGATCTCGACGCTGCGCCGAGTGCTCCGGCGACTCCCGCTGGCTCGACGCTGGCCGACGAAGATCCCGAGCGCCAAGGCTCTCTCGTCTCCCAGATCGCCTCCGCAGCGGCGACGCGCAAGCGGATCAGCTTCGGCTACACGAACTCGCTGGGTTCTTCAGCGCCCCATAGTATCGAGCCCTACGGCCTCTTCCTCCATGACGGGCGCTGGTACACCGTCGGCCGGGACGCGGACAAGGACGAGGTCAGGACCTACAGCGTCACCCGGATGACCGACCTGGTTGTGAACTCTGCTGCGCCCAAGACACCGGACTTCGAGCGCCCGGAAGACTTCGACCTGTCGAGCTTCATCCGGCTTCCCTTTCAGTACGGACGCGAGGCGGACGGGTTCGCCGCCGTTCTCGAGTTCGACGCCGCCAGCGCCTGGAAGGCCGAGCGGGTCACGGCGGGACACGGCTCCCTGGCGCCACAGCCGGATGGCTCTCTTCGCTGGGAGGTCGATGCCCGCTCCCTACCTGGCCTCCTGCGATTCGTGATCGAGAACGGCCCCGGTCTGAAGCTCATCGAGCCGACCAGCGCGCTCGGCGAGCTGCGCCAGGCGCTCGCGGAAGTGGAGACCCAGCATGGCTAAGACACCCGCCGCAGAGCGCGCCCGCAGACTCATCGCCGTGCTCGGCAACCTGCGCAACAACGAACAGCGTCCGCTCGAGGAGCTGGCCAGAAGCGTGGGCGCGACACCCGCCGAGTTCGCTGAGGACGTCAGCACGCTCTCGATGTGCGGCCTCGCTCCTTACGACCCGTCGGGACTCGTGCCGGTGATGGTGGATGGCGACACGGTCCTGACCTTCGGAGAGATGCCGGCCTTGCGCGGTCCGGTCCGCCTCTCCGCGACCGAGGCGAACGCCCTTGCCGCAGCCCTGCAGGCGGCGGGCATCGCTGTGGACGACCCGCTCGTCACAGATCTCCTGTCGAGCTCCGCGACCTCGTTCGATCCCGTTGAGCTCGAGAGCCTCGTGCGCGCGGGCGCCGCATCGGACGCCTCGGTTTTCGAGCAGCTCAGCCAGGGACTCCAGCACCGGCTGGTAGTCGAGATCGAGTACGCGAAGCCCGAGGAGCCGATGTCGAGTGCCCGCGCTGTCGAGCCACTGGCCCTGTTCGCCGAGCGAGGCGTCTGGTACGTGGTCTCGTGGTGCCGCTCCGCCCGAGCGGTGAGGACGTTCAGGCTCGACCGCATCCGCGCAGCGCGCGCAACCGACGAGGGGTTCCAGCCTCGCGAGGACGCGGCACTGGCGAAGACGACCGCTTTCGACCCGGCCGGCCTCCCTCTCGCGAGACTGCGCTTCCGTGACGCCGCGGAGTACATCGAGCGCGAATGGCCGGGGGCTCGGCCTGCGTCAGCGGACGCGGCTGGTGGCGCGATCGTCGAGGTGCCGTTTGCCGGCCAAACCTGGATCACGCGCAAGGTGGTGGCCCGCCTTGGCGCCGTCGAAGTCCTCGACCCGCCCGAACTGAGGGCGTCTGTGGCCTCGCTCGCGGCCGAGGTCGCGGCGTCGCTCTGACTTAGTCCCGGCCGAACCGCTCGGCGATCTCGGCAGCGATGACCTCGGTCGTGCCGCGCTCGAAATCCGCAACCGGAAGGGCGGCGAGGAAGTCTCGGCCGTACGGCTTGGTGGTGACTCGCGTATCCGCGATGACCAGGCAGCCGGTGTCCGTCGAAGAGCGGATGAGTCGTCCCGCGGCCTGCTTGAGCTCGATGACCGCCCTCGGGAGCGAGTAGCGCCTCCACGCGGCCCGCCCCTCTCGGCATTCGCGTTCCTGCGAGAGCGGATCGCTAGGCCGGCCGAAGGGCAGCTTGGGCACCACAACGCAACGCAGGGTGTCGCCCTTCGCATCGAAGCCCTCCCAGAACGACTTCACCGCGAAGAGCGACAGCTGCTCGTCGGCGATGAACTCGTCGCGCAGGCGCTTCGCCGAGGTGCCTCGGCGCTGCATGATGAGACCCAGCCCGGCCTCTTTGAGTCGGGGCTCGAGGATCGCGTGCAGCCGCTCCATGTCGCGCCTGTTCGTGAAGAGCGTGAGCACGCTGCCGCCCATCGCCAGGTGAACGTCCTCGAGCAGCCGCTCGAGATCCGCGAGGTATCCCGCCGAGTTGGGCTCGCTGACGTCGGTAGGCAGGAAGACCGTCATCTGGCGCTCGAAGTCGTAGCTCGAAGCGAGCCTGAGAGAGCGCCACCGACCCTCCTCGAGGCGGTCGAGTCCTACGCTCCGGCCGAAGTGCTCGAAGGACTCCCCTGTAGCGATAGTCGCCGAGGTGAAGATGACGCTGCTCGCCCGGGCATAGAAGTCCTCGGCGAGCACCTCGCCGACATCCAGTCGCGATGCGACGAGCCGCTCGGCATCAACGTTGGGCCGCTTGTCGAGCATCGCCGAGTAGAAGAGCGCGTCGTCCTCGCCGTCGATGACCTTCACGAGCCCGGCCTGCTGGTCGGCGATACGCGTGAGCACGCCGATGAAATCCGCCCGCTCCTCGCCCAGCTCAGCGGTGTGCTCCTCCAGCAGCGCGACGATCTTGCGTCCGGATTCCACGAGAGCGCCGAGGCGCTTTGCGAGCGCGGCGCCCGTGGAAGCCACCACCCCCCACGGCCCGGTCTCCCGCACCGCCGCATTCACCCAGAGCTCGGCCGCATCGTAGTCGCCGGTGGAGGCTAGCGGTGCCAGGTCCTTCACGAAATCGAAGAGTGAGTCACACAGCACCGAAGCGCGCTGCGCCTCTTCCTGCATCGCCGAGATCGCCTCAGTAATCCCCTCTGCGCCCAAAGAGCGCTCGACCTTGCGCCTCAGAGTCTCGAGTGCCCCGCCACGCGACCGGTGCAGCGCCGAAAGCGCGACGGACAGGTCGAGATGGCTCGCCACGAGCGTGAGCTGGTCGCGCGCCTCCGACTCCGCCGAGTGCGCCTCGTCAACGATCCAGTGGCGCAGCGATGGCAGGATGCCACCTTGAGCGACGACGTCGCAGAAGAGCAGCGCATGGTTGGTGACGACGATATGAGCGCTGGCCGCGCGGCGACGCACGCCATGCAGGTAGCAGAGATTGGGGTAGTACCTGCACCGCTTCGCGGTGCAGTCGGCCCGGCTTGCACTGACGGCTGCGCGCAGGTCTCGGCTCCAGTGCACGTTCACGACATCGAGGTCGCCCCAGGAGGACTGGCTGACCCAGGCGAGCAGCATAGCGACCACCGCGATGTGACCGGCGTCCGAGGAGCCGTCGAGCTCGGAGGCGAGCCGTTCGAGCTTGCGCAGGCACAGGTAGTGGTCGTAGCCCTTCAGGGCCGCGTAGCGCAGTCCTTGGCCAAGCGCGCGCTCAAGCCGTGGGAGTTCGTGGTGGATGAGCTGGTCCATCAGCGCATTCGTCTTGGTCGCCACCCCGACGCCCACGCCGTTCTGCAGCGCGAACAGGGCCGAGGGCACCAGGTACGCCATGGACTTGCCAACGCCCGTCCCGGCCTCGATCGCCAAATGCGTGCCTGCCGAGAAGGTCTCGATCACCGCGCGCGCCATCTCGACCTGCTCGGCTCGGCGCTCATAGCCTGAGTACATGCGGCCGGCCAGCCCTCCGGCGGCAAACTCGCCGCAGACCTCGGCGACCTCAGGGCAGACGCAGTCGACCTCGCTCGC
This sequence comes from uncultured Eubacteriales bacterium, assembly GCA_964492775.1. GTDB lineage: Bacteria > Actinomycetota > Coriobacteriia > Anaerosomatales > PHET01 > WRDS01. The sequence goes on along the minus strand of CAZBLH010000025.1, from coordinate 5,832 downwards.
GTCGGCGAGCGTGTCGGCGCGATCCGCCGACACTCGCCGATGGCGTGTCTTCTTCAGGTCGTAGTTTTCATCGCCAACGGCCCCGGCGACCTGGCGCAGCATCTCGCGCTCCGGCCAGTTGGCACCGGGCGCCAGCTCCGCAAGGCGTCGCAGGACCCCTCGATCCAGCAGCGCCACACCGGCGAGCGCGACGCGCCACACCTTACAAAGCGCGTCGACGTCGTCGGCAGCCCGATGTGCCCTGCGCTCCTCGGACGGCGCGAACGCGTCGGCGAGGTCCTGCAGGCGGTGGCTGCGCAGGCGCGGCAGGCCGATTCGGCACAAGACGAGCGAGTCCAACCAGGTCGACGTTATGGCGCCCTCGCCCGCAATCTTCTCCAGAAAGCCGCGGTCGAAGCTCGCATTGTGCGCGAGCACAGAACGGCCGCCCACGAAGTCGATCAACCGAGCGACGGCCGCCTCAGCGCAGGGAGCACCCGCCACATCGTCATCGGTTATCCCGGTGAGTCTTGAGATCTCGTCGGGAATCGGCACCAACGGGTCCACGAAGGTCTGAAAGCGGCCAATAAGTTCGGGGCCGCGCATGATGGCGGCCCCGATCTCGATCAATTGGTCGCGTGCAAGGTCATAGCCGGTCGTCTCTACATCCAGCACGCATATCTCTGCCTCAAAGCCCCAGGCGGCCTGCGCCGATACCTCTGCAAGCCGCAGGTATCCCTCGACCACATCCGGGTCGGTTCCTGGTACGATCAGCTGTGTCAGCGCGTCACTCACGCAGACACACTAGCACGAGCATCTGACGCAGGAGCGGCAGATCGCCTAGCCCATGCTGCGTGCAGCTACGTACCAGACTCCATCCACGTTCTGGAAGCTCCAGAAGTAGGTGATCGGCATCTGCGGGGTCACCTGGGTGACCGGGACCGTCAGGCGCTCGTCGGTGTCGACGGTGGCCTCGTGGATCTCGAACGAGGTGATTCCGTATGCGCTGACCTGCTGCTTATACGCCTCGACGCTGCCGTAGCTCGTCTGCTTGTCCTTGGGAAGGAGCTGGTACGCCTCGGCGTACTTACCGTCGATGACGTTCTGGTGGTAAGCGGTGAGCAGGTCCTGGGGCGTCATGCCCTCGGGCACCTTGGTCGCCGTCGCCGGATCGACGTCGGGAACGGCGGCTGCGGTCGGCGTACCCTCGGGCGCGGTGGCCGCAGGCGCTTCAGCGGTGGGGGTGGTAGCGGCCGGGGTGGCCGACGACTGCTTCCAGACGACGGCGGCTGCGATCGCGATAAGAACGACCACGACGGCAGCGAGCGCATACGTCATGGTGCGGTTGTTACCTGCAGGTTCGGACATGGGCGCGCGTTCCTTTCGGTGTCGAGGTCCCGAATCGCAAGGCTTGGAACGAAGCCTGTACCGGGGCCACGCGTCGGATTGGTGCGAGTACGTCGCGCATTCAGCGAATGCCGAGCCAATGCCGAGACGTTGCGCTGCTGAGAGCCTGCGCCGACAGCGGAGCAGCACTCCAAGCCCCGAGCGGTGCGCACTCGTCTACAATCTCAAGCATGGCGAGACAAAGAAGCGTCTTCGACATCATCGGGCCGGTCATGATCGGCCCCTCCTCGAGTCACACCGCGGGCGCGGTACGGCTCGGCAGACTCGCGCGCGCAATCTTCGGCGAGGAGATCGCGAGCGTCGACATCACGCTCCACGGCTCCTTCGCATCTACCGGTCGAGGCCACGGGACGGATCTCGCGCTCATGGCCGGGCTTCTCGGCATGGAGCCTGACGACACGCGGATCCCGGAGGCCACGTCACTCGCGACAGAGGCGGGGATGGCGGTCTCCTTTCGAGCGGCAGACCTGGGCGAGGTCCACCCCAATACCGCCGAGTTCGGCCTGGCGGGGGCCAAGGGGACGACGATGCGCGTGCGCGGCGCCTCGATCGGCGGCGGGGATGTGATCGTGACCGACGTGGACGGGTTCGAGGTCGAGATGACCGGCGAGCTGCCGGTGCTCGTTGTCGAGCATCAGGACCGTCCCGGTGAGATCGCCGCAGTGACTCACATCCTCGCTGACTACGGAGTCAACGTCGCCTCGATGCGTGTCTCCAGAGAGCGCCGGGGCGCTCGGGCGATCATGCTGATCGAGACCGACGAGGAGGCCGCCGAAGAGGCCGTCTCACGTATTCGGGAGCTCCCCGGCATCGGGGCCGTCCGCACCGTCGCCGCAATCTGATCGCGCGTCGCGCGCTTCAGGCTCATAGCTGCACGACCCACCCGCAAGCGCACACGACATACATGACCCCGAGCACCCCGCGAGCTTGAGCGTGTTGCAGCGTGGACAGCGGAGCTCGTCCGAGACCCACCCGCACTTGGGACATGTCGGCATGACGTTCATCTACACGAGGATTCCCAGTACCCGCGCCAGCAATCCGCCGACGAGGAACGCCACGGCGATCGAGCCCGCGAAGACGCCGACGAAGTAGCCCCAGCCGCGCTCTTTCAGGATCACGAGTGCCGAGGCGATGCAGGGCACGAAGAGCGTGATCGTGACCATGCCCACGAGCAGCTGTGGATCGGTAAGACTCATCTGGAAGAAGCCCGTGGCACCGAAGTCGCGGCGCACGAAGCCCATCACAAACGCGGTGGCCGCCTCGGCGGGCAGCCCCAACCACCCCACTGTGAGCGGCGCGGCCACGTCGATGATCCAGCCGAGCGCACCCGAAAGCTGCAACACGCTGATCAGCACGGCGCCTGCGGCAAAGAACAGCGTGACCTCGCGCATGAAGTGCCAGACCTTGGTCATGGACTTGCGCAGCACGTTGTCGATGCGCGGGACACGCAGCGACGGCAGGTCGATGAGCAGGTCCGTCGACTCGCCGGGCACGAGCTTGTTCAGCACGACACCTACGAGTCCGAAGATCAGCAGCAGGAGCGCCACGTACACCAGCGCATACACGGCGCCCGTGCGCGCCATCAGCCCTGTGATGACGGCTATCTGCGCCGAGCAGGGCACGGCAATGGCCATCAGAGCCGTGGCAATGAGCCGCTCACGACGGCTGCCGAGGATACGCGTTGTGAGCATCCCCATGGTCACGCAGCCGAGTCCCAGAATGATCGGGATGATCGCGCGGCCGTTGAGCCCCACGAACGTGAGCGCGCGGTCAGCGAGCGCCGCGATTCTCGGCAGGTAACCGGAGTCCTCCAGAAGTGACAGCAGGATGTAGAAGCCCGTCACGAGCGGCAGGATGACGCCCAAGAGGTACGTCGGCGTCATCGTCAGCACGCCGAACTCGCCTGCCAGGATCTCGTAGAGCGCCGAGCCCGGCGCGAAGACGGCGCCCACGACCCGTTCGACAAACGGTACGTAGTACCCGAGCATGATCGTCTCTTCGAGCACGCCCACGAGCCCGCCGGCAATCCACTGCCCCAGCACCACCCACATCACATACAGCAGCCCGAACAGCATCGGGATGCCGGTTATCGGATGCATCATCCACTGCGAGAGCTTCGCCGAGAAAGACGCACCCTGCGTGGTCTCGGTGATCACGTGTCCGCAGATGTCATCGACCCGCGCCCGACGCCGCCGGTAGATCTCATCGCGGCAGCCGCATGGGTCGACTCCATGGCGAGCGCAGACCACCTCGTCGCCCTCGAGCACCATCAGGGCCTCGGCCCGTGAACCGCTGCGCTCGGTCAGCTCGGCAAGGTCGTTGTCGAGCATGCGGTCGGGATTACCCGTGCGAGCTTGGTCGATAGCGCACTTGAGCTCCTCGAGCCCGTGCCCGGTGACGGCGACCGTCTCAATGACGGGCACGCCGAGCAGGTCCTCGAGCAGATCGCGGTCGACCCCCAGTCCCCGTCGACGGGCTTCGTCGGCCATGTTGAGCGCGACGATCATGCGCTTGCCCATGTCCACGAGCTGCAGCGTGAGGAACAGATCGCGCTCGAGGTGGACCGCGTCGACCACGTTCACCACGACATCGCCGGTCAAGATAATGTCGCGCGCGACACGCTCCTCGTCGTTGAAGGAGGAAACGCCGTAGACGCCCGGGGTGTCGACCACATCGATGTCGCCGAAGTGGCCGCGCAGGAGCTCAACCGTGGTCCCAGGGAAGTTCGAAACATCCACGTAAGTGCCGGTGAAGGCGTTGAAGACGACGGACTTGCCGACGTTGGGGTTGCCCGCAAGCACGATCGTGGCAACCCCTTCGCGGGGCGCGGTTCCCGTCGGGCCACAGTGCGAAGCGGAAACCGAGGGCGAACGGTCCTTGGAAGATGGCGGCATCAGCACTCCTCCTGCGGGAGCATCAAGTCAATCGCGGGAGCGAACGGTAGTGGCGAGCCCGGCTAGTGGGTCTCAGCGGCGTGGTCGTCTCTCTTGCGCACGCGGATGCGCTGAGCGAGACTGCGCCCCACCGCGATCTCCTGGCGTCCACTCTTCAGCACGAGCGGCCCCGCCGGAATGCGCGTGACACACTGCACGCATGCGCCTTCGGCCATGCCGAAACGCAACGCCTGCACGCGAGCGTGATCATCGTCCACCGACATGATCTCCAAATGCTCGCCTGCGCGGACACAGTCAAGAGAGCATGTCTCGCAGAGCTTCGGGTCGAACGAGTCTCTATCTGCCTGCGACATCCCGTGTCACGCTCCTTGCATTACAGTTAGCACATACTAATTCGTATCGTGTGCGTATAGTAGCCCCCGCGCTGAGCGCGGTCAATGGGGCTTGCGTCGCTCGATTGATGCACGCCTGCGCTACACTCGCGCGAGGACGCAATCGAAGGAGCACGCTCATGGCATATCCATCTTTTGCCGAACTCACCGCAGCGGCAGCCGAGCACGGGTCCCTCGCCGAGGCCGTCGCCGCCAAAGAGGCCGAGGAGGCCGGCACCGGCACTGCCGAGGTGCGCGCCCGCATGAGCGATACGCTTGCCGTCATGAGGGGATCCGTCGCCCGCGGCCTCGCCGGCGAGGCACACTCGCGCTCGGGCCTCACCGGTGGCGATGCCGCAAGGCTGGCCGCAAGCGACGCCGGGCCTGTTGGCGGCACCTTCTCGGCGGCGCTTGCCGCGGCGCTTGCGACCGCCGAGGTGAACGCCGCGATGGGCCGGATCGTCGCCGCGCCGACCGGAGGCGCCTCCGGCGTGCTCCCGGCCGTGCTGCTCACCCTCGCCGAGCAACACGACGCAGGCGACGAGGCACTCATCGACGCGCTGCTGGTCGCTGCCGGAATCGGCGGCGTGATCGCCGCGCGGGCCACGCTCGCAGGCGCGCTCGGCGGCTGTCAGGCCGAGATCGGCAGCGCGGCGGCGATGGCTGCAGGCGCGGCCACGGCCATGCTCGGAGGGACTGCCGAGCAGTCAGGGCACGCCGCCTCGCTCGCACTGCAGGGGATGCTGGGGCTCGTGTGCGACCCGGTGGGAGGACTTGTCGAGGTGCCGTGCGTCGTGCGCAACGCGACAGGCGCGGCCGTGGCGCTCGCCGGGGTGGAGATGGCGCTTGCTGGGATAGAGTTCCCTATCCCCTTCGACGAGGTTGTCGACGCCGAGTCCTCCGTGGGCCGCTCGCTACCGCCTAGCTTGCGCGAGACAGCGCTCGGCGGGCTCGCGATGACCGCGACGGGGCGATGTATCGCGAGCTCGAATCCGGATGAAAGATGCGACTGACAGAGCAAGGTCGAGTCGCGAGTACTTTGTCCTACAGTATTACAGACGGCAACAGGGCGCACGGCATGAGCGATGCCCAGCCGATCTCAACCATAGACCCAATCGGTCACACTCTGGAACGCCCCGGGTTTCACGTCGGCTCGTTCATTTGGGTGCCACGGTCAGCGT
>CAZBLH010000024.1:0-27789 GCA_964492775.1 uncultured Eubacteriales bacterium | reverse complement strand
GCATGTGTTAAGCACGCCGCCAGCGTTCATCCTGAGCCAGGATCAAACTCTCCGTGGAAAGTGTTCACAGACCAAGGCCTGTGATTCACGAAGTTAGATCCGGTTCTATCCGGAGCGGTTCACCTACATCACCGTCGTAGAGGCGATGCGGTTTGAACCTTTAAATGGAGTCAAATTCGGTTTGGCCTTTTGATAGACCCTCTCGAAATGACGGGTTCATTTCTGGCTTGTCACAGTATCCGGTTTTCAAGGTTCAAGCCGCGGCGGTTTCCCTGCATTTCCTGCGGTTTTTCCCGCCGCGTGCCGCCGAAGGGTTTTCAGCGGCGAGGAGGTACATTACCCGCTTGCTCAATCGGTGTCAACACCGTTTCGCAACTTTCTTGCAAGTTCTCGCGTTGAGCCGATTTCGACTCACGTCGGGGCGAAAAAAAGAGCCCCCCGCGATCGGAAGGCGTAAGCACCCAGAGCCATCACACAGAATCACTGACGGTTCTCAGCTGCTATCGGCCTCGCCTCACAAACTCGGTTATCAACACGCCCGCTCCAGCCAAGTCCATGCGCCGGGCGGTATTCGAGTGTAACAGGAGACTATCCAGAAACGCAACAGGCCTGGGCCACACTTTTCGAGGATTCCCTTCCGCGCGCGGAAAGTAACCTCGGCGACCTCAGAGGGCCAGAACCCGGGCAAAGCGACGCTTGCCCACCTGCACTACTCGTCCCTCTACGCGTGCGCGCGCGAGGTTATACGTGCCAGCGGGAACCGCATCGCCGTCAATCCGCACACCGCCGCCGTCTATCATGCGGCGGCCCTCTCCTGCCGAGCCAACCAGGCCCAGCGCCTGCATCAGCGCAGGCAGGTAGACATCCTCGGCGAGCTCGACCGAGACCTCCGGGATGTCGTCCGGCAACTGGTGCGCTTTGAAGACGCGGTCGAAAGAGGCTTCGGCCTCGGTCGCCGCCGACTCCGAGTGGTACAGGGCGACGATCTCACGCGCGAGGTGCCGCTTGGCGGCGTTCGGGTGCAGCTCACCGTTGGCCAGGCTCGCCTCGATGGCATCGAGCTCGTCCACGCCGAGCGGAGTGCAGAGCCGATAGTAGCGCGTCATGAGTTCGTCGGGAATCGACATGACCTTGCCGAACATATCGGCGGGCTCATCAGTGAGGCCGATGTAGTTACCGTAGCTCTTGCTCATCTTCTGTACGCCGTCGGTGCCCTCGAGAAGCGGCAGCGTCAGGCATATCTGGGGCTCCACGCCGCTCTTCTCCATGAGCTCGCGCCCAGCGAGCAGGTTGAAGAGCTGGTCCGTGCCACCGATCTCAACGTCGGCCTCGACGGCGACCGAGTCGTAAGCTTGCGCGACCGGGTAGAGCAGCTCATGCAGCGAGATCCCGACTCCGCCCTGGTAGCGTTTCGCGAAGTCGTCCCGCTCGAGGATGCGAGCGACGGTGAACCGGGAGGTCAGTCGCAGCACATCGCCGAAGCCAAGCGTGCCTAGCCAGTCCGAGTTGCGACGCAGCTCGGTCATCTCCGGATCGAGGATCTTGAAAGCCTGGTCGATGTAGGTCGCAGCGTTCTGCTCGATCTCCTCGGCGGTCAGAGGCGGGCGCGTGGTGTTGCGCCCGGAGGGGTCGCCGATCAGCGCGGTGAAGTCACCGATGATCAAGACGACAGTGTGTCCCAGTTCCTGGAACTGTCGCAGCTTGCGAAGCGGCACCGCGTGGCCGAGGTGCAGGTCCGGTGCGGTGGGGTCCACTCCGAGCTTGACGCGCATCGGCTTCTGCCGTGCGAGCTTTGCCAGCAGATCGACCTCGGGCACGATGTCGGAGGTCATGTCTTTGATAATGCGCATCTGCTCGTCTACGGGCAGCAAGTAGCCTCCAATTCACAGGCGCGACGGTAACGTCAGGTCGACAGAAACCGAGCACGACGGATGGCTTGAGGTTTGCGTGTCATACTAACAGATGACCCTGCCTCTGAAGCGCCGCGCTCGCGTCTGCCCGAAGGGTGATTGACCCCGGCACGCGAGGCGAGCGCCGCACATATTCAAGACGACCAACAACCAGCTTCGAAGGACGATCGATGAGCGAACCGCGACGCGGCAACCCACAAGGATCGCCACAACCGCGACCGCGCAGAAGCGCCGGTAGCGGTGGCCAACGACCTCGAAACACACGCCGAAAGGCGCAGTCAGCAAAGCGCACCGCGCCGCCGGCACGCAGGCGCTCAAGCGGCGGCGGCCGGAGCTCACGACAGGCCTCCAGCGCTCCCCGTAGGCCTCAGCAGAGAGGCTCGCGGGCGCCCAAGCGATCGCAGCGTGGCAAGCGCAGCCTCGGCAAGCGACTATTACTGCTCGGCGCGCTTGGGGTCGTGGTGCTCGGCATCTCGGGCTGCGTGGCGTACCGCTCGATCGCCTCAGGGCTTCCCGACGCCGACGTGCGCTCGGCGCGCGGGCGCGACCAGTCCACCATCATCATGGATCGCGAGGGCAAGGCGATTGCCCGACTGTTCGCCGAGCAGAACCGACAGGACATGCCGCTCGAGAAGATGCCCAAGTACCTCCGGGACGGCGTCATCGCCGTAGAGGACAAGCGCTTCTGGGATCACGAGGGCGTGGATCCGCTCGGCATCGCCCGAGCGCTCTACGTCGACATCATGAAGGGCGACAAGGCCCAGGGTGGCTCCACGATTACCCAGCAGTACGTGAAGCAGGCCTTCGTCACGTCTGAGAAGACGCTCAAGCGCAAGGTGCAGGAGGCGATCCTCGCCCAGGAGGTCGAGCGGCGCTACTCGAAAGACGAGATCCTCGGGCTCTACCTGAACACAATCTACTTCGGTCACGGTGCGTACGGCGTGGAGGCCGCTTCGCGCGCGTACTTCGGTAAGGGTGTTGAGAAGCTCACCATCGCCGAGTCCGCGGTCCTCATCGGCGTCATCAAGTCGCCCGGGCGCTACTCGCCGTACCTCGAGCCGGAGAACGCCATCGGTCGGCGCGATGTCGTGCTGGGGCTGATGCGCGACCAGACGGTGATCGATCAGGCGCAGTACGACGAAGCTAAAGCAACCGAGATCACGCTCGCCGGTCTGCAGCCGCTCGCGAACACGGCCCCCTACTTCCTCGAGTGGGTCAAGGACGGGCTGATCGCCGAGTTTGGGAAAGACAAGGTCTACCGCGGCGGACTGCTCGTACGCACGACGCTCGACAGCCGCATGCAACAGGCTGCCGAGCAAGCCGTCGCTGACGTGCTGAACCGCGAGGGCGACCCGTCGGCCGCTCTCGTGGCGATCAGGCCGAGCACCGGCGAGGTGCTTGCGATGGTCGGCGGGAAGGACTTCAAGACCCAGCAGTTCAACGTCGCCGTCCAGGGCAAGAGACAGCCGGGCTCGGCGTTCAAGACATTCGTGCTTGCGACCGCCCTGCAAGAAGGCATCAACCCAGAGAAGGCGTTCCCGTCCGGGCCGCGCAGCTTCCAGGTGGGCGGCGATACCTGGAAAGTCACGGGGGCGAGCGGCGGCATCAACGGCACCATGCGGCTACGCCAGGCTACCGAGAAGTCGGTTAACTCGGTGTACGCGCAGCTGATTCTCGACGTGGGAGCCGACAAGGTCGTCAAGACCGGCGAGAAGCTCGGTTTGCGCGAGGGCATCAGGCCTGTGCCTGCTATCGCGCTCGGCGGGCTCGAGGACGGCGTCTCGCCACTTGAGATGGCTCGCGCTTACGCCACGCTCGCGTCAGGGGGTATGCGAACCACCCCCTACGGCGTGTCTTACGTCAAGGAAGCGGACGCCACGCTACTCAAGGAGACCAAGCCGGCCCCCACGCGCGAGATCGACGCCGATGTGGCCTACCTGACCACCGATATCCTGCGCGGAGTCATCGAACGGGGCACCGGAACCAAGGCGAGGCTCGGACGGCCTGCGGCAGGCAAGACCGGCACCACACAGCAGTACCGCGACGCGTGGTTTGTCGGGTACACGCCCGATCTCGTGTGCGCGGTCTGGGTCGGCTACCCCGATTCCCAGCGCGAGATGAAGGGCGTGCACGGCATCAACGTAACCGGCGGAACGCTTCCCGCCGATATCTGGGCTCGCTTCATGAAGTCGGCTCTCGCCGACACACCCAAGACCCAGTTCACGCAGACCAAGGGAGTTGCCCAGGTCGAGGTGTGCGCCGAGACCGGCATGGCTGCGACCGAGTTCTGCCCCACCAAGACCGGCGCTCTCGTGCTGTCTGAGCACAAGCCCGAATCATGCACCACGCACAGGGAGGCCGAAGAGGTCGCGGTGCCATCGCTCGCGGGAATGACGAAGGCTGCGGCGATACAGGCGCTCGAAGCGGTTGGGCTCAAGGCATCGGTCAAAGACGTACCCGCCGGAAACGCTGCGGCGGGCACCGTCGTGTCGCAGAACCCTGCCGCTGGAACCAAGGTCAAGAAGGACGCCACTGTGACCATCAACGTCGCAGCTTCTGGCGAGAGAGACAATCAGGAGCCGCAGCCGAATATCGCCGGTCCGGATACAGTGGCACCAGGGGTCAAGGCGACCTTTGATGCGAGTGGCTCCAAGGATGACGGGCAGATAGTCGTGTACTTCTGGGAATTCGGCGACGGCACCGACACGACCGGCCAGAAGGTGACCCATTCATGGGCCACTCCGGGTATCTACGAGGTCACGCTCTGGGTCACCGACGACAGAGGCGCGAAGGCCTCTGTCGAACGCAAGGTCACGGTGCGCTAGACGGCCGTGCGCTAGACGCACGGCCGCACTGCCGCCACTGGCCGACCCGCAGAAACGTTAGCTGACTCCGCGGTAGAAGTGCCCAGTGGTCGCCACGGCATTGGGGTGCGGCTGTGGCAGCGGTTTGCCGGCCACAACGAGCTCGATCGCCGAACGGACCCGTCGCACTTCGGCCGCGGCCGACGGCGCACGCTCCGCCTCCATGTCGACGCGGATGGTGTCCACGCGGGCTTCGATCAGCTCGGGCAGTGCCTTGACCGCATCCAGCGGCACTGCGTTGTAGATATGGCTGCGGCCGAGCGGATCGGTCACGACGGGGAACTCGTACCCCTTGCGGTCCCGCAGCGCTGTCCTGCGCTCGCGGCGCTTGCAGCCCTCGCAGCGTCCCGCGCAGCGGCCCTCTGCCATCAGCACGCAGTGCTCGGTGACCATCAACTCCTGCCGCCCGCCGACCGCCACGCCGACAGGCACATCGGTCTCCGCGGCGATCTCTCGGATCTGGCCGAGCGTCAGCTCCGGCGAAAGCCACACGAGCGAAGCACCCAGCTCGGCGAGCTGGACGACCGTGTAGGCGTTCATCGCGTTCAGTGACCAGTGCGCCTCGGCATGAATGCCCTCGTCGGCAAGCAACTTCAGCGCGCCGAGCGTGCCCGCAACGCCGCGGCGCGCGGCGCGTGCGGGTGCGAGAAGGCGTTTGGCTTCGGCGTCGTGCATGATGCGGGGCACGATCGGCGTCACGCCCGGCGGAAGGTCGGCGGCCGATACGCCTTCGAGCGCCCAGGCAGGGACTTGCGCCTCGGCGGCGCCGGAGTCCAGGCACGCCTTTGCCGCCCCGATGGAGCCGCATACCGCGACGACGCGCGGGGCCACCCGGCTCGAGCGCGAACCGGACTCAGAGGCTCCACCGCCGCCACTGCGCTCGATGTCCCGCGCGCTGGGCGCCGCCGGGCGCACGCGCTCGCGCGCCGCCCAAGCCGAGAGGAGCTTGCGTTCGAGAGCGGCGAGGGCTTCTCGGCGAACCGCGTGGAGCTGCGAGAACCCGACACCGGCGCCGGGCGAGAGGGCTACGTCCCAGGAGGCGGCTGCGTATGGCGTGTTCCCGAGGCGGCCAACGTGCTGGACGATGTCCTCCGAGGAGACGGCGCGGGTGCGAGCCGCCTCAACCACATCGCCCTCGGCAGAGCCGGTGTTGCCGGCCGAATCGGTGACCGTGACCCTGAGAGGCTCGCCGATCACCACGGATACCGAGAACTCGAGCGGGATGCCGGGCCCTGCCGGGTCCTCAAAGAGCCTGCGCGCCGCGTCTGTGAGCGCAGCATTGCGCACACGGAAAACGCGGTCATCTACGGAGACGGGTTTCTCGGCGGCTATCGACACCCTCGAACCGGCCGGAGCCGATGACAGCTTCCGCGATCCGCCAGCGCGCATCGGTCCGACCGGCTGCGCGTGCCTTCCGCGCCTCGTCCAGACCTCGATGACGTCACCGGAGTCAAGTGCGGTCTCAAGGGCGATCGTCATCCGCCCGTCGGCAGCCTCAACCACGCGGCCGACGCGGACTCCGCGGTTGTTCGGCCGCGTGTAACTCATCATGTCGTTGCCGCGCTCTCCGGTCAGGTACGCCTCGGAGAACCCGCGCGAGAACGCCTCGGACAACACGGACATCTCGCCGTCGCGAACCTCATAGGGGGCGGCGCCGAGAGCGGCGGCCGCCACGGCCCGGTCGAGCGCCGCTCGGTACACGCCGGTTACAAGTGCCACGTACTCGGGGCTCTTCATGCGGCCCTCGATCTTGAGCGAGTCGATGCCCGTCTGAAGCATCTTCGGCAGGACGGTGATGCCCGCCAGATCCTTGGGCGACAGCAGGTGCGAGCCCACATCGGCCAGCTCCTTGCCAGCCTCGTCGACGAGCGCGTACGGCAGTCGGCATGGCTGCGCGCAGAGCCCCCGGTTGGCCGAGCGGCCACCGATCATCGAGGAGAGCAGACACTGCCCCGAGTAGCACATACATATGGCGCCGTGCACGAACGACTCGGCCTCGATGCCCAAGTCGTGCGCGACGGAGGCAAGCTTCCCGATCTCACCGAGCGATGTCTCTCGCGCCAAGGTGACGCGGGACACGCCGAGCGTCGACAACACACGCAACGTATCGCTCGAGTGCGCATTGACCTGCGTTGACACGTGCAGCCGCACGTGCGGCAGCGTCTCACGCAGGAGCCGCATCAGGCCCAGGTCCTGGACGATCACGGCATCCACGCCGGCCGCCCACGCACTGTCGATGAGGTCGAGCGCCGAGGAAGTCTCGGAGGGCAGGATGGCGACGTTGGCCGTCAGGTAGACCTTCTTGGAGTACAAGTGGGCGAAGCGGCACGCGTCGGCCAGCGACTCGATTGTGAAGTTCTCGGCGCCGCGGCGCGCGTTCAGAACCCCCGCGCCGAGGTAAACGGCGTCAGCGCCTGCGGCCACCGCGGCCCTGAGCGACTCCTCACCACCGGCGGGCGCAAGTAGCTCGGGCACCCGGCTTGCGGAATGCTCTGATGTGTTCTCGGAAGGCCGGGGCATGACATACCACCTCAACGACATGGTGACAGGTTCGACAGGGCTGGCATAAGAATCGTTCTGTGGGGGACAATGTAGCATCAGTCACCCGGGTACGACCGTTTCGGCCAACGGAGAAGCATGTCAGCGCGTCGGAGACGTCAACAGCGCCGCAGGCGCACCCAGCGCAAGCTCATCGCGCTCGAGATCCTCGCGGCAATGGTCGTCGTGGTACTTGTCGTGGCCCTCTCGGGCGCCGCGGCCGGCGCCGCGACCATCCAGGGCTGGCTCAAGGACCTCCCGGACGCGGACGCGCCGGGAGCCTTCGAGGTTGCCCAAGCCACCGAGGTCTACTCGGCGGACGGCAAGCTCCTCGCACGGCTGTATCTGGAGAACCGGACCGTCGTCCCGATCTCGCAGATCTCCACCGATCTCGTCAACGGGATCGTCGCGACAGAGGACGAGCGCTTCTACCAGCACAACGGTATTGACATCCCCGGCCTTGCGCGTGCCGTCTACGTGAACCTACGCGACGGGTTTGGCCAAGAGGGTGCGTCCACCATCACGCAGCAGTACATCCGCAACACCATCTTGCTGGACGAGGCGACCGACATCACTCTCGCGCGCAAGGTGCGCGAAGCGTACCTTGCGATGGAGCTTGAGAAGCGTTACGACAAGCAAGAGATCCTCGAGATGTTCCTGAACGCGATCTACTTCGGCGAAGGCGCGTACGGTGCCGAGGCCGCTGCGCGGACCTACTTCTCCAAGCACGCCAACGAGCTCACGCTGGCCGAAGCTGCACTACTGGCGGGACTCCCCCAGCAGCCGTCGCGCATGAGCCCGTACGAGCATCCTGACCGAGCGCTCGCACGGCGCAACACCGTACTGTCGCGCATGCTCCGCAACGGCTTCATCACCCAGGAGGAGTACGACACCGCCGTCGCCACACCACTCGAGCTCAAGCGGGGATCCGATCCAGAAGGCGGCATCTACCGAGCGCACTACTTCGTAGCCCACGTCAAGAAGCTGCTGCAGTCCGAGTTCAGCCAGGGAGTCGTGTTCGGCGGCGGCCTGAAGGTCTACACCTCGCTCGACACGAAGATGCAGGGATACGCCGAAGCCGCGGTCAAGAACAAGTTGCCGAACGGTCCGGAGGCTGCACTCGTTTCCCTCGATCCGACGACTGGACACGTCAAGGCGCTCGTAGGGGGGCGCGACTACAACCAGAACAAGTTCAACCTCGCCACTCAGGGCAAGCGGCAGGCAGGGTCGTCGTTCAAGACCTTCGCCCTCGTCGCCGCCCTCGAGCAGGGAATGCCCCCCTCGTACAAGATCGATGGCTCATCCCCCGCGTCCATCCCGACCAAACCCAAGCCTTGGAAGGTCTCGAACAGCGAGGGCAGTGGCCGAGGCGCCATGACCCTCGAGGCAGCGACGCGAGCCTCCGTCAACACGGTCTTCGCGCGCCTGAGCTACGGAATCGGACCCGCCAACATCGCCAAGGTGGCGCAGCGAATGGGCATCAAGACCGAGCTGGCGGCGTACCCGTCGATCGCGCTCGGCGCTCAGAACGTGTCGCCGCTCGAAATGGCGTCGGCCTACGGCACGCTCGCGACCAACGGGACGCACGTTGAGCCCGTTTTCATCACCAAGATCGTCGACCGCTTCGGCCAGACGATCTACCAGAACGAACCGAAGAAGACCCAAGCGCTCGACCCCAAGATCGCCTACGCAGCTACCAAGGTACTCAAGGGCGTCATCACCGGTGGCACCGCGCGGCGCGCAGCGATCGGACGGCCTGCCGCGGGCAAGACCGGTACGAGCCAGAACTACCGCGACGTCTGGTTCGTGGGATACACCCCGCAGCTCGTCACCGCGGTATGGGCCGGTCACCGCACCGAGAAGCCCATCGTTGTCAACGGAGCGAGAGGATTTGGTGGCACCGTATGCGCGCCGATCTGGGCCGCATACATGAAGCCCGCCATGGCGGGTATGCCGGTGAAGGACTTCCCTGCGCAACCTGCACCGCGCTACACGTCCAAGAAATTCAAGAACATCCCGCAGGGCGCGGAGCCTACCGAGAACCCACAACCGCAGGTGACGCCACCTAAGAAGCCCACCAAGCCGACGAAGCCGACCAACCCGACTACTCCCCCGCAGGGCGGCAACGCGACCCCCACACCGAATCCTTAGCAGGACGAGCGGGCCGCAGGGTCCTGCGTGTCGAGATGCTGTCAGCCGCCGACCTCGCGACGGCTGACAGCGCTGGTGGCTACCTGACTAAACCCGGCCTAGACGCGGGCGACGCGGACCATGCCGCTCGCGCAGAAGATCTCGACGTCCCCGAGCCGGGCGATCTCGTCCAGCACCAGGTTCATGCCGAGAACGTCGCTCGAGATGTGGCCCGCAATCACCAGGTTGAGGCCGACCTCCTCGGCACGCTTCCGGTACTCCTCGGAGTAATGCATCCCGACGAGCGTGCCCACCCCCGCCTGGGACAGGCGGTTGATCGCGTCGATCGGACCTTCGGTACCGCCGGTCATATCCACGACGATTCGGCCGGGCCTTCCCTGCCCGCGGCCCTGGATGAGCGTGGGGCCGTACCCCTTGCGCGTGGCGTGCTCGTACTCGGGAATCTCGCGCAGCACCTTGACGACGTCATCAAGCGTCTGCGGCGCTCGCTCGTCGAGGAATGACTGGACGAAGCGGTTCACCGAGTTGTCCGCGGGCGTGTGGCACGACATGAACGACAGGCCGAGAAGCTCGGCAGCCTGTGCGGCCCGGGTGAAGTTGGTCGGCATGATCCGGCGACGGATCTCCTCTGCGCGCGGCGCGATCAGCGCATCGCCGGCGCCGATGGACACGCCCTCGGCAGCCCACAGGTCCGCCTGCATGTACATGACCTCGTGCAGGTTCGCGAGCCCAGGACCCTCCGGGTGATGCGCCAGCACCAGGTCGATAGACGCGCCACGCTCGCGCAGGCGATCGGCCAGCAGGATCTCGCCTACCTCCATGTCGATCCCGACGAGCAGCCCGCGCACCTCGGCCTCGGGGTCACCAATCTCGATGCGAGTGTCACCGTAGGGGTTCGTGAGCTTCTCGGTGTCGAACAGAGTCCTCTCGGACTCGTCGAGCTTGTCGTAACCCTTCTTGACCTGCGCGAGTACGCGATCGATCTCACTGCGCTCACGGGCGTCGTTCTTGATTCCGGTGGCGATGCACGATTCGTATATCTCTTGAAGCTTCATCCCCGCTCCTGTCTATTTCTCTTGTCTCGCGCACTCTTTGACGCAATCGGTCCTGTGCGCCCCCGCGACACGTACTCGCTTCCCCGTTCGAAGAATCGGAATGGGCGCTCATGCCCCTTGCTCAGGCCGATTCTGCCCGAGATTTCGACCGCGTCCTCATCGATGCGCATGCCAGCATACACCGTGATACGGCCTTCACCCAGCACTGATGCGTTATCGGACAAGTCGATGCCAAGCGCTTGGGCGAGTCTTCCGGGTCCGCTGCACAGCTCGGTCAGACGCTCCCTGCCTCGCCGCATCGACATTTCGGCGATGCCAACGGTCGGCTCGAGCGCGCGCAGGAGCACTCCGCCAGCCACCCCCTCGGGTTCGCACACCAAGTTCAGCATGTGATGGTTGCCATAAGTGAAATACACGTACGCCCTACCGGGCGGCCCGAACATGACCGAGTTCCTCGGCGTCACGCCCTTGGTCGCAGCATGGCTGCCCTCATCATCGGCGCCAAGGTAGGCCTCGGTCTCGACGATGCGTCCACCGGTGACGACTCCGCCTGCCGTGCTGACAACTATCCTTCCGAGAAGGTCCGGCGCAACCTCCAGCGGGCTGCGCTCGAAGAACTCAGCCTTCAGCCGCTGGCCGAAGCTGGACTCATCGCTCACTCCGGCTCTGACACCGCCTCTAGCCACTTGGTATCCGTGGCGATGGCAGCATGCGCGCGCTCGAGCTGGGCCTCGACCGCGTCGTGGCCGGTGCCTCCCTCACTCGTGCGGCGGCGCACTTGCTGCTCGACGTCGATGACGTCGAGCACATCGGGACCGAACGCCGGATCGAACGCCGCGTACTCCTCGGCGGAGAGATCAGCCAACGAACGCCCATCGCGCTCCAGAGCGAGCACCAGACGTCCGACGACCTCATGCGCGTCGCGGAAGGGCATGCCCTTGCCGACGAGATAGTCCGCCAGGTCGGTCGCGGCCATGAATCCGCCCTGCGCGGCAGAGCGCATGCGCTCGGCATCAAACGTCATCGTCGCAATCATGCCGCACATCGCGCGCAGGCAGTCCGAGAGCGTGTCGACAGCGTCGAACGCCACGCCCTTGTCCTCCTGCATGTCCTTGTTGTAGGCCAGCGGCAGTCCCTTGAGCGTCACGAGCAACGCGGTCAGGTCGCCCAGGACACGCCCGGTCTTGCCGCGGACTAGCTCGGCGAAGTCGGGGTTCTTCTTCTGCGGCATGATCGAGGAGCCGGTCGAGTACTCGTCGTCCATGCGCACGAATCCGAACTCCTCGCTCGACCAGATGATGAGCTCCTCGGACAGCCGAGAGAGGTGCACCTGGCACACCGAGCACGCGTAGACGAGATCGATCAGGAAGTCCCTGTCGCTGACCGAGTCCATCGAGTTCGCGCTGACTGCCGAGAACCCAAGCCTCTTGGCGACCGCTCCCCTGTTGATCGGGTACGTGGTGCCTGCGAGCGCCGCCGATCCCAGCGGCAGCACATCGGCCGCCTCGTACGCGTGCCGAACGCGCGTGAAGTCCCTGCCGAGCATCCAGACGTATGCGAGAAGGTGGTGGCTGACGAGCACCGGCTGGGCACGCTGAAGATGCGTGTACCCGGGCAGCACGACACCGAGGTTCTTCTCGGCGATTGCGAGTAGCTCGTTGCGCAGGCACAGTATTCTGTCGGCGAGCTCGCGGGCACACGCCTTCGCGTACAGCCGGGTGTCGGTTGCGACCTGATCGTTGCGGCTCCGGGCCGTGTGTAGGCGCCCGCCGGCCGGACCGATGCGCTCGGTGAGTACGCGCTCGATGGCCATGTGAACATCCTCGTCCACCAAGCGCCAATCGAAATCTCCTGCACGGATCTCGCGGTAGATCTGTGCGAGGCCCTCCTCTATCGAGTCCGCATCGGCCTGGGAGATGATGCCCTGGTCGGCAAGCATCCGGGCATGGGCGATGGAGCCGCGGATGTCCTCCGCCCACATGCGTTTGTCGATTGGCAGGGACGCGCCGAACTCGGTGAGGAACTTCCCGGGGCTGCGCTCGAACCGCCCGCCCCAGAGTGCCTTGGAATCACTCATTGGACGCGTCCTCCGGTGTGGACTCGATCGGGGGCGCTGCAGGCTCCGGCTCGATGTACTCGGTGGACAGCACCGACTCGATCCACAGGTTCTCGGCGGCGGGCCTGGGTTGCGAGTCCGCAGGTGCCTCCGGTGCAACCGGCAGCATCTGTTCAGGCTCGGCTGCGGGCACTGTGGGCTCGGGCTCCGGGACGGGCGCTGGCGGCGGCGCCTGGGGCCGTGGCGCCACAGGCGCACTCGCAGCCTCGCTCGGCGGCTTCGGCGGACTCACGGCTGGCCGCGAGTCCGCAAGCGGCAGCTGGGTGGCGGACCCCTTCGCACGGCCCTTGCCCGTGATGTAGCCGAGCCAAAACGCCAGAATCGACGGCCCAAACAGCAACAACACGAGACCGATGATGACGAGGAGCTCTGCGCCTCCCAGACCGAGCCGCATACCTATACCTCGCCTTCCTTGCCGGACTTCCGGCGCTGGCGTGCCCAGACCTTGACCGGCAGCCCGTGCAGCTCGATGAAGCCCTTGGCTGCTGCGTGATCGAAGCTATCGGAGGCGTCATAGGTGGCGAGATCGTAGTCGTAGAGCGAGTACGGCGACCGACGGCCGACCGTCACACAGCTACCCTTGAAGAAGCGCAACCGGACATCGCCCGTAACGAGCTGCTGAGTCGTGTCGATGAAGCCGTCGAGGGCCTCCTTGAGCGGCGAGAACCACATCCCGTTGTAGACCAACTCGGCCCACTTCTGCTCCACACCGAGTTTGTAGTGGAGCACCTCACGCTCGAGGCACAGGTCCTCGAGGGCCTTGTGTGCCGTGATGAGGGTCAGTGCGCCGGGCACCTCGTAGACCTCACGTGACTTCACGCCGATGAGGCGGTTCTCGATCATGTCGATGCGCCCGAAGCCGTGCTTGCCGGCGAGCTCGTTCATCCGGTCGATGATCTGGTGGAAGCTCATGCGCTCACCATCAAGCGCGACCGGCAGACCCTGCTCGAAGGAGATGACCGCGTACTCGGGCTCGCCACACGACTCGCCGCGCGCGTCATTGGTGAGCGTGTAGATGTCCGCCGGCGGCTCGATCCAGGGATCCTCAAGCACTCCACACTCGATCGCACGACCCCAGAGGTTGTCGTCGATTGAATAGGGGTTGTCCTTGGTCGTCGGCACCGGAATGCCCCGCTCCTGCGCCCACTCCATCTCCTCGTCGCGGGTCCTAAGGTCCCACTCACGTACCGGCGCGAGCACCTGAATGTCCGGGTCGAGCGCCGCGATTCCCACCTCGAACCGCACTTGGTCGTTCCCCTTGCCGGTGCAGCCGTGCGCGATGTACTTCGCGCCATGCTTATGCGCCTCGTAAACCAGATGCTTCACGATGATCGGTCGGCTCATGGCCGAAAGGAGCGGATACTTGTTCTCGTACAGAGCGTTCGCCTTGAGCGCGCGGGAGAGATACTCGGAGACATACTCTTCACGAACGTCCTTGCACAGCGATTCGACTGCCCCGATGCCGAGCGCCTTCTCGCGCACAAACTCGAGGTCCTGACGCTCTTGGCCGACGTCCACCACAAGCGCGATGACGTCAAGGTCGTAGTTCTCCTGGATCCACTTGATCGCAACCGAGGTGTCGAGTCCGCCCGAGTATGCAAGCAGGCATCTATCGCGAGTCATCCCATTTCCTCCTGATCTAGTGCCAAGTGCGGAGCGCTCTAGTGCACGCCCCGGAACTTGTTCAGCGTTTCAACTATGGCCTGGCCGGTCTCTTCGGTCTCGGTGACGACCAGGATGGTGTCGTCGCCTGAAACGCTACCGACGATGTCGGCGATCTCGGTGGCATCGAGAGCAGCGGCCACACCGGGTGCCGTACCTGCCTGCGCCTTGATCAGCACGAGGTTGCCTGCTTGGCGGACATCCCGGACGAGGTCCTTGACCATTCGCTGCAGGTGCAGGTCCTCGGCAAGCACATATATGCCCTCAGGAAGCTTGCGCAGCCCCATCTCGGTGATGTCCCGCGAGACGGTGGCTTGCGTGCACTCGAAGCCCTCAGCCAACAACAGGTTGACGAGCATGCGCTGCGTCCGCACACGCTCCGCGCGTATGATGCGCCTGATAGCTTCCTGACGCCGCTCTCGCTTCCTCATCTGTGCCGGTCCTCCCTGGTATCAGAGTTCTCTGCCGCCAACGACCAACTCCAGCAGCGCCTTCTGCGCATGGAGCCGGTTCTCGGCTTCATCAAAGACAACGGAACGTGGCCCGTCGATCACCGCATCGGTGACCTCCTCGCCACGGTGCGCCGGCAGGCAGTGCACGAAGAGTGCCTCCGGCGCTGCCAGCCGCATGAGCGCCTCGTCCACCCGGAAGGGTACGAAGACGTCCACGCGCTCGGCGTGCTCATCCTCCTGGCCCATGGAGGCCCAAGTGTCGGTCGCTACGACTTCTGCATCCGCCACCGCACGAGAGGCGTCACTGACGACGGCAACGCTGCCGCCCGTCTCGGCGGCGATTGCCTCAGCGCGCCGAAGCACATCGGCATCCGGCTGGTACTGCTCAGGCGTGCCGATCGTCACGTGCATGCCCGTGAGCGCGCCGCCGAGCAGGTACGTGTGCGCCATGTTGTTGCTGCCGTCACCCACGTACGTCATCCGCACGCCCGCGAGACGGCCGAGGTGCTCCTGGATCGTCAGCAGATCAGCAAGGCCCTGACACGGGTGGTGCTCGTCGGTCAGCGCGTTGATGACGGGGACCGACGCCGCATCGGCAAGCTCGTCGAGCAAGCTCTGGGCGTACGTCCTAACCACGATCGCATCTACGTAGCGTTCCATGACCTTTGCGGTATCGTAGACCGACTCCCCGCGCGACAGGGCGCTGTCGGTCCCGCTCAGAATGACCGGGTGCGCGCCCAGACGCGTGCAGGCGAGCTCGAAGCTGATCCTCGTGCGCATCGACGGCTTCTGCAGGATGACGGCCACGGCGCACCCCGCCAGCGGGGTGTAACGTTGGCCAGCTGTCCACTCGGCCTTGCCAATCGCTGCGCGCTTGAGGACGTAGGCCACCTCGGCGGGGCTGAGGTCATCGAGGGCGAGCACGTCGCGCCCTCTCAGGACGGCAGGATCGATCATGCGCGCACCTCCTCGAGAACCTCGGTCAAAGTGGCATAGAGTGTATCAATTTCTTGGACATTGCATACGAGTGGCGGCAAGAAGCGAAGAATATCTGCACCGATATGATTCACAACGATGCGCCGCTCGAGCATCGCGGCAGCCACTTCGGCAGCAACAGGCTCGGCGAGCGATATGCCGACCATCAGACCAGACCCGCGTACATCGGTCACGAACCCGCCGGAGTCCACGGCAAGATCGCTCAGCCGAGAGCGCAGGTACTTCCCTGCCGTGACGGAGTTCTCGCCGAGCCGCTCGGCGACAAGCGCGCCGATGGTCGCACGCGCTGCTGCGCACACAACCGGTCCGCCGCCGAAGGTGGAGCCGTGGTCCCCGGGCCGAAACGCCGCGGCGACCTCCTCGCGTGCAGCGCAGGCGCCGATCGGGAACCCGTTCGCCATCGCCTTCGCGAGGGTGACGACGTCGGGATTGAGCCCGAACGCTTGGAACGCGAACGCGGGGCCCGTGCGGAAGAACCCCGTCTGCACTTCATCCACCACGAGAAGGACGTTGCGCTCGCTGCAGAGCTTCTGTGCTGCGGTCAGATACTCTGCCGACAGCGGCCAGACTCCGCCCTCCCCCTGCACGATCTCGAGCATCAGCGCGGCAACCGTACCGTCGAGCTCGGCGTCCAGCGCATCCAAGTCTCCGGGTTCGACGTGCGCAAACCCCTCAGGCAGCGGCTCGAAGGCCTCCTGCTTTGACGGCTGTCCGGTCGCCGCCAAGGTCGCAAGCGTGCGCCCGTGGAACGAGCGCTTCGCGCTTATAACACGGCAGGCGCCCGGCTTATGCTCGGCGGCCCAGCGCCGAGCGATCTTGATGGCGGCCTCGTTCGCCTCGGCACCCGAGTTCGCGAAGAAGACCCGCATCGGCTCGCCGAGCAGGTCCACGAGGTCACAGGCCAGCTCGGCGCGGTGCTCAACGTAGAAGAGGTTGGAAACGTGCACGAGCTTCGCCGACTGCTCGGTGACGGCACTCGTGACCGCTGGGTGCGCATGCCCGAGGTTCACCGCCCCGATCCCTGAGACGAAGTCTAGGTACTCGTTGCCCTCGTCATCGAAGAGGCGCATCCCGCTTCCCGAGACGAACATCACCGGCTTGCGGGCATAGGTCTGCATCACGCAAGCAGCGTCGGCGGCCCGCACAGCGTCGAAATGGGCGCCCATGCTACTCGACCTCCGCAGGCGTGGTCTCATCGGCGATCATCGTGCCGACGCCCTCGTCGGTGTAGACCTCGAGCAGCAGCGCGTGCTCGCGTGTGCCGTTCAGGATGTGCGCGCGCCGCACTCCTGCACGGACGGCGGCCAGACACGCGGCAACCTTGGGTATCATGCCGCCGTCGATCTGGTCGGAGGCGATCATCTCGGCGGTCGCATCAGGCGTGAGCACGCTGATGAGCGAGGTCGGGTCGTTGTAGTCGCGGTACACGCCATCAACGTCCGTGAGGAAGATCACCTTGTCGGCGCCGAGTGCAGCCGCGATCTCACCGGCCACGAGGTCCGCGTTCACGTTGAGCGAGCTGCCGTCATCTCCCGCTGCGACGGTGGCAACAATCGGGATGAAGCCATCGTCGATAAGGTTGTCCAAGATGGTGGTGTCGATGGCGGTGACCTCTCCCACCCGGCCGAGCTGCGGATCGCGCGGCGTCGCGGTGACGAGGTTGCCGTCCTCTCCCGAAACCCCGACGGCCAGGCGCCCGTGCGCGTTCACAGCACTCACGAGCTCCTTGTTCACCTTGCCCACGAGCACCATCCTGACGACGTCCATCGCCTCGTCCGTCGTCACTCGCAGCCCGTCATGGAAGCGCACCGGGAGCCCCAACCGCTCCATCAGGCTCGTGATGTCGGGTCCGCCGCCATGCACAACGACGGGGTTGACGCCTACGAGCTTCATCAGAACGATATCGGCGGCAACTTGGTCCCGCAGCACGGGATCGGTCATGGCAGAACCGCCGTACTTGATCACGACTGTGCGCCCCCACGCCGCCTTGATCCAAGGCAGCGCCTCCATCAGGGTTGAGGCCTTATCCAGCACGTCTCTCATCGGTCCTCCGTCATCAGAAGGCGACAGACGAGACTGCCGCCGGTCGGCATGGGGTCATCGGAGTGCGGCCCCTTCCATGTCGGCAGAGGCCGCTAGCTTCGGTACTCGCCGTTGATGCGGACGTAGCCTTCGGTCAGGTCGCAGGTGAGTACGCTCGCCGAGAAGTCCCCAGCTCCGAGCGCCACCTCGATCTCGATCTCGTCTGCCGCCAGCGCCTCCGCGGCGGCCTCCTCGTCGAACCCGACCGCCATGCCCGCAACGCACACCGGGATGCCGGCGAAGGTCACCGCGAGATCTGCGGCGTCAAAGCGCGCCCCGGAGCGTCCAGCGGCAGCTGCCACGCGCCCCCAGTTGGCGTCCTCACCCCAGACAGCGGTCTTGACGAGCGGCGACTCCGCGATCGTGCGCGCGGCGCGCTCGGCATCGTCCTCGCTCGCCGCCCCGGTCACCGCCACAGTCACGAGCTTCGTCGCGCCTTCGCCGTCCCGCGCGATCAACCGGGAGAGTTCGCTACACACGGTCCGCACGGCCTCGGCGACAGCATCGAAGCGCGGGTCATCAACGCCGATCGGCTCGCCGGACGCCGCGCCGCTTGCCATCAGCACCACTGTGTCATTCGTGGAGGTGTCGGAGTCCACCGTCACCCGATTGAACGTCACGCGAACCGCCGAGGCCAGCGCCTCCGAACACGCCGCCGAGTCCAGCGGCGCGTCCGTGGTCACGACCGCGAGCATCGTCGCCATGTTCGGCGCGATCATGCCTGAGCCCTTGGCCATGCCGCCGACCGTGTAGGTGACTCCCGCGACTCGGACGCGCACGGCGGCCTGCTTGGCGACGGTGTCGGTCGTCATGATCGCCTCGGCTGCATCGGCGCCACCTGATGCGCTGAGGCTCGCCGCAGCCCGGGTGACACCCTCGGCGATCCGGTCCATGGGGAGGTACTCACCGATCACTCCCGTCGAGCAGACGAGCACGTCGGACGGGTCAACCTGCAGGGCTTGGCCCGTCGTCGCCGCCATGGTCCGTGCGTCGGCAAGCCCCCGCTCACCGGTGCACGCGTTCGCACCGCCGGCGTTGATGATGACCGCGGCACAACGGCCATCGGCGATATGCTCACGCGAAACGAGCACCGGTGCGGCCGCGACAAGGTTGGTGGTGAAGCACGCGGCGGCAGGGACAGCGCCCGCCTCGCTGGCAACCAGTGCTACGTCGCGCTTGCCGCTCCCCTTGATCCCGGCGGCAACTCCTGCCGCGACGAACCCCTTCGCCGCGACGACGCCTCCGGCGACCGGCTCGATCGGGTTCGCGGCGAGTCTCGTGCTCATCAGACCACCGCCCCGGGCATGTCGAGGCCCATGGTCTCGGGCAGGCCGAGCACGGCGTTCAGACACTGGATGCCTTGACCGGCCGCACCCTTGCCCAAGTTGTCGATCGCGCACGTGGCCACGAGCGTACTCGTGCGCTCATCGACCCACACGCCTACCGATGCCCGGTTGGTTCCGCGGACCTCGAGGGTCGACGGTGCTGAGTCCGCCTCGTGAACATGCACGAACGGCTCGGCGTGATACCGACCGCGGTACAGCTCGACGGCCTCGGCGGTCGTGAAGCCCTGCTCGACCTCGATGTAGACGGTGGAGAGCATGCCGCGCGACATCGGGACGAGGTGTGGAGTGAAGATCACACTGACGTCATGCCCCGCCGCCGAGGTGAGCGCCTGTTCCATCTCAGGGATGTGGCGATGACGACCGAAGCCGTACGCGGTCACACTCTCGTCGGCCGAGCAAAACCGCGTCTTGGGAGATAGGCTGCGACCGGCGCCAGAGAGGCCCGACTTGGCATCCACGACAATGCGGGTTCCAATCGCAGGGCCCTGAAGTGCAGGCAGCGCCGCCAAGACCGTTGCCGTGGGATAGCAACCGGGGCAGGCGACGAGCCGCGCGCCGGCAAGCCTGCTGCGGTCCAGCTCCGGCAACCCGTAGACAGCCTCGCCGAGCAGCTCAGGCGCGGTGTGCGCAGTGGCGTACCACTGGGCGTAGACCCCCGCGTCGCTGAGCCGGAAGTCCGCCGAGAGGTCGATGACAGTGAGGCCGGCATCCAGAAGCCCGGGCACGAGCGCCAGCGCAGCGGTGTGCGGGACCGCAAGGATCGCGACATCGGCAATCTCTGCGAGGTTCGCATCCTCCGTCGCCGAGAACACCATCTCGGTCGCTCCTGCCAATGCGGGATAGACTTCCGCGAGAGGGCGTCCTGCATCAGTGGATGACGTCGCACATGCGAGCGAAAGCCGAGGGTGCGCAAGCACCCAGCGGACAGCCTCGACGCCCGCGTACCCTGCGGCACCGATGACCGCGACGCTCGTCATGCGACCTCCTGATACATCACCCGTAGACCCTGTCGGGTCAGCTTGCGCTCTATTGTACGAGAGTATATCCGCTGTTTCGCATATACGTCAACTTCTATGCTCTTAGAGTGCATCAGTATTCATCCATGCGCAGCGGCACAACCACGACGCACTGAATCGCCATACAACTATGACGCGCCGCGCACCTCGCCGCCGGTCGCCTTCACGACCTTGCGCACAAGCCGCTCATGCGTCTGGTCTACCTCCTCGGCGGTCAGCGTCCGATCCGGCGCACGGTACGTCAGTGCCAGCGCCATCGACTTCTTGCCCTCAGGTATACCCTTGCCCCGGTACACATCGAACAGCCGAGCGCTCTCCAGGAGCTTGCCCCCCGCCGAGAGAACCGACTGCACGAGCTGCTCGGCGGTAATCGACTCATCAACGACGATGGCGAGGTCGAGCTCGACCGCCGGGAACCTCGGCGGCTCCTGCACCGTGCGCTCCTCGCGCGCGGAGCGGATCAGCCGGCCGATCTCGAGCTCGAACGCCGTCACTGGCGCATCGCACTCGAAGCGCTCGAGCACACTGGGGTGCACCTCGCCGATCCAGCCGATCACGTCGCCGGAGACGAGCACCTCGGCGGCGCGACCCGGCTGCAACCAGGGGCGCTGGCACGCCCTCACCTTGAACCGCGACGCGGCCAGGTCGCGCATGACCGTCTCGAGCACTCCTTTGCCATCGAAGAAGTCGAGGGGGCGTGCGGGCTCGTTCCACTGCGGCCGGTTCCAGGACCCGGCGAGCACGCCCGCCATCCTCTCGCGCTCCTTGGGCAGCTTACGGCCGGGGGCGGTCCAGAACACGGACCCGATCTCGTAAAGGTGCACGTCCTCAACGCCACGACGCTGGTTATAGCTCACGCTGCGGAGCAGCCCCGGCAGGAGCGTGCGCCGCAGCACCGACTGCTCGCCGGACATGGGGTTGAGGATCTGGACCTCGCACTCGTCGAGCGGCATCGTCATGCCGATGCGCTCGAGGTCACCCGGATCAGTGAACGAGTATGTCATCGTCTCGTTCAGGCCGGCGGCGCGGAGCAACATTCCGATGCGATCGCGCAGCTTCTGCTCGCGCGTGAGCATCCCGACCCTGCCTCGGCCAGCAGGAAGCGTAGCCGCGATCGACTCCATCCCGTGGATGCGCAGTACCTCTTCGACGAGGTCGATCTCGCGCTCGAGGTCGGGGCGGAACGTCGGGATTGTGACGTCAAGAAGGTCGGGAAGCACCTCAACCTGGCAGCCCAACCTCCGGAGGATGTCAGCGGCCTCCTCTTGCGCTATCTCCTCGCCGATTACGGCCGACAGCCTCAACGAGCGCAGTCCGAGGACGCGGGAAGACGCCTGCGCCGGGAATTCGTCGACCACGCCTGCGCAGACCTCGCCGTCTGCCAGCTCGGCCATGAGCGCAGCGGCGCGGTCCAGCGCTGCCACGCAACCGGTGCGGTCCACGGTGCGCTCGAAGCGCAGCGACGCCTCGCTCACGAGCCCCAGACGGCGGCTCGTGCGGCTGATCGACTCGGGATCGAACGCTGCGGACTCGAGCAGGATGTCGACGGTGGTGTCCGAGACCTCCGTGGCCTCGCCGCCCATCACGCCTGCGAGCGCGACCGGACCGGTGGGGTCGCAGATGCAGAGGGTCTCCGGGGTGAGCTCGCGGTCAACACCATCGAGAGTGCGGAGCGTCTCGCCCGCCTCGGCACGGCGCACCGTGATCGCAACTCGACCGTCCGCGTCCGCACCGAGGGTTGCCAGGTCGAACGCGTGCAGCGGCTGACCGAGCTCGAACATGACGTAGTTCGTGATGTCGACGATGTTGTTGATCGGGCGCGCACCTGCCGCCGCCACACGCTCGGCGAGCCACTGCGGCGACGGACCGATCTTCACACCACGGATTACCCGCGCAGTGTATCGGGGGCACAGCTTGGGGTCGGCGATCTCGACGCTCACCCGGTCCGCGGCAGACTCGCCCGACTCGGCAACTGCGGGCGGCTCGGGCATGGTGACCGGCTTCTCGAAGATCGCTCCAATCTCCCGAGCGACACCAACCATCGACAAGCAGTCCGGACGGTTCGGCGTAACCTCCAGCTCGAGCACGGTGTCACCAAGCTTCTGGTACTCGGCGAACGGCACGCCGATCGGTGCGTCGGCCGGCAGGATCATGATGCCGTCGTGGTCGTTGCCGAGGCCAAGCTCGCGCGCCGAGCAGTTCATGCCCTCGCTCACGACACCGCGGAGCTTCGACTTCTTGATCTCGAAATCGCCTGGCAGCACAGCGCCCGGCAAGGCGACGACCACCTTGTCGCCGACCTCGAAGTTCTGCGCGCCACAGACGATGGTGCGCGGGGTACCGTCTCCGACGTCGACCGTGGTCACCCAGAGCTTGTCGGCGTTGGGGTGGCGGACCTTGTCAGTGATCTGCCCGGTGACGATGTTGTCGAAGGACTCCCCGAGGGCGTGCACCGCCTCGACTGCGGTGCCGGTCATATCGAGCCTGTCCACGAGCTCCGGGACGGACGAAGGGACCTCGACGAACTCGGAGAGCCACTTGAGTGAGACACGCATCTGCTACTTCAGTCCTTTCACGCGAACGGTCGCGGTGGTATCGACTAGGGCGCCGCCCCGACGGGCGCGGCGAAGTGGGTCGGATCGTCAGAACTGCCGAAGGAACCGCATGTCACCTTCGACCAGCATGCGCAGGTCAGGCACGTTGTACTTCAGAGCGGCAATACGCTCGACGCCCATGCCGAATGCGAAGCCCGTGTAGCGCTCCGTGTCGATATCGACGTAGCCGAACACGTTCGGGTCGACCATGCCGCACCCGAGGATCTCAAGCCACCCCGACTGCTTGCAGAACCGGCAGCCACTACCGCCGCAGATGCCGCAGCTGACGTCCACCTCTGCAGACGGCTCCGTGAACGGGAAGAAGTGCGGCCGGAAGCGGGTCTTTCGATCGGGACCGAAGATTGCCTTCACGAAGTGATCGAGAGTGCCCTTGAGATCGGCGAAGGTAATCCCCTCGTCAACCACAAGGCCTTCGATCTGCGTGAACTGCGGCAAGTGGCTCGGGTCCGCGATATCGCG
Source organism: uncultured Eubacteriales bacterium (assembly GCA_964492775.1). Taxonomy (GTDB): domain Bacteria; phylum Actinomycetota; class Coriobacteriia; order Anaerosomatales; family PHET01; genus WRDS01. The sequence continues at coordinate 4,527 of CAZBLH010000024.1, read as the reverse complement.
CCGATATACTCGGCCGGGCGCCAATACGTAGATCGGGGGACCCGACCGCTCCATGGTGCGGACCTGGACTGGCGATGTGTGCGTGCGAAGCAGCACGCAGGACGGCTCGGGCCCGTCGAACTCCTCGCCCGAGAGGTCTGCGACGTAGAAGGTGTCGGTGGCCGCCCGCGCTGGGTGCTGCGGTGTGTGATTGAGCGCAGTGAAGTTGTAGTACTCCAGCTCCACCTGCGGACCTTCGGCGACGTGATACCCGAGGCCCAGGAAGACCTCGATGACCTCGGCGGTGATGGCCTCGATGAGGTGTCGGCTACCGACTGGCCGCGCCCGACCCGGTAGGGTCACGTCGACCGCCTCGGATGCCACGCGGGCCTCCAGAGCCGCCTCAGCGAGTACGGAGCGACGCGCCTCGATGGCCCCCTCGATGGCGGTGCGCACCTCGTTGGCCGCCTTGCCGACAGCAGGGCGCTCCTCAGGCGATAGCGTTCCAAGCGACTTCAGCACGTGCGTGAGAGAGCCCTTCTTGCCGAGGTAAGCCACGCGCACGGCATCTAGCGCCGCGAGATCGGCCGCGGCCTCCAGTGCAACGAGCGCGGAATCCTGTTGTGCTCTCAGTTCGTCGATGACTCCCATAAGTGAGCGCGCACCTCTTCCCGAATTATCTGCCCGAACGAGAAGGGAGCCCTTCCCGCCCTTGTACGTCTGTCCAAGGACGGGAGCGAGCTCCCGCGGTACCACCTCGGTTGGCCTGCCCGCCAGCACAGCGAGATGACCCTCTCATCAGGACCCTCAAGGCCCCGTTCCATCGCAGCGTCTCAGCTGCGTTCCCGGTATCGGCGGATCCGGCTCCCCTACTGCGTGACCATCTGGCGGTCTCACGGTTCAGGTCGCGGCTGGTGGAGTGAATAGCGCGCTCAAGCGACCGTGGGCCCTTCCAGTCGAGGGAGCCCTTCCCTGGCCGGTCGCCACTCGGGCGACGCGTCTCTCCGTCATTGCCTCTGGATATTCCATTGGATGTAAGAAGTGTAGCGTATCGCTTACCGCAACCGCGCAACAAGCGCTCCGGTCGGCACCACCGCTGCCACTCTGCCTGCTGCGTACTTGGGCGCGACGGATCTGATGTCTCGGGTGGGATTCGCATCCCCTTTTGTGACGAGCGAGCCGTCTGCCCCGCATCCGATGACTCGATGCAGAACCGCTGGCTGCCCCGGCCTCCTAATCAGTACGATGTCCCCTATCTGGGCAGCCGCCTTGCGCTCGACGAGTACGACATCACCCGAGCGCAGCGCAGGGACCATCGACTCGCCTGTCACGCGCAGCGGCTGCCATGCACGCAGGCCTGCGAACGCCACGGCGACGACCAAGGCGCATGTCACGAGTACGGGAAACGTGCGCTTGGCCCAGTGCATCAGTGCGCCTGCTCGGCATCGACGTACAGCGAGATCTTCGTGTAGTCGTCGGCGTAGGAGTTATCGAGCTCGGCCGGCATTCCAACCTCGAACTTGATCTCGCTGCTCCCACCTGCCGGAATTCTGACGGGCTGGGTCCGCATGGCGGCAAGCGAACCAGAGTACAAGCGCGTGTTGCCACAGGTCGCCGTGCACTCCAGCGCTTCGTAGAACTTGGTGATGCCAGCCTTCTTCGATGCTGTGACGATGACGTCCGCAGGCGTCGTGCCTCTATTCGTGACGGTCAACGACTTCTTCGACGAAACCCCTGGGGCAAGTCCGCTCGTCGACAACGGCGCCGTGGTCGGTTCCGCCGAGACTTGAAGACTTCCGGCGGTAATGACGCTGTCAGGCACCTGCACCTGCGCCGTGAAGTACGCAGTCGCGGCACCCAGGCTCAGCGCGAGTGACGCGCCCACACCTGCGATCAGGACTCTCTTGATCATGCTCTCTCCTCCTCGGACTTGTTCGTCGCCGAGGGGAGACGACGGGTGGATGGTTGGCCGACGGGCCCAGCCGGCCATGCACGCACCCTACGCTCGGAAGGTGACCAGAGCCTTACCGCAATCTACTCGGACCGTCCGAGCACGCACAAACGCACACGAAGAAGGCCCCGCATCGCGGGGCCTTTCGATGACGCGTGTGTTCGCTGCGGCTTGGCAGCTTAAGCAGCCTGGCTCTTGGCGAGTTCGGCAAGCTTGGCGAACGAGGCCGGATCGTTCACGGCCATGTCAGCAAGGACCTTGCGATCGAGCTCGACGCCGGCCATCTTCAGGCCGTGCATGAAGCGCGAGTACGAGATGTCATGCAGGCGGGCGCCGGCGTTGATGCGGGTGATCCACAGACGGCGGATCTCACGCTTCTTGTTGCGGCGGTCGCGGTACGCGTACTGCAGCGAGTGCTGCACCTGTTCCTTGGCTGCGCGGTAGCTGCGGCTCTTTGCTCCGTAGTAACCCTTAGCGCGAGTAAGGACTGTGCGGCGCTTCTTCTTGGCAGTAACAGCTCTCTTTACACGAGGCATCGTTGATCACTCCTTGAGGGAAACAGTGGTCGCTCGGCGCATCTTGTCTAGCCGAGGCCGAGATTCTTCTTGATTACCTTGGTGTCGCTGGCCGCGACTTCGGTCTCCTGGCGGAAACCGCGCTTACGCTTGGGCGACTTCTTCTCAAGGATGTGGCTCTTGAACGCCTTGCCCCGCATGACCTTGCCAGTACCGGTCAGGCGAAACCGCTTCGCCGTGCCCTTGTGCGTCTTCTGCTTCGGCATATTCTTCGTCTCCTACTCTGCTTCGCCCGCCGGTTCGGCGGCAATTTCATCGCTCTCGGGAGCTCCCTTGATCTCCTTCTTCTTCAAAGGAGCGAGCAGCATGTGCATGTTCCGCCCTTCGAGCTTGGGCTGCGTCTCAATGACGGCAAGTTCCTCAAGCTCACCAGCGAGCTTCTCGAGGATGTTCAGCCCCAGCTCCGGGTGGGCCATCTCGCGGCCGCGGAACATGATCGTGACCTTGACCTTGGCTCCACCGTCCAAGAAACGCAGGATGTGCCGTTTCTTGGTCTCATAGTCGTGCTTGTCGACCTTCGGCCGGAACTTCATCTCTTTGATCTCGATCTTGGACTGGTTCTTCCGGGCCGCCTTCTCCTTCATGGACAGCTCGTACTTGTACTTGCCGAAGTCAATGATCTTGCAGACCGGAGGATCTGCGTTCGGGGCGATCTCGACTAGGTCGAGTCCCTGATCGTCGGCGATCCTAAGCGCCTCGCTCGTGACAAAGATACCGAGCTGGCTCCCATCGATGCCGATGAGTCGGCATTTCTGGCCCCGGATGCGGTCATTGATCCGATAGTCCGTGCTGCTGATAGGCAGCTCACCTCCACAATCTTCCCCGGCCACTCGCGCGGCCGCTCAAACAAAAACTCCCGACGGCGCGGCCGACGGGAGCATAGGCTAGCCGAGAAACCCGTGCACGAGTCTCTCTCGCCTCTTCACATCGACCAGGCAGCTGCCTCGCTGGCGCCGCAGTGGTGGGGACCAATCTCGCCAATAGCGGGGTCCCGCTTCTCGGTATTCGATTAGCCCAGAGATTGTAGCCTCAGGCACCCTACTCTGTCCAGCCGCTGTGCCGTCACGGTTTGTCGGCACGTACCCGCTCGACGAAAGCGGAAATCTCCATCGAGCCAATATCTCCCTCGGTGCGCTCTCTCACGCCAACGGTGCCGGTTTCGATCTCTTTGTCGCCCACGACCAGCATGTAGGGCACCTTCTGCTGCTGAGCCTTGGCGATCTTCACGCGCATGGGCTCGTTCTGGTCATAGAGCTCGGTCCGCACGTCCGACGCCTCGAGTTCGGCCGCGATCCGCTCGCAATGCTCGAGATGGCGGTCGGCGATCGGGATGATGACCGCCTGGACCGGCGCGAGCCAGGTCGGGAACGCGCCCGCGTAGTGCTCGATCAGAATGCCGAGGAACCGCTCCATGGACCCGAGAATCGTGCGGTGCAGCATGTAGGGCTGCGCCTCGGTGTTGTCAGCGGTCCGGTACTTCATGTCGAAGCGCATCGGGTTGTTGAAGTCGACCTGGATCGTCGCAGTCTGCCAGGTGCGCCCGATGGCGTCCTTGAGCTTGATGTCGATCTTGGGTCCGTAGAACGCGCCATCACCCTCGTTGATGTCGAACTCCATGTCACGCCGACGCAGTGCGTCCTTGAGCGCCTCGGTGGCGTGGTCCCACTCGGCATCGAAGCCCTCGATCGACTTCTCGGGACGCGTGGAGACCTCGGCAGTGTACTCGAAGCCGAAGACGCCGTTCACGTAATCAACGAGGTCGAGCATCTTCATGACCTCGGGCGTGACCTGCTCGGCGGTGCAGATGATGTGCGCGTCGTCCTGAGTGAACCCGCGAGCGCGCATGAGGCCGTGGACAACGCCGGAGAGCTCGTGGCGGTATACCGTGCCGAACTCGAACATGCGAATGGGCAGGTCGCGGTAGGAGCGCACGTCATTGTTGTAGATCATGATGTGGCCCGGGCAGTTCATCGGCTTGATTCCGTAGTCGGCAACCTTGCCTTCGCCCTCGTCCACCTGGAA
>CAZBLH010000023.1:0-28043 GCA_964492775.1 uncultured Eubacteriales bacterium | reverse complement strand
AAGCGAAACCGGAGGCCCTAACTCGCTGAGCGGTACTGCGAAGGGGGCCAGCCCAACTCCTCGCTCGTCTCGACGCACAAAGCGCTCACGAGTCGCAGGCAACTCTCCTCGTTCGGGAAGATGCGCACGACGCGTGTTCGGCGCTTGATCTCTTGGTTGAAGCGCTCAAGCGCGTTGTTGGTCCGCAGGAACAGGCGGTGTGCAGACGGGAAGTGCAGCACGGTCAGGCACTCCTCCACACTCTCGTCGAGGGCGTCTGCGATCTTGGGGTGCGTGTCGCGCCATGCGTCTGCCACGGCGCCGGCGGTCTTCAGGGCGGCGGTCGTCGTGGTCACAGCCCAGATCCCCTTCAGGTCCGCGGCCAGTTGCTTGCGATGCCTGAAGGCGACTGTCTTGAGCAGGTCCCGCTCGAAGTGCACCTGGCATCTTTGCCAGCTCGCGCCCTGGAAGTGGCGTGCGATCGCCGTCTTGAGCCCCGGGTGCGCATCAGAGGTGACCAGCACAACACCGGACAGACCTCGCGCCTTGAGGTCTGCGAACAGCGCATGGCAGGTGGCCTCGCTCTCGGTGTCGGCACACGTCACGGCCACGATCTCTCTGAATCCGTCATCGCGCACGCCGTAGGCGATTAGCACGCCTGGCCTGCGCTTAAAAAACGTGAGTGGGTTCTGTCACCGTATGCACAGAGGATGTGTCATGTGCAGATGTGAAAAGTGAATCACCCCGGGTTTCTTCGAGACTCCACCGTCGAGAGGATGGAGTCATGAAAAGACCGGCACCCTACCCAACAGAACTGCGTGAAGGTGCCGTAAGGGTGGTCTTTGAGCACACTCCCGGGTACACATCTCAGTGGGCCACGATCAGCTCGGCCTCGGCCAAAGTCGGCGTGCATGCCAAGGCCTTTCGGTCTTGAGTCAGGAAGGCCAGGGCCGAAGGAGGGAAGCGTCTCGGGTCCACGAGCGAGGAACGCACCTGCATCACCTTCCTGCACCTGGCTCGCCTCGATATGTGTGGTGATTCCATCATTTCGGTGTCACACTGCTCGCCTGCTGTGGCACATCGACGGTCCACCCATTACACTGGCGTGAAAGATTAACGCGCAGGTCGCGATATGCGCGTCCTTCTCGGCAGGGTATTGGGTAGGCTCAATGGCACTTGTGGTCACCAAGTTCGGCGGGACCTCGGTAGGTGATGCCGCGCGGATTCGCGCGGTCGCAGACCGACTGATCGCGCGCAAGCAGACCGGTGACGGTGTTGTAGCGGTCGTCTCGGCGATGGGACATGTGACCGATGAGCTGGTCGAACTCGCCTACGAGATCTCGGCCGAGCCGCCCGAGCGCGAGATGGACATGCTGCTCTCGACCGGCGAGCAGGTCTCGATCGCGCTGCTCGCCATGGCGATCCAGGCGCGCGGATTCGACGCGGTCTCGTTCACCGGGTCCCAGGTCGGCATCGTGACCGATGGCGTCCACTCCAAAGCGAAGATCACCGAGGTGCGTGCCGATTGCGTGAAAACGGCGCTTGCCGATGGCAAGATCGTGATCGTCGCCGGTTTCCAGGGGATCACGCCCGACGGGCAGATCACCACCCTGGGCCGCGGCGGCTCGGATACCACAGCAGTCGCGATCGCCGCGGATGTCGGCGCCGATGTCTGCGAGATATACACCGATGTCGACGGCGTCTACACCGCCGATCCCCGTATCGTGCCGGGCGCGCGCAAGATCGATGAGATCAGCTACGAAGAGATGCTCGAGATGGCGGCGAGCGGTGCGGGCGTGCTGCAGATGCGCAGCGTGGAGTACGCCCGCAACCACGGCGTCGTCATCCACTGCCGCTCCTCGTTCTCCGATAAGCCCGGCACCATCGTCAAGGAGGCCGACGAGACCATGGAACAGGCGATTATCTCAGGTGTCACCTACGACACCTCGGAGGCCAAGGTCACCATCCGCGAGGTTCCTGACAAGCCCGGTGTCGCAGCGACCGTCTTCGGCACGCTTGCCGAGGCGAATGTCAACGTCGACATGATCATCCAGAACGTGTCGGAGCACGGCAGCACCGACATCTCGTTCACCACGCCCGAGGCCGACCTGCCGCGCGCCCGCGTGGCGCTCGACCGTATCGTCGAGAAGCTTGGCGCACGCACCTGGCAGCTCGACGAAGCGGTCGCCAAGGTCTCGCTCGTGGGCGCGGGCATGCGCACGCACCCCGGCATCGCGGCTCAGATGTTTGCCACGCTCGCCGAGGCCGGCGTGAACCTGGACCTCATCTCGACATCTCCGATCCGCATCTCGTGTGTGATCTCTGCCGAGCAGGTCGCCGAGGCGGTCCGTGCGCTACACACCGCGTTCGGGCTTGACGCTGACGAAGTCTCCGCCGAGATCGCTCCGTCCGCCGAGGGAGGCGAGTAGCCGATGGCCTGGGGCAAGCCACTCCCTGAACGCCCGGTCGTCGCGGTCGCCGGTGCCACCGGTGCCGTCGGCCGAGAGATGCTCGCCGTCCTCGAGCAGCGAGCGTTTCCCGCTGTCGAGGTTCGCGCGCTCGCGTCGTCTCGCTCGGCGGGCAAGAAGATCCCGTTCGCTGGCGGCGAGATCACGATCGAGGAGCTCACGGAGGCGAGCTTCGCGGGCGTGGATATCGCGCTTTTCTCGGCAGGAGCGGGCGTGAGCCGGCAGTTCCGCTCGGCGGCTGTCGAGGCGGGCTGCGTGATGATCGACAACTCCTCGGCGTTCCGCATGGACGACGACGTTCCGCTCGTGGTGCCCGAGGTGAACGCCGAGGATCTAGCGTGGCACTCCGGTGTCATCGCGAATCCGAACTGCTCGACGATCCAGATGGTGGTCGCACTCGAGCCGCTGCGCGCGCTCGCGCCGATCAGGCGCGTGGTGGTGTCGACGTACCAGGCGGCGAGCGGTGCCGGTCAGGCCGCGATGGACGAGCTCTACGAGCAGACAAGGGACTTCCTCGGGGATCGCGAGGTCACTCCCAAGAAGTTCGCGCATCGCATCGCCTTCAACGTGATCCCGCAGATCGACGTGTTCCTCGACGACGGCTCCACGAAGGAAGAGTGGAAGATGGTCGTCGAGACCAAGAAGATCATGCACGCGCCGGAGATCGAGGTCGCCGCGACGTGCGTGAGAGTGCCGGTGCTCCGGTGCCACTCGGAGGCGATCAACGTCGAGTTCGCCGAGCCGGTCGAACTCGAGGACGTCAGGGCCGCTCTTGCAGGTGCGCCGGGCGTGACCATGCTCGATGAGCCTGGGAGCGGCGTCTACCCGATGCCCGCGGTGCTCGAGGGGACCGACGACACGTACGTGGGCAGGCTCCGGGTGGACCCGACCGTCCCGCACGGGATCGCGATGTGGGTCGTCGCGGACCAGCTGCGCAAGGGCGCAGCGTTGAACACGGTACAGATCGCCGAGGCGCTACTCGAGCGCGGCGAGGATCAGTAAGCGCGGAGACTTGGTCGACGCGACGAGCGTGAGGAACGGCAGACCGATGGGGTGGAGGGCTTCATGAACGAGAATGGCGCGAAGGTGCTTATCGTCGAGGACGACGCGACCATCGGCAGGTTCGTCGAACTCGAACTCGCGCACGCTGGCTATGAGGTGTCGCGCTTCGGCGATGGTGAAGCCGCTCTCGAGGCGGTCTCGACGTCCGTGCCCGATCTCATCGTACTCGACCTGATGCTTCCGGGCATTGACGGTCTCGAGGTCGCCCGGACACTTCGCGCGCGCCACATCAACGTGCCGATCCTGATGCTCACGGCTCGCTCTCAGACCCAGGACGTGGTCACCGGCTTCGATGCCGGCGCCGACGACTACCTCCGCAAGCCGTTCGAGATCTCCGAGCTGCTCTCGCGGGTCCGGGCGCTCCTAAAGCGCGCCGACCACGAGCGCCCGGCGCAGCAGTACCGCGCTGGCAACGTCGAGATCGATCCCGCATCGCGCAGCGTGACGGTACACGGCAAGCCGGTGAGCTTCACCGCCAAAGAGTACGACCTGCTGGAGTATTTCGTCACCAACGCCGGCCGCGTCATCAGCCGCGACGAGATTCTGGAGTCGGTCTGGGGTGGCCAGCACACTAGCGACAGCAACGTGATCGAGGTCTTCGTCTGCCACCTGCGCAACAAGATCGGTGATGAGGATAACCAGATAATCCGCACCATCCGCGGCGTGGGCTACTTCTTCGCGAGAACCTGAACGAGGACGTCTCCGTGGGCCGGCTCACCATACGGCAGCGCCTGTTCGGCCTCTCGGTTCTGGTGGCGATCATCGTCGTCGGCGGGATATCGCTGTCGACGTATCTCATCGTCTCCGACGGCATGCAGATCGTCGCGCATGATACTGCCGAGCGCGCCGCAACCACCGCAGTCAACTCCGCCGCCGGCACCGTCAGGTACGTCGTCGGGTTGGACGGTGGGTCCAACGAGGGCGCGGATCGATCGGAGGTCTTTCTCGGGCTGCTGCCGGAAGTCCTGCGCAACTCCACCCCGGAAGGGACCGAGTACGCGCTCTACGACGAGAATGGCAAGAGCCTTCTGAGCTCCGGCTCTGACGTGCTGCGTCTCGGTGAGGCGCGCGATCGCGCCGAGGCGGTCCGCTTGGGCGAACCGGTCTCGATCACGATCAGCCGCGGGGGAATCCTGCCGGGGCTGTTCAGCCGGAGCGAACTCGACCTGACCGTGGTTCACAGCCCGATTGTGCTGCCTGATGCCTCCACTGGCGTGCTCGACGTCACGTACATGCCGCGGGAAGAGCAGGCGGTCATCGACTCCGTCAGGATTCCGATGACTATCATGTCCATTGCGGCGGCGATCATCATGGTCGTATTGGCTCAAACCTCCACCGGCTGGGTGCTGAGCCTTGTGAACAACCTGAGGCACGCCGCGGACTCGATCGATGCCGGCAGGCTGGATGCGCGTCTGCCCGCCGACGAGCAGAACGAGGTCGGCGACCTGGCGCGCTCGGTTAACCGGCTGATCGAGCGGCTTCAACGCCGAAGTGAGGCACAGTCGCGTTTCGTGGCTGATGCGTCGCATGAACTCGCGACGCCGGTGGCGGGAATCCGTGGCTACACGAGCCTCCTGCGCTCGTGGGGCGGTGAGGACAAGGAGCTTCGCGAGGAAGCAATTGCCGCCATCGAGCGCGAGTCCCGACGCATGGCGCGCCTGTCGAGTGATCTACTGAACCTGCTCCATGTGGACCAGGGAGTCGTGCTCAGGAATGAATGCGTCAACCTCAACACCATCGTGCGGGAGAGGCTGGCGACAACCGCGAGCCGCTATCTGGACAAGGACATCGAGTTCATAGGTCCCGAGGAAGAGACGCTCACCATGGTGGGCGACCCTGACCGGCTCGAAGACGTGCTGTCGATCCTGCTCGACAATGCGGGCAAGTACACCCCCAAGCACGGTCGGGTCACGGTGACCACCGCTCGGCAACGAGAGGTAGTCGTGATCGTCGTGAGCGATACCGGGGAGGGTATCCCAGAAGCCGACCTGCCGCGCGTCTTCGACCGCTTCTACCGCTCGGTGAAGGCGCGTGCGGAGGGTGAGACAGGTTTCGGTCTTGGCCTCGCGATCGCCAAAGTGCTCGTCGAGTCGATGGGCGGAACCATCCGAGCGGAAAGCACGCTGGGCGAGGGCACCACGATGATCGTGGAGCTGCCCCGCGGCCGCGTCTGAAGAGCCTCCAGCGCGCACGTTCAGAGCCTGGCTTCCGAGCTGCAAGAACTCCATCCCTTCAGTGCCTTGAGGACCAGCATTTCGGGCGTGCTGGCGCTGTTCAAGTGGGCTGACCAGTACGCCGATACATCCCCTACAGGTAACGGGCGGACAAGGGGTAGATTGGGTGCCGGTAAGCGACCGCGACATCTTGGTGCGCGCATTCGCCACGGACGAATGGCGTTCCACTGCGGACGCGTTGCTCCAGGCGACGGGCGTGAGCGCGTGTGTGATGGAGCTTGGCTCCGGCGCGACACTGTCCGCGGCCCCACCCTGCAGCGCCTGTGGCTGGGTGACGGAGCGCACCCCGGCCAATTGCTTCGACGGTCCCATCGAGCCGCGTGCTGGGGTGTTCCGGTGCGTGTGCCAGTCCGGACTCGTGTCGCTGTTCGCCGCGGTCGAGCGCGAGGAACATGCCGTTGCGCACGTAGTACTCTCCGGATTCGTCACCAACACTCGCGAGCGCAAGGGCATTTACGAGAGGATGCTGGCGCGTGGCGCGACCGAAGAGCAGGCCCGCCGAGCCATCAAGGCGGTTCCGGTCATAGCTCGTCGGCGCCTTGAGCCCTATCTACGGATGGCTGCCGCGAACGCGCAGACCCTGGTTGGCGCCACCACCACGAAGCTGGCTGCTGCAGGCCGGGTCGAGGAGCTGCGGCTCTTCCTCTCGGCAGGGCAGCAGGTGGCGTCGACGCAGAGGCTCGACGAGACGACGCTGGGGACGATCATCGAAGAAGCCGTTGCCATGGTCGGCGGCTCGGCGGGTGCCGTCCTGCGCGCACGCGGAAGCGGGCTTGAGGTCGTCGCGTGCTGCGGAGACTGGCGCGGCGAGGCGGGCGACCTGGTGCCGAGGGCCGGAAGCGCGGCCGCCCGGGCGCTGGAGACGCGCCGGACCGTGCTGACTGCGACTCCGGCGGAGCGCGAAGCGACGACCCGTTTCGCATCCGGGTCCATGCCGCCGGGCCTCGAGAAGCGCGTGCTTGAGGTTCTCGAGGGGGGCAAGAAGCCGGAGCCGTCTGCGGCGAGTGCAACGCCCGCGACGCTGGCTATGCCGCTCATGTCGGGACAGCGGGTGCTCGGCGTCCTTGAGGCGCGCATCGACCCCACGATGCTGCCACTTTCCAAGAACCGTCTCGGCAGACTCGAGAGGTTCGCCTCGTTCATCGCCGTCGCGCTCGATCGGCAGGACGAGCGTCGCAGGATCGATCGGGCGATGACCGGCTATGGCCATCTGAGCGAACTCGCGTCTTCGCTCGGCGCGCAGACCGACACGGATCTGGTCGCCGAGGTGGTCAAGGACGCGCTCTCGCGCTCCTTCTCCTTCGGAATGGTCGGCCTGGTGCTGACGGGCTGGGGGCGTGACCGGGCAGACGTGGTGGTTCGGGGCAATTGCAGCGCCGAGGACGTGGACCACGTGCTGGGTGTCGTATCCGGCCGGGACGTGGCTGCCGAGCCGTTCCCCGTACGCAGGCTCTCCGGCGCGGAACTCACCGACGGTCCTGCATCCGAGGATTGGGCGCTGGCCGTGTGCGATCTATCCTTCGGCGACCTGACGGTCGGATGGCTCTTCTCGGCGAGGCGTGATGGTGAGCGCTACAACGCTCAGGACCAGGCGCTGCTGCGGGGCATCGCGGGCCACGCTGGCGCGGCGTTCGGGCGGGCGGCGCTGTTCAGGCGTATCCGCGACGACTACGCGAAGACGATCGCGGCCCTGTCCGCCTCGGTCGACCGACAGCCGCAGGCGACGCCGCTGCACTCCGGGCGCGTCATGGAGCTGGCGATCATGATCGGGGAGGAGCTCGGCCTGGACTTCGAGGCCTTGGAGCAGCTGCGGTTCGCCGGGCTGCTGCACGAGATCGGGCGCGGGGGGATCCCGGAAGAGATCCTGCTCAAACCTATCGCGCTCAGCCCTGATGAGATGGAGTCGATCAAGCGTCACCCCGACACGGGCACGTCCATCGTCGAGCAGATCGAGTTCCTGAAGTCCCTGATGCCGGTGGTTCTGCACCACCACGAGCGCTGGGACGGCAGCGGCTATCCGCAGGGTCTCTCGGGAGACCGGATTCCGCTGCTGGCGCGCATCCTCGCAGTTGCTGAGGCGTACGACTCGATGATCTCGGATGACCCCTACCGACCGCGCGTCTCGATTGGGCAGGCTCGGGCAGACCTCGAACAGCTTGCCGGAGTACACTTCGACCCACGATGCGTGGACGGGCTCCTCGCCGTACTGGATCGCATGGCCCTTGCCGGTCGCAGCGGGCTGTTGTCGGCTGGCACGGCGCGACGGCCTGAGTTCCCGGTGTGATCGAATGAAGATGATGGTAACGGCCCCGATTTCAGATCACCTGACGGGGCGAGACCTAGATACGGAATGTCGGCTTGCGAAGGACCAGATTCATAGCGAGAGCCGGGATGATTGCCGCGACGTATGCGGCCTTCACCCTGCTTGTCTCATACCTGCCGTTCAACCTCGGGTTCGGGCTCATCCAGTTCCGGCTCTCCGAGGCGATCGCCGTGCTCGCGGTGCTCACACCCGCCGCAATCCCAGGGCTTACTCTCGGTTCTATCTTGGCGAACGCACTGAATCCTGCGGCCGTATGGCCGATACAACTACTAGACGTGGTGTTCGGTTCGCTCGGCACATGTTTGGGTGCGATGTGGGCGTGGCAGTTCCGGTCTCGGCCCCTGTTTGCCCTGGCCGGCCCGGTCGTGTCCAACGCGCTGATCGTCCCAGCGTACCTGCCGCTCATGCTGGCGGGGCTGGGACTCTACCAGGTGCCGTTTCTCGGCATCGACGTGGAGGGGCAGTGGGCGGCAATGTACGCGCTGGGCGTCCTGACAGTGGGGGTCGGGCAGGCTGTTGTTGTGTACACGCTGGGCTGGGGGCTGCTCACCGCGCTACGCCGAGTCTGGCCCATCGAGGAGTGAGGGGAGGGAGGATCGGATGGAACACGCGGATCGCGATGTAGAACACGTGAGAGACGAAACCACTGCTCGCACGTCGGCGTCGCAGTCTGCGCCATCATCCGATGCTGCTTCCGGGATCGTACGCCGCGGTCCACTCTTCATTGCCGACGAGACCAAGTGCGTGGAGTGTTGGGGGTGCGTGCGCCACTGCCCGGCGCGGGCGATCCGGATCGCGGAAAGCCGCACAGAGATCATGTCCGAGCGGTGCGTGAGGTGCGGCATCTGCGTGACCGAGTGCGCCCAGTCGGCCTACTCGGTGCGCGATGACCTGCCGGTGGTCCGCTCACTGCTGGCGAGCGGCAGGACGGTCGTGGCGGTGCTGGCGAGCGAGTACATCGCGGCGCTGCACCCGATGACCGCCGATGAGATCGACGCTGCGCTGCTTTCGGCGGGTTTCTCGGCGATTGAGACGACCGTGCTCGGCGAGGAGCTTGTGGCCGCGAACTACGAGGGCCTGCTCTCGAGGGAGAGCGACGGCGCGTGGCTTCGCTCGACGTGTCCGGTCGCCGTCGACTGGGTGCGCCTGTACCACCCCGAACTAACCGAGAACCTCGCGCCGCTGATGCCGCCGTACGTCGTTCAGGCCCGCCTGATCCGCTCGCTGTATCCGCAGGACACGGCCATCGTCTACGTCTCGCCCTGCTGGGCGCGCAAAGACGAGATCTTCATGCCCGAGATCGCCGGAGAGATCGATGTCGCGATCGGCTTCGATGAGCTCAAGCGGCTTCTCGAGGAGGTCCCGCAGCCTGAGGGCGAAGAGACTCGCGCGGTCACTCGTCCGCGTGCAGTCAAGCAGCTATCAGTCACCGACGGTTTTCCGCGCCGTGCGCTCACGGAGCGCGATCTGACCGCCGCCGACGTAGCGGTGGCGCGCGGTCTCGACGACATCGACTGCCTGCTGACCGCCCTGTCTCGCAAGGAACTGTCGCCTCTCATGGTGGACATGCTCACCTGCGAGGGATGCATCGACGGGCCGTGCGTGAACCGGGAGCTCTCGGTGTTCGTGAAGCGTGGTGTGGATGCCGCTGAGCGCCGGCGCCAGCCGCCGCCCATCGTGGACAGCAACACGTTCCTCTCGGCGATGCCGAGCGTGGACCTCTCGCGCGAGTTCACCTCCGAGCCGCCCGGGGGGCGGGGGCCGACCAAGGAAGAGATCGAGGAAGTCCTCGCGGCCGGCGAATTCTCCGCCGGCGAGCAGATGCCGAACTGTGGCGCGTGCGGTTACCGTACCTGCGTCGAGCATGCGGTCGCGATCTGGAAGGGCGCCTCGACCTGGGAGATGTGCTTCCCGCTACAGCGCCGCCGCTTCGCGCGCGACCGCGCGGCTCTTGCCGAGGCCGCCGTCGTCGACACGCTCACGGGACTCATGAACCGCCGGGGCTTCGACCGACGTCTCGCCGAGGAGGTCTCGAGGGCGAACCGCTACGAGATGCCGCTCTCGCTGCTGATGCTCGACCTCGACAACCTCAAAGTCGTGAATGACCAGCACGGGCACGCTGCCGGCGACGCATTGCTGCGCGCCGTGGGCGTCCTGCTCGGCTCCGAGCTTCGCACCGCGGACATCGCCGCGCGCTACGGTGGCGACGAGTTCGCGCTCATCCTGCCGTCCACCACCAAGACCGACGCCTGGGCCGTGGCCGAGAAGATCCGCATCGCGCTCGCGCACCTGTGCATCTACACGGAGCGCGGCCTGCCGATGAAGACGACCGGTTCGATGGGCATCGCGTCTGTGAACGCCCGCGTCTGGCACCCGAACGACCTGGTGGAGGCGGCGGACCGCGCGCTCTACATAGCGAAGCGCTCCGGGCGCAACCGAGTGGAGCTGGCGAGCGGCTGACACGCGCTCCCGCGCGACGGCCGGTGAGCGGCCGCACAAGCGGCCCGAAGGTGGGTACCTTCCTAGTTGCCGAGAGGGGGCCGACCCATGCACGAGGCGCTGCTTCAGACCCGGGAGGGTGACAAGGTCCGTTGCGGGCTGTGTCCGCACCGTTGCCGGATTGCCGAGGGCGGTGTCGGCATCTGTGGTGTGCGTGGCGTGGTTGATGGCAGCCTCAAGGCGCTCACGTACGGACTCGTGAGCTCGGTCGCGGCAGACCCCATTGAGAAGAAACCGGTCTTCCACTACCAGCCGGGCACTCGCGTCCTCTCGTTCGGCTCGGTCGGCTGTAACCTACGGTGCATCCACTGCCAGAACTGGCAGATCTCGCGGCCTGGCGCGGCGGACGTTCAGGGACATCTCACACCCGTCGAGGCTGCCGACGTCCCTGCGATGGCTCGCAACGCCGGGTGCCAGGGAGTCGCGTTTACCTACAACGAGCCAGTGATCTGGCTGGAGTGGGTGCTCGATGCCGCTCGCTCGGCCAGGGAAGCTGGACTCTACACGGTGATGGTCACGAACGGGTACGTCACCGCGGAGGGACTTGATCTATTCGCCAAACAGACCGACGTCTGGCGCGTCGACATCAAGGCCTACTCCGACAAGGCGTTCCGCAGGTTGTGCAGGGTTCCGCACCCGGAGGCGGTGCGCCTTCAGGCAGAGCGCGCGCGGCGCGAGTACGGCCTGCATGTCGAGTGCGTGACCAACGTCGTCCCGACGATCAACGACAGCGATGAGGAGCTGCGGGCCATCGCGAGCTGGATCGCGACGTCGCTCGGGACCGGCACACCGTGGCACGTGACGCGGTTCCACCCGAGTCTCGAGCTTGCGCACCTGCCGGCCACACCGCTCACCACGCTCGAGCGCGCGCGTGAGATCGGCGTGCAGGAGGGGTTGCGCTTCATCTACCTCGGCAATGTAGACGCGCCGGGTGCCGAGGACACGGTGTGTCCCAACTGCGGAGCGACGGTGGTCAAGCGCGACCGGTTCGAGTCAAGCGCGTGCCATTTCGATGCGGAAGGCGCCTGCACGGAGTGCGCGACACCGCTCGGCATCGTGCCCTGCAGGTGAGTTTCCTGCTCGCACTCGGTATGATGGAGAGCGGCTTACAGAACCGTGCGGGGCACCCGCTATCAACCAAAGAACGGGAGTATCTGCAGACGTGGAACCCGTCGTAATCATTCCGACCTTCTGGACTCGTCGCCGAAGCACTCGCGGCCGGTCCTCCTCGGCAACTGAACTCGCGTCAATCTATGACCACCCGACGCCCATCAACGAGGACGGCCCGCTGCCGGCGTGCCTGGACTCGCTGCGGCGCGTGCGCGGCCTCGGTCGAGTCGTTGTCATCACGGCCGTGACCGACCCCGGCATCGCGCATCAGGCCGAGGACCACGTGCGTGAGATCCTCGACGAGTTCCCCGACATCGACGCGCTCGTTTTCGGGCCTGCCGAGATGGGCTCGCTTCACCGGCGCCTCGAGCAGCTCGAGTTCCCCGACATGATCGAGGGCATCACTCTCAACGGCTACGGCGCTGTGCGCAACGCAGGGCTCATCGCTGCGGCTGTGCTCGGTCACGAGGCGGTCGTGTTCGTTGACGACGACGAGGTGGTCATCGACGAGGACTTCCTCGAGACGGCGATGTACGGGCTCGGCGAGGTGCTGCAGGACGGCGACCCACTGCTGGCCAAGACGGGCTTCTACGTTGATGAGCACGGCAGGTGGCAGCATCACGACGAGGCGCACTGGGCCGACATGTTCTGGCGGCAGCAGGACGCCTTCAACAAGGCGCTCGAGGTGATCATGAAGCCGCCCCGAATCCAGCGGGCGCGCATCGCATTCGGCGGGATCCTCGCCATCCACCACGACATGTACCGGGCCGTCGGGTTCGACCCGTGGGTCACGCGTGGCGAGGACGTCGACTACGTCATCAACGTGCGGATGCACGGCGGTGACGTGTTCATCGACGACCAGTGGAAGATCATGCACCTGCCGCCCGAACCGCTCTCCGAGGCGCTCAAGTTCCAGCAGGACGTCTACCGGTTCGTATACGAGCAGCGCAAGATCGAGTTCGCCAAGTCGCAGGTCGACCTCAGGCAGGTCACGCCGAAGTCTATGGCGCCGTACCCGGGCGACTTCATCGACTCATCCGTGGGTTGGCGCGCCTTTGTCACCGGAATGCTCCGCGCCGTCGCTCGGCCCGAGAAGAAGCGCTACTTCCAGGCCGCGCGCAATGCCGTGCGCGATGCCGCAGACTACGCGCGGGAGAGCTGCCAGTACTACTTCGAGTTCCAGCGGCGTTGGCCGATGATGATGGAGCGGCTCTGGGACGACGTGGCCCTCAAGACGCTTTTCACTGGCGAGAGGCGGTTGGACCGCACCGCGATCACGGGGCGCTTCCCGGTCATACCGCCGTCCGAGTAGGCGGGCGCGACAGTGCTCGAGGTGCTCGGCACGGTTCTGATCGGACTCGGCGCGGGCGTACTGTCCGGCGTGTTCGGCATCGGCGGAGGAATCGTCATGATTCCTGCCGTCCGCATCCTGCTTGGCGTGCCGGCGCTCATCGCGGTGGGCACGCCGCTGGTCGCCATCATCCCCGGGGCTCTGACCAGTTCGACCACGCTCGTCCGCAACCGGCTCGCCGACGTCCGCACCGGCGTGACCGCCGGGCTAGCGGGCGCATTGTCGGCTCCACTGGGCGCTCTGGCGAGTGAGTACGTCGGCGGCCCGATCGTTCTGCTGATCACCGCGTCGCTGCTGCTGTACTTCTCGGTGACGACGGTTCGCGCGGCGCTTGCCGAGCGGCCTCCGGTGGACGAGCAGGGGAGTGCCGATGCGTCGGTGCCAGTTGCGAGCGCGGGCGATTCGGCCGCTGCTGAGGATGCGAAGCCGAGTCTGGTGCGGCCGCTGGTGATTGGCGCGGTCACGGGGCTTGCGTCCGGGCTTCTGGGACTCGGCGGGGGCTTCATGCTCGTACCGCTGTTCTCGCGCGTGCTTGGCTTCTCGCAGCGGAAGGCATCGGCTACCTCGCTCGTGTCGGTCGCGATTCTGTCCGTCCCGGGCCTTCTGACGCACGCGGCTCTCGGACACGTGAACTGGCGCATCGGAGCCGCGCTCATCGTCGGCGTCATCCCCGGCGCGTGGATGGGCGCCCGCGTCGTGCTCCGGTCCAAGGAGCGCACACTCCGCTTCGCGTTCGCCGCCATGCTCGCGGTCGCGGCCGTCTGGCTCGGGTGCGGCGAGCTCGGCATCGTGTAGGTCGCCGAAAGCGCTCGATGATACTCTGACCGCCTGGATGCGGAAAACAGATAGAATGGCTTCTGCAACACCCCGTGTCACCGCGAACCACCCGGCAAGGAGGGCGGATGCTCAAGGCGTTGGTAGTCGACGACGAGGCCCCCGCGCGCTCCGAACTTCGCTACCTGCTTGGCGAGGCGGGCGGAGTCGAGGTCGTCGGCGAGGCGGGCAACGCGCTGGAAGCGCTGCAGCTCATCAAAGCAATTCCGTACGACGTGATCTTCCTCGACATAAAGATGCCAGGCTTGTCCGGGGTTCAGCTTGCCGAGGCCCTTGCCGCCCATCCTCGCCCTCCAGCGATCATCTTTGTAACAGCGCACTCGGAGCACGCGGTCAAGGCATTCGAGGTCAAAGCCAAGGACTATCTTGTGAAGCCCGTCGAGCTCGACAGGCTCAAGAAGGCAATTGCTCGGCTCGCCCCTGTCTCGGAGCAGGGCCCCGCTCGCGTCGAGCGGATCCCGGTCGAGAAGGCCGGCAAGAAGCTCCTCATCAGTGTGGATGACATCCTCTACATCATGGCTAAGGACGACTACAGCTACCTGTACACGCGCGCCGACCGCTACCTGTCGACTCTGTCGCTGGCGAACCTGGAGGCCAAGCTCGAGCCCGCGGGCTTCTTTCGCATCCACCGGCGCTACTTGGTGAACCTCTCGTGCGTGAAGGAGGTGGAGCCGATGTACGGCGGGACGCTCCTACTCACGCTGATGGACGAGGAGGGGACGCAAATACCGGCGTCACGCCGCCGTGTCCCGTCTCTCAAGAAGGCCCTGGGCCTGTAGGCGTCTTCTGATCCCATACTAATCCCAAGCTCGGCCTGAGGAATGGGCCTGTTCCTTCTCGGAAGCCGCCTTGTTTGCAGGTGTGATGGGTAGAAACCCGTGCAGCTTTGTGCCGTTGTGGTGTGCAGGCGATCTGGCCGGGAGGTGCGCATGCGGGTTCTCCGGATGTCGGTCGATGATGTGAGGTGGGCCGAGTACGCCGTTTCGCATCAGAACGCGACCCCGTTCCATCTGCCCGCGTGGGCGAAGGCCATCGCGGACTGCTATCGGTTCGACGCGTTCGCGCTCGCAGCTCTCGGGGACGATGGCCGGATCGTCGGCGGCTTGCCCGCGGTTGAGGTGCGCTCGCCGCTTGGCGCACGTCGCTGGGTGTCGCTTCCGTTCACGGATTACTGCCCGATGCTTCTAACCGAAGGCGCCGACGCCAGTGCTGCCGTGGATGCGATCGCGCGCTTCGTCGCTGACTCGCCCGCGCGCGGCCTCGAGTTGCGCGCCGCGGCTGCCGATGTGCCGGACGTCAAAGCTGCCCAGGTCGGCTACCGCCACGTGTTGCAAATCCCCGCATCCGCCGACGACTTGCATCCCAACAAGGGCCATCGCTACAGCCGTAACCGTGCAATCCGGCAGGGCGTTACGGTGCAGCGAACCACATCGCATGAAGCGCTCGACACCTTCTATACGCTGCATACGATGACCCGGAGGCGGCACGGCGTTCCCGTGCAGCCGCGCCGCCTGTTCGAGCTGCTATGGGAGCGCATGATCGTTCCGGGGAACGGAGTCATCTCGGTCGCCTCGGTCGATGGCGTCGAACACGCTGCGGCCGTCTACCTCATGCATAACAAGACGATGATCGCGAAGTACCACGCCTCTCACCCGGGGCTCCCGGATGTCGGCGCGGGCTACCTGATCGACTGGGACGCCATGCTATTCGCCTCGGCCGAGGGCTACACTGAGCTCGACATGGGTCGCAGCGACTGCGATGCCGAGGGGCTGCGGCTGTACAAGTCTTCGTGGGGAGCACAGGAGCTCCCACTCGTCTACTCGCAGCTCGCCAGTGACGAAGCGACCAGGCCTCAGATGCACCAGCAGGGCCTATCCAAGGCCATCATCAGGAACTCGCCGCTGTGGCTGTGCCGTTTCGCTGGCCAGGTTCTCTACCGGTGGGCTGCATGACCGGGCGCCGGGTTCTGATCCTCGTTGAGAACGAGTCGGTTCCGCATGATCGGCGTGTCACCGACGAGGCCCGTGCGCTGGTCGAAGCGGGATACGCCGTCTTGGTGATATGCCCCGCCGATGCGGGGGAGCCGCTCACAGACGAGGTAGCAGGCGCGCGGGTGCATCGCTACCGGCCGTACATGGCCCGTGGCGGGGCGGTCTCGCAGGTGCTCGAGTACCTTGTCTCGCTCATTAAGACGGCTTGGTTGGTGCTGCGAGTGGCCCGCCAACCGGGCTTCGACGTGATCCATGCGTGCAACCCGCCGGATCTCTTCTTCCTCGTGAGCTGGCCGTATAAGCTCTTAGGTAAGCGCTTCGTCTTCGATCAGCACGACCTCGCGCCCGAGCTCTACGCCGCGCTCTACGGGCGTGACAGCGGCGCGATCATGGGCGCACTGCGCGCTACCGAGAAGATGTCGTATCGGATGTCGGACGCGGTAATCGTCACAAACGAGTCCTATCGCGCCATCGCCACCTCGCGGGGCGGCGTGGACCCTGACCGGGTCTTCGTTGTGAGAAACGGCCCGCGCGAGGGCTGGCCTCGGCCTGTGGAGCCGGATCCGGATCTGCGTGAGGGGCGGCGCTATCTCGTCGTCTACATGGGAGTCATGGGGCATCAGGACGGCGTGGATGTTCTGCTGGACGCCGCGGCCCATCTTGTTCACAACCTCGCGTTCGACGACGTCACCTTCGCGCTTGTGGGCGAGGGCGACGCGGTCCCGGCGCTCAAGGAGCAGTGTGAGAGGCTCGGCATTGCGGACAGGGTTACGTTCGCCGGCTGGATCAGCGACGAGGACGTGCTGTCCACCTATCTGGTGAGCGCCGACGCATGCGTCTGCCCCGAGCCCTCAAGCCCTCTAAACGACCGCTCGACCTTCATCAAGGTGATGGAGTATCTCGCCTCGTCGACTCCGGTCGTAGCGTTCGATCTCCCCGAGACCCGATACACGGCTGGCGATGCGGTGGCGTTCGCCGAGCCCGGGGACGTAGTAGGCTTCGCGACCCAGATCATGCAGGTGCTCACCAACGACGAGATGAAGGCGTCCTTGATCGAGGCCGCCGAGAAGCGCATGCCGGAGTTGCGTTGGGAGCGCCAGGTTCCCGCGCTGTTGGATGCGTACGAGCGCGCGCTGCGACCGCGCTAGGGGACTACTGCCGCGCCGCGACTACCCCAACAGCACACGCCGGTCGAGCCCCGGGGATGCGCCGCATCTCGTATCATGGGTACTCGCTACAGGCTCGCGAGAGCCACCCATTCCTTGACGGAGGTATCCCTTGCTGGAGTCGCCTGAGGTTTCCACGGACGCAGAGGAGCAGCCGGCTCGGGTCGTCGAGCAAAGCGCGCCGAGCGCAGGTCCGAGTCTGCGTGACCCCTACGGCGACGGCCTCGATGAGCTTCCTCCCAACGTGCCGCCCGGGTTTCTCGGCGAGCGCGCGTTCAGGCTCAACGTCACTGACGACGAGGGTCCCCACGGCCTCAACGCCGGCGTGCTTCAGGAGTGGACCGCCGAGACGACGAGGCTCGCGCTCGCGCTGACCTACCTGCTGTTCTTCCCCGCCGCGTACGCCATCTTGTGGCGCTCGCGCTGGTTCAGCCGTACCGAGAGGATCGTGCTGTCCGCGGTCATGACCGCCGGCATCGCCTACGTCGCGTACCGGTTAGCGGTGGGGTAGACGGCGTCTTCCAGGCTGGCTGCAAGGGCCGTGACCGATGCCCCGGACGCGTCCGGCAGGTCGAGCCACAGGACCCGTCG
The DNA here is from genome assembly GCA_964492775.1 of uncultured Eubacteriales bacterium. Lineage (GTDB taxonomy): Bacteria > Actinomycetota > Coriobacteriia > Anaerosomatales > PHET01 > WRDS01. Next base: position 10,435 of record CAZBLH010000023.1, on the reverse strand, counting down.
CCCGTGACGCGCGAGCGTGACCAGATCGCCTTGGGCCTGCGAGCGATGCAGCGTGCACAGACTCCAACTCTCGCCAGGGACGGCCACATCGGCCGGGTCCTGCGTGCTGACGAGTATGAAGACGCCGAGGTCAGGGCCACCCTTGTGGAGCTGCCCGGTCGAGTGCAGGTAGCGCGGCCCGAGCTCGAGGCATACCGCGTGCCCTGATGCCGCCGCCAGCGCCGGAATCGCACGCCGGAGCGGCTCGAGCAGCGCGTCGTCGTCCGGCAGGTACGCGAGGATCGCGACGTAGTCCCCGGGCTTGAGTGTGCCGAGCGCGTGTCCGATCGCTGTGGTGACGCTGCGCTCCGTGTGGCCGGTCGGCTCCAGCCCACCCGCGAAGGCCACGGCGACGCCGTTGATGCCAAGCTGTGGCTCCGGCGGCTGCTCGGCGCCGCTCAGAATGGCCGCGGTCGCTGCCTTGGCCTCGGCAACGCTGGGCTCGTCGAAGGGGTTCACGCCGAGAAGGGGCGCCGCGAGAGCGACCGCATACTCCCATCGGACGAACTCCCGCGCGATGTCGTACTCGTCGCCGAGCTCGATGTCGAAGAGAGCTCTCTCGCGCAGGCGGCTGCTCCACCGCTCAGCGAAACGCTCGTCGCCCGGTCCGTGCATGACGACCACGGCGCGGTCGCTCCCGTAGGCCTGCGGTTCATCCCCAAGCTCGACCACGGGCACGATGCCTTTGCCCTGCTTGCCGAGGGACTCGGCCACAAGCTGCTCGACCCAGTACCCGAACGTGCGCAGGTGTTCCGGCGCGACGATAGTGAGCTTGTCCGCGCCGGACTCGGCAGCGTCGATCATGAATGCGCCCAGCGCAGCCGCGGGATTGTCGGCGGGCGGCGCGGAGCAGGCGGCCTCGGCAGCAAGCGCACGCTCAAGCATCCGCGGCAGATCGACGCCCACGAGAGCCGCCGGCACGAGTCCGAACGCGGTTAGCGCCGAGAAGCGACCGCCGACGTCAGGCGGGGTCGAGAACACGTGCCGGAATCCAGCCTCGCGAGCGGTCGCCTCAAGCGGGGTGCCCGGGTCGGTGAGCGCGACGAAGCGGTCGCCCGCAGCATGCTCACCCAGTCGCTCGCGAGCCTGCTCGGCGAAGATCGCGTACAGGCTGTTGGGTTCGATGGTGCCGCCCGACTTGCTCGAAACCAGGTAGAGCGCGCGAGCCGGGTCGACCTCTTCGAGTGTGCGCATGACCGTGACGGGGGCTGTGGTGTCGAGCACGCGCAGCCGGATATCGCCGGTTCCGCCGATGGCGGTCGAGATTACGAGCGAGGCGAGGCTGGAGCCCCCCATGCCGAGCAGCACCACGTCGCTGACGCCCTCTGCGCGCGCCGACTCGGCCAGCCGCATCGCATCCGGCAGGACCGCCGGGGCCTGCTCGGCGAGGCACAGCCACCCAAGGCGCGACGCGACGCTCGCACGGGCGTCAGCGTCATCGGGGGCAGAGAAGAGTGAGAGGTCACGGCGGAGAAGGCGGGCGATGACGTCGGCGTCCGCGAGCCGGTGCAGTGCGGTCATGTGCGCTCCTCGGCGGGTCTATCGGCAGCCGGTGCCTCAGACGACACCGCTAACGAGTCTATGCCCGTAACCGTCTCGTCGGACTCCTCGGTGCCCGCCGCCTCGATCGGGACGGGCTCGACGCCGGCTCGCGCTTCAAGCCGCGCCACGAGCATGCCGCCGATGACCACCATTGCCCCGCCGATGACTGTGGCGAGCGTGAGGGGCTCGGAGAGCAGGAGGGCCGCGAAGAGGACCGCGCTCACCGGCTCGATGTAGGTCAGGACCGCGACATGGTCGGTGCGCACCCGGCGAACCCCGCCGAGAAACAGGAAGCCGGTGAAGGCGGTGTGCACGACGGCCAGTATGACAAGCGCCAGATAGGCGTTCGACGTGGATGGCGCGTTACCCCGGGCGTAGGAGGCCGCGACGAACGGCGCAAGCACGATGGAGGCGACCGTGTACTCCACGAGCATCAGCGCCCCGCTTGAAACCCCCCGGAGAATCTTCTTGGAGCGAAGCAGCAACAACGCATAGGTGAGCGCCGAGCCTGCTGCGAGCAGGGCACCAAGCGCCTCACGCGAGGAGCCGACACTCAGGCCGTGGGGAGCGAGCACGACGACGATGCCCGCAAGCGCTATCGCAAGCGGCGCGACGATACGGCGGTCGAAGCTCTCGCCGGTGATCAGCGGGGCGAACGCGGCGACGAAGATGGGCCCGGTGTATCCCAGAAGCTCTGCGGTCGCGACGTCGGTGAGATCGAGCGCGGTGAGGAAGAGCACCCAGTTGAGCGTGAGGACCAGTCCCTGCACCACAAGCTGCAGCCACATTCGGCGAGGCAGGCCGACAAGCTCGCGCCACCGCCCCGTGCCGAGCATCCATGCGCCGATGATCACGCCCGCGAAGAACACTCGGAAGAAGACCTTGACGACCGAGGCGCCATCAGCCGCGCGCACCACAAGCGGGATCGTGCCCCAAATGAGTCCTGCCGCTACGACCCGCGCGAGGCCGAGCAGGCGCTCTTGGCGTGAGATGGCGTCGTCAGGGTGCATAACCAACAAGTGTAGACGAAGGTGGAGGGCCCGGCTCGTCGATCGCCGGTCTCAGGACGCAGCCATCTGGCCCCTCAGCCACCGGGCAAGCACCACGCACACGCCGAGCAGAGCGACGATGATCCCGACCGCGACCAATAGTTCGGTCCATACCGCTGCGATATTCTCGCCCATGATCGACACGCGCCAGATCGGCTCGAGGATCCAGTAGAACGGGAAGAGCTTCGCGATCCACTGCGGCCACTCGGGGAAGAGGTAGAAGAGCGTTGGCGCGAACAGGAAGATGCCGAGCCCCTTGACGATTCCGAACATGACCGTCGAGTCCTTGGCTATGACCCCGATCAGCAGGCCGATCGTGGCGGCCAGGGCGGCTGCTACTACAACGACAATCAGGACGTGTGCCCAGTTGCTGCCTAGCGCGCGGTTCAAGATCAGCGAGACGAGCCCGAGCGCACTCGCGAACCCCACGCCGAGGAGCCACTTGGCTGCCAGCACGTCAACACTCTTCAGAGGCGTGACCAATAGCGCCATCAGCGTCCCTTGCTCCTTCTCCTCCACGATGCTCGAACTTGGGACGAAGATGCCCGCGATGGCAAGCGCGTAGAAGACGACTATCGGGACGAGGCGCACCGAGATCGGGAGCCCCTCATCGCCGACGTCAACAACGTCGACCTGCACCTTCGAGTCACCAAGACCGGCGACTTCAGTGACTGCGTCCAATGTCGTCACGGTGAGGATGATACGGTCGGAAGCGTGACTCTCGCCGCCCACGAAGAACTGGAGATCGGGCTGCTTGCCCGCCGCGAGTTCGGTATCGAAGCTCGCGGGAAGGATGAGCCCGGCGTCGAAGTCGCTCGCTTGTACGCGCTCCTTCAGCTCCTCGGCGTCATCAAGTGAGGTGACCGTGACTCCCTCTGCGCGGCGCAGGGCCGCAGTGATCTCGGACGCACCCTCATCAACGATAGCAAGTCTCGGCTCAACATCGAAAAGCGAGCCGAACGCCACCTGCAGGACGAGTGTGAGCAGGAACGGCAGGGCGATCGCCCACAGGAACACGGGCGAGCGAGGCCCGATTGCGAGGTCTTTGCGCAGCATCTTCCACACGAGTCCAGGGTTCACAGGGATTCCACCTTTCGGTGCAGTGCGAAGATACCGGCCCCGAACAGTAGCGCAACCCACCCCGCGGCATACAGTAGAGACTGCCAGGAATCCGACCACGACGCACCGTAGTTGAAGGCGTTGACCAAGGTGTCGATCAGGGGATGGCTCGGAAGCAGCCGAACCCATATGGCCACCAATCCCGGGGACAGGATGGCGAACGCAGGCACCATGAGCGGGACTGTCACTGCCATCGCGTAGAAGAGCTGCCCCATGAAGTCCTTGCCGGCAGAACCGACGAAAAGAGCGATGCCGGTGAACATCATTGCCCCAAGGATGAGCGTCACCAAGACAAGAGAGCAGTTCTGCGAGGTTGTGCCACCCATCAGGAGCAGCAGCAAGAGCGCTTGCGACAGCGAAAGCAGCGTGCCGAATATCGATTTCGCCAAGAGGAAGTCTGACACTCTCGCGGGCGTGACCATCACCGCAGTGACCGTCTTGTGGAGCACCTCGGACGATACCAACGATGCCATTGAGAACGTCTCCATAAGCAGAATCATGAAGATGAGCATCGGGCGCATGCGCTCACGCAGCGTCACCTGTTCGCCGATGCGATCCTGCCCGAGCACTATCGTCTCTTCGGCTGGAAGCTTCACTGGGATCTGCTGCCCGGAGAGTGGGAGGAGGTTCAGTCTGACGAAGCTGCGCACCGTGTCTCGCACCTCAACGGGCACGCTGGTGCTCGAGTAGATGGTTACGGTGGTGTCTTCAGCGCTTGTCATGGCGTCGACGATGAAGTCCCTCGGAAACGCGATTCCCACGCCGACGTCGATCTGCTTGGCAGCCTCGGGCTTTTCGTCGCCGGTCTCGGTATCGCGCATCACGAAACCGCCTGCCTCGGTCTGCCAGACCTCGAGCGTTCCCTCGATAGCGCGCTTCATCTGTCCCGAATCTTCGAACTCAACGAGCAACAGCCCCTCTTGCTCCTCGGCGAGGTCTGCCTCTTCGATTCCGGCGAGCAGCTCGTCGGTCGCGCCTAGTGAGAGGAGACCGGAGCGCCCCTCTTCGACAAGGGTTGTCACTGGCGGTGAGACCGCAAGCGTAAGAGTCTCGTCGACTTCGCCGGGCATGAGACGGAAGACCACGGGGATCGCGATCAGGACCAACAGGGTCAGCAGCACATAGATCGTGTCGCGAGAGTAGGCCTTCAGCTCCTTGCGGAGTAGCGCCAGGATGATGTCGGCGCGCGAAGCGAGCCCGCTCATCTAGGCCAGCCCTCGGCCCGTCAACTCGATGAACATCGCCTCAAGCGTTGCTTCTTCGGTGTGGATCGTCATCAACTCCGGAGAGGCGGCCAGTTCGGCTAGCCTGGCCGCGTTGGCGGGATCGCTGAGGTCGGTACTCTCCTCGCGCGCTACACCGTTTTCATCGCGCAGCCGCACCTTCACCGACCGTTTCCCGTGCTTGAGCTTGAGATTCTCGGTGGTGTCGAGCGCCACGATCTCGCCGTCGTTTACGAACGCTACCCGGTCGGAGAGCTCGTCGGCCTCGAACATGTCGTGGGTCGTGAGTAGAACCGCAGCACCGCGCGCGGCTTCTTCCTTGATCGTCTTGCGGATGGCGGCTGAGGTGACCGGATCCAAGCCGTCGGTCGGTTCGTCGAGGAATAGGACCTTTGGGTGGTTGATGAAGGCCCGCGAGATCATCATGCGCTGTCGCATGCCCTTCGAGAAGCTCGAGACCCTGTCCTTCGCCCGGTCTGCCAGACCCACCCTGCGCAGCATTTCCATCGAGTCGGGGTTCTTGATGCCGAACAACGATGCGTAGAAGTCGAGATTCTCCAGAGCCGACATGTTGAGGTACAGGTTCTTCTCTTCGAAGCAGACTCCGATTTGAGCTTGGATCTCCGGGTCGTCCTTGGTGACGTTGCGACCCAAGATTCGAGCGGTCCCCGACTTCGGCGTGATCTGCCCTGTGAGCATCTTGATTGTGGTCGACTTGCCGGCTCCATTGGGACCGAGAAAGCCCAAAATCTCGCCGGGCGCGACGTCGAAGCTGACGTCTCTGACCGCCTCGGTATCGCCGTAGTCGAAGCATAAGTTCCGCGCCTCGATGGCCGAGCCGCGCTCGTCAGGCAGGGCCCCTCCTGTTCGCTCGCCGCGAGATGTGTCTCACGGCGTGATGGGGGCGCTTCCCGCGCCGGGCGAATTCTAGTCCTTCCGAGAGCCTCCCGAGAAGGTGCTAGCAGATCCTCGGCAGCTGCTCTCCCACGAGCATGTCCATGATCCTGGTCGCGCCGAACGCCGTCTTCACGTAGACCTTGCCCGCCGGGCCCTCGGCGACGCGGCCGATGATGGCGGCGTTCTCGCCGTAGGGTGCCGAGCGCATCGCGGCGAGCGCCGCCTCGGCTTGATCCTCGGGGACGATCGCCACCATCTTGCCCTCATTGGCGACCTGGAAGACGTCGTAGCCAAGCATCTCGGAGGCACCCCTGACCTGCGGGCTTACCGGGACCGAGGTCTCCTCGACGGTGATGGTGACGCCCGATGAGACAGCAATCTCGTTCAGCGTGCTCGCGAGTCCGCCGCGCGTGGGGTCGCGGAAGCAGCGCGTGTCCGGTGCGGCGGCAAGCACGGCTGCACACATGGCTGCCAGCGGGGCCGCGTCGGAGGCGATGTCGGTCTCGAACGACAGGCCCTCGCGGGTCGAGATGATCGCGATGCCGTGGTCGCCGAGCGTGCCGGACAAGAGCACGACATCTCCGGGCTGCGCGTTCGAACCTGACAGGTCGATGCCCTCGGCGAGCGCACCGACACCGGCGGTGTTGATGTAGATGCCATCGCCGTGCCCGCGCTCGACGACCTTGGTGTCGCCGGTGACGATGTGTACGCCCGCTTCGAGGGCCGCCTCGCGCATCGACTCCAGGATCCGTCGCAGGTCGGCAACGCGCATGCCCTCTTCGAGCACGAAAGCGACGGACAGGAAGAGCGGCGTGGCGCCGCTCGTGGCGATGTCGTTGACGGTCCCGCACACCGCGAGACGCCCGATGTCGCCGCCGGGGAAGAAGTGCGGGGTGACGACGTAGGTGTCCGTCGAGAACGCGAGTCTTGCCGAGGGCCACGGAAGGGCCGCCGCGTCGTCGAGTTGGGCGAGCGCGGAGTCGGCGAATCCGGCGACGAACACCTCATCGATGAGTTCGTGCATGAGGGTACCGCCCGAGCCGTGGGCGAGCGTGATCCTGTCAGAGCGCATCGGCAGCCTCGGTCTTTCCGTAGTCGGTGTAGCGGTAGTACGCGGCGCAGCTTCCTTCCGATGAGACCATGCACGGTCCGATCGGGTGCTCCGGCGTGCAGCCGCGGGCGAAGAGGCGGCATTCATAGGGCAGCACGATGCCGCGGAGCACGTCTCCGCACTGGCAGCCCTTGATCTCGCGGCTTTCCGGTATCTTGGGCGCGAAGCGCTTCACTGCATCAAACGCCGAGAACTCCTCGGCGATCGCAAGCCCGGTCCCCGGGATTGTGCCGATGCCACGCCACTCCGCGTCGACGGGGACGAACACGCGCTCGACAAGCGAACGAGCGCGCTCGTTGCCTCCGGGCTCGACGCCGCGGCGGTACGCGATCTCGATGGCCGCTCGGCCTTCCGTGAGCTGGTCCACAAGCATCCAGATGGCCTGGAGCACATCGACCGGTTCGAAGCCGGCCACGACTCCGGGCACGTGGTAGTCCTCGGCAATGAACTGGTAAGGGTCGGTCCCTATGATCGTCGAGACGTGTCCAGGCAGGATGAAGGCGTCGACCTGGACGTCGGGGTCGTTGATGAGAGCTTCGAGCGCCAAGGGCACCGTCTTGTGCGCACAGAAGACACTGAAGTTCTCAAGGCCCGCGTCAGTGGCACGCATGATGGCGGCAGCGATCAGGGGGGCAGTGGTCTCGAATCCGACAGCGACGAACACGACCTCGCGCGACGGGTTCTTCTCGGCGAGCGCGAGGGCATCCAAAGGTGAATAGACGATGCGGACATCGCGCCTTTCGGCCTTCTCGGCGCTGAGCGAGGAGTAGCTTCCCGGCACCTTCATCATGTCGCCGAAGGTCGTGAGCGTGACTCCGTCGAGTTGACCGATGGCGATGGCGGTGTCGATGTCTCGGTTAGCCGTGACGCACACAGGGCAGCCGGGCCCGGACAGAAGTGTCAGCCACTCGGGCATCATGGAACGCAGGCCGTTCTTGGCGATCGCCACCGTGTGGGTCCCGCAGACCTCCATGATCTTGAGCGGCCGACCGGGATCGGCAGCGGCTATGGCGTCGATCAGGCCCCGCGCGATGGCGGGGTCTCGGAACGAAGTGAGATCCATGGCCGGTCAGGCACCTTCCCCGACGAGCTCTTCTTCGGCCTCGCTGAAGAAGGGGAGCGACTTGAGGAGCTCAAGCGTCTCGTTGGCCGTCTCCTCGTCAATGATCTGCAGCGCGAATCCAGCATGCACCAGCACCAGGTCGTCAGCGTTAGCCTCCGGGACCAGATCGATTGAGATGGTGCGGGTCACGCCCATGATGTCGACAACGGCCATGCCGTTCGGCTCCAGGGAGACGATGCGTGCGGGAATTGCAAGGCACATGTGGAGCAGCTCCTTTGTCACGGCGTTTCGCCGATCGGGTTCGCGTATGCGTCCCGCCTATTCTAGCCTGTGACGGTTCGCCCAAGCGATGACCGCCTGACCGTGCGATACGGCGGCGTCGTTGACGGGTAGCTCGACGTGGGTGAGCGGCGTGAATCCGGCGTCGTTCAGTGCCGCCACCGCTCCGCCGAGGACGAGTCGGTTCATGAACACGCCGCCACCCAGCGCAACGTGCTCTGAGCCTGCACGCTCGGCCGCCTGCTCCGCGACGGCGGTCACGCAGTCGACCACAGCGCGGTGGAAGCGCGCAGAAATCGCGCCGGCAGGTTCTCCTGCTGCGACGTCGTCGAGGACGCCTGCAACGACCGGCGTCGGGTCGATGATGTGCGGCCGGCCTTCGTCGGCCGGCGGCAGGAGCTTGAACTGGTACGAGCCGCCAGCGCCCATATCGGCGGCGGCCTCCAGGAGGATGGCCGCCTCGCCCTCGTAGCGCGCATTGTCGGTCACACCGGCGAGTGCTGCGACGGTGTCGAACAGGCGTCCCATCGACGAGGTCAGCGGTGAGTTGACCGAGCGCTCGACCATTGTCAGCAATGTTCGCTCCTCGCCGGCGGCGAGCCTGCCGCGCAGCGGCTCGGCGCCAGGGTGCTCCAGCAGGCCGAGCGCCGCCAGCGTGCCGAGCGCCATGCGCGCTGGCCGGCGGATGGCGGCCGCGCCGCCAGGCATCGGCACGTAGCGCAGGTGCGCGAAGCGGCTGAAGCCAGTCCAATCGGCATGCAGGACCTCGCCTCCCCAGATGCGGCCGTCGCTTCCGTAGCCGGTGCCGTCCAGTGCGATGCCAGTCACACGCGCGTCGATGCCGTGCTCGGCCGTCACGCTTGCGATGTGCGCATGGTGGTGCTGAACCCCGATCCGGGGCAGGTCCAGCCCGAGCGCCCACTTGGTCGAGAGGTACTCGGGGTGCAGGTCGTGCGCGACAACCGAAGGCGAGATGCGGAACAGACGCTCGTAGAGCTCGAGCGTCTGCACGTACGCATCCATCGTCTCCGCGTTCTCGAGGTCTCCTATATGCTGCGAGACGAACGCGTGCTCACCGCTCAGTAGCGTGAACGTGTTCTTCTGCTCCGGCCCCGCTCCGAGGATGTCGATCTCGGACGAGAACGGCAGCCGCAGGGGGTGCGGCGCGTAGCCTCGCGCCCGGCGCACGGGCTCGACGATCTCGCCAACGACGCGTACGACGCTGTCGTCATAGCGGCTGTGGATCTCGCGGTCATGCATGAGGATCACATCGGCGATGCCGGACAGCCGCTCGATCGCCTCGGCATTGCCGGTCGCGATGGGCTCGTCCGAGATATTCCCGCTCGTCATCACCAGCGGACCCTGGAACTGCCGAATGAGCAGGTGGTGCAGCGGCGTGTAGGGGAGCATCACGCCGATTTCGGCGAGGCCGTCCGCGACGCCTGCGGCAAGGGGCGGGGCGCTGCACTGCTCGGATCTCACCAGCAGCACGATCGGCCGAACGGCTCCGGCAAGGAGTGTCTCCTCGATGGGCCCGACTTCGCAGTATGCGCGCGCAGTCGCCACGTTGGGAACCATCACCGCGAGCGGCTTGCCCCAGCGGTGCTTGCGCTCCCGGAGCTTGGTCACGGCCTGCTCCGAAGTCGCATCGCACGCGAGATGGAAGCCGCCAAGCCCCTTGATCGCGACTATCTCGTCCGCGGCGAGCCGCTCGGCCACGTCTGCCAGGATCGCGTCGCTGCGTGCCCGCTCGGCGGCGCGGTCCCGAGGGGCTCGCTGCTGCAAGTCGCTCTCGAAATCCCGGCGCCACTCGTCGGGCACCGGGCGACCGCGGAAATCTCCTGGCTCGAGGTGCAGCCGCGGCCCGCACACGAAGCACGCATCCGGCTGCGCGTGGAAGCGGCGGTTGGACGGGTCAGCGTACTCGGCAGCGCACTCGGGACACATCTCGAAGTCGCGCATTGTGGTGAGCGGCCGGTCGTAGGGCACGTCCTCGATGATGGTGAAGCGCGGTCCGCAGTTCGTGCAGTTGATGAACGGGTAGCCTGCCCGGCGATCGCTCTCTTCGAATAGTTCGGCTAGGCACGCGGGGCAGGTCGCGATGTCCGGCGAG
>CAZBLH010000022.1:0-29487 GCA_964492775.1 uncultured Eubacteriales bacterium | reverse complement strand
CACGAAAGGCAGCGGATGCGCTTCGCGGTAGAGTTTGTGTGCCATCTACCTCACCAGCCTTTGGCCGACGGGATTCGTGTACACCGTGAACTCCTTGCCCTTCTTCGGTTCCATGACGTGAACCGCACAAGCGATGCACGGGTCGAAGCTGTGCACGGTCCGGAGCGCGTGAAGCGGCTTCTCCAGGTCTTCGACCGGCACTCCGATCAGTGCCTCTTCCATGGGACCACGGACACCATCCACGCGAGGCGACACGTTCCATGTCGACGGGACGATGCACTGGTATTTCTCGATCAGGCCGCCCTTGACGTTGATGGCATGGAGCAGAGCGCCGCGGGGCGCCTCCCACATGCCGAGCCCCTTGCCTTCGTCTTTTTCCAGAGGCGTAAAGAGGTCCGCGCCGCCGCCCTTGATCATCTCGATCAGCTCGCCGACCCATTCGACGGCGAGCTCGGCGACAAGCAGCGCCTCCAGGTTGCGACCGGCAGTTCGTCCCAGAGTTGACAGGAGCACCTCAGGCTTGCCAGCAGCGCCGAGCTTCTCGAGCGTGCCGTCGATGAGCTCCTTGACCCGGGGCACTCCGCGCAGGTAGGCCACGAGCAGGCGGGCGAGGCCGCCGACCTCCATCGGCTGACCGTCATAGCGCGGCGCCTTGGACCAGGTGTACTTCCCGTTGAGGTCGTAGCCGCCCTCTGGGAACTCCGGCTCCGTGATGCCCTCGAGCGGGTGCAGACCGCCCTCGTACGCTCGATAGAACGAGTTGTCGACGTACTCGGCGATCTTGCTGTCGTCGACATCCTCGACGTTCAGACCGTTCGCGATGATACCGGCCGGCAGGTACCTGTCGTTCGGCTCGCGGGAGGCCTTGTCGAACACGCCCCAAGCGAGGAACTTGCCGACACCGGCACCGTACTCAAGCGTGTCCAGATAGAACGGTGCGACAGCGAGCGTGTCCGGGATCATCGTGCCAGCGACCCAGTCGCGGATCCTCTGGAGCCTTGCGAGCACGTCGTCGAGCTTCTCCTCGGTGGGAACCCACGTGGTGCCCCCAGGGATCGAGGTCATGATGTGCGGCATCTTGCCGCCGAGGATGCCGGCGACGGCCGATGCCTCAGCCTGATACTCAAGGGCCTCGATGTAGTGCGCCGTGGCGATGAGATCGAGTTCCGGCGGCAGGTTGTAGGAGGGCGAGTCGAACCAACCCCCGCTGAAGATCGACAGCTGCCCACCGTCGACCAGCGCCTGGACCTTCTCCTTGACCTTGCCGAAGTCTGAGTTGATGCCCGTGCCTGCCTGCTGGGCCAAGTCGTACGCTGCAGCCACGTCGGCCTTCAGGGCGTTGACGGGGTTAACCCAGTCGAGCCCGGCAAGGTTGTAGAACCAGAGGATGTGGCTGTGCAGGAACTGGGCGCCCTCGATCAGGTTGCGCACGAGACGCGCGCCTTCCGGGATATCCACGCCGAGCGCGGCCTCGGTCGCCATCGAGGACGTGTGGCCATGGGACACCGGGCAGACACCACAGATGCGCTGAGTGATGAAGAAGGCGTCGGTGGGGGTCCGATTCTTCAGGATCGGCTCCATCCCTCGGAACAGAGTCCCCGACGCCCAAGCGTCGACGACAACGTCGTTCTCGACTTCACACTCGATTCTAAGGTGACCCTCGATTCGTGTAACAGGATCGATAACGGCTCTGGCCATCAGTTGCCCCCTCCCTTCCCGGCACGTTTGCGGTCGTGGTCTTTCATCTCTTCGGTGGGGGCACCCGAGCCGACGCGGCCGGCGGCCTTCATGCCGAGGCCGTGGACTGCGAGCGCTCCGGCAACGACGCCGGCGGCGATCGGTGCGATGACACCCGGATTCATGTTCGATCCACCGATGTCAACCTTGCGGAAGCGGTTCAGGAACGGGGCGTTCTGGTCGACCCAGTTGAAGCCGCCGCATCCGATGCAGGGGGCACCTGCCTCAACACACCAGCTGGCGCGGCGGTTCCAACGAACCACCGGGCAGTTGGTGTAGGTCTGCGGGCCCTTGCAGCCGACGGCGTAGAGACAATAGCCTTTGGCCTCTTCCTCGCTGCCGAACTCGTAGACGAACTCGCCGTTCTCGAAGTGCCCGCGACGAGGGCAGTTGTCGTGGATCGTCTGGCCGAAGATCAGCTTCGGCCGGCCGAAGTCATCTAGCTCGGGCACCCGCTCGAGCATCAGGTAGTCGACCACCACAGCCACGACCCACTCGGGGTTGACCGGGCAGGTCGGCAGGTTGATGACGGGAGTCTTGACCCCGTTCTTGGTCAGGAACGACTGCACGCCCGTCGCCTCGGCGGGGTTCGGGTGTGCCGCGACCCATCCACCGTCGACCGCACAGGAGCCTACAGCTATGACGGCCTCTGCCTTTTCTGCAGTCTCAAGGAGTTCTTCGGTCCCCTTGCGGCCGGCGATGACGAGCGCGTTGCCGTCCCAGCCCTCCATGACCGAGCCCTCGTAGATGAGGATATAGCCGCCGGCTTCGACCGTGTCATGCAGCGCCTTCTCTGCCGAGTGGCCCGCGCCAGCCATGATCGTCTCGGTGTAGTTGAGCGAGATCAGGTCGAGAACGATCTCGACGATGCTGGGATTGTCCGCCTGCGCGACAGACTCGGTGCACCCACTGCACGAGCCGGCCTCAAGCCAAACGGCGGGCTTGAGTTGCCCAGCACGCGTGAGCGCCGCCGCAATCTGCGGCACGGCGCTGGCCTCGAGGCCCAGCATGGCCGCGATCGACCCGCAGAACTTGAGGAAGTCCCGGCGGCTCACACCGCGAGCCTGGAGAGCGTCCTCAAGACGTTGCGTCTCGAGAATCTGCCTGGTATCAGGCATAGGCCTTCTCCTTCCTTCAGTGACAGAATGGGCCGTCCGTGTGACGGCCTCCGTAGGAATCAGACGCCGTGACCCATCCGCACCCCCCTCCGACTCACGCCCCATCGAAGAGGCAACTGCGACCTTACCCCCCATAATCAATATTGTTGATGTAATATATCATGAAGGATGAAGTGCAAGCACTCTCCCACTCCTCGCAATTCCCCCCAGAAGCAAGAAGGCCACCCGAAGGTGGCCTTCTCTCATCGCTGCCGAACAGCGACGCTGCTGTTTCAGTGTCGTGCAGACGCACGCAACGCGGGCAGAAGGCCCGCAGAAGCGCCGCCGCTCTAGGTGGTCGAGACCCCCAGCATGATCGTGGTGGACCGGACCGCAGCGATGCTATGACTACTCAACGCTGGATCACCTCCCTCGATCATCGGTACGCCCCCATGGCGTCCTCGGCGTTCGCCGTGACCAACCAGCAAGCGAACTGCATGCCGAGAAACGCTGCGCGGCGCGTCTTAGCTACGTCCTGAGCGCTTCCGTTCCTTCTCGTCGAGGATCCGCTTGCGCAGACGTATAGATGCCGGTGTCACCTCGACGAGCTCATCGACCTCGATGTACTCAAGCGCCTCCTCAAGGGTGAACTTGATCGGCGGCGCGAGGATGATGCCCTTGTCGGCGGATGAGGCGCGCATGTTGGTGAGCTGCTTCGACTTCGCGACGTTGACGACGAGGTCGCCGCTCTTCGCGTGCTCTCCGACGATCATGCCGCCGTAGCACATCTCGCCGGGACCGACGAAGAGCTTCCCTCTCTGCTGAAGGGTGTCGAGCGCGTAGGCCACGGACTTCTCGGTCGACATCGCGATGAGCGAGCCGTTCTGCCGCCCGCCGAGCTCACCGTGGTGCGGTCCGTACTCGAGGAATCGGTGGAAGAGCGTGGCCTCTCCGCGCGTCGCGTTGAGAATGCGGGTACGCAGGCCCATGATGCCGCGCGACGGGATGCGGAACTCCAGGTGGACGTGCTCGTCACGCTGCACCATGTCCACCATCTCGCCGCCGGAGGAGCCGAAGATCTCGATGACCTTGCCGGCGTACTCGCTCGGCGAGTCGACGACGGCCTGCTCGATCGGCTCGAGCTTGCGGCCCTGTTCGTCGGTCTTCACGATCACGCGCGGCCGGCTCACCTGGAACTCGTAACCCTCGCGACGCATCGTCTCCATGAGTACCGAGAGGTGCAGAACGCCGCGTCCGGCGACCTCCATGCCGATGCGGTCCTCGGTCTCCGAGATGCGCATCGAGATGTTGGACTCAGCCTCGCGTGCGAGGCGCTCCTTGAGCTGGCGACCGCCGACGATCGTCCCCTCCCGGCCAACGAGCGGGCTCGTGGACGGCTCGAAGACGACCGACATGGTCGGCTCCTCGACGTGGATGGGCGCGAAGGAGACCGGGTTGACTCGGCAGGTGATCATGTCGCCGATGTCGGCGTCCTCGATGCCCACAACGGCCACGATGTCGCCGGCGTGCGCGCTCTGCGCCTCCGCCCGGCCGAGCGCCTCGAAGGTGTAGAGCTGCTTCACGCTGGCTTCGTAGCGAGAGCCGTCGTTCTTGATGACGAGCACGCGCTCGCCCGAGTTCAGAGTGCCAGAGAAGATGCGGCCGATGCCGATACGGCCGACAAAGTTGGAGTGATCGATCGTGCAGATCTGCATCGCCACGGGGCCGGCTACGTCCACGTCAGGAGCGGGGATGTGCTCGATGATCGCGTCGAGCAGCGGCAGCATGTCGGCCCCGTCGTCGTCGGGCTCGTTGCGGGCGTAGCCGTTGACTGCCGAGGTGTAGACGACCGGGAAGTCAAGCTGCTCATCATTGGCGCCGAGGTCCACCATGAGGTCGAACACCTCGTCGACGACCTCGGCCGGCCGGGCGCCGTCGCGGTCGATCTTGTTGACCACGACGAGAGGCTTAAGCCCGCGCTCAAGTGCATGCCGCAGCACGAACCGCGTCTGGGGCATCGTGCCTTCGAACGCGTCCACGATGAGCAGGCATCCGTCGGCCATCTTGAGTACCCGCTCCACCTCACCGCCGAAGTCGGCGTGCCCCGGCGTGTCGATGACGTTGATCTTCACGTCCCGATAGCGGATGGAGATGTTCTTGGCTAGGATGGTGATCCCGCGCTCGCGTTCCTGATCGTTGGAGTCCAAAACGCGCTCGGCGACCTGCTGGTTGTCTCGGAAGACGTGGGTCGAGCGCAGCAGCTGGTCGACCAGCGTGGTCTTGCCATGGTCAACATGGGCGATGATGGCGATATTGCGTACGTCAGTGACACGGGTCACGTGATTGTGCTCCCTACTCCGGAATCGACTTGATGCGCCTCCCGCGAGCAGTGAACGACCCGCCGAGACCCTGCGCCTCTAATCAGCGCGCCGAGAAAAGCTAGCACGAATCACGCCATCGCGTGTATGGCCCGCCCGATCCTAGCCCTGGGCCAGGCTCACCGCGATCTCTGTGGCCACCGCCGAGTTCGACCAGACGAGCTGCTTGTTCGCCTCTTCGGTCGCTCCGGCCGAGACATCGTGCAGATAGGCCAAGAGGAAGGGTGTCACGTCTTTGCCGTGAACGCCAGCCTCGGCAGCCGCTGCGAGTGCGGCCTGCGTCCATGCATCGAGCGTCGCTGGGTCGATCTCATAAGCGGCAGGTATGGGGTTCACCACGACCATGCCGCCCTCAAGCCCGAGTGTCTCGCGTGCGCGCAGCACCTCGGCGACCTCGGCAGCCGAGTCGAGGCGCGCATCGACGCCGTGGCCGCTCGAGCGCGTGTAGAAGGACGGAAACTCATCGGTCCCGTAGCCGAGCACCGGCACGCCGTGGGTCTCGAGGACCTCGAGCGTGAGCCCGAGGTCGAGAATCGATTTCGCGCCCGAACACACCACGCACACGTCCGTGCGAGCAAGCTCCAAGAGGTCCGCGGACACGTCGAATGTCTGCTGCGCACCACGGTGGACGCCGCCGATGCCACCGGTCGCGAGCACACGCACGCCCGCAAGCGAGGCGACGAGCATCGTGCCCGCCACCGTGGTCGCCCCATCTCCACCGCGTGCTACCAGCACGCCGAGGTCCCGGCGCGACGCCTTCGAGATGCGCTCGGGACCGGAGCGTGCGAGGTACTCGATCTCTTGGGTGGTGAGCCCGATCGTGGGCACCCCGCCGAGCACCGCGATCGTCGCCGGCACCGCGCCGCCTTCCCGCACGATGCGCTCGCACTCGAGCGCGCACTCGACGTTGGCCGGGTACGGGAACCCGTGGCTGATGATGGTCGACTCGAGCGCGACGACCGGCCTGCCGGCCTCAAGCGCCGCAGCCACCTCGTCGGACATGCGGATGACGTCTCGTACGCCTCGCATCAGCGAGCCACCTCCTTAAGCACCGTCGGACTCACATGCTCACTCACTGTAGATATACTTGTAAGCGCAATTGCAGCCAGCCGAGCGCCCAGCTCGGCACTCTCTTTCACGCTCCGCTCGCCGAGAAACCCTGCCGCGACCCCGGCGGTGAACGCGTCACCCGCTCCGGTCGCGTTGGCGATCTCGACCTCGGGCGCCGCAATCCAGCCGGACCACTCGGCCGAGCTGATGTAGGCGCCCTCAGCACCGTCAGTGATGATCGCGGTCTCGGCGCCTGCCGCGCGCACCTGCTCGGAAACAGCGACGACCTCGGCGCGGTCTGCCGGCGCGTCCCACTCCACGAGCGCGGCAGCCTCGATGGCGTTGCCGCGGATCGTTACCGCAGAGCGTCCCAGAACCGCCTGGGCGCGCGGGGCCTTCGTCGTCGAGACCAGATCGATCAGGAGCGGCACGGCTGTCTGGGTCGCGATCCATGCGAGCGACTCGTCCGAGAGGTTCGTGTCCGCTACGAGCAGGTTTGCCTCGGTGAGCGTCGTCCGGCGGGCTTGCAGGAGGCGCGGCGTGATGCGTTCGAGCGCGCGCATGTCGGAGAGAGCAAGCGCCATGTCGCCCGTGTCGTCGAGGAGCGCTAGGTAGATCGAGCCGGGCAGGTCGCGGCAGATGAGCGATGGTGTCGTGTCGATCCGCGCCGCCCGGCAGGCACGCTCGAGCTCGCGCCCGTAGAAGTCGGAGCCGAACGCGGTCAGCAGCGTGGTACGCGCGCCGATGCGGGCGAGGTTCTCGGCGATGTTGCGCCCCACCCCGCCAGCGGAGAATCCCACCACGCCCGGGTTCGAGTCCTCGGCCACGAGCGGTGCGTCGGAACGGCCCACGATATCGGTATCGGCTCCCCCGACGACGGTGACGAGCCTGGTTGCGAGCGAGAGCAAGCGGCGTCCTCCTCATGCGGCGCTCGGTGCGTGCAGGTTGCTGCTTGGAAGATATCCAAGCAGCTAGGCGATGCGTACTGCACGTTTCGGACGTGGCGCCTGTCAGGCCATACTTACCAATACAGTCCAGCACCAGAATAGGAGCTGAAGCTTTTACGCCACACCGCAGGTGTTCGTGAAATCAAGGTTTAATCGGCTTCTGAGTTGCTGCCCATTGTGAATACTCCCAGGGCGACGCCCAGCTTACCCCTTCGATTGTCTCACCATCGAGATCGAGCTCGATAAAGTGGGTAGAGAGTACCTCCGCCGAGAGTTTGTCCAGTTTTTCCGTAATCGCCGGACCCGGACGCAGCCATGCGGTCTTTTCATCCCTTGAGACAATTACGCCCTCCGTCGGATGGAGACTGGAAATGTCACGGTCGACGAAGCCGAAGTACTCGAGCAGCATAAAAATACGGCTCTCCCAGAGCTGCGTAAATGGACTGTTTCCGCTCTTTACGCCCGTATCCTCCCAATAGGCAGGACCAATAGTGTTACTAACATGAAAGAATACGCTGCCAGAATCCTCATCAACTTCATAGGGTAGTGCCCAAAATGAAGTTAGAACTCTTTCTTCGTAAATTGCTGAATCGTCTGCAAAATCCGGATCGAGTTCGAATCCACTGTGTGCAGCTTGCGCCCTAGATTCTTCTTCTTGGCTGGCCATGTGAGCACACCACTTTGACAACTCCGTCCACCCTGCTCGGTTTGCGACAATATGCAGACCGGATTTATCGATGTTGAACTCAATCTTTGCACACGAATCCAAAACCCAACTATTCATCATATTTCCACCAAGAGTAAGGCGCCTCTAAGAAACATTCGCATTTCGGGCTTCATCATCACAGATTCCATCCTTTTTTCTTAAGCCATTTCTTCACGCGGGGAGGAGGATTGGAATTCCCTTTATCTTTGTTTGGCCGATTCTTTGGATTCTTCCACCTTGACCCGGAGCCACTACGCCCTTTCCAGTGGGCATGTTCATCTGGCGTTCCCCTGTTGTCCACTCTAACCGAATCACCCGCCCCGGCACCGTGCCATCGTGACCAGTACCAGCCAGAGTACTTTTTCTTTATCCAGGGAATGCCATGCACGGCCACCGCATAGAGGCCGATTGCTCCAACGATTAGAGCTGCGCCGACCCACCCGATTCCCGGTATCGCGAGTCCCGTTCCGCCTAGTGCGATAACTGCCGAGTTGAGTCCGCTCGGATCTACCTTCCCCACCGGATCCCCTGCGCAGTACTGGTACGCGCTCTCCTCGCCGTCGGCCTTGGCTGGGTCCTTCGAGAGGAACTGCATGGTGGCCGGGTCGTACTGCCTCGCCGAGCAGTAGTAGGTCTTGGACTCGGCATCCCAGACGTATCCGGCATACCTGAGCACCTGACGGGAGGCGATCGATGCGGCGAGCGCTGCGGTGATCGATCCCGCCGCCTGGGTGGTCATTGCAGTGGGATTGCCCCATGCGTCATAGCGGTATGAGGCAAACGCGGTGCCCGCGGTCGAAAGGAGCGCGACCACATCCCCGCGGTCACTCGTGACGATCAGGAAGGGGGTCTTTGTGCCGGATTCGTTATAGACGCCGGCATAGGGGCGCCCCGCACTGTCGTAGAGATAGGTGATGTCCCACGCCTCTCCACCGGTTTTTGCCGCCCCCTTTATTTGAGATGTTGTTCCCTCAAATAAAAGTAGGCTCCTTATATTTTGTTATTACCAGTCTTGTATTATCTTTCCAGAGGTATACACTTTCTGGGTTGATTTTTAGTATTTGTTGTGGAGCGAGCGTGTTTCGCCACGCCACCATGGGTCCGAAAGTATCCCGGCAGCGCGAACTTACTCTTGATACCGCGCCGCTCCCGTGTCGCTGATCCCGTCACCGACCATCGCGGTCAACTAACACGCCGCCCTTCGGGTCGCGAAACCCGACGCGGAGGCGCTGGTTTCCGGTTGGGAATCGGTACGCCCACGGTAATCCCATTCTGATAGAGCTAGTGGGACATCTAGTTGCACACATATATCCTTGTGTATAAGGACAAAAAGTAATATTTTTGTCCTTATACATATGGATACTGAACCGAGGCAAACCATGGACGCAGCCCTGCAACGTGTGCTCGAAGAGCAGTCGGCCCAGCCGCTGCCGCCACTGACTCCGCGCGATATCCGCGTACCCAGCATCGAAGGCGTCGCCACTGCGCTCGTAGGCATGAGGAGAGTGGGGAAGAGTTACCTGCTCTTCCAGCAGATGGCGGAGCTGCTGGCCGCCGGCATCCCGCGAAGCTCGATGCTCTTCCTCAACCTCGAGGACGATCGCCTCGGAGGGCCGACCACCAACACGCTCGACGAAGCGCTCGAATACCTCTTTCGCACTGGGCCAAAGCGACACACGCAGACGGCGTACCTGTTCTTCGATGAGATCCAGGTCGTACCGGGTTGGGAGCAGTTCGTGCTCCGGGTTCTCAATACCGAGAACGTCAGGGTCTTCGTCACCGGCTCGTCGGCCAAGCTGCTCAGCACCGAGATCGCAACGGGCCTTCGCGGAAGAAGCACGGCCGTCGAAGTCCTTCCGTTCAGCTTTGCCGAATACCTGCGGCACCAAGGGATACAGCCTGCCGAGAAGCCCCTGGGCGCCGCCAAGCGTTCAGAGATGGAAGCCGCATTCGACCGCTACGTGCGGGTGGGCGGCTTCCCCGGCGTGCAAAGCCTGCCGGATGTGGACCGCGTGCGCATGCTTCAGGATTACGTGGAGCTCGTCATCTTCCGCGATGTGGTCGAGCGCCACGACGTCGCCAACCTTGTTGCGCTGAGGCAGCTGACCAATCGCCTCCTGAGCGATTTTTCTCGCGAGTTCAGCATCAACAGCATCCTCAAGACCATGCGCGGGCAGGGGATCGCAGTCGGCAAAGATACACTGCATGCGTATCTCGAGCATCTTATAGATGCTCGGCTGATCCACACGGTGAGTATCCGTCGGGCATCGCACAAAGCGCGCACAGTAAATCCCCGCAAGGTGTATGCGGTCGACCCCGGACTCGCGATCTCGGTTGCCCATCCTTCGGTGGAAGACGTCGGACCTCGGCTCGAAAACGCCGTGTACCTCGAGCTTCGCCGCCGATACGGACGGCTTCACACCGATGTGGTGAGCTACTTCACAAGTCACTCAGGAGGAGCTGACTTCGTAGTTGATACCGACGGTATGCCGCCCAGAATAGTGCAAGCCAGCGTCTCGCTCACAGACGATTCCACGCGCGAACGCGAGGTGCGCGGAGCCGTGGCCGCGATGAGCGAACTCAGCGTGCGAGAGTCCACCATCGTCACCCGCTACGAGCGCGAGACCATCGAGACCGACGTCGGTACGATTCGCGTTGAGCCCGCATGGCGCTGGATGCTCGAGGGATCACCGTGACCAGAGAGGGTGGCAAAACCCACTCACGGTTTTTCAGCGCAAGCCATATCCTACCTGCCTTTATTACCCCATCGCCGCAAGCACCACGGAAACGAGCGCGACACCCACCGCAGCCAGCTGGATCCCGCGCAGTCGCTCGCCCAGAACAACCCGCGCTAGCAACACCGTCGCTACCGGATACAGCGCCCCGATCACTGCGGCGACCGAGAGCGGCCCCAGCCTGATCGACCAGAGCATCGTCACGTTTGCCGCCGCATCGAGCAGCCCCGCACTCAAGGCTGGGACCGCAGCACTGCGCTCCAGCCCAAGCGTCTGGCCCCGAGCGAAGATCACCGTCCAGAAGAGCGAGACCGAGACGATCCTTGCAGCGAAAAGCGGCCAGAAACCGCTATCGGCAGGAGCGAGCGAGAGACCGATGAACGAGACCGAGAACGCGACGCCGGACACGAGCGCGAGCCCGATCGCCGCAGCTGGCAGACCCCGGTCCGCACGTGTGTCGTCGTCCACGCCGGGGGTGTCATCACTAGCGTCGCTATCGCCCACTGGCTCCGTACCCACCTCCTCGGCAGCATTCCCGTCCTCGCCTTCCGCCTTCGCCGTGACGCTCACCACCACGATCGCCACGAGCGCGAGCCCGAGCCCCGCGACCGAGGTCGCCGAGAGCGTCGCGCCCCTCGAGACGTCGTAGATCGCAGGCAGAGAGCCCGACAGCGCAGCCGTGAGCGGCGCGATCACGCTCATGCGTCCGCGCGCGAGTCCCGCATACAGCGCGGCCACACCGATGCCACTGCCAATACCGCTGATTGCGCCCGCAACTAAAGCTTGAGTCGAGAACGGCGCACTCACCACCAAGACCGCCAGAGTGAACAGCGTGGCGCCCACCGCATGCGAGACCGCGGTGACCTTGATCGCAGACACTCGGCGGCTCGCCAAGCCACCGATGAAGTCCGCGACGCCATAAAACGTAGCAGTCGCCACGGATAGCATCACGGTCATCATCTGAGGGTTGCCCTTCCTCTCACGCTAAGATTCAAAACGCCAGCGTACCACCGTCGACAAACGGGTAACTATTACCGATAAGATTCCTTGCTCGATAATGTACGTTTCCGGCGCCCATATTTCTGCCGGTTGCGGTACCGTAGAGGTCGAGCACGACACCGACGGATGAAAGGAGCCGATATGGCAAGCATCAAAGGCACGCAGACCGAGAAGAACCTGCTGAAGTCGTTCGCTGGCGAGAGTCAGGCGCGCACCCGCTACAACTACTTCGCAAGCGTCGCCAAGCGCGAGGGCTACGAGCAGATCGCAGCACTCTTCACCGAGACCTCCGACAACGAGAAAGAGCACGCGAAGGTCTTCTTCAAGTACCTCGAGGGTGGCATGGTCGAGATCACCGCCGAGTACCCCGCAGGCAGGATCGGTACCACCGCCGAGAACCTGCTGGCTGCCGCCGAGGGCGAGCTCGAGGAGTGGGGCACCCTCTACCCGGACTTCGCCGACGTCGCCGAGTCCGAGGGCTTCCCGGAGGTCGCCGAGTCCTTCCGTAAGATCGCCTCGGTCGAGAAGTGGCACGAGCGCCGCTACCGCAAGCTGCTCGAGAACGTCGAGAACCGCCGCGTCTTCGCGCGCGAGACGCTCCTTCGCTGGAAGTGTCGCAACTGCGGCTACATCCACGAGGGTCCCGAGGCGCCGGAGCTCTGCCCGGCATGCCGTCACGCCCAGGCGTACTTCGAACTTCAGGCCGAGAACTACTAGGCCTCTTAGCTGTACGGGCTCAACAGGTCCTGAACCAACAGGAAGGCCGGTCTCCCCAGGAGGCCGGCCTTTCGTTCGTACTGGGGACGACTCAGACGCCGCTCCCGGTTAGTCTTCTCAGGCGTAGTTGTCCGGATCGGGGCCGAAGCGGTGTCCGCGGTCAGCGGTGGCGATGAGCGCCATGTCCTCGTCGTCGAGAGCGAACCCGAACACATCCGCGTTCTCGGCGATCCTCTCGACGTGCACCGACTTCGGTATCGCCACGTATCCGAGCTGCAGAATCCACCTGATCGCCGCTTGGGCGGGAGTGACTCCGTGCTTCTCGGCCACTGAGACCAGCTCCGACGACTCGGCGACGCGCCCCTTCATGAGCGGCGCCCATGCCTCGAGCACGATGTCGTGCTCGACCAGATATGCCTGAAGAGAAGGCTGCTGAAGCCACGGATGGAACTCGACCTGATCCAGCACCGGGAGTACTTCGGCGGTCTTGCGCAGCGCCTCCAAGTGGTGCGGAAGGTGGTTGCACACGCCTATCGCGCGCGTCTTGCCCTGGACCAACAGTCGCTCCATCGCGCGCCAGGTCTCGGCCATGAGGTCCGTCCGCGGCCAGTGGACCAGGTACAGATCGACGTACTCGGTCTGCAGTCGGGAGAGAGATCCCTCCAGCGCCGCGATGGTGTTGCCGAAGCCCTGCTGGTCGTTCCAGACCTTCGTGGTGATGAAGACGTCTTCGCGTGGAACACCGCTCTGCTGTATGCCGAGCGCGATACCTTTCTCGTTGCCGTACAGCGACGCAGTGTCGATGGAACGGTACCCGATGGCGAGAGCCTCACGGACCGCGCCGGCCACCTCTTCACCGTCACGCGACTTGTAGGTTCCGAGACCCAGGCGCGGCATCAGCACACCGGGTGCAAGTTCGATAGTCGAGTCCATGGAGAGCTCCATCACGACCCCTTTCATCACGTTCAGGCGTGCGCCGGCGTCGAGCCTGCAAAGCCCGGTCGCTCCTGGTCTGTCAGTCGGCGACGTTCTCGAGAGGCGGCCACTGCTCGGCACGCATTCGGGCGTTAAGCCAGAACCCGAGCAGGATCTCGGCGCCGAGCCAGACGAGCGACATCGCGGGTCCCACGAGGGTCAGGCCGTAGTCAGCCCACACAACGGCGGTGACCGGAACGCTTGCCACGGCGAGCACGCCGATCAAGACGGCCCCCACGATTGCCCATACCCGTTGGCGCGACTCAAATCGCTCAACCGAGAAACGCGGCGCCATGCCCGGCACCATCTCAAGACGAAACGCTTCCCGCTTCCATACGAGCGCCGTGGCGTTCAGCCCAGCCCACAGCCGAGCAGCACCGCCGAGCATCTCGGAGATCACGCTGGCGCTGATCACGGCCGTGGTCGAGGCCAGAGTGCTGCCGGTGTCGAACACCGTCGCGATCAGGAGTTGGCTCACCAGCACGCCGAGCCACACGAGCATGACCGGCCACGAGCTGTATGCCAAGCCCCAGAACTGCGGCAGGAAGAAGGCGCCCCAGTTGAAGCGATGCAGCTCGGCCGGCATCTGGCCGACACCGAACGGGCGCTCGAGGGACACTGGTTCGGGGATTGGATTGTCATCGGGTGGGTGCATCTGCTCGACGCAGTCCGGCCCATGCCCATTCGGACACGCGCCGCTCTCGTCGACCCACACCCATTCGCCGCACTCGCGGCACCAACCCGTTTGCGGCATGGAAGTTCCCTTTCGCCTGGGCTGACTCTGCCTACCGAACGATCTTGCTGATAGGCAGCTCCAGGATGTCCTCCGCGCCTGCGGCTTTCAGGCGGGGTATCAGCACGTTGACCGAACACTTGTCGGCCACAGTGGTGATCTCGTAATCGGTGGATCCGTACAGCTGGCTCACGGTCGGACGCTTCATCGCCGGAAGCTCGGCGATGACTGCCTCCAGCCGCTCGGCAGGAACGTTCAGCGACAAGAGCACGCGCCCGCGCGCCTCAATGACGCCGAGCAAGAGCGTACGGATCTCCTCGATCTCGCGGCGCTTGACCGGGTCGGCCCAGGACTCGCGATTAGCGACGAGGCGCGTCGTCGAGGTGAGGATGGTGTCGACGATCTTCAGCCCGTTGAGTCTGAGCGTCGTCCCGGTCTCCGTGAGATCGACGAGCGCATCCATCATCTCAGGCACCTTCGCCTCCGTGGCGCCGTAGCTGAAGTGCACCTCGACATCGATACCCAGGCTGTCGAAGAACTCCTTGGTGGTTCTGGGGAACTCGGTCGTGATGCGGCTACCGGGCACAAGGTCTCGCGCGGAAGTCACCGGGGACGCTTCGGGGACAGCAAGCACCATCTCGACACGCCCCGTTCCGGTCTTCGCGTACGGAAGCTCGGCCACCTCTATGACATCGGCCCCACTCTCGCGCACCCAGTCATGTCCCGAGATGCCGAGGTCGAAGTAGCCCTCCTGCACGAAGACCGGGATCTCCTGCGGACGCAGGATCTTCACACGGTCAATCCGTGGGTCGCTGCAGGAGGGGCTGTAGGTGCGACTAGCTCGCTTGACGGGCAGATCTGCCTGTTCGAACAGCAAGAGTGTCTGCTCCTCGAGGGAGCCCTTGGGAAGCGCTAGCGAGAGCATCAACCATCTCCGATCGGCAGTAGAAGATACGCCCCGGGCGCGCGGGCGGCGGCATCAGCCGCGCTCGGCCGCCCACGTGATCAGCTGCAGGAACATCGGCCACAGCAGGACTGTGCCGATTCCAAGGTACAGCACGGGTGCAAGGAAGATGAACCCGACCCAGTGCCGACGGGCCAGGTAGACGAGGAGCGCGAACACCGCCACGTCGATGGCGGCAAGCATGAGCAGCAGCCCAGTCGGGCCGAGTGCCGCAAGCAGCCCGATGAAGCCGGCGCGGGCACCCGCCTGCTCGGCTCCCAGCGCGATGGCTGCGGGCGCCGCAGCAAGCACGGTCACGATCTGGCCGACCGCGAACAGCCCTGCGAGCGCGTATCCCACGCCCCACACGATCGACTCCGAATGCGCGGAATCGCGCGGCAGTGCCGCCCGGGGCATACCGGTCTGTCGACCGTACTCGTCCATGAGCCTCCCTAAGCCTCCTCCCCAGAAGGGTACCGTTCCGCGCCCTCGCGCGAAAGACGGCCGCGAAACCTATGTGCGATAGGCCACCCGCTGTGAGCTCGCGCGACGTCTGAATGCATAAGAAGGAGCCTGGAAAGCATAACGCCCCGCAGTGGGATGACCGCGGGGCGCTGCTGGTAGGGAGCGCCGCCGCCGGGCCGAGGCCGGGCGACGGACGCAAGGGGGACTAGATCAGGGCCTGGAGCAATGCGGCGAGCATGACAACCCCGCCGAGAGCCAGCGCCACACGACCGGGGTACACCGGTGCTGAGCTGAAGCTGTCAAACATGGCTGGCCTCCTTCGGCAATTCTCGATCGTATCTCCGGATTCATCTTCCGGGTTCATCAGTATCATCGGGCATCCGACTCAAAAGATACATTGTCTATTTCTTACGTATACAGTAAGATGTGCTTCATGCTTAATGTCACTCGCCTGAAGATGCTCCGCGAAGTCGCGGGGCGCGGAACCATCGCCGCCGCCGCCGAGGCGCTTTTCATGTCCCCGTCTGCGGTCTCGCAGCAGATGTCGGTACTCGAGCGCGAAGCCGGAGTCGCCCTCCTGGAACGCGAAGGCCGCGGCGTTCGGCTCACGGAGGCGGGCCGAAGGCTCGTGGCGAACACCGAACGCATCCTTGCCGAGATCGAGCGGGCAGAAGCGGACCTCGCGGCAGCGGCAGTCGGAATCGCGGGCCGGGTGCGCATCTCAGCCTTCCCCACCGCGGCACGCTCGATTCTGGTGCCGGCCCTCGCCCACCTGCGCGCAGCCCATCCCAACCTGAGGCTGTCCATGGTCGACCTCGAGCCTGAGGAAGCGCTGCCCGCCCTCAAGGGGCGCGACATCGACGTCGCACTCCTCTACGAGTGGGACCTGCTCCCCTCGATCGAGGACCCGGGCGTAGAGCGCGAGGAGATCTTCGCCGAGGAGGTCTTCCTGCTCCTGCCCATCGACCACCCGCTCGCGCTGCGCAACACGCCTGTTGCCATCGCCGAGCTCGCCGATGACGGGTGGATCGTCGGACGCGACGCGACCTCCATGCTCAACCTCGTGACCACCGCCGGCCGGCATGCAGGCTTCGAGCCCCGCACCGACCTTCACTCGATGGACTTCAACGTCATCACCGGAGCCGTCGAGGAGGGGCTCGGCGTGGCGCTCGGCCCTTCTCTCGCCATCCTCCAGACACTCGCGCACGCCGATGCGTCCCGCGTCGCGGTGCGCCGAATTGCGGACATCCCGCTCAACCGCCGCATCTGGGCGGCTACTCGCCGGGGCAGCGGGAACGCGCCGGGCATCTCGGTCGTCTTGCAGGCGATTCGAGACGCCGCATCTTCAGTGGCCGAGCAGGTCGCCCTCGCCGACGAGGGCTGACGCCCCTAGGACCAGATGCCCTGATCGATCGGATCGTACTCGGTCATGCCCAGGTATTCGGTGTGCACTGGGTGCATCCCGGCAACTGTGAACGCTTTGGTGAGCCCGATCTCACCAATCTCATCACGCAGGAGCACGGTCAGGCTGCCGTCGTCGGACAGCCCGAAGTCCGTTACGCCGTCCATCTCGGCAAGCACGCGCTCCATCATCAGGCGGTCCGTTGGACCGACATCAGTAAACGAGACCCTCAGGAGCACACCCTTGTCGAACCCTGCCATTCGTCACCTCACCACAATCTTGCCGAAGACCATCTGCATGCCGCAGTAGAACGGGTACTCCCCTGCCTCGAGCGCTGGCAGCTTCACCACGCGCGGACCTGCCGAGAGGTCTTCGAAGAAGCCGAGTTCCTGGCTCGCCACCTGCGCCGTGCAGCCGTTGCTCTGGCCGAAGGTGATCTCGGCAGGAACCCCGGCTGCCAGGATGATCTGGTTGGGGTTGTAGTAGCCCGCAGAGAGGTCGACCTCAATGCGCTGCACACCCTGGTCGAGCGCAGCTTGCGCCTCGACCTTCTCGCCGGTGAGCCCGTCCTGCGTCGGCGCGGCGCTGCCGCAACAGGCACACGCGCTCTGCGCGCCGGTCGAGCCCAACGCCGGAGTGAGCCCTGAAGCGCCCTGGTTGCCGACGTAGGATCCGCCCCGCCCGTCCCGCGCGGAGGCGAAGCTGTATGCGCCGAAGAAGGCGCCAGCAACGAGCACCGCAACGAACGCATACCGTATCACATTGCCATTGCTGGCTTTCGTGTATTTGTCACTCATGCTGTTCGCACTCCCTTTGTCCTAGAGTCCTTGACCAAGCACGATGCCTGCCACAATCGCCAGGCCGATAGCTGCGCCGATGAGAACCACCTCAGTCGGCTTGAAGCCAAACAGGGTTGGGGCCGCCTCCGACCCGGAGCCCTTGGCGGTGTCCCGCTTCGAGGAGACGGACTTGCGAGCGCTCGCTGTCGAGGCCGCAGGCGATCGCCGACCGCTCGACCATGCGAACCAGCCCGCCCCAGCGGTGGCGGCCATCGCGAGGAGGAGCCACGGCAGCATGGACCCGCCCGAGGTGCCCGCGCCTCCAACGGCGAGCTGACCGGACATCATCCCCATCCCGCAGGTGAGCGTGTACGTGCCCGTAGGCGCTGCTGGAAGCTCCACGTTCGTCACCGCGTTGGGAGCCAGGTTCACCAGTACTCCCAGCTGCGGGATGGCGAGCTGGTCTGAGCAGGCGTTCGCCTCTCGGCGATCAACGACCAGTCGTACCGGCTTGTCGGCAGGGATCGAGAGGACCGAGGGGCTGAAAGCCACGTTCTCGATGACGAGCGGCACCTCAACCACGCCGTCGGCCCCCACGGGGTAATCCGTCGTCTCGGCAGCCTGCGTGCCTACCACCGCGTTCTTGAGCGTGTCGAAGTTCACCGGAGCACCCGTGAGCATGAGCCCTCGGTTGATGAAGACGAGGCCGAAGACCATCACGCCGACGGCCAGCACTACCATCGCGCGCTGCTTCCAGGCGGCAGGAATGAGCGAGCCTGCGGTGCCGAACGCGATCATGAGCGGCGCCGTGCCAAGCGCGAAGGCGGCCATGCCGAGCCCACCGGCAAGCGCGCTGCCGCTGGCGGCGGCCATGATCTGCGCGGCTATGAGCGGCCCGCACGGGAACAGGCCCGTGATCAGGCCGAAGAAGAGCGGGGTCGTGAGCGTGTCCTCGCTGGCAGCTGCCTCGGCCGACGCCCTCTTTCGAAGCTTCTTCACGACATTCATGAGCCATTGGGGCGGGCGCGGCGTGAGCTTGGCGGCCCACGGAACCTTGCCCGTCATCCCCAGACCCAGCACGATCATGAAAGCGCCGGCGATGAACATCACATAGGGGCGGATCGAGTCCAGGTTCAGCGCCGAGCCGATCGTGCCCAGAAGCAGGCCCACAAGCATGTAGCTGACGAGCTTCGCGCCCTGGTAGACGAGGTTGGGCGTAAGCTTCTTGGAAAGCGATTCGTCCTTGGTGTCCCGAGCGGCGACCGTGAGGACCAGCGGTCCGCACATGGACACGCAGTGCAGGCTGGTACCCAGCCCCAGCGTGAACATGTAGATGATGAAAGATGTTGTCACAGATGACTCCTCGAGGTGTGTGCACGGAGCCGGCGCGCAGCACGGCGCGACGGCAGCGAGAAACCCACCGCTTTCTGCCGTTGCCAGCAGATCCGGCGGTCACGAGGAGGGACTAGACCCTGAAGCGTTCTCCCAAGGGGTCTTCAGGCGGAGGCGGTGGCTCGGTAGCGCGAACGCGCACAGTACGGCCCACGAGAGGAGGCTGATACAGAACCAGCATCGCCAAGGCACTCGCGACGAGCGCCAGCGTGAAGGCGTCCGCCCCGGCCGGCATGACGGCATTGGGAGCGCTGCTCACCACGAGCGTGCCGCCGCAGGTCGAGAAGAAGCCCGGGAGAACCGAGCGGCCGAAGGGCATCGCGCCACCCATCGACATCTCGCAGTTCACCATGCGAGCTGCAGGGATGACGATCGCGAGCGTCGTTATTACGATCGCGACCGCGATCAGCGCTTTCTTATGGTGAACAGATCCGATCAAGCTGCCCTCGATCATCGCAAGACTGATGCGAGATGATATGCAACTGGCGTGCCGAACAGCGGTGACGTCACCGAGTGTCCACATCTGGCTCGAAAGTAAGCGCTACCGAGTTGATGCAGTAGCGGAGTCCCGTCGGCGGGGGACCGTCCTCGAACACGTGGCCCAGATGCCCATCGCACACCGCGCAGCGCACCTCGGTGCGCGTGCGGCCGAAGGACAGGTCCTCGTGCTCGGTGAGTGCGTCTTCGGCAACGGGTGCGTAGAAGCTCGGCCACCCGCAACCGGAGTGGAACTTCGTCTCCGCCGAGAACAACAGCGAGCCGCAGCCGGCGCAGCGATAGACCCCGGGTGCGAAGGTGTCTGTCAGTGCTCCGGAGAACGCGGGCTCGGTGCCGGCTCTCCTGAGCACTCGGAACTGCTCGGGAGTAAGCAGCGAACGCCACTCATCGTCAGTGCGGGTCACTCGTTCGCGCATTGCCCTCGCCGTCCTTTCGCTAGCCCTCTGCGAGCCTACTCTTGTAGGCGACGATTGCCTCACGGTACTCGGGAAGCGAAGTCCCTAGGATCTGGGTAGCAAGGATGGCGGCATTACGTGCCCCGTTGATCGCCACGGACGCCACCGGCACGCCGGTTGGCATCTGAACCATCGAGAGCAGCGAGTCGAGTCCGCCCAGGTCGCTCGTCTTCATCGGGACTGCGATCACCGGCAGCGGTGTGAGCGCGGCTACGACGCCTCCGAGATGCGCGGCCTTTCCAGCGGCGGCGATGATGACCTTGAGCCCCCGCTCATGCGCGGTCGATGCCCACTCGTGAACGCGAGCGGGGTTTCGGTGCGCGCTGGCCACGAGCAGCTCATGGGCGACGCCGAGCTCCTCGAGCTGTTCGGCGCATTGCTGCATGACCTCGAGATCCGACTTCGACCCCATGATGATGCCGACAACCGGCGACTCCGCCATCAGTACCTCCGCCTTCCGTTCGTCGACCCACTACGTTACTTGCCCACAACAGCGACGGAACGTTTACTCGGCCGCGCAGCAATCACCATCGCCGTCGCCGAACAGCAGCTTCCGCTCCTCGCCCGACAGCGCGCTGCGGGACTGGTCACGCAGGCCATTCACTGAGATGAAGAACTGCCTCATCATCGCCACTAGCAGGTACCGGCCCTTGGGCGTGAGCTCGAGACGGTCGGCATTGTCGACGGAGAACGCGCCCACGCTGCGCATGAACGCCATCTCGATAGGCAGGCCACGATCGATCTCGACACCGAAGTCGCGGGCGAACTGCCGCTTGTCCAACGTCATGCCGAACAGACCCATCAGGAACCGGTAGCGCATGCGCTCGGTGTGGCCGAACGTGCGAGCACGCACCGCGCCCGACAGCCCGGCGTCGATGCGCTCGTTGTACTCGGCAAGTGAGAAGGTATCCACGAAGATCGTGCCGTGCAGGAAGCTGAATGCACCGCTGCCGATACCCACGTAGTCCTCGTAGTCGACGATGTACTCGTCGATCATCCCGCCGCCCGTGCGAGAGAACGTCCACGAGCTCGCGGGCTCGAACGTGTCCGACAGACCCTCGGTGATGATCTGGTAGTAGCGGGCCTCCCGGGCATAGTCGACCTTCCCCACGGTCGCGCGGAGGGAACCCTCCACTGAAGGCGAGGCCATCAGGGGGTAGAAGGTCGTCTGGTTCGTGCCTGATGCCTTGAGCATCTCGACATCGCGCCTGAGCATCTCCTCGGTCTGCGAGGGGAAGTTGAAGATCATGTCCACGTTCAGCGAATGGAACCGCCCGGCGACCCACTGGATGCGCTCGAGGATCTCCTCGCCAGACCCGTACTTGTCGTAGCGGCCCATCTGCTTGAGCAGGCTGTTGTCGAAGGACTGAACGCCCACGCTGAACCGGTCGACGAGGTCGGTCAGGCGGTCGACGACCTCCGGTATGAGGTGGTCGGGATTCGTCTCCGAGGAGACCTCGCGGATATTGAACAGCTCTCTGGCGAGCTGGATCGTCTCCACCAGCTCGTCGACGATCACCGTCGGGGTCCCGCCGCCGACATACATCGAGGTGCAGTTGTATCCCTGCTCGGCGACTTGGCGCATCTCGGCGCGCAGCCGCTTGAAGTACTCGGTCGCGCGCTCGCGGTTGAACGGGAACCTGTTGAAGGAGCAGTACGGGCACAGCCGCGTGCAGAACGGCACGTGCGCATACAGGAGGTACTCGCGACCGGGCAGAGGGTCCGGCAGGCGCGGTTCGGTGTACGGCTCAAGCTGCAGGTAGCGGTCGCCCGCCTGCCGCATCACCGCAGATAGCATGCGCTCAGAAAGCATCTCTCACCTTTACTTAGCCAGATTGGAATCGGTTGTCATCAGGCCTGTCGCGCCTCGAGTGCGCGGCGGCCGATATCGTGCCGGTAGATCGCTCCATCGAAGCTGATGCGCCGTACGCCTTCGTACGCCAAGGCGATTGCAGCCTCGAACTCATGCGCGACGGCGGTGACGTTGAGAACGCGACCGCCTGCGGTCAGCACCTCGCCGTTCTCGCCGAGCCGGGTCCCGGCATGGAAGACACTCACGCCATCGAGCGCCTCGGCATCCTCGATGCCCGAGATCGGCTTACCTGTCGCGTACTCACCGGGATAACCCTTACTCGCGATGACCACGGAGACCGCGACGTCACCGGACCACGCAAGGTCTACCTCGGCGAGCCTGCCCTCGGCGCATGCCAGCAGCACCTCGGCGAGGTCACTCTCAAGCCGAGGCAGGATGACCTGCGTCTCGGGATCCCCGAAGCGAGCGTTGAACTCGAGCACTTTGGGTCCTTCGGCGGTGAGGATGAAGCCGCCGTACAGCACGCCCCGGTACTCGATGCCCTCATC
The DNA here is from genome assembly GCA_964492775.1 of uncultured Eubacteriales bacterium. Classification (GTDB taxonomy): domain Bacteria; phylum Actinomycetota; class Coriobacteriia; order Anaerosomatales; family PHET01; genus WRDS01. The sequence continues at coordinate 7,118 of CAZBLH010000022.1, read as the reverse complement.
GGCGAGAGCATCGGCCGTGTCCTGCATCATCGCCAACATGGCGGCGTACTCGTCCTCGGTCACAAGCGGGACCGGCGAGTACACGCCCATGCCGCCAGTGTTGGGACCGGTATCGTCGTCGCCGACCCGCTTGTGGTCCTGCGCAGGCGCCATCGCGAGCACAGCGCGCCCGTCGACGAATGCGAGGAGCGAGCACTCGGGGCCCTCGAGGAACTCCTCAATCAGCACCGTCGCGCCGGCCTCGCCGAAGCGTCCATCGAAGCACTCCTCGATGGCGGCCTGGGCCGTGTCGATGTCCGTCGCCACGGTGACGCCCTTGCCTGCCGCAAGACCATCGGCCTTCACGACGACAGGAGCGCCCCATTCCTCCAGCGTGAGGAGCGCCTCTCCGCGCTCACTCGCCGAGAAGGAGCGCGCGCGCGCCGTCGGGATCTCGTGGCGGGCCATGAGGTCCTTCGCGAACGCCTTGCTGCCCTCGATGAGTGCGCCGGTGGCACCCGGACCGAAGCAGGCCACGCCGGCCTCGCGCACCGCGTCAGCGACTCCTGCGACCAACGGCGCCTCCGGGCCGATGACCACGAGATCGATCTCGCGTTCACGCGCGAAATCCGCCACTGACTCGGGTGAGTCCGAACTGATGACGACGTTCTGGGCCTTGGGCTCACTGGCCGTCCCGCCGTTTCCGGGCGTCACGAGCACAGCGTCCACGCGGGACGAGCGGACGAGTGACCGCACGATGGCGTGTTCGCGCCCACCGGCGCCGAGCACAAGAACGCGCATTCCCATACTGCTTCAGCCCTTCATGAGTCGGTCGCGCGGACACACCGCGCCCGCGCTCCGATTGTAGCCAAAGCGGGATGCGCAGCGGTCCGACGGTTACCATCTTCAGTATGACCGAACCACTCGGTATCGAGCTGCCTGCGCCGGCGCTTCGCATCGCCGAAGCTCTCACGCGCCACGGCCATGACGCTGTCTTGGTCGGCGGCGCGCTACGCGACGCCCTTCTCGGCAAGCGCGCGGGCGACATCGACCTCGTTACGGACGCAGACCCCGAGCAGGTACGCGCGGCTCTGGCTCAGACCGGCGAAGTCGGCAGCATCTACCGGCTTGGCGGACGCTTCAACACAATCGGTGTGGCGCTCGAAGGCGGAGGGCGCGTCGAGATCACCCGGTATCGCGAGCTCGCGCTCGGCGCCGATACGCTCCCCGAGCGTGTGGCCGCCGATCTCGCGTACCGGGACTTCACCGTCAACGCCATCGCCTACGACCTTGCCGAGCGGCGCGTGCTCGACCCTCTGAGCGGCCGAGAAGACCTCGAGGCGCGACTGCTGCGCGCGCCGGGCTCAGCCGACGAGCGGCTGGCGGAGGACCCGCTGCGGGTCGTACGCGCGGCCCGGCTCGCATCCGAACTCGGTTTCTCGATCGAGGCCACCACGGCAGCCGCACTCCCCCGCCATGCTCCCGCGCTTACGTCTGTCGCCGTCGAGCGCGTGCGCGACGAGCTCGACCGGCTGCTCGTAGCTGTTGACGCGCCGAGGGGACTCAAGATCCTCCGGGACACGAAGGCCCTGGAGGCGATGCTGCCGGAGGTCGCGGCGCTTGACGGCCTCACGCAGCCCTCCTTCCACGACCTCGATGTGCTCAGCCACACCATCCAAGCCGTCGGCCTTGCTCCACTGACGCGCGTGCTGCGATGGGCGACGCTCATGCATGACGTCGGCAAGGCCGCGACGCGCACGGTCGAGGCCGATGGTCGCATCCGGTTCCTCGGCCACGCCAGCGTCGGCGCCCAGATCGCCGAGCAGATCTGCGAGCGTCTTCGGATGCCGCACGCAGATACCTCGGCGATCGTCCATCTCATCGCGGTCCACATGCGCCTCGGCGAGCTCGACCTCGGCAATCCACGAGCCGTCGACCGTGCGGTGCGTCGACTCGACCTGACCGTCCCAGCGTCTGCGCCGGTCAAGACACTCGTCACCGCCGAGGATGTCGTGGAGCTGACGCTCGCCGACCTCGGCGCGACTGCCCACCGCGACGAGGTCGCTCGGGTGCGCGCGGCGCTGCACGCTGCTATCGCCGCGTCACGCGAACGAGGGACGCATCAGGCGACCCGGTCCCCCGTCTCAGGCGAGAAGCTCATGGCCGCCCTCGGCATCAAGGCGGGGCCCGTGGTCGGCAAGCTCAAACGCGCGATCGAGCAGGCGATCGAGGACGGGGACCTGGCCGCCGACGACGTCGAGGGCGCGCTGAGGCTCGCGAGCGAAGTCCTCGCCTCTGCTTCCGCCGAGTGACAGGCTCCTGCATCCCACGGGTACCATCTAGCCGGCGGCAATACACCTGCGTTGTGAGGAGTGCTCATGAGCGATGTGGACAAGGTCCTTGAGGCGATGAAAGGCGCGGGCGAGCCCGTGAACGCCGGCCGGATCGTGGAGATGACGGGGCTGGATCGCAAGGTCGTCGACAAGGCCATGGCCGAGCTGAAGAAGGCCGAGCGGATCGAGTCGCCGAAGCGCTGCTACTGGCAGCCGAAAGCCTGAGGCCGGCTCACCACTTCCGCCCATAACCCGACCGCCATGCGCCGCAGCGCGCGCAGCGCTGGTCGAAGTTCGCCTCCCGGACCACCGCGCCCCACTGGTGGCCGCGGATCAGGCACACCAGCCGGTTCATGATTCGCTTCATGCGGCCTCCTGACCCGGAGCCTCTCTAGTCCGCCGCTATCCGCACGATGCGGTCTATCGTCTCGTCGAGTAGCGCACGCGTCGTGGCGAAGTTGAGCCGAGCGAACGCACTCGCCCCGGCAGCGAAGTCCTTTCCCGGGGAGAGCGCGACGCGAGCGTCTTTGAGTAGATGCCCCGCCGGATCGTCGGCGATTGGTGTCGCCGAGAAGTCCAGCCAGGCCAGATAGGTGGCCTCGGGTAGCGTGAACCGGACTTCGGGCAGCTCCTCACGCAGGCGGGCAGCCAAGTGGTCGCGGTTGGATTCCAGCTGCACAAGGGTCTGGTCCAGCCACTCATCGGCCTGCGTCCATGCGGCGAGCATCGCCTCGGCGCCCGGAGAGCCGACCGCACCGAGCAGATGGTCGGGCAGCGCGGTGACCTTCTCGGCGATCTCGGGGTGTCCCAGGTGCGCGATGGCGCAGCGCAGGCCGGCGAGATTGAACGCCTTGCTCGCAGCGGTGATTGTGACCGTGCGCCGAGCGGCCGCCTCCGACACCGAGGCGAACGGCGTGTGGGCAGGCGCGTCGGAGAAGACGACATCGGACCAGATCTCATCGCTGATGACGACGAGATCGTGTTCCTCGGCAACCTCTGCTATCGCAGCAAGCTCCTCACGAGTGAAGCTGCGACCGGTCGGGTTGTGAGGGTCGCAGGTGAGGATGGCCCGGGTGTCCGCATCAATTGCAGCTCGGAGTCGCTCGGCATCGAGGCGCCAAGTGTCCGGCTCGAGCGGGACGTCTACCACACGGCATCCGGCCGCCTCGATCGCCCGGTAGAAAGGCGCGTAGACCGGGGTGAAGAGCACGACGCCGTCACCCGGTTCGGTGTGCACCCACAGCGCAACGTCGACAGCCTGCAGGACATCGCAGAAGAGCCGGCACTCCTTCGGCTCGGGACGCCAGCCGAATCTCCGCTCCTGACGGTCGGCAAAGGCAGCCGGTAGACGGTGAGCGGCAGCGAAGCTGTACCCGAGATCACCGAGGTCAAGTAGCGAACGGACAGAGTCCACCACCTCAGGTGCTTGCGGGAAGTCCATGTCGGCCACCCATGCGGGAATCACGTCCGACGGGTGGAACGTCCACTTTGCGCTTTTGCGGGCACGCAGTCTCTCGAAGTCCGATTCCCATGACACCTGTTCTCAGGCCTCCGTTCTCCAGCGCCAGCGGCCGGTAGGCCGCCTCGCGCACAATCGCCCGTGCCGTCCAACCTTGGGTCTCAGTGTATCCTGCGCACTCGCCGCGAACCCTTCTTGGACTCAAACGCGTGAGCATCCGGTGCGATGGGTATACGAATACCGGCGCAGAGTATCCACTCTGTGCGAGGCATATTGCCCGAGGGGGGCGATTGCGATGCTGGAGACGGTCCTTGTCATTGCGGTGGTTGTGGCCATGTGCGCATTCTTCGCCGGAGGTCTGGTTACAGTCCTCGTTGGCCTTGAAGAGGCACTGGCCGAGAAGCTGGTCCACACAAGCGGCTCCGGGCCGCAGGCTGTCGCTCACTAGCGCAGCCAACCACCCAAGGTCGTCGCATATCCTCGGCTCCGCTCTGCGTGCCGAGTACCTGTACTGCAGCCATCGGCGCCAAACACCGGAGGTACGGTAGAATGATGCACTCGCCCCGAGGGGCGGGTTCTCGTTCACCCGCCAGGTGGAGAGGATTCGTATGGCTGAAGAGAAGATCTCGCTCGGCGTTCCGACTGGACGCGACGCCTCACTAGACCGCTGGACCGAGCTTGCCGAGACGCTGTGCCCGGTCGATCCAAGGTTGTACGTCGAGTACGACGTGAAACGCGGGCTCCGCGACCGGACCACCGGCAAGGGCGTGCTCGCCGGCCTCACCATGATCGGCGACGTCATCGGCACAGCCCCTGAAGGCGACCAGCTCGTCCCCGCGCCGGGAAAGCTGCTGTACCGCGGCATCGAGATCACCGAACTCGTGAACGGGTTTGTTGCAGGCGGTCAGCACGGCTTCGAGGAGACCGCGTACCTGCTGCTCTTCGGCGAGCTGCCCACCGCCGAGCAGCTGGAGGAGTTCGAGAGCTACCTTTCAGGCATGCGCAAGCTGCCTCGGTCCTACATCCATGACGGCATCCTCAGGACCCCCAGCCGCGACATCATGAACAACATGATGAGAGGCGTGCTCGACCTGTACGTGCTCGACCCGCAGGGCAGCAACACCTCGATGCGCAACGTTCTTCGTCAGAGCCTGCACCTGATCGCCAAGCTGCCGATGCTCGCCGTCTACGCGTATCAGGCGTATCTCGACGAGTTCCACCACAGCAGCCTTGTCATCCACCGACCGAAGGCCGAGTACTCGACCGCCGAGAACTTCCTGCACATGCTTCGGCCGGACAGCGAGTTCACCGAACTCGAGGCGCTGATTCTCGACATGATGCTCGTGCTGCACGCCGAACATGGCGGCGGCAACAACTCGACCTTCACCACCCACGTGGTCTCGTCCACTGGCACCGACACCTACTCGGCGATCGCCGCCTCGCTCGGCTCGCTCAAAGGCCCCCTCCACGGCGGCGCGAACCTCAAGGTCGTCCAGATGATGGATGACCTGAAGGCCACGCTCGGCGATTGGGAGGACGACGAGCAGATCGCGGATTACCTGCACCGGCTGCTCGACAAGCAGGCGTTCGACAAGGCTGGCCTTGTGTACGGCATGGGACACGCCGTGTACTCCATATCCGATCCGCGCACCGAGCTGCTCAGAGACTACGCGCGCCGTCTGGCTGCCGAGAAGGGCTACTCGGACGAGTTCGACCTCCACGAACGCGTCGAGCAGATGGCGCCACTCATCATCGCGGCGAAGCGCAGGGTGTACGGAGGCGTGAGCGCCAACGTCGACTTCTATGCAGGATTCGTTTACCGGATGCTCGGCATCCCCATCGAGCTGTACACGCCTCTGTTCGCGATCTCGCGCGTGGCTGGCTGGACCGCCCACCGCATCGAGGAGCTTGCGAGTGGGGGCAAGATCATCCGTCCGGCGTACAAGAGTGTCGCGCCGATCAGGCACTACATCCCGCTCGAGGAGCGGTGACCGGCTGGTAGCGTCGAGGGGCTGCCTCAACGCGAAGGCCGCCCTCACGGGCAGCCGATCTCGTGCCTATGTGACGCGCTGGCGTGACACCGGCGCTAGTACGTGCGCCTAGGCGCGCCGCTCCCAACGACGCATGATCGTCTGCTCGCGCTCCGGCCCGACGGCGATCATGGAGACCGGAACGTCGGCAAGGTCTTCGATGAACCCGATGTAGTCCCGGGCGGCCTTCGGTAGCTCTTCAAAGGTCCGGCAGTGGGTGATGTCGGTCTTCCAACCTGGAAGCTCCTCGTAGATGGGCTTCGCGTGATGGAAGATGCTCTGGTGACCCGGCACGGTGTTGTAGCGGTGACCCTCGTGCTCATAGGCGACGCAGACCTTGATGGTGTCGAACGCCGAGAGCACGTCGAGCTTCGTGATGATGAGATCGGTCAGGCCATTGACCTCGACCGCGTAACGGACGATGACGGCGTCGTACCAACCCGCCCTGCGCTCCCTGCCGGTGGTGGTGCCGTACTCGTGACCGACCTCGATGAACGTGCGCCCATGCTCATCGTCGAGCTCGGTCGGAAACGGCCCCGATCCGACCCGCGTGATGTAGGCCTTCGCGATTCCAAGCACGCGGTCGATGCGCTTGGGTCCGACGCCCGTGCCCGTGCAGGCGCCGCCAGCGGTCGGACTCGACGAGGTGACGAACGGGTACGTCCCGTGGTCGAGATCGAGCAGCGTGCCCTGCGCACCCTCGAACAGCACCCACTTGTCGGCATCGAGCGCCCGGTTGAGCAGCGCGCTCGTATCGGAGATGTGAGGCTTGATCCGCTCGGCGTACGTCAGGTACTCATCCGCGATCTGCTCGACGGTGTAGGTGGGCAGCCCGTACACCTTGCCGAGGAGGTCGTTCTTCTCGGCAAGAGCTGCCTCGATCTTCTGCCGGAAGATGTGCTCGTCGGTCAGGTCCTGGATCCGGATGCCGAGGCGGCTGGCCTTGTCCTGGTACGCAGGGCCGATGCCGCGGCGCGTCGTGCCGATCTCGGCCTTGCCGAGCCGGTGCTCGCTCGCGCCGTCGAGATCGCGGTGGTACGGCATGATGAGGTGCGCGTTCGTGCTGATCAGCAGCCTGTGTGTGGAAAGGCCGTCGGCCTCGATGCGGTCGATCTCCTCGATGAGCACCTTCGGGTCGATGACGCACCCGTTGCCGATAATGGGGGTGATGTGCGGGTACATCACGCCGCTCGGAATCAGATGGAGTTTGAGCGTGCGGCCAGCATGGACGATGGTGTGGCCTGCGTTGTTGCCGCCTTGGAAACGGACGACGTAATCGAAGTCGTCTGCGATCAGGTCGGTGATCTTGCCCTTGCC
>CAZBLH010000021.1:0-32727 GCA_964492775.1 uncultured Eubacteriales bacterium | reverse complement strand
CGGCGCTCGGCTAGTTGCGCCGGCGCGGACGGCGCTCGCCGCCACCTGCGTTGTCACGCCGCGGGCCGCGGTCGCCGCCTGATCCCTCGGCACGCGGGGGCGCCTCGGGCTTGTCCAAGCGGTCCAGCGAGACCTTGCCGCGGTCATCGATGTCGATGATCTTCACGTGCACGGCGTCGCCGACATTGAGCACGTCCTCGACTTTCTCGACGCGGCCCTGGGCCACGCGGGAGATGTGGAGCAGTCCGTCCTTGCCCGGGATGAGCTCGACGAACGCTCCGAACGGCTGGATCGAGACCACGCGGCCGTGGTACTCCTCGCCGATCTCCGGCTCCTTGACGATGGCCTGGATGCGGCGGACCGCCTCCTCACCACCGAGGTCACGCGATGCGACGTAGATGGTGCCGTCTTCCTGGATGTCGATCTGGGCGCCAGTCTCTTCCTGGATGCCGCGGACGACCTTGCCACCCGAGCCGATGACCTCGCGGATCTTGTCGGACGGGATCTTGATGGTGAGGATGCGCGGGGCGTACCGGCTCATCTCGGGGCGCGACTCGGCGATCTCATCAAGCATCTTGCCGAGGATGTAGGCGCGTCCCTCCTTGGCCTGCATGAGCGCCTTGCGCAGGATCTCGACAGACAGGCCCTTGGCCTTGTTGTCCATCTGCATGGCGGTGATGCCGTTCGGCGTACCCGCGACCTTGAAGTCCATGTCGCCGAGGAAGTCCTCGAGTCCCTGGATGTCGGAGAGGACGGCGACATCGTCGCCCTCCTTGATGAGCCCCATCGCGATACCAGAAACCGGCGCCGAGATCGGCACACCTGCGTCCATCAGCGCGAGCGTCGAGCCACATACCGAACCCATGGAGCTCGAGCCGTTGGACTCGAGGACTTCGGATACGATGCGGATCGTGTACGGGAAGTCCTCCTCTGCCGGAACGACCGGCAGCAGCGCGCGCTCGGCAAGTGCTCCGTGGCCGATGTCACGGCGCTTCGGGCCACGCATGAACCCGGTCTCACCGGTGGAGAACGGCGGGAAGTTGTAGTGGTGGATGTAGCGCTTGCCCTCCGACACGTCGATCGTGTCGAGGCGCTGCCACTCGGAAAGCATGCCGAGCGTGAGCACCGAGAGCACCTGAGTCTGGCCGCGGGTGAACAGGCCAGAGCCGTGCGACCTCGGCAGGTAGCCGGCGACGCAGCTGATCGGCCGGATCTCGTCGACCCGGCGACCGTCGGCGCGCTCGCCCTCGGCCAGCACCATCGTGCGCATGGTTTTCTTCTCAAGCTGCTTGAGAGTGGCCTTGATGTCCTTGCCCTGCGCAGCAAGCTCCTCTTCCGAGAAGGTCGCGAGCAGCTCGTCCTTGACCGCCTGAACGGCGTCCATGCGAGCGTGCTTGTCGGGGTTGTGCAGCGCTTCGCGCATCTTCTCCGAGCCAGCCGCGAAGATGCGGTCCACGATCGCCGGGTCGACGGTCTGGAGGGTGACCTCCATCGGTTTGATGTCGAGCTTGGCGAGGAAGCGCTCCTGCACGGCACAGAACTCCGCGATGGCCTCCTGGGCGAACATGAGCGCGGCGAGCATGTCCTCTTCCGAGACTTCGTTCGCGCCGGCCTCGAGCATGAACACGGCGTCCTTGGACCCGGCGACCACAAGGTCGAGATCGGAGTCCTCGGTCTCGTCGAACGTCGGGTTCACGAGGTACTCGCCAGTCTCCATGTTTCTGCAGATGCGCACGCCAGCAAGGGGGCCTTCGAACGGGATGCCGCCGGCCATCAGAGCAGCCGAGGCGCCCATGATGGAGATGACGTCGGGCTGGTGGACCTGATCGGCTGAGAGCACGGTCGCGATGACCTGGACCTCGTTGCGGAACCCGTCGGCGAACGACGAGCGAATGGGGCGATCGATCATGCGGGCGGTCAGCGTGGCCTTCTCGGACGGGCGCGACTCACGCTTGATGAAGCCGCCGGGCAGCTTGCCCGCGGCGTACATGCGCTCCTCGAAATCAACCGTCAGCGGGAAGAAGTCCAGGTCCTTGGGCTGCTTGGACGCGGTCGCGGTGACGAGCACCATCGAGTCGCCTTGGCGCACGACCACCGCGCCACCAGCCTGCTTGGCGAGCTCGCCAGTCTCAAGGACGTACTCCTTGCCGTAGAGCTCGAACGTTTCAACGATCTTAGCCATGATTCTCTCTTCCTCAACTCCTCACCGCAGCGCCCCTTGCGCTACGGCATGCACCTGACATAGCTCCTACCCGAATCTCGACGTTCCTCGCCGAGGCGGATGGACCCGTTAAGAACAAAGGCGGGAGGTTTGTGGGCCTCCCGCCTTACGGTGCTCAGCTACTTGACCTCGCGAATCCCAAGTTGTGCGATGACCGCACGGTACCGCTCGATGTCGGTCTTCTTGAGGTAGTTCAGAAGTCGGCGGCGCTGACCGACGAGCTTGAGCAGCCCGCGGCGCGTGTGGTGGTCCTTCGAGTGCATCTTGAGATGCTCAGTGAGGTCGCGGATTCGCTGCGTGAGCAGCGCGATCTGAACCTCTGCCGACCCGGTGTCGGCGTCACCGCGCTTGTACTCCGCGATGATCTCTGCCTTGGTGTCCTTGGACAGCGGCATGTGACTCCACCTTCCTAATCTCGTCCGCCCCGGTCCGAGCTGGCCGTCGGTGGGGATCGCGCCCCTCAGGCCGGGGTATTGGCACAACTGCTCTATGTTACCACACTTCACGCACTCCGCCGAGCGTCGAGTGCGCACACCGCCGCCGAGGCTATCCCGACCATCTCGAAGCGACGAAGTACGCAGCCACGCCGAGAAGGACCAGCCACGTGATGGCCATGACTATGCGCGAGCGGCGAGGATTATCGGAGCTGGAGCGCATATTAGCGGCTGGGTGGGTGCGCGAGCCGACCCGCGTCATACGCGCTGCGTCGAGAACCTGCCGCGCCTCCTCAGCCCTGCTTGCCGGCACCATTAGCGAGAAGGGGCGATCGAAGACTCCGTAGTACGGACGGAACGACGGCATCTCCTCGGGTGGGTACGGGTCCCAAGCAAACGGGATCCCTGCTGCAGCAAGCGGAGCAGTCACAATTGCCGCCGATGAGCCCGCATCGGCGAGCATCCCCGACAATCGCCGCGGTTCGGTGACCGCGACCCACTCTTCATCGGTCTGCTCGTAGGCCGCTCGTGGCGACACGCCCGCTACCTCGTTCTCAGCAGCGGACAGCGCCTCCGGGTCCTCGACAACCGGACGCCCGTTCTCGAGCGTGTCGGGGCCAAGGTCAACGTCCATCCCCAACGCATGCGACACATTGCGCCCGATGGCGATGGCGGGATTCAGTTCGAACGGCAGTTCGTAGCCCGGCCAAGGCGCGCCGTGCTTCTCGGCGATCTCGGCGGCACGCGCCACATCGGACTTGATCGCGCTGACGAGCTCACCCAGACCATCGAAACGCGTCAGCTCCCTGATTCGCTCGAAGAACTCCAGGGTGACCTCCTGGCCGTACAGGTCGCCCGAGAAGCCGATCAGGTGCGCCTCGACGTAATCGCGCGCTTCGGGGTAGGACGGCGGGACACCAATCGAAATGGCTGCGGGGATTACCGAGCCGTCGGCGAGGATCGCCCGGCCGGCGTACACGCCATCGCCCGGCACCGCGGCGTACGGGACCGGGGCGAGGTTCGCGGTTGGGAACCCGAGCTCGCGCCCGGCGCGCCTGCCTTCGTGCACCCTCCCCACAAGCCGCGTGGGCCGGGTCAGCAGCTCGGCGGCGGCCTCAACCTCTCCAGCCGCGACCAGCCTGCGGATCCGCGTGGAGCCCACAGGCTCGCCATCGACCTCGAACAGCCCGTGAGAGGCATACCGTGCACCGTGGCTCTTGCACCACTCGGCGAGCGTCGCCCCATCGCCTGTCGCGCGAGCCCCGAACCGGAAGTCCGAGCCCACGTGTACCGACAGCACCTCACAGCATCCGCCGACCACCGAGTCGAGGAACTCAACGGGCAGCATGCTCGCGACTGTCGCATCAAACGGCACCACAAGCACCCGCTCGATTCCGCACTCACCGATGAAGCACGTCTTGTCAGCAAGCGTCAGAAGCTGCGGTGAGGCGGCCTCCGGGGTGATTACCTGGTCGGGGTCGCGGTCGAAAGTGATCGCAACCGAGATCGCCCCGCGAGCGCTCGCCTCTGCGGCCACCGCGCGCAGGAGCGTCTGATGCCCAGCGTGCACGCCATCGAACACACCGATCGCCACGATCGCCTTACCCAGACTGCGCATTCCGCGCTCCCAGGTGATCACCGCGGAGTCCGCACCTTTCGTGCTCACGACGACTCCCCGCCCTGCACTCCCCCGGGGATTACGGTTTGCGCGCGCAGGGTCGAACCGGTCACGACATACACCGCGAGCAGCACTCCGTCGCGCACCACCGCGACTGGACCGGAGGCCGGGCAAACGTCAGCGCTGCAGTGCACACCCACGCTCAGGACCGAACCCGAAGCGACTCGCAACGCGCCGCCTTCATCAACCTCGACCGCCGACAAGCCAAGCGCAGCCACCGGGTCGGCAAATCGAGCAGCGATGTCGCACGCACCCTCGGCAGCCTCGATCTCAGGCAGCGTCATCGCTCCGGCAAGCTCGACGCTACCCGACCGCGTGCGCCGCAGGCCTAACAGATGCGCCGCGCTGCCCACCTCGCGTCCTATGTCGCGCGCCAGCGCACGGATGTAGGTCCCCTTCGAGACGGTGACCTCGATGTCCCACGTCGCTTCGGAAGCATCCACGCCGAGCAGCTCCAGCTCGAAGACCTCAATGAGGCGCTCCTCAAGCTCGAGTGCCTGTCCCGCGCGCGCCGCACGGTGAGCGGTCACCCCATCACGCTTGATCGCCGAGAAGGCCGGCGGCACCTGCGAGTGCGTGCCGACGAACCCCGACGCGATCGCCCGCGCAGCAGCCTCGTCTCGCACCTCGTTGGGCACCGGCGCCTCGCGCACGACCTCGCCCTCGGCGTCATCGGTATCGGTCTCGGCGCCGAACGCGACTCGCGCAAGATACGTCTTCTTCTCGGCGGTCAGATAGGGCGCGAGCCGCGTCGCCGGCCCGACCAGCACTACCAGCAGCCCCGTGGCCGCTGGGTCCAGCGTGCCGGCGTGCCCCACTCGGCGCTCACCGGTGGCGCGCCGCACCCGAGACACCACGTCATGGCTGGTCATCCCAGCAGGCTTGTCAACGGGCAAGATGCCCGACAGCCCGCTCGATCCTCGGCGGGCACTCACGCGTCGGCTCCTCCGGGAAGCATCGGCAACAGACGCTCGACGACGGCCTCACAGGTGGTGTCGGGAATCGTGAACCCCGATGCGGCTGCGTGGCCCCCGCCTCCGACGGATCGGGCCACCGCGCCGACGTCGAAGGTGGTCTTGGCCCGCAGGTTCCCGCGCACCTCGGTCCCCTTCTGGCGCAGGAGCATGGCGACCTCGATGCAGTCAACGACCCGGATGGCCTCGGGCAGATGCTCGGCCTCCTCGGCTCGCGCACCCGTCTCCTCGAAGTCGGCGTCGGTCACGCATGTGTAGGCGACCTTGTCGCCGTTCGCGAAAGTGAGCCGGGACATCGCACGGGCCTCGAGTGCGAGCGACGCCTGTGTGCGACGTTGGTACACCCGCCGAGCAATCTCGGCGGGGTCAGCGCCGGCGTCCACCATGGCCGCCGCATCGCGCAGCGCTTGCGCATCGGTGTTCTGGTACGAGAAACGCCCTGTGTCGGTGAACAGCGCCGTGTAGCAGCACTGCGCCATGTCAGCGGTTGGGGTTACCTCGAGCGCGGCGATGAGGTCCCACACGAGCTGCCCGGTGGCTGCCGCTTCGCGGTTGAACACGTGGATGTCACCGTACTCGCTGGCGTCAGGGTGGTGGTCCATTACCACCACGGTACCTGCGGCCTCCGCAAGCGGTCCGGCCACACCCAGACGCTCGGCCTTGGGCGTATCGAGCGCCACGAAGACCGCAGGCGCCTCGATCTCGGATGCCGGCACATATAGCGCGAAGCCCGGCAGCCAGTCGTAGGTGGACGGCGCGTCGCGGTCGTTGGCGAGCGTCGGGATGGCGGGCACGCCGATCTCACGCAACGCCAGCGTCAGGGCAAGCGTCGACCCGATGGCATCACCATCGGGTCGCACGTGAGCACATATCACTACCGAAGACGCTCGGCGAAGCGCCACAGCGGCGTGGTGCAGGGCCGGAAGCATCGCTGTCACCCTTTCAGCACCCGGGCAAGTCCGGGCGCGGTTCCTACTCCTCGTCCTCGCGCACGCTCGGCTCGGCACCCTGGCCGTCCACGAGCGTGGGGGGCACGTTCTCAAGCGCTTCGGCGATGCGCTCGCCGAAGTCGACGCTCTCGTCGATGTGGAAGCGCAGCTCGGGCGACACGCGCCAACCGAGAGCCCGCCCAAGCACTGAACGGATACGGCCCTTCGCCGACTCGAGCCCCGCAAGCACGTCGTCGTAGGACTCAGGCGCCGCGCTCACGAACATCTCGGCGACGCTGCGGTCCGAGCTCACCTTCGCGCCGGTGACCGTCACCAGCGCCAGGCGCGGGTCACTGATCTCGGTGGCGATGATCGCGGCTACAGCTTCGCGCACACGCTCGTCGCTCTTGCGTCCGTATGACTCTCTCATTCGGACCCTCTCCTATGCCTCCCGGGCGACTTCGACGACCTTGAAGCCTTCGATGATGTCGCCTTCCTTGAGGTCCTGGTAACCCTCGATGCCGATACCGCACTCGTAACCCTGCTTCACGGACTTCACGTCCTCCTTGAAGCGGCGGAGCGAGGCCATCTTGCCCTCGAAGATGACGGTGTCGTCGCGCACGATACGCACCTGGTCGTCGCGGTGGATCTCGCCTTCCTGAACGTAGCAGCCTGCCACGACGCCCATCTTGGGAACGCGGAACAGCTCGCGCACCTCGGCGCGGCCGGTGTCCTCCTCCACGAAGTCGGGAGCGAGCATGCCCACGCGAGCTGCGTTGATCTCTTCGATCGCCTGGTAGATAACGCGGTACAGGCGGATGTCGACGTGCTCCTTCTCGGCGAGCGCCTTGGCTTTGGGGGCAGGGCGCACGTTGAAGCCGATGATGATCGCATCGGAGGTCTCGGCGAGCATGACGTCGGACTCGGTGATACCACCGACCGCCGAGTGGATAACGTTGATGCGCACCTCGGTCTGGTCCATCTTGTCGAGCGCGTCCTTGAGAGCCTCGATCGAGCCCTGCACGTCCGCCTTGACGATGAGGTTGAGGTCCTTGAGCTCGCCTTCTTCGATGCGTGCAAAGAGGTCATCGAGGGAGACGTGCTTCTTGGTCTTTGCCTGCTCGCGCAGACGCTGCTTCAAGGCGCGCTCTTCGGCGTGGTTGCGCGCGTCACGCTCATCGGCAAAGACGCGGAAGTCGTCACCGGCGCTCGGCACTGAACCCAGGCCGAGAACCTCAACCGGGTCAGCGGGTCCAGCGGAGCTCACCTGGCGGCCGACCGGGTCAACGAGTGCACGCACGCGCCCGTGAGCGGTGCCGGCGACCAGAGCGTCGCCCACGCGCAGGGTACCGCGCTGGACGAGCACCGTCGCGACGGGACCGCGGCCCTTGTCGAGCTTGGCCTCGATGACCACGCCGGAAGCGAGGGCCTCGGGGTTGGCCTTGAGCTCGAGCACGTCGGCCTGCAGCAGCACCATCTCGAGCAGGTCTTCGATACCGATGCGCTTCTTGGCCGAGACGTTCACGAAGATGTTCGTACCGCCCCACTCCTCCGGCACGATCTCGTACTCGGTGAGCATCTGGCGGACCTGGTCGGGGTTCGCGCCGTCCTTATCGATCTTGTTGACGGCGACGATGATCGGCACTCCGGCCGCCTTGGCGTGGCTGATGGCCTCCACGGTCTGCGGCATGACACCGTCGTCGGCCGCCACCACGAGGATGACGACGTCGGTGATGTTGGCGCCGCGAGCGCGCATGGCGGTGAACGCCTCGTGCCCTGGCGTGTCAATGAAGGTGATCTGGCGTCCGTTCTTCTCCACCACCGACGCACCGATGTGCTGCGTGATGCCTCCGGCCTCGGTGGCGGCAACGCCCGTCTCGCGGATGGCGTCGAGCAGCGAGGTCTTACCGTGGTCGACGTGACCCATGACGGTGACGACCGGCGGACGCGGCACGAGGTCTTCGGGCGCATCCTCGAAGACGAACGCAGCCTCTTCCTCAGGCTTGAGTACTTTGACCGTGATCCCGAGATCATCACCGATGATCTCCATGGTGTCGCGGCCCATCGGCTCATTCACGGTAAGCGGCGTGCCGAGCATGAACAGCCGCTTGATGATGTCGTTGGTGGGAACGCCCAGCACCTCGGCGAAGTCGGCAACCGTCGCACCCTCGGTTACCGAGACGACGGCGCCGTCGAGCGCCACGTCACCCGTGGCCGTTGCGGCCTCGTGATGCCGAGCTTCCTCGATCTCTTCGCCGGTCCTCTTGTGCTTCTTCTTCTTGCGCTTGCTCGTGGTGACCTGCGCGGCCTCGACCGCGGCACGGGCCTCGGCGATGACCTTCTCGCGCTGCACGCGCTCGGCCTCGATCGCCATCTTGCGATAGCGATCCTCTTCCTTCTTCTCGAGCTCGGCGGCCTTCTCGGCCTCCAGGCGCTGGCGCTCCGCGTCGATCGCAGCCTCGAGCGCGCTCATCTTGCCGGCGGGGGCAGCAGGCTTCGCGGGCTCCTCGGGAGCCACCTCGGCGGCGGGCTCAGTGGCTGCCTTGGCAGCGGCCTCGGCAGCGGCAGCTTCAGCGGCGGCAGCCTCAGCCTCGGCAGCGGCCATCTGCGCCCGAGCGTCGGCCGTCTCGGCCTCCTGGCGTGCGGCGGCCTCTTCCTCGGCGCGCTTGCGGGCTTCTTCCTCGAGTCGGCGCTGCTCCTCTTCGCGAGCGCGGCGCTCCTCCTCGCGGGCACGGCGCTCAGCCTCTTCAGCCTTGCGGCGCGCCTCCTCGTCGGCCTTGCGCTTGGCCTCTTCTTCGGCCTTACGCTTCGCCTCTTCTTCGGCGCGTTTGGCCTCTTCGGCCTCGATGGCAGCCTGACGCTCGGCGATCTCAGGGCCGAGCTCCTTGCGTATCTTGTCCACGTACGCCTCAACGAGCGTAGAGGCGTGGTTCTTCGCGGGGATCTTCAGAGCCTGGAGCCTCTCAAGCAGCTCTTTACTCGTCATCCCGAACTCTTTTGCGAGTTCGTGCACTCTCATGCTCGCCATCTGCGTACCGTCACTCTCCCTGCTGAGGCACCCGGCCGGCGCAGACTTCCTCGAAGTCCCGCTTGAGCCGGGTGTAGTCGTCTTCTCTCAATGACACGCGGAGCGCCGAATCGAGTCTGCGGCGCTTGCGCGCCATCTCAAAGCAGTCCGCGTTCGCGCAAAGGTAAGCCCCACGCCCGTTGGCCTTGCCTGTGGGATCGATCTCCACATGGCCCTCGGGCGTGCGCACGACCCGCACGAATCCGCGCTTGTCCGAAGACGTGGCGCAGCCCGTGCACGTGCGCGTCGGCGCTTTGCGCTGCTTGATCACTCGGCGGCAGCCTCCTTCTCGTGGACTCCGCAGTAGTAGCTACCGGGGCGCGCCTGGTTGCGGCAGCGCACGCCGGACTCAGTGACCCAGACGCAGCGCCCGTCGAACTCCTCGGGGCCGCCATCTCCGCCTGCCGACGACGACGCAGAGGTAAGGCCCTGCTCGGCGGCCATGGTTGCCGACTTGATGTCGATGCGCCAACCCGTCAGCTTGGCGGCGAGGCGGGCGTTCTGGCCCTCCTTGCCGATGGCAAGCGACAGCTGGTCATCGGGAGCGATCACCGTGGCGGTGTGGGTGTCCTCGCTGATCAGGACGCGGTCGATCTTGGCCGGAGAAAGCGCCGAGGCGACGTAGGTCGCCGGGTCCTCGCTCCACGGCACGACGTCGATACGCTCGCCACGCAGCTCGCCGACGACCATGCGCACGCGGCTACCCTTGGGGCCTACACACGCGCCAACCGGGTCTAGACCCGGCTCGCGGCTCGAGACGGCCACCTTGCTGCGAGCACCGGCCTCGCGGGCCACGCTCTTGATCTCGACAATGCCATCGTAGACCTCAGGCACCTCGATCTCGAACAAGCGCCGGATCAGGCCGGGGTGAGTACGAGATACGACGATCGACGGCTCATTGGACTGGCCTTTGCGCACGTCGATGATGTAGGCCTTGAGGCGCTGGTTGTGATCGTAGCGCTCGTTGCCCGGCTGCTCGCCCGGGGGCAGAAGCGCCTCAACGCCCTCACGCAGCTTGATGAGCGTGAAGCGGTTGTCGGACTGCTGCACGGTGCCGGTGACAGACTCTCCGATACGGTCGGCGTACTCCTCGAATATGCGCTCGCGCTCGGCGTCGCGGATGATCGAGGTGATGACCGACTTCGCGCTCTGGGCGGCGATACGCGAGACATCCGGCGGCGTCACGTCGACCTCGTCGACGATCGGCGCCTCTTCGGGCTCACCCTCCCACTCGGGATCCGGGATCTGCTCGTACACGTAGATGTGACCGGTCTCCCGGTCGAGCGTCACGCGCACGTTGTTCTCAAGGTCAAGGATGCGCTGGTACGTGCTCGCAAGGCTGGACTCCAGCTTGTCGAGCATGTCGTACTCATCAATTCCCTTGTCGCGAGCCAGCGCGCGCAACGCGTCCATAAGCTCGGAGCTCATCTACTCGGCACCCCTTTCCCGTTTGAAGCTGACAACACCTTTGAGCCTGGCCTTAACCACTGACTCCAGCGGGATATCTACATTCTCCCCATCGACCTCAAGAGCGATGACATCGTCCTTGAGCCCAAGAAGCGTGCCCGTCCATGCGGACCGCTTCGAACCCGAGGGCTTGGCCTTCACTGTGACGGTCTCGCCGGCGAACCGTTCATAGTCCGAAGGTTTCCTCAGAGGGCGGTCGATACCGGGAGACGACACCTCGAGCGTGTAGGTGCCACGCAGAAGTCCCGAATTCTCGATCGATTCATCCACCCATGCGTTCGCTTGGCAGATAGCGTCGAGGTCGATGCCGCCTTCGCGGTCGAGTAGCACACGGATGACCGGGGCCTTGTGCCCTCCCGCCTGCTCAACGGCTACGAGTTCGTACCCGTGTGCCTCGGCGACAGGCTCGATTATCTGCTCGAGCTTGCTCGACAAGTCCGTATACGCCACTCCGGTCACCTCCTCGATTCACTCGCAGAACAAAAGAAGCGAGCGTAAGCCCACTTCTCGCAAGAACGGCCGTTTTCACCTGCGCGCAAATACTACCACACAGCCCGTGTGCGGTAAACGCGCGGTCCTATCGGTACTTGCCGCTTTCCAGCCCTTTCCGGCCGAGCGACAAATGGGCTACTTTGCTGCGTCAGCGAACGCGAATCGGCGCCGCTCCTGCTCGACCAAGGCCACCACGTGTCCGGCTGCCTCGCCGAGCGGCACCGAGCTCCGCTCGCCGGTCGCACGGACTTTGAGCTCGACGATTCCCTCGGCGAGTCCCTTCTTGCCAACAACTACCTGATACGGCCAGCCGATAAGGTCGGCGTCGTTGAACTTCACGCCGGCCCGCTCGTCGCGGTCGTCGAGCACCGTCTCGATTCCGGCATCAGCCAGCTCGCGCCAGATGCGCTCGGCCGTTTCGAAGACCTCGCCATCTGTGGCAAGCGGCAGGACCGCAACCTCGAGCGGGGCGACCGAAACCGGCCAGACGATGCCACCCTCGTCGTGGTGCTGCTCGATGACGGCCGCCAGCGAACGCGAGATGCCCACGCCGTAGCAGCCCATATGGAAGGGCTGCTCGACGCCGTTCTCGTCGAGATAGCGCGCGCCGAGTGCGTCGGAGTACTTCGTGCCGAGCTGGAAGACCTGCGACACCTCGATACCCCGTGCGCCCTCAAGGCTCCCGCCGCACACCGGGCAGGTGTCTCCCGGAGCGGCGACCACGAGATCCGCCCAGAGCTCGACCTCGAAGTCACGGCCGGGCATCGCGCCGACGAGGTGGTAGTCGTTCTCGTTCGCGCCCACGCCCCAGGACACGTCGCCCTCAAGCGAGCAGTCAGCCACCACAAGCGTTCCCTCAGGCACCCCAACGGGGCCCAGAGAGCCCTTCGGGATCCCGAGCGCCGCGAAGTCGGCCTCGTCGAGGAGTTGCACGCCCGGCACCGCGCGGTCGGCCTTGATGGGGTTAAGCTCCCGGTCGCCAGGCACGCAGAAGTACACGAGACGCCCTTCCCGGGTCTTGCCCGCCATCGTCTTGACGGTGTCGTGCTCGGAGATGCCGAGGAACCCCGCCAGCTCGGCGATCGTACGTATCTCGGGGGTGTGCACGCGACGCAGATCTTCGGGCTCGGTGACGGCTGGAGTGCGGACGACGACGGTCTCGGCGACCTCGACGTTGGCGGCCCACCCGCACTCGCAGAACACCAGCTCAGCCTCGCCGGCGTCAGCAAGCGCCATGAACTCGGAGGTCACCTTGCCGCCGATCTGGCCCGAGTCCGCCTCGACCTTGCGGTACGTGAGCCCGAGGCGCTCGCAGATGCGGCCGTAGGCCCTGGCCTGATCGTCGTAGTGCTCCTGGAGCGAATCGACCGAGGTGTGGAACGAGTATGCGTCCTTCATGATGAACTCGCGGCCGCGCAGCAGGCCGAACCGGGGACGGATCTCGTCCCGGAACTTCATGTTGATCTGGTAGAGCGAAAGAGGCAGCTCACGGTAGCTTCGGACATCCGAGCGCACGAGCGCGGTGATGATCTCCTCGTGTGTGGGGCCGAGACAGAACCAGCGATTGTGACGGTCCTGAAGGCGCGCAAGCTCGGGGCCGTAGTCGTCCCAGCGCCCCGACTCATGCCAGAGCTCGGCCGGCTGCACGATCGGCAGCATGAGCTCCTGGGATCCGATCGCGTCCATCTCCTCGCGTACGATGCGCTCGATCTTGGCGATGGACCTCCAGCCGAGCGGCAGAAACGAGTAGATGCCCGCGGCGGACTTGCGGATCATTCCCGCGCGCAGCAGGAGCTTGTGGCTTGCAAGCTCCGCCTCAGCTGGAGTCTCTTTGAGCGTCGGGGCGTACACGCCGGACATACGCAGCGCAACAGTCATCCTCAGTGATGCTTCCTCTTCAGGGGCTATGACGTGCGACGGGCGTCGGCCACGCATCAAGCGTCTCGCAATCCACCCGTCGTGCTGTCCAAGAAGGATAGCGCAGAACCGCGCTTGGGAAACCCCGGCATTGCTGTGCGACCTGCCGAGCGACTCTACGCGACTCGAATCAGGCTTGCGCCTCGAGCCGCTCCACCTCGGCCATGAGCGCGTCCACGATCTCGGATTCGGGTACCTTGCGCAGCGGCTCGCCCTTGGCGAACAGCAGGCCGACGCCCCTGCCTGCAGCGACCCCGATGTCGGCCTCGCGCGCCTCACCGGGGCCGTTGACTACGCAACCCATTACTGCGACCTTGACGCCGGCAGGGCGCGACGCAAGTCTCCGGGTGATCTCCTCGGCAATCGGGATGAGGTTGATCTCACACCGCCCGCACGTCGGACAGCTCACGACCTCGGGCGAGTTCCGACGGATATCGAGCGCGGCAAGGATCTCCCACGCAACCCTGACCTCCTCGACCGGGTCGGCGGTGAGCGAGACTCGCATCGTGTCGCCTATCCCCTGCTCCAGGAGCGCGCCGATCCCAACTGCCGACTTCACCGTGCCGGA
Source organism: uncultured Eubacteriales bacterium (assembly GCA_964492775.1). Lineage (GTDB taxonomy): Bacteria > Actinomycetota > Coriobacteriia > Anaerosomatales > PHET01 > WRDS01. Next base: position 18,980 of record CAZBLH010000021.1, on the reverse strand, counting down.
GAACGCGGTCCCCGCCTCGGTGACACCGATGTGCAGCGGGTACGGGACCCTATCGGCGAGCAGTCGGTACGCGTCGATGGTCGCCTGCACGCTCGATGCCTTCGCCGAGACCACGATGTCTTCGAAGCCGCGCGACTCGAAATGCGCGCAGAAGGCCGCGGCACTCTCGGCGAGCTTCTCGGCAAGCGGCAAGTCGCTCTCGTCGTACTCGCGCGCGAGCGAACCGGCGTTTACGCCGATGCGGATGGGAATCCCGGCCTCTCCGGCTGCCTCGATTACCGCGTCCACGCGAGCAAGGTCACCGATGTTGCCGGGGTTGATGCGTAGCTTCGCCGCACCACGCCGAGCAGCCTCGATGGCGAGCCGGTGATCGAAATGGATGTCGGCCACGACCGGCAGCAGTGATGCAGAGCAGATCGCCGAGAAGCCCTCAAGCGCATCGGCGTGCGGGATGGCGACGCGGATGATCTCGCAGCCCGCATCGGCAAGCCGGCCAATCTGGGCGAGGGTGGCGTCAACGTCGGTGGTGGCGGTGTTCGTCATAGACTGCACCGTCACCGGCGCGCCGCCTCCCACCACGACACTGCCGACGGACACCGGACGCGTTTCGCGCCGCTCGCGCATACGGGCCTCCTCGCCTTGCACGCTCGCGCCTAGCTCAGGATGTACTTCACCACGTCAGCGTACACGAGGTACCCAATCAGGGCGAAGAGCAGGCACGTTCCCGCGATCGAAAGGCCGAGCGAGAGCTTCCGCGGGAGCTGGCGCCTCGACACGCGCTCGATGAGCTCCACTGCGATCTTGCCGCCATCCAGCGGCGGGATCGGGAAGATGTTCATCACGCCGAGCGAGAGCGAGAGCATGGCGACTATGGCCGCATAGTTGAGCGCCGAGGTACGCGCGGCCTCGGCAGCGATGTAGGACGCGCCGATGACACTCGCCGACTGGCTTACGGCGATCCGCGCGGTCTCGGGATTGAAGAACTGCAGCACCGCTTTGAAGGTCAGCCCGATGTAGCTCACCGACTCGGCGAGCGCCTGCCACAGCGTCGGCTGCTCGATCGAGGGCGACACGCCGAGCTGCCCGGTGCCGGTCTCGGGATTCTCGCCAAGGACCGCGTCTACCGTCCGAGGCTCGCCGTTGCGCTCGAAGGCGATCGTGACCTTCTCCCCAGGCTCATGCTCGGCGATGGTGGACGCGAGCGAGTCCCAGGTCTTCGTGCGCTCCCCTGCGACCTCCGTGATGCGGTCACCCACGGCGATGCCTGCCTGCTCAGCCGCCGAGCCCGCAGACACCTCCGAGATGCGTGTGGTGAGCACGCCGAACGCCGAGACCACCACGGTGAACACGAGAACTGCGACAATCAGGTTGAGCACGACACCCATCGAAAGCACGACGACGCGCTTCCCGGTCGACAGCGCGCGGTACGTGACCGATCGTGCGCGGTCGAGCAGGGACTCCTCGTCAAGCGCCTCAGCAGCGCTGAATCTCGAGGTGTACGACTCGTGGTCGTCGCCCGGGACGAGTGCGTCCCAGTCAGCAAGCGTGAACAGCACCCGCTCGGCGTCCTTCTCGGCGATCTCAAGGTCGGTGGCGACCTCGGCGACGGTGGCCGAGCCTCGGCGGGTGACCGCGGCCAGCGCGGGGCCGAGCAGTGGGTCCTCAGGACCGGGCTCCATACCCGCGATGCGCACGTAACCGCCGAACGGGACAGCCGTCACGCCGTAGGTGGTCTTCTTGCCTTGGATGCGCAGCGCGGGACCCGGAAGGCCGATCATGAACTCGTGGACCTTCACGCCGAACGCGCGCGCGGCGAGGAAGTGACCGCCTTCGTGAACGACGATGAGCAGCGAGAACGTGACAACGCCCCAGAACAGGGCCAAGAGACCTTCAGGCATGCCGAGTCGGCTCCTTCATCTTTCCGCACAGTTGCTGCGCGCGCCGAACAGCGAAGTCCAGCTCGCACCACCCGTGTATTCCCTGGATATATCGGCCAGATGCAAAGCTCGCGCCAGCCGTTGCGGAGCGGTTGCCTAGCCGGCGGCCTCCACGAGCGCCTCGGCGACGCGCCGAGCCTGCGCATCAGCGGCCTCGAGCTGCTCCAGGGAGCGAACCGGCTCGTGGTCCACCGTCTCAAGAGCCTGCTCGACGATGCTCTCAATGCCGAGGAACCCGATCCGGCCGCCGAGGAACGCGGCGACCGCGATCTCGTTTGCCGCATTGAGGACCGCCGGAGCGGTGCCACCGGCCTTGCCCGCCTCGATGGCGAGCGCGAGGCACCTGAAGGTCTCGGTATCCGGCGCCGAGAACTCGAGCGAGCCGAGCGTGGTGAAGTCAACCGGCGCTATGGGCGCCTCCCACCTGCGCGGATAGCTGAGTGCGTACTGAATCGGGATACGCATGTCCGTAGCGCCAAGGTGCGCTTTCACGCTGCCATCGCGGTATTCGACCATCGAGTGCACGCAGGACTGCGGGTGCACAACCACCTTGATGTCGTCGTACTCGGCGTTGAACAGGTGATGCGCCTCGATGACTTCGAGACCCTTGTTCATCAGAGTCGCCGAGTCGATGGTGATCTTGGGCCCCATGTTCCACGTGGGGTGCGCGAGGGCCTGCTCGGCCGTCATCGAGGCCAGCTGCTCGCGCGCCATCCCTCGGAAAGGACCGCCGCTCGCGGTCAGCCACAGGCGCGCCACGTCCTCGCGCGGCTCGCCCTCAAGGCACTGGAAGATCGCCGAGTGTTCGGAGTCAACCGGCAGCAGTCGGTCCTCGCCCGCAAGCGGCATGATGAGCTCGCCGCCCACGACGAGGGACTCTTTGTTCGCTAGCGCTAGCGTCGCGCCGGAACGGACAGCGGCGAGGCTGGCACGCAGCCCGGCAGCACCCACGAGCGCGTTCAGGACGACGTCGGCGCCGTCGGTGGCGGCGTCTGCCATGGCAACGATCGCTTCAGGGCCCTGCTCTGAGGCAGTGAACGGGTCACCGGGCACTACGCCATCGTTGAAGCGCGCAGCGGCATCAGAATCTGCAAGTGCGACGCGCGAGACGCCGAACGCTCGCGCCTGCTCGGCAAGCAGCGTGACATTCGAGTTCGCCGCCAGCGCCACGATCTCGATACGTTCGGGATTGCGTGCGGCGACGTCGAGAGCCTGGCGGCCGATCGATCCGGTGGAGCCGAGAATGGCGACGCGAAGCCGCGACATCAGCGGACCCCCATCCACCGCAGGACCCAGAAGGCAACGACGCCCACCGCGATTACCGAATCGAGGCGATCCAGGAAGCCCCCATGGCCAGGCAGCGCCGTGCCCGAGTCCTTGACCCCAGCCTCACGCTTGATGCGAGACTCGACCAGGTCGCCTGCGAGAGCGGCTACAGCGACCGCGAGGCCGACAAGCGCTGCCTGCCCGTAGGTGAGGCTATTGAGGTAAGGCAGCCGGACCGCAGCCATCCAGATACCGATGGTGGCTGCCAAACCCGCGGCGAACCCTTCCCAGGACTTCTTGGGCGAGATGTGCGGCGCGAGCCGATGGCGCCCCACAGTTGAGCCGACGAGGTACGCGAAGACGTCGGCAGCCCAGACGCTCAGCAGCAACACCAGCGCGAGCACCCTGCCTTGCTCAAACGTCCGGAGAATGAGAACCAGATAGGCCAGCAAGAACCCGACGTATGCGGCGCCGAACAGCGTGATCGCCGTGTCCGCGGTGCGCATGCGCCGGTTGAGCAGATGCCACGCCAGGGACGCGACAACGAGCGCGGTGAGCGCGCTCGAGAGCCCAGCTGCGCCCCACAACGCGGCACACACGGGCATCGCGGCCGTGGCCACGATGCCGAACATCTCATTGGGCAGCCGCGCGTCATGCCGCGCGATGGCGTAGAACTCGGCCACGGCAGCAGCGCCGAGCACGCCGAGCAGCACGCCCGCGCTGAGCGGTCCCCACCACATGCCGACGACCATGATCGCGGCGTACACGAGGCCGGTCACAAGCCTCACGCCGAGTGAGCTTATCGATATGCCTGCAGGCGTGTTGCCGCCGGAGTCGGTCGTCATCGCTACCGCCCTCCGAAACGGCGCACGCGCTTCTGGTAATCAACGACCGCGCGCAAGAGGTCGACGCGCTTGAAGTCAGGCCAGAGCACAGAAGTCACCCACAGCTCGGCATACGCAATCTCCCAGAGCAGGAAGTTGGAGACCCGCATCTCACCACTCGTGCGCACGACCAGGTCCGGGTCAGGGATGCCCGCCGTGGCAAGGGCACCTGAGACCGCGCCCTCGTCAATGTCGCCGACCTCGATCTCCCCGGCGACGGCCTGTGCTGCCAGGGCGCGAACGGCGTTGATGATGTCAGAACGCCCGCCGTAGTTGAGCGCGACCACCAACGTCAGGCCGGGGTTATCGGCGGTCTTGGCAACACAGCGCTCGAATGCGCTAGCGGTCTCCACGGGCAGACCGCCCATGTCTCCGATCACGCGCACGCGCACCTGCATCCGTTCGAGGTTCGCGAGTTCGCGCTCGAGTACCTCCACAAACAGCGTCATCAGTCCCGAGACCTCGTCACGCGGACGCGACCAGTTCTCAGACGAGAACGAGTAGATGGTCAGGTACTCGATACCAAGTTCGATAGATGCCGAGATCGCCTCGCGAACCGCCTTGGCGCCGGCACTGTGCCCGGCTAGCCGAGGCAGACCCCGGCGCTCGGCCCAGCGGCCGTTGCCGTCCATGATGATCGCGACATGCCGAGGCGACCGCGCGGGATCGAACTCGCGCAGGAGCTCTGCCGCGCGCTTGCCTCGGAAGAATCCAGCTCGGGAGGGCTCGTCGGGACTCAACCCCGTCATACCTCCATGATCTCCGCTTCTTTGCGCTTGAGCGCCTCGTCAATCTCCTTGATATGAACATCCGTTGTCTTCTGGACCTCGGCCTCAGCGCGTCGCACGTCGTCCTCGGAAACCTCGGACTCGCTGTCCTTGGCAAGGCGCTCAAGCTTATGGTTCGCGTCCCGGCGGATGTTGCGGATCGCAACCCGGGCCTCCTCGGCGTACTGCTTGCAGAGCTTGACGAGGTCCCGGCGGCGCTCCTCGGTCAGCGGCGGGAACGGCACCCGGATGACCTGTCCGTCGTTGGAGGGGTTCAAGCCGAGATCGGATGCGAGAATCGCCTTCTCGATCGCGCCGATGATTGACTTGTCCCACGGCTCGATGACGACCGACTGAGGGTCAGGGATCTTGACGCTCGAGACCTGGTTAAGCGGCATGGCCGAACCATATGCGTCAACGAGCACCTTCTCGAACAGCGCGACCGACGCGCGGCCGGTGCGCACGGAAGAGAACTCATGCAGCAGCGCTTGGAACGTCTTGTCCATGTGCTCCGATGCGTCTTTCAGAATCTGCTTCGTCACCTGTCATCTCCCCTCACGATGGTACCCACCGGCTCGCCGTAGAGCGCGCGCTCGATGTTCCCTTCCTCGCCCATGTTGAAGACCATGATCGGCAGTTGGTTGTCCATACAAAGGGACACTGCAGTCGAGTCCATGACCTGCAGGTTCCTCTTGATCACGTCGATATAGGTGAGTTCGTCGTACTTGACCGCATCCGGGTTCTTCACAGGGTCCGAGTCGTAGACACCATCGACCTTGGTGGCCTTCATCACGACCTCGGCGTCAATCTCGAGTGCCCGAAGCGCTGCGGTAGTGTCGGTGGTGAAGTACGGATTGCCCGTCCCTGCCGCGAATATCACGACGCGGCCCTTCTCCATGTGACGGATCGCGCGGCGCCGTATGTAGGGCTCCGCCACCGACTGCATGTTGATGGCGCTCATGACCCTGGTGAGCACGCCTCGGCGCTCTAGAGCGTCCTGCATCGCCAGCGCGTTGATCACCGTAGCGAGCATACCCATCGTGTCCGCCTGGGCCCGGTCCATCCCCTGAGAGGATGCCTTGACGCCACGGAAGATGTTCCCACCACCGACGACGATCGCAATCTCGATGTCACGGTCGCAGCAGACGCGCTCGATCTGGGCGGCGAGAGAGTCCAGCACATCCGGATCGATGCCGAATGAGGTCTCGCCCATCAGGGCTTCGCCGGACAATTTCAGCAACACGCGCTTGTATTGGTACTCGGACAATTAGCTCCTCATTTCTTGAAGCAGGTACGGCCAGAATCCGCCTTCTGCAGAATACATGAGACAGGCCGGAGCGTGGGGCTCCGGCCTGTTCGGTACCTGATTGTAAGCTGCGACGTGAGCGTTAGGCTGCGGTCTCGCCGAGCTGCCAGCGGGTGAACCCGACGATCATGATCTCGTCGCCGACCTCTTTCGAGACGGCCGCGAGGTACTGGGCCACGGTCTTGTCGGAATCCTTCACAAACTCCTGCTCGGGAAGGACGACCTCCTTGTAGAACTTCTCAAGGCGGCCCTGCGCCATCTTCTCCTGGATAGCCTCAGGCTTACCGGACTCGGCGGCCTGCGCCTTGTAGATCGAGATCTCGTGATCGATGACGTCCTGCGGGACAGCCTCGCGGGAGACATACTGCGGCATCGCAGCGGCTACCTGCATGGCAACGTCCTTGGCGGCCTCGTTGAAGACCTCAGAGTTGGCGGTCTCAGGGTTGCCGAAACCGAACTCCACGAGGACGCCGATGCGGCCACCGCCGTGAATGTAGGACGTCACGGCGCCGACATCGAGCACCGCGTTACGCACGAACCGGGCGACGCCCATGTTCTCGCCGAGCTTGCTCACGGCCTCGCCGAGCACCTGCTCGACGGTGTGCTCACGACCGGTCAGCACCTGGCCCATCAGGTTCTCGACGTTCTCAGGAACCGCGACGGCGATGTGCTCGGCGAGCGTGTTCACGAAGTCGAGGAACTCGGCGTTGCGACCGACGAAGTCCGTCTCGGAGTTGACCTCGACCAGCACGCCAACCTTGCTGTCATCGCTGACGTGGGCGGCGATGGCGCCCTCGTTGGTGGCGCGGCCGGCCTTCTTCGCAAGCGCAGCCAAGCCACGCGTGCGAAGGATGTCGACAGCGCCCTCCATGTCACCGTTAGCCTCGGCCAGAGCGGCCTTGCAGGCCATCATTCCAGCGCCGGTACACTCCCGGAGCTCTTTCACCATTCCGGCTGTGATCTCAGCCATCGTTCGTCCTTCCATCAAGATGCGGGCACATCGGTACTCACAGCGACCGCGCAATGCGCTCGCCGTACGGGTCCTTGAGAAGGTCTATCCCCTACTCGGCGGCCTCTGCAGCAGGCCCAGCCTCGGCAGCCGGCTCGGCAGCCTCGGCAACCTCGGCGATCGCGGCTGCGGGCGACTCGGTCTCGACGCAGACCTCGGCAGCGGACTCGCCGGCGACGACGGCCGGTGCGGCAGCGCGCTCGTCGACGACAGCGGGAACCGGGGCGGGCGAAGCCTCGACCGCGGGGAAGTTCACAACGCCACCCTGTCCCTCGATCGCGGCGTCCGCGATAACGCGGCACATAAGGGCGACCGAACGGATCGCATCGTCGTTACCCGGGATCACGTAGTCGACCTCGTCCGGATCGGCGTTGGTGTCCACGAGACCGATGATCGGAATCTTGAGGCGGCGAGCCTCGGCGACGGCGATGTTCTCGCGCTTGGTGTCAACGACGAACAGCGCGCCGGGCAGACCCTTCATGTCGCGCACACCGTCGAGGTTCGACTTGAGCTTCGACAGCTCCTTACGGAGAAGCAGCTGCTCCTTCTTGGGGAGGCTGGCCATGCGACCGTCCTCCTCCATCGCCTCAAGCTCTTCCATGCGGTCGATGCGGCTACGCATGGTCACGAAGTTGGTGAGCATACCGCCGAGCCAGCGGTGGGTGACGTAGGGCATGCCAGCGCGCACGGCCTCGGTCTCGATGGGCTCCTGCGCCTGCTTCTTGGTGCCGACCATGAGGACCTTGCCGCCGCGGCTCGTGAGCGAGCGGACGAAGCTATAGGTCTGATCGAGCTCGCGCAGGGTGCGCTGGAGGTCGAGGATGTAGATCCCATTGCGCTCGGTGAAGATGTACGGCTTCATCTTCGGGTTCCAGCGCCGGGTCTGGTGTCCAAAGTGGACACCTGCCTCGAGCAGGTTCTTGATAGTGACTACGGGCATGACAAAACCATCCTTTCGGTTGATCCTCCGCCTGCTTCATCCCTCGATCGCGACCGCTTTGTGCGGCACCTCGCGCCGAAGTCCACAGGCGTGTGTAATTACGAGCCGTGAGAGTATAGCGCACCCGCGGCGCAACCCCAAGGGGTTCGCCGAAAAGGGCCTAGGCGAGAGCGGAATGGAGGTGAGCCCGGAGGCGCAGCACTGCTTTTGTGTGCAGCTGGCTGACGCGCGACTCCGTGACGCCGAGGATCTGCCCAATCTCCTTGAGCGTGAGCCCCTCGTAGTAGTAGAGCGCGATCACCGTCATCTCCCGCTCAGGGAGCTTCTCGATCGAACGCGCCAGGATGTCTTTGGCCTCAGCGGTCTCGAAGACGGCAACAGGGTCCTCGGCGGCCTCATCCTTGATGGTGCCAAGCGCACTCTGGCTGTCGTCCTTGTCGCCGCCGACCCAGAGCTCCTCGAAGCTGACGACCGAGGTGTACGAGAGCTTGCTGAGGATGTCGGCGTACTCCTTGGGCGTGATGCCCATCCGCTCGGCGACCTCATTGTCCGTGGGGACGCGTCGAAGTACGTTCTCGAGCTCGACGTAGACCTGCTCGATCTCACGTGCACGCGAGCGCACCGAGCGTGGAACCCAGTCCAGGGCACGAAGCTCATCGATGATCGCGCCCTTGATGCGGGCGATTGCATACGTCTCAAACTTGATCGCGCGGTCCAGGTCGTACTTCTCGATCGCGTCGATCAATCCGAAGATGCCGTAACTGATCAGGTCGGCGGTTTCGACCTGCTGTGGGAGGTTCGAGGCGAGACGTCCAGCAACGTACTTCACCAAAGGGGAGTAATTGAGTATGAGATCGTCGCGCGCTTTCGCGTCATCATCGCGCTTGTATCGTTCCCACAAGGTGGAAATATCCACCCGGGATTCTGCTCTCATCCGGTGCCCCCCACGGCGCAGGCAGGACCATCACCCACGCGGATGTGTAGTACCGTGCACGTCTTTCAGCCGGCTAGTGCTCACATGAGTATAAATCTGCGTAGTAGACAGGGCAACGTGTCCCAGCAGTTCCTGCACCGTACGCAGGTCGGCGCCGCCGTCGAGCAGGTGCGTGGCGAAGGTATGGCGAAGCGCGTGTGGTGACAGCGACAGCGCCGCCTCCGTGGTCGCAAGATGCTTCTTGAACACCCGCCTGATCGCATCTGTCGACATGCGATTGCCCCTTGCTGAGAGGAACACAGCATCGGGCGAGCCGCTCTTGGCCAACTCCGGACGGCCACTGGATAGGTATGCACGAATGCGATTCACAGCGTAAGGGTGCACGGGAATCACCCGTTCTTTCGAACCCTTGCCCATCAGCAAGACCTGGCCCTGGGCAAGGTCGAGTCCGGACCTATCCAGTGCCGAGATCTCGCTCACACGCGCCCCGCTTGCATACAGGAGCTCAAGGATCGCGCGATCACGCAGTCCCACTGGCGTCGACGGGTCAGGGGCGTCCAGCAGCGCCGACAACTCCTGCTGCGGGACTATTCGAGGAAGTCGCTTGGGCAGCTTGGGCGCGACGAGCACCGCCGAGGGGTCCGACTCCACGATGCCCTCGGCAACCAGATATGCGAAGAAGGAGCGCACAGCCGAGAGGCGGCGCTGAATCGTCGTTCGAGCGTACCGGGCTCGATCGAGCTCGGCGAGGTATCCGCGCAGCTGTCGGTGTCCGATGCGGACCGGGTCCAGTTCGTTGCGCGCCGCCCACTCCAAGTATCGACCGAGATCTGCACTGTAGGCTCGGAGCGTGTGCCCCGAAAGCCCACGCTCCACTGCAAGGTGCCGCAGGAAACGCTCGACGAGTTCCCGCGCTTCGTTCGTCCCGTTGTCACCTTGGCCGCTCACTGTGCTACCGATCTCAAGTCAGGCCGTCCCGCGACCCACTCAGCCATGTCGTGCCGCGCTCGGGTGGAGTACGCGGCGTAACGCTCGCGCTTGCCTCGAACCCGCTCCGGTAGCGGCGGTACGATGCCGAAGTTCACGTGCATCGGCTGGTACTTCGTCGTCTCCGGATTGCTCATGTACTGGATCAGCGCCCCAAGAGCCGTCGTCGACGGAAGCACGGCCGGCGGCGCGCCCTGAAGCTCGGCGAAGGTGTTGAGGGCCGCCAGCAGACCCGAGGCGGCGGCCTCGGTGTACCCTTCCGTTCCAGTTAGCTGGCCCGCGAGCCGAATCCCCGGCATCGTCTTCACTTGCAGCGTGGCATCGAGGAGCCTCGGTGCATCGACGAACGTGTTGCGGTGCATGACTCCGTAGCGGAAGAACTCAGCATTCTCGAGCCCTGGAATCATCCGGAATACCCGCGCCTGCTCTCCGAACGTGAGGTTTGTCTGCATGCCGACAAGATTGTAGGCGGTCAGCTCTCTGTTCTCCGCCCGCAGCTGAAGCACTGCCCACGGACGTTCGCCCGTGACCGGGTCAGCGATGCCTACGGGCTTGAGGGGCCCGTACCGCAACGCATGCAGGCCGGTACGCGCAATCTCTTCTGCTGGCTGACATGCCGAGAAGAGCTCACGACGCTCGAAGTCGCGCAGCTCGACACGCCTCGCCGTCACCAGTCCTTCGACGAAGCGTTCGTACTGCTCGCGCGTCATTGGGGCGTTCAGGTAGTCCTCCCCCCCGCCTTTGCCATATCGCGAAGCGGCAAACACGATTCTGCGATCGATTGAGTCGGCATCGATGATCGGCGCCGATGCGTCGAAGAAGGACAGACGCTGATCACCGACCAGCCGCGAGAGGGCGTTTTCGAACCCGGGACTGGTAAGCGGGCCCGTCGCGATGATTGCGGGTGCGTCGGGCAGGCTCGTCATCTCGGCGCGCTCTATCGTGATGAGTGGGTGTGCCTCGATCCGCGAGCTGATCTCGGTCGTGAAGGCATCCCGGTCGACCGCGAGTGCAGCACCGGCGGGTACGCGGTGCACGCGTGCCGCCTCAATCACAAGACTGCCTAGGACAGAAAGCTCGTCCTTGAGCAGTCCAGCGGCCGTGTTGACGTCCTCGCTCTTGAAAGAGTTCGAGCACACGAGCTCACCGAATCCGCCACCATGATGTGCGGGCGTCATCGTCTGCGGACGCATCTCAATCAGGCGAACCTCTACACCACGGCGCGCCAGCTGCCAAGCAGCCTCGGAACCTGCGAGGCCGGCTCCTACGATGGTCACTGTCGGGCGTTCGGTCATCCTGTCCCTTGCTTCTCGGCTCCGCAGAAGGCGGCGGTCGGACGCATTGTATCGCCTGAGGCTTCAGCATGGGCCGTACCTCCCGTCCCGGTAGCGCTGCACGAGACCACGCGCCTCAAGTGCGCCGAGGCGTCTGGCCACGGTGACAATGTCGGTGCCGAGTTCTCGGGCCAAGTCGTCCGGGCGTGACGGATTCGCCCTCAGTGCAGAAAGCAGCTCATCACCGTTGTCGTCACTGGGCCCGGTCCAGAGCGTCGCTTGCTCCAGCGGAGGTCCGATCTCGGAGGAGAGTAGGTCCCTCAGCTCGCTGGTATCCGTGATCGGAAATGCGCCATTGCGCAGCAACCGATTCGTGCCTCGGCACTCCGGCGCGAAGATCGAGCCGGGTACCACAGCGACCGTTCTTCCTGCGTCCAGCGCATACTCCGTGGTGGTCAACGTTCCTGATGGCAGCGACGCCTCCAGTACGAGAAGCACGCGGCTCAAGCCGGCGATGATCCGGTTGCGGGTGCGAAACGTCCACTTATGCGGTGGCGTGCCCCACGGGTGTTCCGAGATAATCGCACCGCGCTCAAGGATCCTTGCCCGCAGGCTACCCGACGACCGTGGGTACACAAGGTCAGCTCCGCCGGCCATCACGGACACCGTCCTTCCGCCCGCATCCAATGCGGCGATGTGAGCCGCCTGGTCGCATCCGAGGGCCCCGCCCGAGACGATCACGTAGCCGGACCCAGCGGCCCAGCCCGCGAATAGCTTTGCAGCAGCAATTCCGTACGGCGTGGCTTTGCGAGCACCCACAACGCCTAGGCCGGCCTCAAGCGCACTCGGGTCGCCGATCCCGAAGAGCACCTTCGGCGGATCCAAAATCTGCGCAAGCGCCTCTGGGTACTCGGGTGCTCCTAGCTCGATCTCGAATCTCACTCCATCGCCCTCGCTCAAGCTTCATCACCCGCCCGGTACCCCAACGCCTCGGCAAGATGCCCCATACGAACGCGGTCGGCTGCCTCCAAATCAGCGATAGTGCGCGCCACTCGCAGAAGCCGCGTGACTCCTCTGCCCGACAGGTGATGCCGGCGCGCGGCCGACTCAAGCGATGTCTTAGTTTCTGCGCTCATACCGCATGCGGCCAGGAGTTGGGTGCCGGACAACTGCGCGGTAGGCACCCCATCCCTGGCTACGGCCCGAGCGCGTGCGGCAAGGACCTCCGCGCGCAACCCGGCCGAGGACCGACTCGCCGGTTGCTCAAGCAGCCGCTCCGGTGCGGGCCGGTCGACATGCAGCACGATGTCGATCCGATCCATAAGTGGCCCACCGATCCGCGCTCGGTACCGGTCTATTACCTGCGGCTGGCAACGACAGCTTCTCGCCGGATCGCCGAGAAACCCGCACGGGCACGGATTCGCTGCCCCGACGAGTGCGAATCTGGCTGGAAGGCTCACGCGCCCATCGGCACGCACGATAGCGATGGTGCCGTCCTCCAGCGGCTGCCGCAGGCACTGCAGCGCCGCAGGGCCGAACTCTGACATCTCGTCGAGAAAGAGCACCCCGTTGTGCGCAAGCGAGGCCTCACCCGGCCGGGGAGGCGTCCCGCCGCCGACAAGCCCTGCGATCGATGCCGAGTGGTGCGGTGCCCGGAAGGGACGCTGGCCGGCCAGCAGAGGCGCCGAGTCCAGGCCTGCCACTGAGTGCACGAGTGCCGACTCCAGTCGTTCCGAACCGTTGAGCGGCGGCAGGATCGTCGGAAGTCGGCGTGCAAGCATGGTCTTTCCGGACCCGGGCGGGCCGATCATCAGCAGGTTGTGGCCACCCGCTGCCGCAACCACCAGCGCACGTACGGCTAGCTCCTGCCCTACCACCTCAGAGAAGTCCGCTGACTCCCCAACCGGCTCGATGCCGTCCGCTACGGGCGCAGATGAGGGCAGACCTTGCCTGATGTCGGCAAGGCGAGCCAACGGCAGGTACACGCCTCCATCGACAGCGCAGCTAGAGGCGTATCCAGCCGGGCCGAGCAACGGTCGACCGGCCTCGCGAGCCGTAAGAGCGTGAGCAATGAGCCCAGAGACACCACGTACGCACCCGTCCAGGGACAGCTCGCCAACGGCCGACACACCGTCGAGCACCTGGCGAGGTATCTGGCCCGTCGCCACAAGTAGTCCCAACGCGATGGGAAGATCGAATCCGGTGCCGTGCTTTCTCAACGGGCCGGGAGCCAAGTTGACCACCACACGAGCAGGCGCCAGCTCGAATCCTGATGCCCGTATCGCCGCGCGTACTCGTTCACGCGCCTCTACGACGGCTGCGTCAGGCAGACCGACGATGGAGAACGACGGCAGACCGGCACCGACGTCCACTTCCACATCAACGGGAACGGCGCGCACCCCCAAGATCGTCGCGGTGCGCGTGCGATACTGCCCCACTACCCCTGACCCACATCGACGATGAATGCCGAGCGGTGGTGCCTCAGCAGCGCCCGGTCCTCAGCAATGACAGTTATCGCGATCACGTCGAAACGAAGCGGCACCTCAACCGTGCCCATATGCGCCTGATACGCTTTCGCGAGCTTCCTGTACCTGCGTTGCTTTGCCGGTGTAACCGCTTCTTCGGGACTCCCCTTCGTGCTGTTCTTGCGCGTCTTGACCTCGACGAGCACGACCGTGTCGCCGTCGAGTGCGACTATGTCGATCTCTCCGCCGGTCGGAGCGCGCCAGTTCCGCTCGACGATCTCCATCCCCGCTCGCTCCAGGAATGCTGCCGCCGCATCCTCTCCCCGCTCACCGAGCCGCTTGCCCTTGTCTGTCATGGGCTACCACCTCCGCCAACAAGGTTGCACGCGCCTCCAACCAGAATCGAAACCGACTCCAACAAGGCGGGTGGGCATCAGAAGCAGGCACTTGTGGGACTTTGCCTGAGCTAGAACAAGCGCTCCGTTCCCCCACAGGGCATGAACGTCCGGCGGTGCTCGGCACACGGCCCGAACTGATTCAGGGCAGACAGATGATCCGCGGTCCCATAGCCCTTGTTCGCGGCAAACCCGTACTCGGGGTGGCTTTCGGCGAGCCGGACCATGATCTCGTCGCGCGTGACCTTGGCGACGATCGATGCGGCAGCAATGGCGGCGACCTTCCCATCGCCATCGACCACCGCAGTCTCGGCTTCAACGATTCGCAGAGGCAGACCGTCTACCAGAACGTGATCGACGGGAACCTCGAGCCCGTCAAGGGCGCGCCTGAACGCAAGTTTGACTGCGGCGCCCATACCGCCGGCGTCAATCTCGACTGCGGTCACATGCGCCACCGAGACTGACACCGCTCGGCTCCTTACCTGCTCGGCAAGCTCTTCACGCCGAGCGGGTGCAAGCGCCTTCGAATCGTCCAGCCCCAAGATGCGCGGCTGCTCAGGCAGCACGCAGGCGCACGCCGTGAGAGGGCCCGCGAGCGCACCCCGTCCGACCTCGTCTACTCCAGCGACCAGCGTGCACCCGGAGGCGCGCAGCTCGCACTCGAGCGCGTACAGCCTCCGGATTCGCTCGCGCTCGCGCCTGCGCGCTCGGTCGCGGGCGAGTGCGGATTCCAGCGCGCACCGCACTCCGGCACGATCGTCGTCGGCCAGCTCCTCGGCAAGGCGGCGCAGAGTCGCGCCCCGCGCGCGCTCAATGCGCTCGGTCAGCTCGGCGACGGTCGGACGCCCGCCAGCGCCACTCATCGCGCATCACTTCCGAAAAGCACGAACGGGGCCCCGCTTGATGCGGAAACCCCGTCCGAGAGAGTACTTGTGCAGGCGAGCATCGCCGGCCTAGTAGCCCTTTTCCTTGAGGCGAGCGGCCTTGCCGACCTTGTCGCGCAGGAAGTAGAGCTTGGAGCGGCGGACCTTGCCGCGGCTCACGTGCTCGATCTTGTCGATCTTGGGAGAGTGGACCGGGAACGTCCTCTCGACCCCGACACCGAAGCTCATCTTGCGAACCGTGAACGTCTCGCGGTTCGAAGCACCGTGCTTGCGGATGATGACACCCTGGAAGACCTGCGTGCGCTCCCGGGTACCTTCGATGATCTTGTAGTGCACCTTCACGGTGTCACCGACCTGGAACTGCGGCAGGTCCTCGCGAATCTGCTGCTGCTCGATGGCGCGGATGATGTCCATTGTCGAAAGAGTCCTTGTCACTCGGCGAAATCACAAGCCCGCCGGGTAGCGGGCGCGAAGACGTAGTATAGACTACCTGACCTGCGTGCGGCAACGGTCAATTCCAACTCGCCCGCGGGCGATCTCCACGGCGCGGCGCGCGTGACGGCAGTCCAGTGCGATAAGCTCGTTACTCCAGCTTGCCGAAGCGGCTGGTCGGCCAGTAGGTCCAGAAGGCGCGTCCGCGTACCGCTGAGGTCGGCTGCGGGCCGAAGAAGCGGCTGTCACCGCTCTGGGGCCGGTTGTCCCCCATCAGCCACAGTTGGCCGGGGCCGAGCGTGATAGGCAGCGCAACGGTGCCGGGCAGCGTCTCCTTGCCGTAGGTGTACGGCTCGTCAAGCGGCTCACCGTCTACCCAGACCTTACCGTCCCGAACATCGACCGTCTGCCCCTCGACCGCGATGACGCGCTTAACGAGCTGGGCGTGCACGCCCTCCGGGTCGTCGAAGACGACGACGTCGCCGACCTCGGGCTCACGGAAGAATCGGTACACCATCTTGTCGGCCAAGAACCTGTCGCCGATCTCGATCGTCGGAATCATCGAACCTGTGGGCACCACGAACGGCTGCACGACGAAGTACTTGATGCCCTGTGCCAGGGCGAAGGCGAGCGCGATGAGCAGAAATGCCTCAAGAAGCCCACGGCCAAGCGACGTTTCCTGTTCCATGGCCGATGGTCTCCCCGTCATCTCATCCCTCATTCGTCTCCTCCTTCAGAGCCGAGCGCCTCTCTGGTCTGCTTG
This sequence comes from uncultured Eubacteriales bacterium, assembly GCA_964492775.1. Classification (GTDB taxonomy): domain Bacteria; phylum Actinomycetota; class Coriobacteriia; order Anaerosomatales; family PHET01; genus WRDS01. Next base: position 2,737 of record CAZBLH010000021.1, on the reverse strand, counting down.
GCCACCTCGGCCTCGCTCTCGGAAAGGTCCGCCAGCTCGATCATGTCCGGTCGAACAGTAGCGGTCTTGCGTATTGCCTGTTCCCGTCTCCAGCAAGCAATACGCCCATGATCGCCACTTCGCAGAATCTCTGGAACTTCCATCCCACGGAACTCGCTGGGACGAGTGTACTGAGGATACTCGAGCAACCCTGCCGAAAAGGACTCGTCAACCGCAGACTCCTCATCGCCGAGAACCCCGGGCAGCAGTCTCGTTACCGCATCGATCACGATCATCGCAGGCAGCTCGCCGCCGGTGACCACGAAGTCGCCGATCGAGAGCTCAAGATCGGCGAGGTCGAGCGCTCTCTGGTCGAAGCCCTCGTAGCGGCCACACACCAGGAGCAGCCGCTCATGCTCGGCTAGCTCATGAGCGAGTTCCTGGGTGAAGGGCCGTCCACCGGGGCTGAGAAAGACCAGGTACGGCCGCTCAGGCGCCATCTCGGTGACCGTCTCGATGGCCTCGAAGAGGGGCTCGGGCTTCATCACCATCCCGGGACCGCCGCCGTACGGGTAGTCATCGGTGGTCCGGTGACGATCGTGAGCGTAGTCCCGGAGATCGTGCATGCGAAGATCGAGCACTGAGCGTTCACGGGCGAGCCCGATCATCGAGGTGGACATCGGAGCCTCGAACATCTCAGGGAATATCGTGATGACGTCGACTCTCATGACGCCTCTTCCTCATCGGGCATGAGCCCGGGCAAGAGGGCTACCTCAACGGTGGTCGTTTCCTCGTCAAACGCGCGCACCACGGCATCAATTACCGGGACGAGGACTTCGCCGAACGGCCCCTCGATTACCCAGACGTCATTCGCGCCGGTCAGGATCGTCTCGGCAATCGTTCCGATCTCACCGCGCTCCACATCCACGACCGTCCAACCAAGGTAGTCCGGGATCTCCTCGGGCTCCGACCATCCTGCGGGTAGCTCATCGGTGCGCACCATCAGTTCACTTCCCACGATGGCGCGGGCTAACTCGATCGAGTCGAATCCGTCGATCAGGACAAGCGAGCCCTTGGGACCCCGGCGAACCGAGCGCACGCGGCCCGAGCGCGGCCCGGAAGGAGGCGGAACGACCCAAACCTCGAGACCGGTCATGGTCTCGAGGTTTGGAATTGAGTCAGAAACGACAGCTACCTCGCCCTTGAGGCCATGGGTGCGCACCACTCGCGCAACCGGGGTGAACGGGCCGGAAGCCACGACCAAGCTAGCCGAGGACTTCTACGTCCACGTGCAGCCCATCGACGCTTCCTGCCGCGCGCGCCAGCGTTCGGACGGCCTTGATGATGCGACCTCCACGGCCGATCACCTTGCCGACATCTTCGCTGTCCAGTGCGACTTCGAGCCTCAAGGAACTACCCTCGGCCAAGCTGGTGATCTCGACCGCCTCAGGCTTCTCCACGAGCGACTCGACCAGGTAGCGAACCAGTTCCTCGGTTGTCGCGCGAGCGTCGGTCACGAGGTTACTCGGCGGCTTCGGCGTCGTCGGTCGCGGGCTCCTCGGCGGCTTCCTCAGCGGGAGCCTCCTCAGCGGCAGCAGCCTCAGCAGCGGCAGCGGCCTCTGCGGCCTCAGCAGCAGCCTTCTCAGCGGCAGCAGCCTCGGCAGCGGCCTTCTCGGCAGCCTTCTTCGAGAGCTTCGGCTCGGCGGCCGGGGCGTCCTTCTGGCCCTTGGCGATTGCCACGAGCTTCTCGACGGCCTCGGTCGGCTGGGCACCCTTGGCGATCCATGCTTCGATCTTCTCCACGTCGAGCTCGACGAGGGTCGGAGTCACGCGCGGGTTGTAGCGACCGACGATCTCTATGAAACGGCCGTCACGACGGGCACGTCCGTCCGCCACGACAACACGATAGAAGGGCGCCTTCTTGGCGCCATGACGCGCCAGACGAATCTTGACTGCCAACACATCTCCTCAGGTCAGGTGCCGCGCATATGTCAGCGGCGGCGAAAACGAAGTAACAAAGCGATTGTCTATGATACGACAGCAGGGCAAGCCGGTAAAGCTGCCACGAAAGCACGCACCGCACGCACGAGCGGCGTTACCCGATTCCGGGGAACCCGCCCGGCAAACGCATCCTCTTGCGGCCCTTGCCCGTCATCGACTGCATCTGCTTCATCATCTTGCGTGACTCAGCGAACTGCTTGAGCAGACGGTTCACGTCGCTCACATGAACCCCCGAGCCGACGGCGATGCGTGCGCGCCGGGAACCGTTGATGATCTTTGGGTTACGGCGCTCGCTCGGGGTCATCGCGAAGATCATAGCCTCGATGCGGTCGAGCTCACGCTCGTCCAGCTGTCCCTCGATGTCCTTGAGCTTGCCCATCCCGGGCAGCGACTTGAGCACGCCCCCGAGACCGCCCATCTTGCGAACCTGCTTGATCTGGCTCAGGAAGTCCTCGAGCGTGAACTCGGCCTTCGCGAGCCGCTCGGCGGCCTTCTCGTCGATCTCCTCGCCTGCCGCAGCTTCCTGCGCTTTCTCGATGAGCGAGACGACGTCGCCCATCCCCAGGATGCGCTTGGCCATCCTCTCGGGGTGGAAGACTTCGAGTGAGTCAGGCTTCTCGCCGAGCGACACGAACTTGATCGGCTTGCCGGTGACCTGTCTGATGGAGAGCGCCCCACCGCCTCGGGCGTCGCCGTCGAGCTTGGACATTATCACGCCGTCGAAGTCGACTCGCTCCGCGAAGGCCGACGCGACGTT
>CAZBLH010000020.1:0-36327 GCA_964492775.1 uncultured Eubacteriales bacterium | reverse complement strand
CCCACCCGCTGCCCGCCACCTCCGGCTGCGGTTGCCACGACGACGAGCGTGCCGACGGCTGTGGCATCTGCCACACCGTGGCCTCAGCTCCCGACATCTCCGCCCAGGCGCCTGTGCCCGACAGCCACGACGGCTACGAGACGCCGTGCGCCGACTGCCACGATGTCCGCTCGGCAGAGGTCGAGTACCAGACCGAGTTCTCCTACGAGCTTGTGATCGACGACGAGGGCGAGTACACGCTCGAGGCCTTCGGCACCAACGCTGAGGGTGCCGACGGCGCCGTCGTCTCGGTGAGCTTCACCGTCGCAGGCGAGCCTGTTCCCGCAGGCGCTGTCGACCGCGTCGCCGGCGACGACCGCTTCGCGACCGCGCTCGCCGTCAGCCAGAAGAACTTCGAGGCTGCTGACACCGTCATCGTCGCCACCGGCATGGAGTACGCAGACGCGCTGTCCGCCTCCGGCCTTGCCGGTGCGTACAACGCCCCGCTGCTGCTGACCGCCCCTGGCGCTCTGAGCAACGGCGTTGCCGCAGAGATCGTCCGTCTTGGCGCCGACAACGTCGTCATCGTCGGTGGCGACAAGGCCGTTACCCCGGCCGTCGAGAACACGCTCAAGGCCATCTCCGGCGTGACGGTGTCCCGCATCTCGGGCGTCAACCGCTACGCGACCGCCCAAAACGTCGCCGCGGCCGTCAAGGCCGAGCTCGGCGAGGGCTTCGGTGGTTCCGCGTTCGTCGTCCGTGGCGACAACTTCGCCGACGCGCTGTCCGCTTCGCCTCTGGCGTACGCGGCCGGCATGCCCATCCTGCTCACCCGCTCTGCCGCACTCTCGCCCGAGGCCCAGGCGGCCATCTCCGCCAACGGCATCGACGAGGTCGTCATCGCCGGTGGGACGAGCGCCGTCTCGGCAGCCGTCGAGAACTCGCTCAAGGGCATCAGCGGTCTTTCCGTCAGCCGCAAGGCCGGCGCCGACCGCTACACGACGGCTCAGGCTGTCGCCCAGTACGGTCTGGACGAGGCCATCGTCGACTCCGCGTTCCTCGGTGTCGCCACCGGTCTTGACTTCCCCGACGCGCTTGCCGGCGGTGTCGCCTCCGGCGCCCGCGGTGGAGCCATGATCCTGACCGCTCCTGGCGCCCTGAGCGCCAACTGGCCCGCCTTCCTGACCTCCAACGGCTACGTCAACGCGACGACCGTCCAGGTCTTCGGTGGCCCCAACGTCGTGAAGCAGCCTGTGCTCACGGCACTGGATGCCCTGCTGTTCCCGGCATTCAAGTAGGCCTGGACCTCAAGGTCCATCCAGCACGCGTTCGAACCGACGCGGGCCGCGACTCGAAAGGGTCGCGGCCCGCTCGTCGCGTTCATGAGCCCGTAAGCTCTTGCCATTCTCGGCAGACATCAGGAGAATCAGGCGATGGAGCCGGACGGTCCCTGGTGGGGCCCGCGGTCTTCAAAACCGTAGTGGGGCGTGAAGAGCGTCCCGGGTGTGTTCGATTCGCACACGGCTCCGCCATCTGCATCTGAGTCACCGTCGGAAGGGAAGCCTTGCAACTGAAAATCGTCCTTGCTGTTGCCGCTGCATGTGTCGCGCTCCTGGCGGCGGGGTGTAGTGGGATGGGCGCCATTTCCGGAGCACAACCGGGGCCGGTCGCCAGCCAAGAACCTACAGTTGCTGTAGCCGCAGCTCAGGTCAGCGGCGAACTCCCCGAAGGGCTTCCTGATGCCTTGCCGCTTTGGCCGGGCGCAACGGTAATCTCCGGAGAAGCGGCCGGTGAGGCCGTGCTCCTGACGCTGGACGCCAGAGAAGCGTATGACGACGTAGTCGCCGGAGTGAGCGTCGGCTTCGAGCGTGCCGGCTGGACGGTGACAGAAGATGACGTTCCGGACTCAGTGACCGTGCTCGACGTGCAGGGCGACGGCCTTGAAGGCGTCGTGACCGTGTCGGAGACTGAGGATGGCGTACAAATCGACTACTTGCTGACACGGGCGTAGCGTTGACCCGCCACGCGACTGTGATGCCGGACGGAGCCGCATGCTAGGGTTCGAGCTGTATCTGAAGCGCAACTCGAAGAGGTTCGACGAGTACCTCGCGAGCTTCTTCCGGGGTTCCGGCCATCCGGACATGCAGCGTTACCTCTATGGTCCACTCGCTGTGTACACCGCAAACGCCGGCAAGCGTCACCGGCCGCTGATCTGCCTGCTTGCGTGCGAGGCGGTGGGCGGCGATCCGGATCAAGTGCTAGCGTCGGCCATCGCAATTGAGCATTTCCACACCGCAGCCCTGATTCACGACGATATCGAGGACCGTGCCCTCACGCGTCGAGGTGAGCCTTGCCTGCACATCGCCGAGGGCGAGGGCCTTGCCATCAACGCCGGTGACCTCGCCCTTTCGCTTGTGACTGGGACGGTTGTCGACGACCCCAAGCTCGATGACTCGACCAAGCTTGCGGTGCTGCGCGAACTCGTCGCGATGACTACGCGCACAATCGAGGGGCAAGCCCTCGATATCGGCTGGGCGCGGGATGGCCGGTTCGACCTCACCATCGACGACTACCTGCTCATGGCGAACCACAAGACCGCGTTCTACTCCGGTGCCGTGCCGCTCGCCATCGGTTCTATTGTTGGCGGCGGTAGCGAGGAAGTGACTCGCGTGCTGCGTGAATTCGGAATGGCGACGGGCCTTGCATTCCAGATCCAGGACGACATCCTGAATCTTGTGGGCACCAAGGAGTCGACGAAGAAGGACTTCCGGAGCGACATCACCGAGGGCAAGCGCACGCTTGTCGCGGTGCACGCGCTCGGGAACTCCCCTGACGCAGAAAGGCTGCACGAGATTCTCGCCGGCGCGGAGTCGGATCCGGAGGTTCTCGCCGAGGCAGTTGAAATCATGAGTCAGGCTGGCTCGGTCGAGTTCGCGAACTCCTACGCGTGCAACCTGGTGATCGACGCGAAGAGCGCGCTCGAAGCGGCTCTGCCCAAGACCCGCGCTCGCGATCTCTTGCTCTCCATGGCGGACTTCTTCATCAAGCGGGCTTCATAAGCGCTCGAGCCCAACCGATTGGGGATACTCCTTTCGTACCGTCTCGTCTCGGAAGGTGGCTCTATGCGATCCGTCAAGGTATCTGAGGACATCCACTGGGTCGGCGCTATCGACTGGAACCTGCGCGACTTCCACGGCTACGAGACGCCGAGAGGCACCACCTACAACGCGTATCTCGTACAAGGTGCCGAGAAGACCGCGCTGGTCGACACCGTCAAGGTACCGTTCGTGCCCGAGCTGCTGGCGCGCGTCCAGACACTCGTGTCGCTTGACCAGATCGACTACATCGTCGTCAATCACGTCGAGCCCGACCACAATGGCGGCCTCCGGCTCGTGATGGAGGCGTGTCCCAACGCCAAGGTGGTGGCGTCAGCAGCGGGCGTCAAGGCCGTTGCCGAGTACCACGGGCCCGACCTCGAGCTCACCGCAGTTGGGCCTGACGACACGCTCGACCTAGGTGGCTTAACCCTGAAGTTCATGCCTGCGCCGATGGTGCACTGGCCGGACTCCATGTTCAGCTACTGCCCGGAGCGCTGCACCCTGATGCCCAACGATGCCTTCGGGCAGCATCTGGCATCCTCTGCCCGGTTCGCGGACGAAGTCGGTCTCGACCTGGCGATGGAGGAACTCCTCATCTACTACGCGAACATCCTCATGCCGGTGGGCGCGCAGGTCTCAGGTGTTGTCACCAAGCTCGTCGAGGCGGGATGGGTATGCAGGACCATCGCGCCGAGCCACGGAGTGATCTGGCGTGAGAACGAACTCCCAACTTTGTTCGACGCATACGACCGCTTCACGCGTGGCGAGACCAAAGACAAGCTCGTGATCGCGTACAGCACGATGTGGGGCTCGACCGATACGCTGGCACGCACCATTGCAGACGGGGCCGCTGCCGGCGGCGCCGAGGTGAAGCTTTTCGACCTGGCGGTGAGCGAATACGCTGAGGTGACGCGGCACCTGTTCGATTCCCGTGCGTTGCTGCTGGGCTCGCCGGCGCTTCACCGCGGCATGCTGTACCGCCCCGCCGGATACCTGCAGTACCTCGCCGGGTTGCGGCCTAAGAACAAGATCGCGGGAGTGTTCGGCAGTTACGGTTGGTCGAGCGGGGCCACGCGCGAGATGATCGCGCGCCTGACGGCGATCGGGTTCGAGCTACCCTTCGACGAGCTCACCTGCAAGTTCGCTCCCAACGCCGAGGCTCTCGACGCCGCACGCAGGTGGGGCGGCCGGTTCGCCGCCGAGGTCCTCGAGCGCGGCCGTGTCGAGCAGGCCGCGGACGCCTAGCTTACGCTCCTGGCCGCCTGCTTAGTCCGGCGTGCGCGAGCGCCACTCGGCAAGCGCCTCGGCAGCGTCCTCGACGCAGAGCGCGGTGTCGGGTGCGCTTGCATCGAGTTCCCGTAGCCGAGCGAACAGGTCAGCCAGCACCGGTGGCTTGATGTTGCTTGCGGCGATTCGCTCGGGCGATGCGAACACCTCGGCTGGCGTTCCCTTAAGCGCGATCTCGCCACCTTGGCGAAGAACGTAGCAGTAGTCGGCGAACTCGGGCACCGAGTCGATGTCGTGCGTCGTGAGCACCGACGTCACGCCGGCCTCGGCAAGCGAGTCGAGCAGGTCGAGCATCTGCCTGCGCGAGTAAGGGTCCAGCCCCTCAAAGGGCTCATCGAGCACGAGGAGTTCCGGCTGCATCGTCAAGGCGCCCGCCATCACGACCTTGCGTTTCTCGCCCCCGGACAGGTTGTGCGGCACCCGGTCCGCCAGATGGCCGATGCCGAACAGGTCGAGTGCCTCCCGAGCACGTTCGAGGGCCTCCTCCTCCGGCAGGCCGTACTGCCGTGCCGAGAAGGCGACGTCGTCCAGCACGGCTGGCGCGATAATCTGCTCGTCCACGTTCTGAAGCATGACCCCGACCCTGCGCCGAATTGCCGGCCACTCCTTGGCCGGGTCGACACCGAGCACGCGAACCTGCCCTTCTTCTGCCCTCAGCAGGCCGAGGATGTGGTAGAGCATCGTGGTCTTGCCCGAGCCGTTCGGCCCGAGCACCGCCACGCGCTGTCCACGCTTGGCGATGAAGTCCAGCCCGCAGAGGGCGACCTCCACTCCGTCTTCGTACCGATGACGCACGCAGCTGACGCGCACCACTTCGTCTGCCGAGGGCGCATGGCTGTGGATGGCCTGACCGGTGACGTGGGCGGTGTCTTTGAGTTCGGGTGTGTTCATCGGGCTCTCTCAGGCGAAAGTGCGCGGGCAAGCAGGACAAGTGCGAGCACGATCAGTCCGGCCGACAGCGGAATCCAGGCGAACGGAGCGACCTGCGCTCCGCCGAGACGCCAGGTCCCCGCAGCGAGTATGAGGGCCGCTGCGGCCGCTACCACGAGTGCCTGCGCGGCTGGCGGCGCGCTGGAAGTGAGACTCACTCGCAGGCGCTTGTCATAACCGCGAAGGTGCATGACGTCGTAGGTGCGCTGCGAAAGGTCCACCGAGTACAGCAGCACGCCGCCGAGCGAGCTGGTGATCGCGCGGGCACTTCTCACTGGGTCACGCGTCACCAGCCCGGCGCGCAGGCGCGCTGCCGTGAGCAGGTGATCGAACCGTTCGAGCAGCAGGAACAGCGAGCGGTACGTCATAAGCAGAGCGTCACCTATCAGAGGCGGGAGGACGCGCTGGAGCGGAGCGAATATCTGCGGGTAGGGGGTGGTGAACAGGAGCAGCACTGAAGCCAGCGCTGCGGTGACCGCTTTGGCCACAATCAGCGCCCCGGCCCAGAAGCTGGGTGCCGCGGCCAGGGCGAAGAATGCTGCGAAGACGAAGGGGTACGCGGCGAGTGAGAGCATCGGTCGCATCGGCAACCTCAACCCAACGATAGTGGCGAGCAGGACCGCGGCGATGCCTAGCACTAAGAGAAGGTTCACGCTCACGATTACGGATGCAAGCACAAGCGCAAAGGCAACCAGCTTGGTCACAGCGCTGCAGCGGTGGAGCAAGGTCTGACCTCGCGTGGCAGACGAGTCGATGCGATGCAGGTCCATCAGTGCCCGATTCCTTCGTCGCCAGGGGGCATGCTCTTTGCCGTGGCGGCGCCGCCGTGTAGTAGCCACGGCCTCACTCGGGCGACGAAGCCAATCATCGCCCCCGTCACCAGCGCTTCGATGATCCACCCGATCGAGCCGAGCCCGAATGCCAGCAGCGCGAAGCGTCCGATTCGCGTCTCACCCGCCGGCGCGTCTGCATCAGCGGGCTCGTCCGGGCGAATGAGGTCATTGCCGATAATCCCGCCCCCAAACGGGTTCTCGAAGCGCAGTGTCTCGGGATCGAACGCGCCTGCCTCCCGCTCGGCGGCCAGCGGTCCGGCCAGGGCGACAACGCCGACGACGAGTGCCGTTGAGAGAGCCAGCGTCACTACTGTGGCGATGCCGGCCGCCAGACCCAGCCTCCTGGTACCGATCGCCCGCCGGAGCAGCGAGAACAGCATGGCGCCCAACACCATTTCGGCAGCGATGATGCCGGCGTTGAGCCCGATGACCGTCACTCCACCGTGTCCTGCCAGCGAGAGCATCGTGACCACGATGAGAGCGACGGGCGCCGAGAGCCAGGGCCCCAGCAGGATGCCGGCGGCCACGGTCAGGTTCACGTGGTAAGCGATCGGGACGATCTCGGTCGACATGCCGATCAGCATCAGGGCGGCGACGGCTCCGATCAACGGAATGCCGCGGCGCTGCTCCTGGTGACCGACCATCTTCACGGATACGAAGACTCCGGCAGCTGCGAGCGCCCAGCCGAGCGCGATTAGCCAGACAGGGAGGACGCCGTCGGGAACGTGCAGGTGCGACATCAGCGCTGGCCTCCCGTGACACACTCAGGACACAGGCCGTGCAGAACCAGCTCGTGGCCGGTGATGACGAAGCCCTCCACAGAGCCGGCAGGGCTGAGCTCGGCGTCCAAGGCGCACGCCGTGATCTCGACCTTCCCGCAGCCGTCGCACACGACATGATGATGGTGGTGCTCGCCCGAGTCGCAGCGGCAGAACAGCGCCGCGCCGTCACGCGTGCCGACCTTCTCGATGTAGCCTGACGCGCTCAGCGCCGAGAGCGCGCGGTACACCGTTGCCGTTCCCACGTACGTGTCGCTTTCGGCCAGGCTGCGCGCCAGGGAATCGGCCGTGAAGGCTTTGCCCATACCGTCGATCGCCGAGACGATCGCGTCCCGGGCAGCAGTCCTTCGGATTCCGTCCACTGACACTTCATTCACCTCACGTGATCAGCGGAATGCTTGGAGCAGCACGCCGCACAGAGTGAGAATCATTCTCAATTGTCCACATTCTACCCTTGAGACCGCAGTGCCTCACGGGTTTTCGCGCAGGTTGCATCATCTTTGCTGTCTGGATTCGTGAGCCGGTGGGATGAGGCATAGTCCATCATCGGGCGCCAGCGCCTGGCAGCTGCCGGGCGGTTTGGCGTGTGTGCTCTGAAAGGCCCAGGTTGCGTGTTCGAGGATCCATTCGTCCGGCTGATGCCGTCGCATTCTGCGCGGCGATGCTGGCGCTTGCACTCGCATTCTGGTTCGGCTGGTCGGAGTGGGCACGCCACATGGAGGCCGAGAACCGTCCACCAGTCCTGCGCGCCATCGACATCCTGCGCCGGCAGGTCGAGGAGGCCCCGACCGATGTCGAACTGCGTATGCAGCTGGCCCAGGCGTACACGATAGCCGGGGCTGACCGGGAAGCTGCCGAGCAGTACGAGTACGTGCTGAGCATCGACGCGCACCACGTACCTGCGGTCATGGGGCTGGGCCGGATCTCCTCTCGGCACAAAGACTGGAAGGCCAGCGAGGGGTACTGGCGCCGCTCGCTGGAGCTGCTGTCCGCTGATGGCGGCATGGCAGCCGGCGGACAGCGGGAGATGGCCGCCTTCCATCTCGGCACCGCGCAGCTCGCCCAACGCAAGTGCTCGGATGCGGTCGCGAGCTTCAAGCAGGCGCAGCGGCTCTCGCCGGCGGCGCCTGACACGCATTACCAGCTTGCCATCGCATACCGGGGACTCGGCGACGACGTTCAATACCGGGACTCTCTTGAGCGCGCCCTCGAATCAGACCCCATGATGCCCGAGGCAAACTATGACTACGCGTTCATCCTGCTCAAGGACGGTGACCGTGCTGGTGCTGCGGAACACCTCCGACGCTCGGCCGACCACCGTCCGGACCCAGGGACCGTCGAGCAGGCGCTGAAGCGCCTCGGTCCCGCTGCCGAGCGGATCCGGGTCGCACGAGAGCTCGCCGACACCGATCCCACGCGCGCGCTTGAGGAGGCACGAATCGCCGTCGCAATCGAGCCTGACGAGTTCGATGCGCAAGTGTTGCTCGGCGAGCTGTACCAGCGGCGCGGGGAGGCCACTCGTGCCGAGAAGGCCTACCGGGCGGCGCTCGCCCTCGACCCTGGCAACGCTCGCGTTCGTGCTGCGATACGCTCGCTCGAAGACGGCGTCGCCGCGAAGAGTGCGGAGTAGCCGGGCTGGGATATCATGAGTGGGTCCTTCGTCGGAGCAGGGAGGCGCGAGTGAACATCGCACAACTGCGTGCGTTCGTTACGATCGTCGATTGCGGATCGTTCTCGGAGGCCGCGCGCGAGCTGGGGTTGTCGCAACCGGCAGTGACGATGCAGATTCAAGGGCTGGAGTCCGATACGGGTGTCACGCTTCTTGACCGCCGCTACCGGCGCGTGGATCTCACTGAGGCAGGGCGCTCGCTTCTGCCGCATGCCCGCAAAGTGCTCGACCAGCTGGAGACAGCGCGCCTCGAGATCGAGCGCCTGTCGGACACCGTCTCGGGCAGGCTGGCGATAGGCGCGTCTACCACCCCGGGCGTGTACCTTGTGCCGTTCCTTCTCGGCAAGTTTCTCGATGCCTACCCCGAGGTAGGCGTCTCCGTCATGCTCAGCGACTCCGCGCGCGTGATCGAGGCCGTGGAGTCCGGTGAAGTCAACTTCGGCGTGAGCGGCGCCACGGCCAAGAACCCCCGCGTAACCTTCGAGGAGCTCGGCAGCGATGAGCTCATCGTCATCTGCGCACCGAGCAACCCCCTCGCGTCCCGCAAGCCTGTTCCCTTTGCCGACCTGCGCGAAGAGCGTTGGGTCCAGCGTGAGGCGGGCTCCGGAACCCGCAAGGCCGCCGAGGTGACCGTCATCGAGCACGGGCTCGACCCGTCCGAGCTGTGCGTCGCCGTCGAGTTGTCGACTGGCGAGGCCGTCGTGAGCGCTGTCGAAGGCGGGCTCGGCGTGGCGATTGTCAGCCGGTACGTCGCGGACAAGGCGATCAAGCTCGGTACGGTCGCCGCAGTCGACGTGCAGGGCTTCCCGGTCCGCCGCCCGCTCTACGCTGTGATGCCCAAGACGACGTGTACCCGCGCGGCTATGGCATTCCATCGTCACCTGCTGGACGAGATCGCTGGTGGGTAACGGGATGGCAGCGGACACTGCGCAGGTCGGCCTTGGAATCGGCATCATCACCTGTTCGGACACGCGTTCTGAGGCCGAGGACACAGCAGGGCGCGCCCTGGCCGCGCTGGCGGCCGCTCGAGGTTGGCGCGTCGTCGCCTACATGCTCGTTCCGGACGACGTGACGGCAATCTCTGAAGCCATCGTCTCGCAGGCTGACGAGACCGGCGCGGACGTAATATTCACCTGCGGCGGAACCGGGCTCAGTCCGCGGGACGTGACCCCCGAGGCAACGCTCGCAGTCGCGCCGCGCCCAGCTCCCGGAATCGCCGAGCACATCAGGGCCGAGTCCCTGAAGGTTACCGGTCGGGCCATGCTCTCTCGCGCAGTCGCCGCCGTGCGGGGACGGACGCTCGTCATCAACCTGCCCGGATCGGAGAAGGCGGCGCGCGAGTCATTCGGTTTCGTGGCAGATCAGCTCGAACACGCCGTCGAGATGATGGCGGGCGGAGGACATGATCATTCCCATGGCTGACAGCAACACTCCCGACGCAAAGCCGACCAGCATATACCTGGACCACGGCGCGACGTCCTGGCCTAAGCCACCCGAGGTAGTTGAAGCGGTGGTCTCGGCGCTAACCGTTCACGGAGGCAACCCGGACCGCGGCACCTACAAGATGGCAATCGACACAGCGCGCGCGGTTCGAAACGCACGTGCAGACATCGCCGCCTATCTCGGCGTGATGAGTTCGAGAAACCTCATATTTCAGCCGAGCTGCACCCAGGGGCTGAACCTTGCGCTGTACGGCCTTATAGGTCCCGGAGACCGGGTGGTCGTCGGGTTCTCTGAGCACAACGCCGTTGCGCGTCCGCTGCACCTGCTCGAGGAGCGCGGAGTCGAGGTCGTCAGGGCGAAACCGTCGGCCACAGGCGTCGTGGACGCCGATGAGGTTGAGGCGCTCGTGCGCCAAGCGCCCACGCGCGCAGTCGTCTGCCAGCACGCGAGCAACCTGTCCGGAGCGATTCAGCCTGTTGCCGACATCTGCGACATTGCTCGCGACCACGGTGCGGTCTCCATCGTCGACGGCGCGCAGGCGGGAGGCCACCTCCCGGTCGACCTGTCGTCGCTCGGCGCGGATGTGTGGGCATGCTCCGGCCACAAAGGGCTTCTCGGCCCACAGGGGATCGGAGTGCTCTACCTCGCCAACTCCTGCGAGCCCCGCGAGCTGGTTGTCGGCGGTACTGGTGCGGGAATGAGCGAGGAGCCGATCCAGCCCAAGGTGCGGCCCGAACGTTACGAGCCCGGCACGATGAACACGCCCGGAGTGCTGGGACTTGGCGCTGCAGTGCGTTGGCTTGCCGCCAACGACGAGCAGCAACGTGCGCTTGAAGCTCGGCTCGTCACTCGGCTGCATGAGGGCATCCTCGAGATCGGCGGCTTCAGGGTGCTCGGTCCCGAGTCCGGTGTCGCGCGGGTACCGATCGTCGCTGCGGTGCACGAGACGCAGGATTCGAGCCGCATCGCGTTCGAGCTTGACCGCGGATACGGCATCGCATGCCGCAGCGGCCTGCACTGCGCGCCTTGGGCGCACGAGGCGTTCGGCACGCTCAAGTCGGGCGCACTGCGCTTCGGGATAGGCTACGGCAACACCGAGTCCGACATTGACGCCGTGCTGGCGGCGCTTCGCGAGATCGTCCGAGACGCGAAGTGACCCGCGAGCGACGTACGTTCCGTGTGCTCGGGTTTGCGTCCACCCACGACGCGCTCGAGGCAGAGGCGGTGCTCGGCGACCTTGGCATCGAGGTTACTCCGATTCCTGCTCCCGCAGCGATGAGCGCCCAGTGCGGTATCGCGCTGCGATTCCCGCCGGATCAGGAGGAGCGCGTGTTGCGCTACCTTGACGCGGTGGGTATAGAACCCGCTGGCTGTTCGACTATCGAGGATTGGTGAGTACGTGCCTGCTCTCCGGCAAGACAGGCTTCCGATCACGGCGGCGGTGCTCGCGGGCGGCCGCTCGACGAGAATGGGCCAGGAAAAGACCCTTCTGCCCGTAGACGGTGTGCCGCTAATCGTGCGGGTGGTCTCGGCCGTCCTCGAGGTTTGCGCGGATGCGGTCGTCGTCACTAACCAGCCCGATGTCGCCGCGCGCGCGGGTCTGCCTGACAGCGTCGCGGTGGTCAGGGACGAGATAGCGTACCAAGGACCGCTCGGCGGCTTGGCGACGGCGCTCGGGGTCGCTCGGCAGCCTTGGGTCCTTGCGGTCGCGGCGGACATGCCCTGGCTCGAGCCGGGTGTTGCGCGGGTCCTTTGGGAGGAGCACGCCGACGCGGACGTCGTCATCCCCGTCTCCGAAAAGGGCGTGGAACCGCTGCTCGCGCTGTACCGGGTGGAGACATGCCTCGCTGCCGCGCGCGAGACGCTTCGGGGCGACCGCCGTCGCATTGTGGCGATGTTTGGCGGGCTTCGGGTGGCCGAGGTGCCCGTCGAGCGCCTCGCCGAAGTGGATCCGGAACTGAGAAGTCTCGTCAACGTGAACACCGCCGAGGACCTCGCGAAGGTGCGCTCGGAGGCTGATCTGGGCTAGAATGTCTCGCACGGATCCGTCGGCTCGAACGCGGGGCCCACGGCGCGGCATATTTCGGGGGGTGTTCGCGCTCGTTTCGGCAGGATTCGGGTAGGCGCACGCAGGAGTGCGCAAACGGTCAACGAAAACGGTCAACGACGACCGCGATAAGCGCTAGGACACAAACAACATGACCGTATCGCTTCCTTGTTTGTCGGTTTCGACTTCTCCGGTCATGTCGGAAGGGGGTGGGCGAGTTGGCGACTGACGCATATGGACGCCGAATCGACTACCTGCGCATCTCGCTCACTGACAGGTGCAACCTGAGGTGCGTCTACTGCATGCCCAAGGACGGGGTCGCCTGGAAGCCTCAGGAAGAGATTCTCTCGTTCGAGGAGATCGAGCGTTTCGCAGCGGTCGCTGCCGAGGAGGGCATCTCTCGCATCAGGCTGACTGGCGGAGAACCGCTCGTGCGGCAGGGCATCGTCGAGCATGTGGGCCGGCTGTACAAGACGACCGGACTCGAGCGCATCGCTCTCACCACGAATGCGACGCTGTTGCCACGGTATGCCGAGCAGCTCCATGAGGCCGGCCTCTCGCGTGTCAACATCTCTCTCGACTCGCTCGACCCGGATGTCTACCACAAGATCACGCGCGGTGGACGGCTCGAGAACGCCCTGGCAGGCATCGAAGCAGCGTTCGACGCTGGCTTCGACCCCGTCAAACTGAACGTCGTTGTCGTCCGCTCGCTCAACCAGGACCTGATGGAGTTCGCTCGCATGACCTTTGAGCGCCCGCTCCATGTCCGCTTCATCGAGTACATGCCGATCGGCGGGGAGAGCGAGCCGGGATGCCACGGCGAGGAGGGGCTGCACTGGACGCAAGATGATCATGTGCCGAGCTCCGAGGTGCTGGCATCGCTGACGAGCGCAGGTATCGCCGAGGGGCTGGGCGAGCTGCTTCCGGTCGCCGGAAGCGATGCCCCTGGCGGCTGGGGCCCGGCGCGCTACTACCGCTTCAACGGCGCCAAAGGCACGGTCGGCGTCATCTCGCCGCTGTCGCACCACTTCTGCGGCGAATGCAACCGCCTTCGGCTCACTGCCGATGGCAAGCTGAGGGCCTGCCTGTTCTCGGACGAGGAGATCGACGTTCGCCAGGTACTTCGGACCGGCGGGCGGGAGGACATCCGCATGTCGATCCTCGAGGCGCTCAGCACGAAGCCGGAAAGCCACAGTATGCGCATCGGCACCGTCCGTCGCATGTCGCAGATCGGAGGGTAAGGTGACGCCCGGAGACCTGTCGGCCCCGAGCATCGGTGAGGTGAAGGGGCAGATGCTGACGCACGTCGACGAGAGCGGCGCCGCCCGCATGGTTGACGTGGGCGACAAGCCGGTATCCCGGCGCGTCGCGGTAGCGGGAGGCTTCATCGAGATGAGGCCGTCCACACTTGCCATGATCGAGTCGGGCGAGGCTCCCAAAGGCGACGTGATGGCCACAGCCCGCATCGCGGGCATCATGGCGGCCAAGCAGACGAGCAGCCTGATCCCGTTGTGCCATCCGCTTTCGATCACCCACGCGAGCGTCGTGCTCGAAGCGGAGCACGAAGTGGATGGCGATGCAGGCCGAGCAGGCGTGCGAATCACCGCCACCGTAGCGACCGACGGCAAGACCGGAGTGGAGATGGAGGCGCTCACCGCCGCGTCTGTTGCCGCTCTGACTCTGTACGACATGTGCAAGGCGGTGGACAGGGGCATGGTCGTCCGCGATGTGCTGCTGCACTCGAAAGAGGGCGGAGTGTCGGGGACATGGAAACGCGATGGGAGTCCTGAATGAGTGAGACCCAGCTGCCGGCTCCGGGCCGGGTAGTGTCGGTAAACCTGTCAGAGCGCAAGACGGTTCGCAAGACGCCGGGCGAGTCCGGGACGCTGGTTCTGGACCGGGGTTTCGAGACGGATGCGCATGCCGGGGACTGGCACCGTCAGGTCTCGTTGCTTGCCCAGGAGTCGATCGACAAGATGGTCGCTGCCGGTCTTGATGTTGCGGCCGGGGACTTTGCCGAGAACATCACGACCGAGGGAATCGATGTCACCTCCCTGCCCATGGGCACCATCGTGCACGTCGGCGACGAGGCCGTTCTCGAAATCAGCCAGATAGGCAAGGTCTGCCACACGAAGTGTGCGATCTACTACCAGGCCGGAGACTGCGTCATGCCGCGCGAGGGCGTGTTCGCGGTAGTGCGGGTGGCTGGCGACGTGCGCGTCGGCGACGCTGTCACCGTGGTTTCGCTCGGCGATGGAACCTGCGACCGCACTCCCGAGGAGGCGCTCCGCGAGTTCGCCGAGGAGCGGGCCCGGGAGGCTGCCGAGCAGGCAGCCGCCGACGCGTCCAAGCAGGGCTAGTGCGCGAAAACGCGCGCCAGGGATCTGCCATGAGCGGTACGGATTCGGTCGCCCAACTTCCGATGACGGGAGCGGTTCTTGTACGCCCTCGCCCGGTGTCTGTCGCCGGGGGGACGCCGGCTTCCGCGAGCCCAAGCACTGAGGTCGCGTACCTGAGCTCTGTGTGCTCGAGTGTTCTCGTGCTCGCCGAGAGTCCGCAGACGCTCTCCGACCTCGAGCTCCCCGCATCTGCCGAGACGCTCGTACCGGAGGTTGCCGCCGGGGCGCTCGGCTTGCTCGCAGCCGCGCTCGCGTCCACCGACGACGAATGGGTCGCCGTGGTCAACGCGCCGGTGCCATGGCTCAGCCGCGAGGCGTTGTTGCGACTGTGGTCGGCGCGGGAAGGCGTCCAGGCAGTGGTCGTCGCCGGCGCTAACGGCCCGGAGCCGTCCCTGATGCTTTGCAGCCGGGACTGCCTGCCGGCTATCGAGCGTGCGCTCGGGTCTGGCCGCCAGCGGCTCCTGGCCTTCCTGTCCTCGGTCACATTCGCCGAGGTTGCCGCTGACGAGCTGCGCCCGAGCGACGAGGCCACGGAGCCCACGGTCGAGACCGGCTCGGCTGAGGGCAGCCCCCGGCCCGCCACCAGGGCGGCCACATCCGATGATGCTGCCCCCGCCAGCCAGCGAGCCGCCGATTCGGCTGCGAAGAAGCCTGCGCTTCGCTCGGTGACCGTCGCGCTCGTCAAGGACCGGCGTGACGGGCGGCTGCCTTCAGAGCGCGCAATCACCGTGTTCATGAACGGCGTCGAGATCGCCACGGTCCAGTCCAGCCCGTCGCACCTCGAGGAGATGGCCGTCGGCTTTCTGCTCGCCGAGGGGCTGCTTCATGACCGCGATGCGCTGCGCTCCGTGGACGTCGAGGAGACGCGCGGCCTGGTCTACATCGAGACTGGCGAGGACGTCCCCGACGAGATGGTCTTCAAGAAGCGCTACATCACATCCGGGTGCGGCAAGGGCGTCACCTTCTCGTCGGTCGGGCACGCCAAAGGTCTGGACCGAATCACCTCGGACGTTGTGGTCGAACCCGCCGCCCTGCTCGCGATGGTGCATGAACTATCGGCCGTCGGCGAGGAGCGCAAGCACACCGGCGGAGTGCATGGTTGCGCGTTCGGAAGGGGAGACCAGCTGATCCTGGTCCGTGAGGATATCGGGCGCCATAACGCGGTAGACAAGCTGCTCGGCCGGGCATGGCTCGACCGCATCCCGATGGACGACCTGGTCCTGCTGTCCACCGGCCGTGTGAGTTACGAGATGGCGGTAAAGGCGGCCAAGGCGCGCGTCCCGGTGGTAGTGTCGCGCCACGCGGTGACCGATCTTGCCGCAGAGATCACGGGAGACCTCGGCGTGACGCTGGTCGCGTACTGCCGAGGCAATAGCATGGTGGTCTGCACCCACCCCGAGCGCGTGCGTGGGGCAGTGGCGGAAGGATCCGACTCATGATGTCTTACGACGAGGCGCTCGCGAACGTACTCGCGCGCGTTGAGCGTCTTGGTACCGAGATGGTCGATCTTGACCAGGCACTCGGCAGCGTGCTGGCGACCGACATCTTCTCGGACGTCGATATCGCGCCCTTCGACAACTCGGCGATGGACGGGTACGCCGTACGCGCGGAGGACCTGGCCGGTGCGACGCCGGAGTCGCCGGTCGTGCTGCGGGTCCTCGATCACATCGCCGCTGGTTCAGTCTCGGATGTGACGGTCGGTCCCGGCGAGGCCGCGCGCATCATGACCGGTGCGCCGGTGCCTGCTGGAGCCGATGCCGTGATCATGGTGGAGCGCTCGACGCCACTTGAGTTGGAGGGCTCGACCGGAGGCACCGTAAGCTTCTCGGCGCCGCCGTCTGTGGGCGACAATATCCGGCTGCGCGGCGAGGAGCTGCGTGAGGGCGATCTCGTCTTGAAGGCAGGGGAGGTCATCGGGCCAGCCACGATCGGGCTGATGGCATCGGTCGGCGTTGCGCGCGTCGAGGTGTACCGCAGGCCGCGGGTCGGCATCGTGGCCACCGGCGACGAGCTCGTTGATGTCTCCGAGAAGCCCGGTCCCGGGAGGATCCGCAACTCGAACGGGCCGACGCTGGTGGCTCTCGTGCAGGCCGCGGGAGGCGTCCCGACGTATCTGGGGATCGCTCGCGACAACATGGAGTCCACCGAGGCTCTGCTATCCCGTGCGCCCGAGTTCGACGTGCTGATCACCACCGGCGGTGTCTCGATGGGCGACTTCGATTTCGTCAAGGACGTGCTCGGCAAGATCGGCGAGCTCGAGTTCTGGAAGGTCGCGATCAAGCCGGGTGTCGCCCAGACCTACGGCACGATCCACGGCACCCCGTTCTTCGGCCTTCCGGGCAACCCGACCTCAACGGTGGTCGCCTTCGAGCTGTTCGTGCGCCCCGCCATCCGCAAGATGCGCGGGCTGACCCAGCTTCACAGGCCGCGGGTCTTTGCCACGCTCACAGAGAAGATTGACAAGAAGGCCGGCCGCAGGCACTTCCTGAGAGCTCGCCTCGAGCGCGCTGAGCCGGGAGATGACCCCGCCGCCATCAGGTATCGTGTGGGCCTGTCTGGCAAGCAGTCATCGGCGATGCTCACCCCGATGCATCACGCCAACTGCCTGATCTCGCTTCCGGCCGAGGAAGTACACTTCCCGGCGGGAAGCGTCGTGGAATGCATACGGATCGATGCGGAGGAGGGAAGCCTGTGAGTCTCGACGAGAAGATCATCGATGAGGAACTAGCTGCGAAGGTCACGCCGGAGCTGAGAGATGCCGTGGCAGCCAAGGCCGTGGATGGCAAGGTCACCTGCCAGGAAATGCTCGATCTGGCCGAGGAACTCGGTGTTGATCCGGCGCTCGTCGGCACCGCTGCCGACGTCGCGCACATCAAGCTGCACCAGTGTAAGCTGCGGTGCTTCTAGCGCTGATGCTGCCCGCATTCGAGGGGATTTCGGAGGGGCAATGAGCGAGATGCGAGAGCGCCCGCCTATCGTCAACATCGTCGGGCGATCCGACTCGGGCAAGACCGGTGTCATGGTGGCCGTGGTGAGCGCACTCGCAGGTCGCGGCTGGCGAGTCGCCACGGTCAAGCACCATCACAGGGGTGAGCTGGACACGCCGGGGAAGGACTCGTGGCGGCATGCACGTGCCGGTGCTGTCTCAACCGCGCTGATCGGCGAGTCGCAGTACGCTGTCTTCACCAAGACCGAGGGCGAACCCGATTTCGAGACGGTTGTCGACGCACTCTCCGACGCCGACATCGTGCTTGTGGAGGGGTTCAAGTCGACGGGCTACCCGCGCATCGAAGTCGTTCGGAGCGAGCGCTCCGAAGAGCCTGTGACCGATCCGGCTTCCCTGTTGGCGATGGTAACGGACGTCCCCGCTCTCGCCGCGGGCATGACGGAGACCTTCGGTTTCGACGAACTCGAGGCCCTGGCCGAGAAGATCGAACGCGAATTCATCTCCTCGGGCGCGTGACAGCGCGCGGGAACCTCTCCCGCGCTCGAGACCCCGCATCTTTGCGCACGCGAGTCCGCGTTTGGAAGCTCGCGCCCTAGCGGCGGATGTAGACTTTCGTCCCCACCTCAACGCGTTCGAAGAGGTCTTCGATGTCGTGCCGCTGCATGCGCATGCAGCCATGGCTTGCCGCCGTGCCGACTGACGCGATGTTCTCGGTGCCGTGGAAGCGGATGCCTGGCGCGTTGATGTTGAGGGCGCGCGTGCCGAGCGGGTTGCCCGGACCCGGAGCGATGCTAGCCGGCATGTCCTTGCCCCAGCCGTTCGGGGCCGGGTTCACCCAGGTGGGGCGGTAGCGCTTGAGTGTGATCTCATAATCGCCCGTAGGAGTGGGGTGATCCGGCGTGCCGATGGCGCACCGGTACTCCTTCTCGATCGCCCCGTTGTGAAACAGCCTGATGCGACGCTCGGACAGGTCGACTAGGATCACCTTCTCGAACTCCTTCTCGGTGACCTTCGGCTCCGTGCGCGTGACCTGTGCGGTGACCTTGCGGTTGCTTTCGGCAAGAACGTTCTCCGCCGAGAAGATTGCGGCGATTGCCTCCGCAGTCTGGCTTGTCTCGAGTCGGCGGCCTTTCACGGCGGGCACGATCTCGATGCGCGGGCTCTCCACCTTCACCTGGGCGCTGACCGGCTTGCGGTCGGTCTGCTTGGCGACGGCGGACAGCCACTCGGCGACGGCCGTGGTGTCGACCGAGTACGCGGGCTGTACCTCGGCCGCAAGCGGCGCGCCCGTCAGGTCGTGGCGGAGACGGGCGATGAACGACGCCGAGCGGCGTGGGGCGAACGACTCGGCGACCATGGCATCGGTATCGATCTTGACTGCGGTGGACGGGTCGAAGGCGTACTCTTTGCCATCGACGTCGACGAGGACCGGACGCAGGAGAGGCGCCGAGACCTTCTCGTCGAGGACTTCGCGCACCTCGGCCTCGCTCATGCCGCCGAGGTCGGCCCCCGCGACACTGACGCCTGCGGGGACGATGCCACGCGACTGGTACTCGTTGACCGTCGCCCAAGCCATGCCTGCCGAGAGAGCCAGAACCACCACTGCGATCGTCACGAGCGCGATCCGGGCGAGAAGGCGGGGAGCTTCCATATGGTCCGGGTCCTCTTCCTGTCGGTCCTCGGCGGGTCAGCCGATGATTATAGAGTGCGTGTTCGATTCATCCTAGTACGCGAACAGCGCTCAGGCGGTTCTCAACCCCCGTGCGTTTCGATGCCGTTGACTGGGCTGGAGGGGTATCATCCACACGATGCTCGCGAAATGCATGCCGACTGGATGCTGCCGGTAGCGAAGGGGTGTAGATGAGTCTTCGCAAGGCGATCGAATCACTGCCCGACGACCGAGCGACCGTGCTGGCCACCAGGCAGGTCATCGCGTTCTTCAATGCCCATCCGAACGAGTGGGCGAATAGTGCTCGAATCGCCCGAGCGACGGGCGTAGATGAGACACACGTCGCGGTCGTCTTGCAGGTCATGGCCGAACAGTTCGTGCTAGACTGCGGCGGTTCGAACGGGAGGGAATGCAGGTACGCGCCGGACTCTCTGCTGGCAATCGAGGTGCGCAGGTACCTGCAGTCCAGTGCGGTCTCCGGTGCCCGGCTCCAACGTGACGTCGATAGATTTCGCGGCAGATTCGGTGGCACCAGCCGGTGATCGGGTGAAAGGCGCGCAACGATGAAGCCGATACAGCCGGGTGACCACGGCCCGGCTGTGGTGGACATACAGCGCCGGCTCAAGGCGCTCGGCTACGATCTCGGGCGCGCGGGGATCGATGGGCTGTTCCTCGGCGCGACCGCCGATGCCGTCACCCTGTTCCAGGAGGAGCAGGGCATAGACGAGCGTGGATCGGTGGGCAAGGAGACGTGGTCGGCGCTCGTCGATGCGACGTTCACGCTCGGCGATCGGATGCTCTACCTGCGCGTCCCGCACCTGCATGGTCGCGATGTTCGCGTTCTCCAGCAGGCGCTCAATGTGCTCGGATTCGCCTGCGGCGTCGCCGACGGCATCTTCGGGGCATTCACCGAGCGCGCCGTCCGCGAATTCCAGCGCAACGGCGGTCTTCCGGCTGACGGCATCGTCGGCCCCGAGACGGTGCGTGCGGTCCGTGCCCTACGCCACGTCTGGGAAGGCAAGGACCCGTCGTCGCACTCGGAGGCCCGGATCGCGCCTGCCCGCGCGCTGCAGGTGCTTGCCCAGAGAGTTTTCGCGGTCGGCGGAGCCGACCCCGCCGGTGAACGCGTCGCCGCCCGCATCGTGAACCTTGCACAGGCGACGTGCGAGAGCTCGCGAACCATGCTGCTGGCGGACGGCGATACGCCACCTGAGGATGCGGCGATCGTGCTGAGCGTTTCCACTGGCGGCACGGTATCTGCTCAGACAGGGCGTCCCGTCGTGATGATGGACGCTGGACCGCTGGTTCCGAAACTCACGGCGGCGGTCTCCACGTTCGATCCGGAGACTCCTGAGGTGACCGTCGAGGTCGTCGGAGGTGTCCCGGACGAGCGCAGCGAGCAGAGCGTAGCCGTCGCGCTACTCGACGCTCTGTGCGCCGTGTTCGGCTGAAATCTCGAGTTCTTGTAGAATGGTAGGGTATGACGTGTCGCCGGTACGCCAGGGAGGCAACGAACTGACTGTCCGTAGAAGGCTTCTGATCACGCTGACCGCAACGGTCGCGTTTGCACTTATCGCCACCTCCGCATTCGCGGTTCCCGCCAGCAAGCTTCAGCAGGCGCGTGCCGTGAAGTCCCAGGTCGACGAGTTGGACCGTCGGGCTGCGGTGGCCGATGAGAACTACCTCGAGGCCAAGATCGCGCATGACAAGCTGATCAAGCAGCAGAACGAGGTCGCTGCGCGCCTCAAGAAGATCCAGGACCGCACGGGCGTGGTTCAGAACCACCTTGGTACCCGCGCCTCGATCATGTACCGGACCGGCCAGATGGGCTTCGTGGACGTGCTCTTTGGCGCCGAGTCCTTCGAGGAGTTCGCCACGACGTGGGACCTCCTCAAGGACCTGAACGCCGATGACGCCGCTGCCGTCGCCGAGCTGAAGGTCCTGCGCGCGGATGCCAAGAAGACCCAGGCAGAGCTCGACGAGAAAGAGGCCGCAGCCGCAGCTCAGCTCGCGGTCATGAAGAAGAACAAAGCCGCCGCCGACAAGGATCTTGCCGAGCGCAAGCGCCTGCTCGCGGGTATCGAGGCCGAGATCGCCCAGATCGAGGCTGCCGAGAACCGCGCACGCGCCGCTCGTGCTGCGTCGCTCGTGCGCAGCAAGGCGCCGGGTGAGCGCAACTTTCCGCCGCCCACGCGTGCGCCTCGCAGCCAGGTCGTCTCGATCGCCAAGCGCTACCTCGGCGCTCCCTACCGGTGGGCCGCCTCGGGTCCGAACTCGTTCGACTGTTCAGGCTTCACGATGTTCGTCTACCGGCAGGTCGGCGTGTCCCTCCCGCACAGCTCGCGTGCCCAGATCAACTCCGGGGAGCGGGTGAGCCGTTCCGAGCTCCAGCCCGGCGACCTTGTCTTCTTCGGGTCCCCCATCCACCACGTGGGCATCTACGTCGGTGGCGGGCGGATGATCCATGCCCCGCATACCGGAGCCGTCGTCCGCATCGACCCGCTGCACTCCAACTACTCGGGAGCCTGTAGGCCGTAGTCTCTTACGGCGGGAGCGCGCCTCCCGGACACGCTGGGCAGCCTGCAATGCAGGCCGTCGCAGGCTGTCTGCCAGCGTATTTTGGCACGAACTCCCTTGTCGGCACTACAGTTGCGCTGCAACTCCGACGATAAGTCCTAGGGGGACCATGCGGTTTCTCCTCAAGTTCGTCTGCGAACGCTGAGCGAATCGGACAAGGATGGCGTCGGGATGGCTGAGATCGACGGCCTGCTGAAGCTGATGAGTGACAAGGGAAGCTCCGACCTTCACGCGAAGGTGGGAAGCCCTCCCGCGATACGGCTGAACGGCCGCCTTGTGATCCTCGACGAGGTCGCCCCTCTCACCGCCGAACAGACCCATGCGCTGGCTCTGGGCATGATGGACGACCGGCAGAGGAGCGATTTCGAGAAGCATCGCGAGATCGACTTCGCGTACTCGCTTTCCGGCGTCGGGCGTTTCCGCGTGAACGTGTTCCACCAGCGCGGTAGTGTCGGCATGACGCTGCGCAGGGTGGCGACCGAGCGGGCTTCCATAGAGGAGCTGGGGCTCCCGGGGATCGTTCGGCAGCTTGCCAACGAGCCACGCGGGCTCGTGCTCGTGACCGGGACGGCGGGATCGGGCAAGACGACGACGCTTGCGGCGATGATCGACCACATCAACCACACGCGCGAGGGGCACATCGTCACGATCGAGGACCCGATCGAGGTCCTGCATCAGGACATCAAGTGCATCGTGAACCAGCGCGAGATAGGCATGGACACCGACAGCTACGCGGACGCTCTTCGTCACGTCGTCCGACAAGACCCCGATATCATCCTCATCGGTGAGATGCGCGACCATGAGACCGTCTCGGCGGCGCTTACCGCTGCCGAGATCGGGAACCTCGTGCTCTCCACGCTGCACACGATCGACGCGACCGAGACCATCAACCGCGTCATCGACTTCTTCCCGCCGTACCAACAAGCGCAGGTGCGCCTCATGCTGTCCGCGACGCTCAAGGGCATCGTCTCCCTGAGGCTCATCCCGTCCATCCAAGGCGGACTTGTTCCGGCGGTCGAGGTGCTTGTGATGACCGGCACCATCCGCGAGTACATCACCGACCCCGACAAGACCCACCTGATCCGGGACGCTATGAACGAGGGCCAGTACTACGGCATGCAGACGTTCGACCAGTCGCTACTGCAGCTGTACAAGGAGAACCGGATCACGCTGGACGACGCTATCGCGATGTCGCAGAACGCCCACGACTTCAAGATCAAGGTGCGCCACCTGGGTATCGACGTGGACAAGGCGGTACAGACTGGCGTCTACTAGCCCGGTTGCCGTCGCGCTATGAACTGCCGAGCGATGCTCGCAGCCAGTAGCGCGCCGACGAAGGCCCCCAGCGTGTCAACGAGCCAGTCGAGCGCATCCGGAGTGCGCAGCGGAACGAATGCCTGGTGGATCTCGTCAGTGATTCCATAGACCGACGCGAGAGCCGTCGCTGTCAGAATCGCTGCAGTACTCGAGCGGCTGCCGCTCGCGCTTAGGGCGAGAGACAGGAAGGCTCCAAGAATCGCATACTCCGCGAAGTGTGCGTATGGGGCGATTCCGCTCGGGACGCCGGTGCCGGAGATGGATGATCCCGCGAAGATCACAGCGGCCCAAAGGGCTGTGGCGACCCACCACAGTCTGCGGCTCTGTATGATGCGCTCGGCTGTCTTCACTCTGCCTCCCGTGTGCGAATCTCGGGAGTCTAGCACTTCTTGACCCCCGTCGAATGAAGTGGGAGTGTGAGCGCCTGTCGGTGTGAAAGGACTGGTACGTGACGCGTCGCGCCTCGCTGATATCCGTGGTTGTCTCGGCCCTGTGTTTCGGTACGCTCGCGGTCTTGACGCCGCTCGCGTATGAGCAGGGAGCACAACCTCTGCCCCTTCTCGCCTGGCGATTCGCAATCGTGGCTGTGCTGCTCGCGGTGACCGTCCGCGTTAGGGACCGCTCGGCGTTACGGCTAGGTCCTGGCGATCTGAGGCGCTACTCCATGCTTGCCCTGACCGGGTACGGCGCGGCTTCGGTCTGTTTCTTCTTCGCGCTGCTTTACGCTCCCGCGTCGACTGTGTCGGTGCTGCTCTACGCGTACCCGGCTCTCGTGACGGCCGCTGGCTGGATGTTTCTCGGCCACAAGTTCCGCTGGCAGCAGGCCGTCGCAGTAGCAATGACGTTCTTGGGCTGCGCATTGGTCTTGGGACTGGGGAGCGAGGGGACCGGGGTACGGTGGCAGGGAATCGTGCTTGGGCTCGGTGCCGCCGTAGGCTACGCTTCGTTCAACCTGCTGTCCGACCGCTGGCTTGAGGGTCGATCGAGTCTCACGATGATGACGTACACGTTCGGCATCGCTGCGATCATGCCAATGGTGGGCGCGGTCCTGAGCAGCGGCTTCGCCTCTCTTTCGCCGGCGGGATGGAGTCCAGCGGCGTGGGGTCTGCTTGCGGTGATCGTCATCGTGCCGACGTTCCTGGCGATTGTGCTGTACCTGGAGGGAATCCGGGGGCTCGGGTCGGCGCAGGCCGCGGTGATCTCGACGCTCGAGCCCGTGTTCACGATCGTGCTTGCAGCGCTGCTGCTGCCCGGTCAGCCGAGACTCGGGGCGGTGCAGCTGTTCGGAGTCGCTCTCGTGCTCGGGGGAGTCACGCTCTCGGAGACCAGCGCGCGGTCGGCCGTTCAGCCGGCCCCTGTGTGAGGTGTCCGACGTGAGCTTCAACGGACGCCCTGACCATTACCGAACGCTGCAGGTCGTGCGCGAAGCCGAACCTGAGGTTATTGAGCGCGCGTACCGGGCGCTGGTGCGCAAGTATCACCCGGACCGCACTGCGCCGGAGGCGACCGCTGAGGCCACCCGCCGGATGCAGGCTATCAACGAGGCGTACGAGGTATTACGCGATCCTGCCAAACGCCGCGCGTATGACCGGACGCTCGTTCCTGAGGATCCGCGCGCCCGCGCGTGGGACGTCTTCCTGGAGCGCGGCCTCGTGGGGATGTTCCTCGACCGGTTCGGTTCCGGAACCCGGCGCTAGACTCGGCTAGCGCGACTCGGACGCCGCGATACGCTCTTGGCGCTCGAGCGATTCGGTGACCGCACGCATGATGACCGGGTAGCTGACTGCGCCGTCGTAGACCGCCTCGCCATCCACGACGGTAACGGGGTAGAAGAGCCCCCTCGACTCAAGCGACTCCACGATCTCGCGGTACGTCGCCCGCTCCGCCTCGGAGCCTACATTGTGGTAGAGGACCTGGACACGGTCACCGTGTCTGCGCTCGATCTCGGCGCGGACGATCTCGGTGGTCTCCGCCGGAGACCAGGACGGTCCTCATCCACCCGAGAAACACTCGGTGGTCTGCGGGACATCGAAGATCTCGACGATCACGGGGTTGCTCATGTGGCCCCTCCTGCTGGTTTGATGGGTACGGATTCGCCGAGAAGAGGCTGTCCGTGCCCGTAGCGTGTTGGCCCGCGACGCACGCCAAATCGGCCTGTGCCACTTCCCCCACAAAATACCCCATGGGGTATCAGAATGCAAGCGGAGGTATTCGCGGTAAATTCCCATATGTATGTAGCTACGCACGTTTGAGCGTCAAGCTGTATGATTGCAGGACGTAGGGGGGCTGCGTCGAAAGCAGCCTCCACCGGGCATTCGGTTGTCGCCGTGTGCTCATTCTTATATCGTTTGCACTATTGAGGGTTGGTATTAACGGGGGCGGCTCCGTCCTGCGTTATTACTCAGCACAGGGGAATCACGAGGAGAGGTGCGGTATGGCGAAAATCTCCCTGGACGGATTCAAGGATCCGGTCAGGCGTCCTCGGTTCATCATCTGGACCGGTGTCGCGATCTTGGCGCTTGCAGCAGTAGTGATCGTGGCGCTCGGCGTCACCTCGACTCGCTGGTTCTGTGCTGAGGGCTGCCATAAGGTTCAGGACGACTCGATCCTGGCCTACGAGGCTTCCGTTCACGCGAACATCAGCTGCATGGCATGCCACATGCCCGCCGGAGCGGATCCGATCACTTTCATCTTCCACAAGGCCGAGGCACTTGGAGAGCTGTATCTCACCGTGCGCGACGACTTTGAGCTTCCGCTTAATGGGGCCAGCCACGTCTCGCTCACGATGAACTCTAAGCAGTGCACGCAGTGCCACAAGATGGAGAACCGCGTTGTCACCCCGTCCGCGGGCATCAAGATCGACCACGCTGTCCACGCCGAGTTCAACACCGCGTGCACGGTCTGCCACAACCGCGTCGCGCACGTCGAGAACTTCGAGCTGACGCTCACCGACCCGAAGTCCGGCGAGCCGAATCGCCCGCACACCGACTTCATGTCGATGCAGGCCTGCTTCCGCTGCCACGGTCTTGAGGACTCGGCCGCGGCCACCGGACGCTGCGCTGCGTGCCACACGCCGGGCTTCAATCTGATGCCTGAGAACCACGAGGAGGACGACTTCTTCCCCGCGGGCCACGGCAAGCTTGCCAAGGAAGCTGAGGCCGAGGTTGAGGCTGCCCTTGCGTCGGCCAGCGGCGAGGAGCACAGCGTCGCTCCCAGCATCAATCCTTTGGCGGTTCAGAAAGCCTATGCCTCCAGCGCAGGCGGTGGTGAGCCGGTTTCGTTCGACGAGGTTCCGGGTCTCATCGAGGAGCAACGCGAGCACGGCGCCGATCCGATGGTGACCATCGGCTCGTACCTGCCGCGCACCGAGGCCGTGTTCTACTGCGCGACCTGCCATCGTGAGTCGTTCTGCAAGAACTGCCACGATACGCTCACGAGCAGTGAGCTGTTCCGCTAGACGGAGCGACTAGCAACCACCGGAGAAGTCAGGGCCCGGTGACCGTTGAGTCCCGGGCCCTGTCTTGTCTGTTCTTGCACGTGCGGGGTTGCGCCATGTCGTAGGGCTTGGCGCACGCTTGGGGGCGTGTTAGCATAGCGCCTCGCCGGGATGTGGCTCAGCTTGGTAGAGCGCTCGGTTCGGGACCGAGAGGTCGTGGGTTCAAATCCCGCCATCCCGACCATTCGGCTGAAGACGACGGGTCGCACCTGCGGCCCGTCGTTGTCATTTGTGAGGACCCTCGCGTGGAGATAGTCAGCAGATCGCTTGAGTGGCTCGGGTACGGGCTGTGCCATCAGCTACCCGAACGCTCATTCTTCGGCGCAGGCATCCAGGCGCCGGTGTGCGCGCGTGACACGGGAATCTTTCTGGGCTTCGTCATCGCGCTCGTGCTAATCTCGTTGTTGCACCGGGGGACTCGACCCTCGGGGTTCCCTCCGATTCCCGCGTGGGTGCTCATGGCCGGTTTCCTGGCGTTCCTCGGCTGGGATGGGGTGACCTCATACGCGGGGCTTCGTGAGACCACGAACTGGCTGAGGCTCGCATCTGGGCTCGGCGTGGGCTTCTCGGTAGCCGCGTTTATCGTGCCGATGCTCAATGGCGAGCTGTGGTCCGATTCGTCCGACCGCCAAGTGCTGGCGCCTGCGTGGCGGCTCGCTGCCTGGGTCATGGCGCTGCCGGTGTCGCTGGCGGTTGTGGGTTTGTTGGGGCCTCGGATCGGAGTCGCGTTTCCGCTCATCATTGCAGTGTCGATTCTTGCGACGTTCACGGCCGTGAACATGGTCATCGTCTCGCTGATTCCGCCATTCCACCAGCGCGCCCGCCGATGGATTGATCTCGCCGGTCCTGTGGGCGTCGGTCTTGCCCTCACCTTCATCGAACTCGCGCTTGCGACGCAGGCGCGGGTCTTCCTAGAGAAGCTCGCAGCTGGCATAAACTAGCGCGTTCACGCGAGTCCCGCTCTCTGTCCCGCAGTCCATTCTTCGCCGCGGATCGGTGAGTGTCAGACCCTCCTGATATGGTGTGCCCGCATACCGAAGGAGGTCCTGATGGAACTGCTCATGACGCACCGCGAGACGCTTGACCTGATTGGCGCGCTCGCCGAGAAAGCCGAGTTCGATGGGTCGCCCGCGGAGGCCGTACAATACGCCTCAGAGGCGACGAGGGCAGCATTCCGCCCCGAGGGGGGATACGTGAGGGTCAGGTCGCGTGTGACCGCCTACTTCAACACCGTGCTGACTCGACGGATCATGCGGCGCTGGAGCCGGACGGACGCCGCAGCGCGAGTGGTCGCCGAGTCTGTGGTGGCCGACCTGCTCGGCACAGGCAGAACGCCTAAGGCCGCCTACCAGGAGCTCGAGCAGGGCTGGGCAGCGTCGCTGCCCCAGAATGTGCTCCAGGAGTACCGTGAGCGGCTCTGCGCCTGAGCGTGAGCGCGTGTGACCGCTACGGTCGTACCGCCGAGAACAGGACGTCGCTGTCCAGGCCGATTACCCAGAGACGCGTGTCAGTGAGATCCTGGCCCGGTCGCCCGATGGACTCGAGCACAATCACGCATGGCGTCGACTCGTAGGTCCCCGTCTCGACGTAGAACGGGGCGCCTTGGGTGTCGCTCGGGAAGGTAGCGGTGATGAGATCCGCTGCGGAGGCTGCTTCGTCCCCAAGTGTCCGCAGATCGGCGAGCGCCTTCGAGCGGGCCGTCGCGGCATCCGCAGGAGAGATCGCGGAATCGCTGGCTGGTTGGACCGTGTCGGCGAGCTCGAGTGCCGACTCCTGGTTGTGTTTGCGCGCTTCATCGACGAAGGTGATCCCACTTCTCGCACAACCCGCGAGCAACAGGACTGAGAGCAGGAACGGGATCGCGCGTGAGCGCACGGAGCACCTCGCATCACTTGGGTACTACTAATACTAGCCAAGACAGCGTAGCCGTTGCGAGGGGGACGTGTGCAGTCGATCATCGGGTTCGTGTCCGATTTCGGTCTCGAGGATACCTGGGTTGGAGTCTGCCACGCGGTCATTCATCGGGCATGCCCACAGGCCCGGGTGGTCGATCTGGCCCATCAGATACCGCCGTTCGACATCAGAAAAGGCGCCGCGACCGCGGCCGCAGGAGTGTATCAGCTACCTCGCGCCATACATCTTGTGGTGGTCGATCCCGGAGTCGGCGGTGGCCGACGTGACCTGTGCCTTGTCGCGCGAAACGGGACCAGGCTTGTCGGCCCCGACAACGGCGTGCTGCTACCTGCTGCGTGGCGGGCCGGAGGAGTCGCCGAGGCCTACTCAGTCGACCCGTCCAAGATCGATCACGCAAGCCCACTACCAACTTTTCACGCGCGGGATGTGTTGGCTCCCGCAGCCGCCGCGCTCGCTTGCGGCGTGATGCCGTCGTCGCTGGGCGCTCACATAGACCCCGACTCGCTCGCGCCGGCTCCCTTTGGGCGCTGCTCCACGGATGGCGCATATGTCCTGGGGGAGGTGCTCGAGTCCGACAGATTCGGCTCGCTCCGGTTCAACATCCCGGTTGAGGACTTCGCCGAGCTGGGGATCGTGACCAAGGAGCTGGAGATCAGCCTCGGTCACACGTCGCTGAGAGTACCGCTCGTTGCCACCTTCTCCGACGTCGAGGCGGGGGAGCCTATGGCACTGGTGGACTCCTCAGGATGGCTGACGCTTGCCGTCAACACCGGCGATGCCGGCGACAGGTATGGCATCAGCCCCGGCACGAGCGTGCGGGTCTTGCCGCTCGTCTGATTGTCAGAGGTGAGGTATACGCTCGGTCCCAGAGTAATCCGGGACGAGGAGAGCGGAATGCGCCCAACCAGCATTAGCGAGTTCGCAGATGGCATGCGCGTCGATGGGGTGTTCCACCTTCGCAGCCGAGAGATGCGCACGGCTCGCACGGGAGAGTCGTATCTGGCACTCGAGCTCGGCGATCATAGCGGCGTGATAGCTGCTGTCTACTTCAGACCGACGGCCTCAGCTGTCGCCGTGCCCGTAGGGTCGGCGGTACGGGCACGCGGCCGGGTCACGCGCTTCCGCGGCCTGAAGCGTTTCTCGGTCGAAGGGTTGGAGGCTGCCGAGAGCTGGAACCCAGAGGACCTCATCGGCGCCGCCCCTCGCTCCCCGGACGAGCTCACGCGTGAGTTCAACGCATTTGCCCGGAAGGTCGAGCATCGGGCTCTGCGCGGGCTGCTGCGGGCCGTGTTCCACACCGAGGGAACGTTCGTGCGCTTCGTCGCTTGTCCGGCATCTCAGCACGGCCACCGCGCCTACATCGCAGGTCTCATCGAGCACACGGTGGCGGTCGCATCGTTGTGCCATGACAGCGCCAATCGGTACGAGGGTATCGATCGTGACCTGCTGCTTTCTGCCGCCCTTCTGCACGATGTGGGCATGATCGATTCGCTCTCGTTCGACACGGGCATCGGATGCACGGATGCGGGCCGGCTCGTCGGGCACCGTGTCTTGGGTGTCATGCGCATCCGACAGGCCGCAACCAGCATGAAGCTTGAGCCCTCACTCGTGCTGGCGCTCGAGCACGCGGTCCTGGCGCACCCCGGAGAAGATGAGGAAGCCGTCGTAGCGCCTGCGACTCTGGAGGCGCTTGTGTTGAGCCAAGCGGACGCTCTCGACGCGCAGGTGGCGGGCTTCGCGTCAGCGGTCAGGAATGCGTCCCGTATCGAGGAGGCTTGGACGGACGCCGAGAACCAGTTCGGCAGGCCGCTTCTCGCAAGGAGGGTGTCAAGCGAGTCCGCGCAGGATTCCCGGGCCACGGATCTGAATGCAGCCTCCGCCGCCTGAGCCCACACGGAGCTAGCGAAGCAAGGGAGGGCATCGCGAAACCTGCGTGCGACACCGATAGACTAGAATCGGAGTGTGGTAGGACGTAGTACAAAACAGGCTTGCATCCCCGTTCGTCACAAAGGAGCCCATCAATGACCACACTCCCCCAGGCTGAGATCGGCGTGTTCGGAGGCAGCGGCTTCTACGAGCTGCTCAGCAATCCGAAGGAGTATCGGGTGAACACGCCGTTCGGTGCCCCTTCTTCTCCCGTGATGGTCGGCGAGATCGCAGGACGTCAGGTGGCCTTCTTGCCGCGGCACGGCAAGGACCACAGTCTTCCGCCGCATATGATCAACTTCCGGGCGAACCTATGGGCGATGAAGGACCTCGGCGTCACGCAGATCATCGGTCCAAACGCGTGCGGCTCGCTTCAGAAGCATGTCGAGCCCGGTCACTTCGTCATCTGCGACCAGTTCGTGGACCGCACGAGCGGGCGCAAGGACACCTTCTACGACGGACCTGTGACGACTCATGTGTCGTCCGCGGACCCGTACTGCCCGACCATGCGTCAGGCCGCCATCGACTCCGCAGCCGAGTTGGGTATCACCGCGCACCCGACGGGCACGGTCGTGGTCGTCCAAGGTCCCCGGTTCTCGACTCGCGCCGAGTCCAAGTGGTTCGCCTCCCAGGGCTGGGAAGTCATCAACATGACCCAGTACCCCGAGTGCTACCTCGCGCGTGAACTCGAGATCTGCTACTGCAACATCTCTCTGATCACCGACTACGATGCGGGCATGGAGGACGTGCCGCCGGTCACCAACGAAGAAGTGGTTCGGGTCTTCGCCGAGAACAACAGCAAGGTGAAGGACCTCATCTATCGGATGATCCCGGCACTTCCCGAGAAGCGTTCTTGCATCTGCGCCACCGCGCTCTCGGGTGCCGAGTTCTAACTGGAGCGGGGCTGCCCGCCGGGGAGCGTTCACGGATGCTCAATACGCCGAAGTTCAGCATCGGCACGTACTTCGGGATACCAGTCGAGGTCCACATCAGCTGGCTCGCGATATTCGCGCTCGTGACGTTCTCGCTTGCGACGGCGTTCTTCCCGGGCACAGTAGAGGCTATCGAGGTCGACCCGCCGCCGGTCATCATGTATTACGTCGTGGCCGCAGTGGCCGCGGTGCTGTTCTTCGCATCCATCCTTGCGCATGAGATGAGCCACTCGCTCGTGTCACGCGCATTCGGCGGTCACGTCGACAAGATCACGCTGTTCATTCTGGGCGGTGTCGCCCAGATGGACGAAGAGCCGGAGACCGCTGGACGCGAGTTCCTCATGGCGATCGCGGGACCGGGTATGAGCCTTCTTATCGGCGTAGCAACCTTCGCTGCCTACGTGGTGAGTGCCAACGCCGATACGCCTTGGTGGGTGTGGTCTCCACTCCAGTACCTCGCGATCATGAACCTGCTCGTTGCAGGCTTCAATCTGTTGCCCGGGTTCCCGTTGGACGGGGGACGGGTGCTGCGCTCGATTCTGTGGGGGATCACCGGCGACCTGCTCAAGGCGACGCGCTGGGCCGTCCGGGTGGGCCAGTTCATCGGCTGGACAATGGTGGCCCTTGCTGTCATGGACGTGCTCCAAGGCAACACCCGGCTGCTCTGGACCGGGATGATCGGATGGTTCATCGCGACGATGGCCGGGCAGGCATACCGCCAGCAGGTGGTGCGCTCGTACACCTCGTCGGTGAGCGTCGGCGAGATCATCTCCGGAGAACCCGAGTTCGTAGACGGCGAGCAGACTCTGGACGTCCTTGTGCGCGAGCACTTCTTCGGCACCGGGCACACCAGGTACCCGGTGCTGTATGAGGGTTCGATAGTGGGCCTGGTGACGATCGATGACGTGAAGGGCGTTCCGCAGTCCGACTGGCCGTTCATGCGGACTGTCGATGTTGCGAACCGCGACATGACGTCGCTGATCGTCCAAGCGGACGCCGGCGTAGACACCGTGCTCACCCGCCTCTCTCGCGAGCATCCCGGAGCGCTGATCGTAGTCCGTGACGGCCGACTTGCCGGAGTCGTGACGCGATCCGATGTGATCACGCTGCTGCAGGCCGAGCAGGGAAGGCGCGAGGCCTCACGATGACTGCCTCAAGGAACAGGATCCCGCAAGGTGTTGTCGAGCGGCTTCCGCGGTACCTGAACGTCCTCATACACCTGAGAAGCGAGGGGCTGCCGACGGTCTCCTCGGCAACGCTGTCCGAACTCTCAGGGGTGAACGCAGCCCAGATTCGCCGCGACCTCGCATACTTCGGGCAGTTCGGGAAGCGGGGAGTGGGATACGACGTCGGATTGCTGCTCGATCGGCTCCAGCGCATCCTGGGCTCGGATCACGTACATCGCATCGCTATCGTGGGGGCGGGAAACCTCGGCACGGCGATCGCACGCTACGATGGGTTGCGCGTCCGCGGCTTTCTCGTCTCGGCGCTTCTGGATACAGATCCAAAGAAGGTCGGGCAGAAACTCGGCGGGCTGATCGTGCGCGACCTGCGTGAGCTTCCCCGACTCGTGGAGGAGCAGGATATCCGCTTCGGCGTCATCGCCGTACCGCCAGAGGCGGCGCAACAGGTGGCCGAAGACATGGCCGCGGCCGGGATCCGAGTGATCCTCAACTACTCGTCAGCTCTCGTTGCTGCGCCGCCCGGCGTTACGCTTCACAACACCGACCCGGTAAGGGAATTGCTGCACACGTTGTACTACCTGTCACATGCAGATGACGTAGCGGGGTCATGACCTAAGTGGTACGCTACGCGTTGCGACTCACGTGGCCAACTGTGCCGTGAAACGATTGTTCAACTGGAGGATGCCAAATGAGGGTATTCGGGCTTGGGCCTACCGAACTGATAATCATTCTCGCGATCGTGCTGGTTCTCTTCGGTCCGAAGCAGATTCCGAAACTCAGCCGCATGTTCGGCAAGGCAATGAAGGACGTCAAGGACGGCCTTGAGGGTGCCGACGAGGAGCCGACGCCTCCCGCAGCGCCCGCGCCGCAGGACGTGCTCACCGAGGCTCAGCCTCCTGCAGCACCTGTACCTGGCCAGTCTGCTCCGGCTGAAGAGGCCAAGGAGTCGAGCGACAGCGCAGTCTAGCGTTCGCGCCACGCGCTCCAATCACACAGACCCTGCGAATGCGTCGCCCCTTGCTAGGAGCGGCGCATTCGTTATAATCGCGTGGACATTCACCCGGGCTGCCTCGAATGGCAGCCTGTGTGTTTCCGGCAACGCTCGCCGGGTTTGTGACGGCGTGGACGGGAGCAGCAGCGCATGCAGAGGGAGATAGCACTTACGCCCGAGGGCCTGACGAAGCTTGAAGAAGAGCTGCGTCATCTCGAGACGGTTCGCCGCCGTGAGGTTGGCGAACGTATCAAGGAGGCCAAGGAGTTCGGTGACATCTCCGAGAACTCCGAGTACGACGACGCCAAGAACGAGCAGGCGTGGGTCGAGAGCCGGATCATCGAGATCAGCCAGATTCTGGCCAATGCCACCATCATCGCAAAGCCCAAGTCGGCACCGAGCAAGGTGACCTTGGGTGTGACCGTCTCCCTCAAAGAGGTCGAGACGGGCGAGGTACAGAAGTACCAGGTGGTGGGTTCCGCCGAGGCGGACCCGCTGGAGAACCGGATCTCGAACGAGTCGCCGGTCGGACAGGCGATCATGGGCCACAAGAAGGGTGACATCGTGAGCGTGTGCACCCCGCGTGGTTCCGTGATCGAGTTCGAGATCATCAAGATCTCGCGCTGACACGGTGACCAGCGAACCCAAAGAAGCGATTCAGGTCGAGGACGACCCGTTCGTCGTTCGTCGAGCGAAGCTCGATGGGCTGAGGGCCTCGGGCGTCGAACCCTACGTCAATGGCTTCGTCACCACTCACAGTGCCCAGTCGATCATCGAGGCGTACGACGCGCTCGAAGCGGGCAGCGAGACCGAGGATCTCGTCACAGTCGCCGGCAGGCTTGTAGCCAAGCGCGACCAAGGCAAGATCGTGTTCCTCGTGATCCGGGACGGCTCAGCGGAACTGCAGCTCTTCTGCCGCATGAACGTGCTCGGCGATGAGGGCTTCTCGGCGGTCAAGGAACTTGATCTGGGCGACTGGGTCGGCGCCACCGGCAATGTGCTCCGCTCGCGCCGCGGAGAGATCTCAGTGCAGGCCACCGAGGTCACTCTGCTGTCCAAGTCGCTGCGGCCGCTCCCTGAGAAGTACCACGGGCTCTCGGACACCGAGACCCGGTACCGCCAGCGGTACGTCGACCTCATCGCCAATCCCGAGGTACGTGCCGTCTTCGAGACGCGCTTCCGAATCATCTCGGCGATTCGGCGCTTCATGGAGCGCCGCGGCTTCCTTGAGGTTGAGACGCCGATGCTTCAGCCGATCCCCGGCGGGGCGACCGCGCGCCCGTTCGTGACACACCACAACGCGCTCGACATGCCGCTGTACCTGAGGATCGCGCCAGAGCTCTACCTCAAGCGACTGCTGGTCGGCGGTTTCCAGCGCGTCTACGAGATCAACCGCTCATTCCGCAACGAGGGCATGTCGCCCCGGCACAATCCCGAGTTCACGATGCTCGAGGCCTACCAGGCGTTTGGCGACATGGAGGCTATGCGCGAGCTCACTGAGTCGCTGATCGTAGAGGTCGCCGAGGAGGTCCTTGGCACGCTCGACTTCGAGTACCAGGGCCAGCCCGTGTCACTGCAGCGTCCGTGGCGCGTGGCGCCGATGAGCGAGCTTGTCAGCGCAGCCGTCGGAGAAGCGGTGGACGTACACACCCCCGTTGAGCGCCTCCGGGAGCTCTGTGAGAAGTACGAGGTGCCGATCGAGGACGCGTGGGGTCCGGGCAAGCTCGTCACTGAGCTCTTCGAGAAGCTGGTGGAGCACACGCTCCAGGAGCCGACGTTCGTCACGCTGTACCCGGCGGAGACCTCGCCTTTGGCGCGCCGCAATGACGTCGATCCCGAGCTCACCGACCGCTTTGAGCTCATCATCACCGGCCGAGAGTTCGCCAACGCCTTCTCCGAGCTGGTGGACCCGGTCGATCAGCGCCAGCGCTTCGAGCGCCAGGCGGCTGCCAAGGACGCCGGCGATGACGAGGCGATGTGGGTCGACGAGGACTACCTGCGCGCACAGGAGTACGGGATGCCTCCCGCGGGAGGTCTGGGCATCGGCATCGACCGTCTGGTGATGCTGTTGACCGACTCGGCTTCCATCCGAGACGTGCTGCTCTTCCCCCACATGCGTCCCGAGATGAAGGAATAGAGCCGGTCACACGCCCTTCGCTTCGCGCAATCTAAGTGCGGTACACTTAGATTCAATGGCATTTCTCTTGCTGCTTGAGTAGATCATCCGGCGCGGCTGTCAGCTGCCCGGGTATACTCGCATCTGGACGCAACGGTCATGGCTCCGACCGTTTTTCAGGAGGGAACTCCCAATGTTCGAACGATTCACGGAGAAGGCGCGCAGGGTCATCGTGTATGCCCAGGAAGAAGCGCGTATGCTCAATCAGAACTACATCGGCACCGAGCATCTCTTGCTCGGACTGATTCGCGAGCAGGACGGCATCGCCGCCAAGGCGCTCGAGTCGCTCAACATCTCGCTCGAGGACGTGCATGCGCAGGTTGAGGATCTGATCGGCAAGGGTACGTTCGTCCCCAACGGGCACATCCCGTTCACCCCGCGGGCCAAGAAGGTGCTCGAGCTCTCGCTGCGTGAGGCGCTGCAGCTCGGCCACAACTACATCGGCACTGAGCACATGCTGCTCGGCCTGATCCGTGAGGGCGAGGGCGTAGCCGCTCAGGTGCTTCTCAACCTCGGCGCGGATCTTGAGAAGGTGCGCTCGGCAGTCATCCAGCTGCTCTCGGGGCACTACAGTAAGCAGGGCGAGCAGGGCGAAGAGCGCCGCGGGAGCGGCGGGCAGTCTATGCTCGACGAGTTCGGGCGCAACCTCACGCGCCAGGCGCGCGACGGCAAGCTCGACCCGGTGATCGGCAGGGCCACTGAGATCGAGCGGGTCATGCAGATCCTCTCGCGCC
>CAZBLH010000019.1:0-38305 GCA_964492775.1 uncultured Eubacteriales bacterium | reverse complement strand
CCAGGATTCTAAGGAATCCTAGCCAAGGAGCCTCCGTCAAACCCGGGGCGTTCCACTACCCACTCAAGGAGATGATCGGCACGGACAAATGGAAGCGGCGACCGAAGTCGCCGCAGCTCAGATGTGGTGCCCCAAGGGAATTCGAATCCTGAAAGTGCTTGTGACTATTGGGACTCGTTGGGACTCGTTGGTACAGCGGAGCTGCGGCGAGTCCCAATAGGTACCAACGAGTATCAACAGTCACCATGTATTTGGGCACCAAATCGGGCACCAAATCCGGGGCGCTCCGATCCGAGTCGAGAATGGAGCCGCTCTTGCCTTCTTTGTGATTAATCATATAATCACGTTAGTGTTTGATGCTTCAATCAGAAGGGCTCACACCGTGTACCGATACGAGATCACCGAGGCCGTCGCCACCGGCGTCCGCCGGATCGAAGAACTCCGCGCCCACCTGGATGCGCAGGGGCCGCTCCCCCGGATCTGGCTAGGCCGGACGCGACGCGACCTTGAGGCCGAGGCAATTGCCGCCTCTACGATCATGGAGGGTGTGGCGGTCACCGTCGACGAGGCCCGCAGGATCCTGGCAGGCGACAGACCGACCGGCGTCTCCGTCGAAGACATCGACCTGGTCGACGGCTACCGGGATGCGATGCGCTTCGTACTCGCCCGCGCCGACGCGGATGCGTTCCAGTGGCAGAGCGAGCTGGTGCTCTCACTGCACCACCTCGTACTCGGCGGTTCATATGCCAAGGGCGCGGGCCGGTTCAGGGAGACCCAGAACTGGCTCACCAACAGGGCGAGCGGCGCACAGGTCTACCTGCCCCCTCCCGCCGAGAAGGTGCCGTCGCTCGTGGACGACTTGGCGGCGTGGCTTCAGGCAACCGAGGAGCCCGGGCCGCTGACATCGGCGCTCGCGCACGTGTCGGTGGCGGGCATCCACCCGTTTTCCGATGGTAACGGTCGAACTGCGCGTATCGTCGCATCGCTTTCGATGTATCGCGCTGGATTCCGGTTGCCCCAGTTCACCAGCCTTGAGGAGTGGTGGGGCCGTCACCTCGAGGACTACTACTCCGCGTTCGACTGTCTCGGAACAAAGTGGGCTCCTGACACCGACGTCACCCCGTTCCTCGAGGTCCACGTGCAAGCGCAGGTCGCCCAGGTCGAGGCGCTCTCGTTGCGCAACACCACCGAACGCGCCCTGTGGACGGTGCTGCAGGACACCGCAGTGAGCGACATGGGCCTGAACGAACGCGCCACGCATGCGCTCTACGACGCCTTCTTCGCGCGCGAGGTCACCAACCGTTACTACCGCGGGATGGCAGACGTCTCTGAGGTGACCGCCTCACACGACTTGGGCAAGCTGGTCGCATCCGGTGCCCTCGAAGCCAGGGGGGCCGGACGGAGCGCGCACTACGTCGCTGCGCCAGCGCTCTATGAACTCGTGGTAAGGCACGCCGAACTCGATCCGCGATGGCTCGGCACGCCGGGGGACATTGTCGCCCAGAGGGACGCCGTTCTCATGGGACTTGCGAATCGCTTGCATGCGGCCAACGAGGCGCGCGAAGCCTGACGGCCGTGGACCGCATGACCAGCCCGCGCATGCAGCAATCCCTTTGCACAGTTCGGCCCGCCTGTTTCGCAACAGACGGGCCGCTAGTTCTCTGGTGCCCCCAAGGGAATTCGAATCCTGATTGTGCTTGTGACTATTGGGACTCGTTGGTACTCGATGGTACAGCAGAGCTGCGGCGAGTCCCAAGAGGTACCAACGAGTACCAACAAGTACCAGGTATTTGGGCGACAAATCGGGCGACAAATGAGCCGGCAATTTGGCGACATGAGCTGTCGCCGAACCCGGCGCGTTTCACTGGCTCCCCTTGACCTTCAGCGTCCGCGCGTTGATGGCCACGATGATCGTGGATGCGGACATCAGCACCCCGCCGATTGCCGGGCTGAGCAGGATACCAGCGCCAGCCAAGACGCCCGCCGCCAGTGGTATGGCGATGACGTTGTACCCGGTGGCCCACACGAGGTTCTGCACCATCTTGCCGTAGGTCGCGCGGGCGAGCGCGATGACGGTCGGGATGTCGCCGGGGTTGCTTCGGACGAGAACCACGTCGGCGGTGGCTACCGCCACGTCGGTTCCGGCGCCGATGGCAATCCCGACGTCGGCCGAGGCGAGCGCGGGCGCATCGTTCACGCCGTCGCCAACCATCGCGACGACCTTGCCTTCCGAGCGGACCCTCAGAATCGTGGCTGCTTTCTCCGCGGGTAGGACCTCGGCGAAGAAGCGCTTGATGCCCAGCTCAGTCGCCACTCTCTCGGCGACAACTGAGTTGTCACCAGTCAGCATGATGGGCTCGATGCCCATCTCGATGAGCCGGCGCACGGTCTCTGCGGACTCGGGTCGGAT
This sequence comes from uncultured Eubacteriales bacterium, assembly GCA_964492775.1. Lineage (GTDB taxonomy): Bacteria > Actinomycetota > Coriobacteriia > Anaerosomatales > PHET01 > WRDS01. Next base: position 35,895 of record CAZBLH010000019.1, on the reverse strand, counting down.
GATGTCGGATAGTGAGATGGCTCCCACCAGGGCGTCGTCGACGAGCACGAAAACCACGGTCCTGCCGCCAGCTGTGAGCGTCGCGACGCCGACCGGCAAGACGATTCCGGATGCCGCGAGGTGGCCCGGGCTGACGACCTGCACCTCGCGTCCACCGACGGTGCCTCGAGCACCCTTTCCGGGGATAGCCGCAAACCCTTCTACTGGCCGCTTGGAGGCAGCAGCATCCGCGATCGCCCGTGCGATCGGGTGCTCCGAGAGCTCCTCGACGGAGCCCGCGAGGGCAAGAATCTCGTCGCGGTCGATGTCAGCGAACGTCGTGACATCCTCGACGCCGAAGCGTCCCAGCGTCAGCGTGCCGGTCTTGTCGAAGATGACGGCATCGATCAGCCGAGCGTTCTCGAACGCCATGCGGTTGCGGACAAGCAGGCCGCTCGCGGCCCCTCGGGCCGTCGATACAGCTACGACGAGAGGGATCGCCAAGCCGAGTGCGTGTGGACACGCGATGACCATGACGGTGACGGCCCGCTCCATCGCGAACGCCAGCGACTCGCCCAGCGCCAGCCATACGCCGAACGTGGAGGCACCACCCACCAGCGCCACGATCGTGAGCCACATGGCAGCGCGGTCCGCGAGGTCCTGCGTCTTTGACTTGGACTGCTGCGCCTCACGCACCAGATCGATGACCTGGGAGAGGAACGACTCGGCACCCGTCCGCGTCACGGCGACGACCAAAGCGCCCTCACCGTTCACAGCACCGCCGATAACCGGATCTCCCACAGACTTCGAAGCCGGGACGGACTCGCCCGTGAGCATCGACTCGTTGACGGCAGAAGCGCCTTCAATGACGGAGCCATCGGCGGGAATCTTCTCGCCCGGCCGAACGAGGACCTGATCGCCCGGCTGCAGCTGGTCGAGCGCCACGTCGGTGGTGCTGCCATCGTCATTGCGACGGTGAGCTTGCGATGGCATCAGCTTCGCGAGCGATTCGAGAGCCTTGGAGGCCTCCCCGACCGAGCGCATCTCGATCCAGTGCCCGAGCAGCATGATGTCGATGAGCGTGGCGAGTTCCCAGAAGAACGGCATGCCCTCAAGGCCGAAGACCGTCGCCGCACTGTAGAAGTAAGCGACGCTGATGGCGACCGCGACCAGCGTCATCATGCCGGGCTTGCGGTCGCGCAGTTCTCGCACGAAACCCTTGAGGAACGGCATCCCGCCGTAGATGTAGAGGAAGGTGGAGAGTCCTAGCAGAATCCAATCCGCCCCAGGAACGTTCACGATGCGTCCGCCGGGGACGAACGGTAGCCCAGGTGAGATCAGAATGACCGGGACGGTGACTGCGAGGCTTATCCAGAAACGGCGTCGAAAGTCCGCTACAGAATGGCCTTCGTGTCGACCCTCCGAATGCTCCTCGTGACTGGACGCTTCCGCCTTTGGGCCGGCATGTGCTCCATGCTCGTCCGTATCTGCCTGAGCCAAATTGTCCTCCATCCGGCTACGCTCCGAGCGCACGCATGATCTCGTCGTACTCCTGTGTCGTGATCTCACCGCTCGCACACCTGCGCTTGGCGATGGCCACGGCTTCGTCATGGCCAACCGCTCCCGGAGGCAATGTCCCTCCGCCGGCGGTCGGATGATGCGTCGAGGCTCGCACCGCCCAGATGATAAGAAGCGCAATCCCGCCGATGACCAGTGCGCCGAAGAAGAACATGAGCAACGCACCAAACCAGCCGTAACCACCCATCATGTCGTAGCCGTAGCTGTATCCCGGACCCATCATGGTGTGTTCAGCTCCTTTGGTTGTCAGGTGCCGATCCCGAAGATCAGCGCCCGTACCACTCGTCGTACCAGGTCTGCATCTTGTCGATCTCCGTGCTTTGCGCCTCGATGATTGATGACGTAAGTTCACGCATCTCAGACCTGCCGGACGCACCGCCAGCCATTCGCGACATCATGATCGCAGTCTGGTGGTGGGGGATCATCGCCTCGATGAACGCCTTGTCAAACGGCACAGCGACCTCGAGGTCGGCCATGCTGATGGCGCCCGAGCCCATCATGCCACCCATCATCGAGGATGGGCTACCGACATCAGGGACACCGGCGCCGAACCACTCTCGGTACCAGGTCCGCATCTGATCGTTCTCGGCAGTCTGAGTCCGCTTGATGTCCGCTGCGAGCTGTTTGATTTCCGGATGCTCGGCACGCGTGAGCGCCAGTTCCGCCATCGCGATCGCGTCGTCGTGGTGGGGGATCATCTGTTCGATGAACATCGCGTCCATACCGCTCGCGGGTGTTGTTCCAGCAGGGACGACAGGCTGGAGGAACGCTGTGGTCACGATGATGCCGGTCAGGCCGACGATGACGAGCCCTGCAGCGATGATCGGTGTGACTGCCCTTTTCATGGTCCACCTTCCCTTGGGGGAGTCAGCGCTGTATGCCGCCGAAGAGTCCGGATACGGCGACCGTATCTATCACGCAAACACGCAGAGTGACCACGGCCCGAATCACCAGCGTCTTGTTCTTCATGACAGGCAGATACCCGAACGACACCTCCCAGAGACACAGGCCAAGCCGGAGCCGGCCTGCCGCAGTGCTCGACCGGAGACGTTCGTCGGTGAAGGGTACTATCCGGGGGGTTGACCCTCACATTCGTCCACTGGAATTGGAGGAACCGCGATGTCCGACCAAGTCCTCATGCTGGTCCTACTAGTCAGCGGCCTGATACTGGCTGCCGGGGTCACGTTTCAACTTGTCACGGGGATGCGCATGCACCGTCCGGGATCGCAGTCGCGCAGGAAGTCGCACAAGCTGGTCGGCTACTCGGTTATGGCCCTGAGCCTGCTCCATCTGCCGCTCGGGATACTCGATTTCGTGAGGACGCTATGAAGTAGTGCCCGAGGACGATTCCGTCTCCACATCGAACCCTGCAGCTTTGATTGCGCTGATGATGGTCTCTCTGGCGACGAGATTCTCATTGAACATCACGGACGTCGTGCCACCCGACAACGCCGCCGTGACGCTCACCACTCCGGGAAGCCCTCCGACCGCCTTCTCCACCTTGCTCGTGCACTCATGGCACATGAGGCCGGGGGTCTTAGCGTGTACTGCATCCATGATGCTCCTCCAGAAGTTCTCTTAGGGTCTCGTGACGGTTTGTCATTGTGCGGCATTCCGGCCGCGATAGACGATGTTCGTGCTCCCGGCACGTGTGGGCGGATGACGCGTGGCATCGCCCGCCGACACGAGCCAGTGGTCAACACGCATAATACTGAGCAGCGGAATCAAAACGAAGATCAGCGCACTCACGAAGGGAACCGCCACTCCGACCGCAGTGGCGACCGCGTACCCCACGACATTGAGCAGGGCAAGGCGGCGACCCTGTCGAATCACCTTCGAGGACAGCTCTGATGCCACAAGGCGCCGCTGCCCCGTCGCCCACAGCCACATCCCTAACTGCAGCACCGAAAGTGCGAGCAGATTGAGCCCATAGAGGACCACCACAGGGCCGACCGCTCCGTATCGACCGAGGTGGTCGGCAGTGAACGGCACTAGTGAGATGAACAACAGGTAGGTGATGTTCAGCCAGATGAGCCAGTGGTCTGCACGCCGGATAACACGGAACTGATTGTGCATGGAGACCCAGAACTGGCCCAGAACCACGAACGAGAGTGCAAAGGCTGCCAGACCCGGCCACTGACTCAGGAGGGCTCGTGTCAGCTCCTGGGCCGAAACCGCGCCTGCGAAGCGCTGAACGTGCAGGCCGAAGACTAGGATCGTCATCGCGATGGCAAACACGCCGTCGGTCAACGTTTCGAGCCGATGCTTGCTCGGTTCAGCGTCCTCGTTCGTGTGCGTTCTGGACATGTCCTGTCACCTCACCTTCACGGGGCGGTCGTCTTGATCGGTTGCTTGACCAGCCGGGGCCTAACTGATCGCCCGTCGAATCTCCTCGAACTGAGCCGAGTCGATCTCGCCTCGGGCCAGGCGCTGGCGTGCTATCTCCAGGGGGTCGGGGCCACCGGCTGCAGGAGCATGCGTATTGGCAGAATGGTCCATGCCGCAGCAACCCATACCGCCACCGTTGCCGGAGCGCATCATCCACATCATCGCGAACGGGATCAGGAACAAGAATGGAAGCCAGAGAAACATCATCAGAGTTCACTCCTTATGGTTGTTGAAGAGTCGGGGCCGAGCAGGCGGAGCGGCCCAAGAGCGCGACCGCCCCGCGAGAGAGCGTCCTAGTAGGTAGAACCCATCATGTTGTAGCCAGCCGAGCTGCCATCAGAGGACTGACCCTGCATCATCGCGGGACCACGGCGGTACGAAGTGCGTCCGCCCTGGGTCTTGGATGCGCTCGCGGAACCTGACGCACCACGCATGTGGGGAGGCGTGACCTTGCCGCTCGTGACGTCGGAGTGCATGCGATTGACGTCGATCGATCCGTTCGAGGTGCGGTACTGGTCCATGAAGGAGTTCATCTCGGCCAGAACCGACGTGCCAAACGTGCCGGATGTGTCGAACGAGCGCATCATGCCGTACCCGCTGTAGCCCGGGGTGGTCATCATGCGAGGTGCGGCCACAGCGGTTCCGACGAGCATGGTGCCGGCGATGAGGCCAGCGAACATGCCGGCGGCGATCTTGATCTTGGTGTTCATGACTGTCTCCTGGTTCTTCGCCCGGGCGGGCGACGTTGGTTGTCTGGGGAAAGCGAGTACCTCTAGTGTGCGCGGCCTTCGCCGCGCAGGTGGGCTTCAAAGCCGGCATCCGCAATCCGACTGCGAATCGTCTTCACGTCCACGATGCCGGAGTCGAAGAGCACTGAAGTCAGATGCATCGTGCGGAATGCGCGTGCGTCCTTGACTCCCGCCAAGTGAATAAGCTCGGATTCGATTCGGGGAGGGCACGCGTCACAATGCATGCCATCGGTCTGTATGAGTGCTAGGTTCATGATGATCCTCTCACAGCGCCATGCTTACCCAGGCGCAAACGTCATGTCAGTGGTGCTGCTCGACGCAACCCAATTGGAGTCGCGGAGCACATGACCGGCGTGAGCCACCCGACGACACGTCGAGGACTCATGCTTCGTGAGCGGACGACTAGACCCTGATTCGACCGTGCCGAGGGTCTGGCGGAGGAGGCGGTTCGGCTGAGATCGCCGCATTCTGACTGCCGAATCCCTGCGGAATGCCGACAAGGACTCTCGCGGGAAGAACTGCGGACGGAGCCACGGTGATTTTGGGCGACTCGGCCGATACCGCGACCGTTCCGAGCGAGTCATGAGAACTCGCCACGCACGCGTTCGAGCCCGGCATCGTGCTTCGCGTCATGGGGGCCCCGAAAGCCGCACCACAGAACACCAGAGTCGTGACAGCCACAAGGGCCAGAACCACGACGACTGACGGTAACCTGCCGAATGTGCGAACTTGGGTCATGAGCTCCTCGATCTCGCAGTTGTCCGCACGCAATGACGCAATGCGTGTGCCACGTTGGCTGAATCCACAGGATATACATGACTTAAATGGTCATGTTTACGATGCTCGCACGGCTGGCACTGATGCCATTCTCTCGGCGCCGCTTTGCTCGAGGCAGTCGCGAACGCGAATACGGTGGATTCCCATTGCGGCCTAGTGCCGGAGATAGCGCCGAAGCCATGCGGGAATACCCTGGTAACCGTTCGAGACTCATCACCGTCCGCATCTTTGGGTCATGGGATCTCTGCGTAAGGCGACGGTGAGGGAATGGCGTGAGACGCTCGGCCGTGGAGGTGCTTCGAGGATGCGTGCATCTCCCGCCGCGGGGGACCACCCGGAGCCGGTTCTCAGCAACAGGGACTGCAGAGAGGCTCCATGAGAACGTCTATACGCCCTCTGACCTGCGTCTTTACCCCGCACCCGCTCTCAGCCACAAGAGATTTGTAGCCCGATTTCACACTCGAAATCGGGCTACTCAGGTCTGTGACCTGCGGTTTTATGGTGCCCCCAAGGGAATTCGAATCCCTGTTGCCGCCTTGAAAGGGCGGAGTCCTTGGCCTCTAGACGATGGGGGCCTGTATGGTGGGCCGTATAGGGATCGAACCTATGACCTTGGGATTAAAAGTCCGAGGATTCACATCCTGAAACGACCAGCTCACGGCGTTGTGCCGCACGCGAGGGTATCAGGTTCTTCACGTACTGTCACGCACTTCCACGCAGTTTCCGTGCGCGTTAGGACAAGTTAGGACGCGACTTGGGCGCAGGCAACACCCTGGTCGAGCAGCGCCGCAAGTCGGTGATCGGCCACCAGGTAGTCGGTGCGATTGTAGTTCAGGTCCGTGGTCGACTCCACGCTGTGCCCGTCCATTTGCGATACCTGCTGCAGCGTCGCGCCCTGGGCGAGCAGCACGGTCGAGACTGAGTGTCTCAGGTTCTTCAGCTCTATGAATGGCAGAGGGGGCTTGTAGATGGTCTCTCCGGCCTTGTTGTACCTGGCCTTCATCAAGCGCCGCCAACGCCGCGTGAACCCGTCAGGCGTCATGCGCTGCCCGGTGGAGTCGACCATCAAAGGCCCGATGCGCTCAGTGGTCCCGCGGATCTCGATGAGGCGACGCACAGCGAACGCCGGAAGCGCCACCGCGCGTTCCGATCGCTCCGTCTTCGTCTCCTTCATGATGCGTCGGCCGCGCTCGTCGTCCGAGAGTTTCACCGTGTGGTAGCCCTTGAGGATGCGCACCTCACCACGCCACCGCTCGGTGCCGTCCGCGTCCCTGAAGTGCTCGAGCGTCAGATCGCTCCAATCCAGCCCGCAGACCTCGCTTCGGCGCGCTGCGGTCGTGGCAGCCACCAGGATGCCCGCCTCGATCGAGGATCCGCGCACGAACTCGTAGAGCACCGCGAGCTGCTCGAGGCTGTAGACCTGAGCCGAGTACTTCGGCAGCTGGGGCTTCATCGACTTCTTGACCGGATTCACCTCGATCGCGCGCGCCTCGTCGACCGCGAAGTTGAACACGCCGCGCAGTAGCTTGTACGCGTTCAGGCGCGCTCCCGGTGCTTCGATACGCTTGAGGCGGTCGGCGATGTAGAGCGGCGCCGCGTCGGCCACCGTGACGTTTGAGAAGAGCGGGCGGATGTAGTTCGCGAACGTCTTCTCGTTGCCCTGGCGGGTCGTCTCTGCCCAGGCGTCGTGCTCGACCTTGAAGCGCATGTACTCGTGCTCACAGAAGTCCGCAACGCTCATCTTGGCGTACGTGCTGCCGGTGACCTGTCCGGCGTCATGCGCGAGCCGCGCGAGCTCCTCGTAGGCTTCCTTCTCCGAGCAGCGGACGGTCTTCGTGGGCCTGATCTGTTTGCCGGTGGCCGGGTCGTAGCCTACCGTTACGCGGAGCCGGTAGTGGCCGGGTCCGAGCTTTTGCACCGACCCGAAGGGTGAGCGCTTCTTGCGGGGCTTCGCCATGAGATCACCCCGTAGTCGGAGCTTCATCCCCGGGAGCCTTACACGCTTTCCGAGGAGCTCGCGATGCGCGCTTGATACGCTGCAGCTGTCGGTTCACGTGATCGCCTTCGGCAAGCTCAGAGCGAAGCAGATCGTTCACGAGGATCTCTGAGAGCTCATCGAGCGCCACACGATGCCCCGAATCAGCCCTGATCTCACTCCGCAGACGTGAGAGCACCGATTCGGTCAGCAGCAAGCGTGTGATATTGGTCGCGCTGAGTGCGCGCTTACGCTGGTAGTAGGCTTCAAGTTCGTCTTTGCGCTGGGCCTCGGGAGTGAGAAGATAGAGCAGGCATGCCTTCTCCTTTGGTTTCATGTCCTCACTCAGGATGTTGACCTCGAAGACGAGGTCATGACTGACCGGCTTGTCGAACAGGACCCGGTACAACCGCCATTCGGCGCCGTTGGTCAACAGCACCCATTCCACTCCCTCGCTCGCGGCATAAGACACTGCCTGGTAAAGATGCGTGTCTTTGAGTCGCAGAGATATGGACTTCACCTCTATGACCGCGAAGTGCTTGCCCTCCTGCCGGATCACGAAATCGGCGTAACTGCCCTTGATACGATATTCACCGGTGAGGTTGTCGAACGCGTCCCAGCCGAGCATGTCGGAGATGATCGAGGACACGATCATACGCGTGTCGCTCTCTTTGGCGTTGTTCGACTTGGCCTTCTGGGCGATGCTCTTGAACCGCCTGAGGCCTTTCGTCACACGCTCAAGTGCCTTGTCCTGATAAACAGCCATTAGGAGACTCCTTACACAGAAACGGCTTCCTCGGGCGGGATGATGTAGGTGTGCGAGACGCGCCATTTCTCGAGCTTGATCGGAATCCAGAAGGCGTAGATACCGAGTGTGATGAAGGTGAAGAACCACCACTTGATCCACTGTCCGATAAGCTGGTGGCCTTCCCCGTCAAACTGAAGGCGATTGCCGGAGATGATGCTGTTGCGGATGCGCCAGCCATAGATCGCACACATCGTCCACGGATAGGCGATACCGAGCGTCACGACGTTCACGACACCTGTCCAAATCCTCAACCAGATGTAGCTCGCCAGTCCCGCATCGAACCTGGATCCGCGTTCGGGCATCGCCCTCTCCCCTCTTTAGAGCTTCATGTCCTCCGGGTAGGTGGCCCAGACGACCTTCAGGAACCGTGCGCGATCGGCGTCGAAGTCCTCGCGCGTGAGTGTCGTGTCGGTGAAGGACGGATCGTGGCTCTCAGGGTGCAGCACCACGGTGCTGCCGGCGAACAGGACGCGCTTGAGGGTGTAGTCGTCGCCGTTGTGGGTCACGACCGCGATATCGCCGCTTGTGACCGGCTCTGAGGGCGCCACAAGCACGAAGGTGCCCTCCGGCAGGATCTGGTTCATCGAGTCGCCGGAGACGCGCAGGAAGTAGGCGTCCGGATACCGCGCTGCGAGCTCGTCAGGCACGCACAGAGGCGCTCCCGGTGTCTCTATGCCCTCTCGGGCGGCTCCTGCCGACACGCGGCCCACAGACGGCCTCCTGGTGCGGTATTCGCCGCTCACGTCCCTGGCGATCGGCACCTTCACGTTGGGCAACGACCACACGTCGATTTCCTTCTCCACGAGATCATTCATCGAGACGCCGAAGTGCTCGGCGAGTCGCTTGACGTTGCGCATGTTGGGATCGCTTCCGGCCTCCCACTTCGAAACCGCTTGGTTCGTCACCCCGACGATGTCCGCGAGTTTCTGCTGGGAGAGGTCGAACGCCGCACGAAGGTTTATGACGTTGCGGCTGAACATCGGCAGCTCCTGAGCTTGCTTGTCTACTTTGTGAGTGTTCATAGCGACGAAGATACTACCCACTTTCGTTATGAATCTCAACTTTTTTTTGATTCGGCATTGCGCTCCGGCTTCTTTAGTTGTTATTCTTCCAACCATAGTTGGATTCGTCGAAGGGTGTTGCCATGCTTCTAACCGCGAGAGCGGCCCGCGTCAACAAGGGCCTGACACAGGCACAAGTGGCCGAAGAGCTGGGTATCCACTGGGGGACGTACCAGCGTATGGAGGCCGACTTCGGCTCGATGCGACTGGGGATGGCGCGCAAGTTCGCGGAGATCGTCGGGGTGCGTCTGGACGATCTCTTCGTGCCCGACGCTCCAACTGAAGTAGGAGAAACGGACGATGATACCGGCCAGGACTGACACGCCGGTGTTCATCCCCGTGCGCGCGTTCTCGGATCGCACCGGGGTCGGCATCAACGCCGTCTACGAGTTCGCGCGGCGGCAGAAGCCGATACCGCACATCCGTGTCGGCAACCAGGTGCGCATCGAGGTCGAAGCGGGGCTCCAGTGGCTCAGGGAGGAACTCGGCCAAGGCTACGGGGGCCGCTCATGACCCGCATCCTCACCTACCTGCTCGAAATCCTGTCACGCGGCGGGCTCGTGAAGCTCCGCTGACACCGACTTCCTGAGGGGGGAGAACCTGATGGACGCCCTTAACCGCCACAACCGCATCCAGTCGCTGATGAAGACCGTCTACGAGCGCGAGGGACGGCCGGGGGCCGCGAGGGTCTGTGAGGCCGCGTGCTCGCGCTGCCGGACGCAGCACGGCCTGTCGGGTGATAAGCGCTGCCACCCGAACGCCGACCCCTACGAGTCCGAGTGCCCCTCACTGGAGGCCGTGCTCGAGCAGGACGCTGGCGGTGATGCCTCATGAGCGACCTCATCGGCGCTCTCTCAATCCTGATGCTCGGCTGTCTGCTCGTGATCGTCTGGTGGGCCATCGACACCGTCCTCGCCATTCGTGAGCGCGTGATCGCCGCCCGCCATCGCCGCGCCGCGCTCGTGTGGTCCGCTCGCCGCAGGAGGTACCGGCCATGACGTGCCTCGCTGCCTACCTGCTCGCGCTTGCTACCGCTCTCGTGGCCTACGGTGCGCTCGCACGCGCCGCCGCCCGGCCCGTTCCTCTCGACTCGGGTCGCGGCTACTCATCTCCCACCGCCATGCCGCCCTGCCCGTCGCCTGCTGGCGAGAAAGAGGGCGGCGCGATCACAGGAGGCCCCGATGCTGTCTGACACCGCGCTCATGACCATCGCCCTCGCGGCATTCGCGCTGCATGTCCTCATCGTCGGGGAGCTGTTCGACAAGCGTCCCGGCTGGCCTATCGCGCACGCGCTCGCGGCAATCGCAAGCCTGCTGCTGATCGGCGCCGCGATCAACGTCGTGTGGGTGCTCGGCTGATGGAGCGCAGGCCTTGGACCGTGGCCGAGGAGCAGGCCCTGCGTCGCCTCGCCCCGCTCGGCGCGAACCAACTCGCTGAGATCTTCAATCGCACAACCAGTGCGATCCGTAAGAAGTGCAGTCGACTCGAAATCAGCGTCAAGAAAGACCCACAAAGTCATGTCACAGATTTGTCACAACCGGTCATCGACTACATCCGCCGTTACGAATCAGGGCTGCTTTGCACCTGCGGGAAGCGCTTCGTCGCGGTCAAGAGAACCGGGCTTTGTGGAGTCTGCCACCTCGAATACCTCAAGGCCCGTCACGACGAGGCCTACGCAGAGCTCGCGGCCACGCGCACGGCAAAGCAGGACTACGACACGAGCAAACAGCAGCTCAGGCGACTCAGAGAGGAGATGGGCGTAACACCTGGCCGCAAGAGATAGGAGAGCCGCCACAAGCCCCACTTGGGACGGCTCTGGCTGGAAACGAACCACGGCCGCAATGCAGTGATCGATCAGCCACTTCTGATTCTACCAAGGGAGGAACCACGTTGTCAGTGAAGATCAACCGACTCGAGATCGAGAACGTCAAGCGGGTGAAGGCCGTCGAGCTTGAGCCAGCGCCTGATGGACTCACGATCGTCGGCGGGAAGAACAGCCAGGGCAAGACATCCGTGCTCGACTCGATCGCCTGGGCGGTCGGTGGCGACCGCTTCAAGCCGTCGCAGCCGGCGCGCGAGGGATCCGTGACGCCGCCGCACATCAAGGTCGAACTCTCCAACGGGCTGCTCGTGGAGCGCCGTGGCCCGAACTCGTCGCTCAAGGTCATCGACCCGAACGGCAACAAGGGCGGCCAGCAGCTCCTGAACGAGTTCGTCGAGGCCTTCGCGCTCGACCTGCCGCGCTTCATGCAGGCGACCTCGAAGGAGAAGGCCACCACACTGCTCAAGATCATCGGCGTGGGAGAGCAACTCTTCGAGCTCGAGGCCGAGGAGAAACGCCTCTACAACAAGCGCCATGAGATCGGCCAGATCGCGCTGCAGAAGCAAAAGGCCGCAGACGAGATGCAGCACTACCCAACAGCTCCGGCAGAGCCGGTGAGCGCGTCCGAGCTCATCCGCGAGCAACAGGAGATACTCGCGCGCAACGGCGAGAACCAGCGCAAGCGCGAGCAGATCGAGGTGTTGCGTGCCACGCGCGCGCGCCTCGAGGAGCAGGTATTCGAGTTCTCACAGCGCCTCAAGGAGACCCAGGCGAAGCTTGTCGACATCACGGCCGACCTTGAGATCGCCGAGAAGACCGAGCGCGAGCTCACCGACGAATCCACTGCTGAGATCGAAGCATCCATCGCCTCGATCGACGAGATCAACGCTCGTGTGCGTGCGAATCAGGCCAAGTCACTTATCGCGGACGAGGCCGTGCAGTACCAGGCCGAGTACGACGGGCTCACGGCAAGCATCGAGTCCATCCGCGCCGAGAAGCTCGCACTGCTCAACGGCGCCGACCTACCACTCGAAGGACTGTCGGTCGAAGACGGAGAACTCACGTATCGCGGTAAACGGTGGGATTCCATGAGCGGCTCCGAGCAGCTTCGCGTGGCCACCGCTATCGTACGGCGTCTCAACCCCGAGTGCGGGTTCGTGCTCATCGACAAGCTCGAGCAGCTCGATCTCGACACGCTCTCCGAGTTCGGGAAATGGCTCGAGTCCGAGGGTCTGCAGGTGATCGCTACCCGCGTGTCGACCGGTGGCGAGTGCTCGATCGTCATCGAGGACGGCTACGCTGTCGAGCGCGGCGACACCACGACCCCCTACGAGGTCAACGAGGCAGCTGGCTGGAAGCCGGGTGAGTTCTGATGAACATCACCAGCGGCAAGATCATCACCGCTCAGAAGGTCCTGGTCTACGGACCTGAGGGTATCGGCAAGTCCACGTTCGCGAGTCAGTTCCCAAACCCGCTCTTCATCGATACGGAAGGCTCCACAAAGCACCTCGAGGTGAGACGCCTCGACGATCCGAGCAGCTGGACGATGTTGATGCAGGAGGTCACCTACGTCCTCACGCACGCGGACGTGTGCTCCACGCTCGTGATCGATACGGCGGACTGGGCCGAGCAGCTCTGTGTCTCACACGTCTGCGCCGTCCACCACTGGGATGGGATCGAGGATCCCGGTTACGGCAAGGGCTACACCTACCTTGCCGAGGAGTTCGGCAAGCTGCTGAACCTGCTCACTGAGTGCGTCGGCCGCGGTATCAACGTGGTGCTCACGGCTCATGCGCAGGTGCGCAAGTTCGAGCAGCCGGACGAGGCACAGCCCTACGACCGCTGGGAGCTCAAGCTGCAGAGGAAGACTGCTTCGATCGTGAAGGAGTGGTCGGACGCAGTGCTATTCGCCAACTACAAGACGTACGCCGTGCGTGACGAGAAGTCAAAGAAGGTCACCGCGTCCGGCGGCAAGCGTGTGCTCTACACGAGCCACCATCCTGCCTGGGACGCGAAGAACCGCTGGGACCTGCCCGAGGAGATCGACTTCGAGTTCGAGTCGATCGCGGAACACATTCCAGCGACCGAGACCGAGCCGGATGAGAAGCCCGCCGAGAAGCCGGTGGAGAGCTTCAAGCAGGCGCCCGCACGCCCGACCATCGAGGTACACGAGATTCCCGGGCACCTGGTGCCGCTCTACGAGCTGATGAAGGTCTCCGGCGTCCAGACCGACGAAGTCGTGGCCGCCGTCGCCAAGAAGGGCTACTTCCCCGCCGACACGCCCATCGAGAACTACCCGCCCGACTTCGTCAAGAGCGCGCTCGTGGCCGCCTGGCCGAAAGTGATCGCCGAGATCGAGAAGGCGCGCGCCGAGCAGCTCGACATCCCGTTCTAAGCAGTCCACTTCAAGGAGAGAAGGAGCAAGACAAATGGCAGAGAACAAGCCGTACGCACTCGACTGGGACGACGAGATCGAACGCGAAGGTGGAACCTTCACGGTCCTGCCTTCCGGGATCTATCCGTTCAGGATCGGCGATCGGATACTGCGTGAGCGCTACGAGGGCTCGGCGAAACTGCCGGCATGCCCACAGGCGGTCATCGAGGTCACCTTCGACGGCGGCTCGCTCGGCAAGACGACGATCGAAGAGAAGCTCAAGCTCGTGAGTAACCTCGAGTTCGTGCTGACGAGCTTCTTCACCTCGATCGGCGCGCGTAAGCACGGCGAGCGCATGAAGATGGACTGGGGAAAGGTCCCGAACGCCACCGGCGTTGCTCGACTAGAGGTGTACTCGTGGGACAAGAAAGACGGCTCAGGCAAGGGCTATGGCAACCGCGTGGCGGAATGGCTGGAGCCAGGCACGGCCATCGACCACCCGAAAGAGCCGTGGCAGCGTCCTGAGGATTCCGCTCCTGCTGCGGACTCCAAGCCCGCCTGGGCGGCCGGAGACTTCTGATGGAACTCCGTCCCTACCAGGAGGCCGCACGAGACGCGGTGCTCGCTCAGTGGGACAGCGGCGTGCGCCGCACGCTCATGGTGCTGCCGACCGGCACCGGCAAGACGATCGTGTTCTCCAAGGTCATCGAGAACGTGGTTCGCGACGGTGGGCGGGCGCTCGTGCTCGCCCACCGCGGCGAGCTCCTCGACCAGGCCGCCGATAAGCTGCGGGTGTCCACCGGGCTCAAGTGCGCCGTTGAGAAGGCTGAACGAAGCTGCCTGGACTCGTGGTACCGCGTTGTGGTGGGCAGTGTTCAATCGCTGCAGCGGCCAGCGCGCCTTGAGCAGTTCGACCCCAAGCACTTCGACGCTATCATCGTCGACGAGGCTCATCACGCGATTTCAGACGGTTACCTGCGCGTGCTTGAGTACTTCGACGGCGCACGCGTGCTCGGGGTGACCGCCACACCCGACCGGGGCGACATGAAGAACCTCGGCCAGGTGTTCGAGAGCCTCGCTTACGAGTACACGCTTCCTCGCGCGATCAAGGACGGCTACCTGTGCCCGATCGAGGCGCAGACGATCCCGCTCACGCTCGACCTGACCGGTGTGGGAGTGTCCGGAGGCGACTTCAAGGCGGCCGACCTCGGCAGCGCGCTCGATCCGTATCTGGAGCAGATCGCCGAGGAGATGCTCGCTGCCGGCTGCAAGGAGCGCCGTACGGTCGTGTTCCTGCCGCTCATCAAGACCTCTCAGAAGTTCAGGGGGATCCTCGAAGCGAAGGGCTTTCGAGCCGCCGAGGTCAACGGGGACTCGGCCGACCGCTCAGACGTGCTCGCAGACTTCGACGCCGGATGCTACGACGTGCTCTGCAACTCGATGCTGCTCACCGAGGGCTGGGACTCGCCCGGAGTCGACTGCATCGTCGTGCTGAGACCGACGAAGATCAGGAGCTTCTACGCGCAGATGGTGGGAAGGGGCACGAGGCTCGCCGAGGGTAAGGATTCGCTTCTGCTTCTCGACTTCCTCTGGCACACCGAGCGCCACGAGCTCTGCCATCCCGCACACCTGATCGCCGAGACCTCCGACATCGCCGCGAAGATGACCGAGAACCTCGCGGAGGCGGGCGGGCCGGTAGAACTCACGCTGCTCGAGGAGCAGGCCGCCTCCGATGTGGTGGCCGATCGTGAGTCAGCGCTTGCCGAGAGGCTCGCGGAGATGAAGCACCGCAAGCGCGCGCTCGTGGACCCGCTCCAGTTCGAGATGTCGATCCAGGCCGAGGACCTCGCCGGGTACGTGCCAGCGTTCGGTTGGGAGATGGCCCCGGCGTCCGACGCGCAGAAGGCCGCACTTGAGAAGGCCGGGGTCTTTCCCGACGAGATCGAGTGCGCGGGCAAGGCATCGCTGCTGCTCGATCGCCTGAGCAAGCGCCGTGACGAAGGGCTCGCCACGCCCAAGCAGATCAGGTTCCTCGAAAACAAGGGTTTCAGCCACGTCGGCACGTGGGAGTTCGAGGCCGCCTCCAAGCTCATCGGCCGGATATCGGCGAACGGATGGAGAGTCCCGCGCGGAGTAGACCCCCAGACATACGTACCGGAGGTGCAGCGATGAGACCACAGAAGCCGTCGCGCTCGCCGCACGGAACGAACAACCGCTACATCTCGCTGATCTCGCTCCACCGCGAGACCTCCGACCCCTACGGCTACATCAGGGAGGTCGTGGGATGAGGACGCTGACCGACCGCCCGCAGCGTCCCTGCGCCCAGCCCCACGGCACAGTTGCGCGTCATCAGGCTGGGTGCTCATGCCTCGAATGCTGCGACGCTTGGGCTGAATATCAACGTGAGTGGAAGCGCGACGGTGCCCGGCTCGTGGACGCGGCGCCGGTGCGCAGCCACATCCGCGAACTGATGCACAACGGCTGGCGCACCAGGGGGATAGCGGAGCAGGCCTGGGTCTCCTACAACACCGTGCGCTACTGCCGCACCGGTCGGCGCACGGCCATCCACCGCGACTCAGCGGCCGCCATTCTGTCCCTGCCGCTCCAGACGCCGTTCCCGACCGATTCCACAGCGCTCGTGCCCGCCCGTTCCACGCTGCGGCTGATAGAGCGGCTGAGGCGCACACACTCGCTCGACGAGATCGCCGCCGCCGCGGGGGTCAGCCGCAAGTCGCTTCCCCAACACGGACAGCGTTCGGTGCAGGCGCGCACCGCCAAACGATACCGAGAGGCCGCCGCCAAGCTCCGCGGCCTGACCTGAGAGGAGACCCCAATGACCTACGACAACGGAGTGGTGACGTGCAAATCGCGCTCGCCGTTCTTCGAGCGGGAGTACCGGGGCGACAAGTCCAACACGGAGCGCATCGTACCCGTCGACGAGCTCGTGGATCTGGCGCGCTGCGAGGAGATTCAGATCGTGCACGCCAAGGACGACAGCAGAGGTTTCTTCCGCACCATCACCGACATGACCGATATCACTGACGTGCTGCTTGAAAGCCTCGGCGAGAAACCAAAGCCTCTCGCCACTGGTGCCAAGCGCGTCGTCGTCATCAGTTGGGAGCACCCCGATGCCTGATACCGAGCTGAGGTTCGAGATAGGCCGACATTCCGTGACTCGCGATGCTCGCTGGTGGCAGGTCTTCATCGGCAAGGGACAAATCGGCTACGTCCAAGGCGACACCTACCGTCACCTTGGGGGCCACTACCTCACCCCCGCCGAACTCCGGCAGATAGCAGACTTCATCGAGGAAAGGGGGCAGGAGTGAGCAGACTAGAGCCGAGCGACAAGATCGAGTCAATCGTCGGTGCCAAGCGCCACGAGACGCTGCACATCGGACGTGCGGTCTCAGCCGAGCAGCGCGTCTACATCATGCACTCGCAGCAATGCCTCGAATCCGATATCGACCTCAGGGACTGCGACTACTCCCTCGCTCTCGATGACGGTATCAACCTCATCGAATGGGACGGCATGGAGGACAAGCCGGTCGTGCTCCACATCGCAGAAGACACCGGCGAGTTGGTGCCGCTTGAGGAGGTGCGCTCGTGACCGACGCGCTCTTCCCCGCGCCGTCCGTGCCCGTCGAGATGAATCCCTGCGTGCAGCTCTACGGCTCGCACGAGGGGACCTGCGCGACCTGCGCGCACCTGGTTCGCAGCCCTCGTGAGAGCGGCCGCTACTGGCTCAAGTGCGACCTGCGCACCCACACACACGGAGCAGCGACCGACCACCGCGCGGGCTGGAACGCCTGCGGACGCTGGGAGAGGAGAGACGATGACTGATGACCACGATCTCCTCGAGGTCATCGACCAAATAGACCCTGCGCGGCTGGACTACTCGGAGTGGGTCCATATCGGCATGGCCTTGAAGGACGCCGGGTACGACTGGCAGACCTGGGACAGCTGGAGCATGCGTGACACGGACCGCTGGCGCGCTGGCGTGTGCCAACAGAAGTGGCAGAGCTTCCGCGGATCATCAAAGCCGGTCGGAGCGGGTACGGTGATCGCGATCGCGCGATCGCAGGGCTGGACGCCGCCTGAGTCGCGCGGCCACGAGCTTTCGTGGGACGACATCATCGGCCCTCGCGATGGCCAGGTCATCGTGTCTGACACGGCGTGGGTCGAGGAGGCCGACATCGAGGAACCGAGGGACTGGGACCCGGTCGCAGACCTCGTCAAGTACCTTGAGACGCTGTTTGAGGCCTCCGACAACGTCGGCTACGTAACGAGCACCTGGGAACGTGATGGTCGATTCCTGCCCACGAAGGGCAATTGGGACCGCACATCCGGAGAACTCATCCACGAGCTCTCGCGCCACCGCGACATCGGACGCGTGCTCGGCGACTGGAAGCCACAGGCCGGAGCGTGGATCCGCTTCAACCCGCTCGACGGCGCCGGCGTGAAGAACGACAACGTGACCGAGTTCCGCTACGCGCTCGTTGAATCCGACTCGCTCTCGATCGGAAAGCAGCGCGCACTCATCGACCAGCTCGAGCTGCCCTGCGCTGCCCTCGTGCACTCAGGAGGCAAGAGTCTGCACGCGATCGTGCGCATCGAGGCACGCGACTACGCCGAGTACCGGGAGCGCGTCGACCACCTCTACGCGGTGTGCAAGAAGAACGGCCTTGAGATCGATTCGCAGAACAAGAACCCTTCCCGCCTCTCGCGCATGCCTGGCGTGACGCGAGGCGGCCGCAAGCAGTGGCTGGTGGCCACGAACGTCGGCAAGGCGAACTGGGCCGAATGGCGCGCCTGGGTCGACGAGGCCGAGGACGTGCTCCCGGTCGACGTGACGCACTTCTCCGACGAATGGGACGAGAGTATCCCGGCTGAGGCATCGGTCGTCGTCGGCATGCTCGCGGAGAACGAGAAGATGATGCTCGCGGGCCCCTCGAAGGCGGGCAAGACCGTCGCGCTGCTCGAGCTAGCGTGCGCGGTGGCGAGCGGAGGCGAGTGGATGGGCGCGAAGTGCGAGAAAAGCGACGTGCTGTTCGTGAACTTCGAGCTCAAGCGTGAGAGCAGGATCCGCCGCGTGAAGCAGATATACGAGGCATACGGGTACTCGCGTGAGAGCGCCAGCCGCCTGCACTTCCTCGACCTGCGAGGCCACTCGGCGCCGCTCGAGCAGCTCATCTCCAAGATCGTGCGCCAGACGGTCAAGTACCAGTGCTCGCTTCTGGTGCTCGACCCGATCTATAAGATCATGCAGGGCGACGAGAACAATGCCGAAGCCGTGGGCGCGTTCTGCAACCAGCTCGACAGCCTGGGCAGGCAGCTCGGGTGCTCCATCGTGTACTGCCACCATTACAGCAAGGGACAACAAGGCCAGAAAGCATCGATGGACCGGGCGAGCGGGTCGGGCGTGTTCGCCCGTGACGCCGATGCGCTCCTGGCGATGACCGAGCTCGAGGTGACCGAGTCCATCCGCGCGGCATACGTGAACCGCGCCGAATGCGCATACGTCTCCAGCTGGCTTGCAGAGCATGGCTACGCCGATGTGCTCGAGGATGTGCCGCAAGACGCGCTGGTGGTCGCCACAGCGCTCCGTACGGCGCTCGTGGAGCTTCTCCCCAACGAGGCCATGAACGCGCTCATAGCGGCACTCAGTGCCCTTGAGCAGCAGACACGGCACGCCCTGGCCTATCGCATCGAGTCCACGCTCCGCGACTTCGCGCCTCATCCTCCCATCAACATCTGGTACCGGTTCCCGGTGCACGAGGTGGATCAGTGGGACATCCTCACGGATGCGCAGATTAAAGACCTCGTGGACCCGGTGAAGAAGGCCAAGGCGATCCAGGCCAGCATCCAGGCGGACAAGAAGGACGCCAAGGACGCCGAAGAGCGCCAACGGCTCATCACCGCGATCGAGGCGGCGAACTTCGGAGACCCGCCGACGACCAGGCAGGTCATGGAGTACCTCGGCATGGACCCGTCGAGCGATACCGAGAGGAAGCAGATACAGCGCCGCGTGAAGAGCACCGGCTACGAGATCGTGTGCGTCGACAAGGGCCAGAACCTGTACGTCATCAAGCCGAAGGAAGGTGGGCCCGATGGTGGGTAGGACATGGGCTGGACAGATGCTGTCCTACGGGGGGGTAGGACATGGGCTGGACAGATGCTGTCTGACGGGGGTCGGACAAGCCCCTAGTACTACGTACGTAACGGTGGGTGTCGTACCCCCCGGGGGTAGGTCGGGCTGGGCTTTGCCCGACGCTACACCCCCGGACGGTGGACCTACTGCCGCGCGCGCGCAGGTGACGACATGACGAAACGACGGGTAGCGGTGCATCGGGCTGTCGACTGCGCGAAGAAAATGCCGCCGCTGCGACACACGCCACCCGGACAGCCGAAGCCGTTCGATATCCGGCGGAGCGAGGTCGCAGCATGGCTCGTCGCCCGACCAGAGATCATGCAGTACGTGTTCGACGCCGCAAGAAGCGCCGGTGTCATCAGCTACGACCCTAAGACCGGCACGTGGCGAGGTGCAGACCGATGAGGCTCTCATTCTTCATACCGATGGTGCCGCCGCGCACCACGTTCCAGGCCAAGCAGCTCGCCGTCGCGCATGGCAAGCCCATCATCTTCGACTCGGTTGAGCTCAAGCAGATGAAGTCGTCCCTGAGAGCACGCGTGGCGCCGTACGCGCCAAGTGAGCCGCTTACTGGTCCGGTGCAGCTCATCACGAAGTGGTGCTGGCCATGCGGCGCGCGGCATAGCGACGGTGAGTATAAACCGACAAAACCCGACACGGATAACCTCATCAAGGCGCTTAAGGACGTGATGGAGGACTGCGGGTTCTTCGCTGTCGGAGACCAGCAGGTCGCATCCGAGGTGACCGAGAAGTTCTGGGCCGAGCAGGCCGACATCTACGTAGCGCTTCAGGAGCTCTCACCAGGCGGCCGGAAGGATTCGATGTCTCCTTCTCTTGCCGCCCGAAGTGACTTGATCAATCGGGAGGTGATGCCATGAGCGAGGAGCAGCGCTTCGTCTACAACGGCGCCGTCCTCGTCTCCACCGAGGACACCTGCGGGGGAGCATGGAGACTCGACGGACACCGCATCACGACCGGCCAGCTCACCGATCTCGTGAAGGCCGAGGCCACACGCTACGACAGCCTCCGCGAAGCCGTGTATAAAGTCGCCGAGTGGTACGAGATCGGCCCGGACGAGGTAGAGGCCGCGTACTGGTTCGAGACCACGATGACAGGCGCTCTGGTGCGGCTACGGGGAGCGCTCGCGAACCTGCGGGACGCTATCGTCGAGGCGCTGCGGGGGTGGCTCAAGCAGCTGGTCGGACTGAAGTGAGCCAGGGAGCCGTCGTCGAGGGCGGCTCCCCTGTGCGTCAGGACTTCTTCGGCCGTCCGGCGGCTTCCGGCTCGAAGGCCAGCGCGTCGCGAGCGGTCGCGACCATGCCGATCGAGCCGAGGGGCGCCTGAATCACGAAGTTTCTCGAAAAACTTTCGGTGACACTGCCGTGACACTCGCGGCATGGCGAGGCTGACCGCAAAGCAGGAGAAGTTCGTCCAGGGCCTTGTCGCGGGACTCTCTCAGCGCAAGGCCTATTCGGCTGCTTACGATTGTCGGCGCTACAAGCCTGAGAGCATCGACCAGTGCGCCGCACGGCTCTTCGCGACCATCAAGGTTCGCTCAAGGTACGACGAGCTCATCGGAGAACTGGCCGAACGCGTGCTGTGGGACCGTGCAAGAGCCGCTCACGAGCTCCTTGAGGTGCGCGAGATCGCGCTACGGCACATCCGCGAGACCGCCGAGCACAAGGTGCACTACGACGAGCACAGCAAGCGCGATTTGCCAGACCTGCCGAAGACGGCCGCGTCGCTCGTCGTATCGACGACCGCCGAGCTCAACAAGATGTTCCGGGTCTACGACTCCGACGAACGCGACGGCACCGTCAAGGTGATCGACGATGTCTGAGCCGGTTCGCGTCTCGACCGTGCTCGGTGAGTCCTTCTCAGACCTGCACCGCGAGGTCAGATCCGGCGAGTACACGCACTGGTGGCTCAAGGGCGGACGCGGCTCGCTCAAGTCCTCAGCCGCCTCGATCGAGGTCGTCATGTCGGTCATGCGCCGGCCGGAGGCCAACGCGGTCGTTCTGCGCAAGGTGGCCAAGACGTTGCGCAAGTCCGTCTATGCCCAGGTGCTGTGGGCGATCCAGGTGCTCGGCGTCTCCTCGGCGTTCAAGGCGAGCCTCTCGCCGCTTGAGATCACGTATCGAGCGACGGGACAGAAGATCATCTTCGAGGGCCTGGACGAACCCGAGAAGCTCAAGAGCCTCAAGTTCGAGCACGGCTACTGCGGCATCCTGTGGTTCGAGGAGATCGACCAGTTCGGCGGCATGACCGAGGTGCGCAACGTTTGGCAGTCACTCCTGCGAGGCGGCGAGGACTTCCGGTGCTTCTACAGCTTCAACCCGCCGAGGTCCCGCGACAACTGGGTCAACCGTCTGCTGGCGGCTCCCGTGCCGGCATCGTGGCGCGTGCACGAGAGCTGCTACCTCGACGCTCCGGCCGAATGGCTCGGCCCTGAGTTCCTGGCGGTCGCACACGCGCTCGAGGAGACCGACGAGCGTGCCTACCGCCACGAGTACCTCGGCGAGCCCGTCGGCACCGGCGGCAACGTCTTCGACAACGTGGAGATCCGCGAGATCACCGACGAGGAGATCAAGACGTTCGGCGCGTTCTACAACGGCGTCGACTTCGGCTACTTCCCGGATCCGTGGGTCTTCGAGCGCATGGCCTACGACGCGCCCCGTCGCACGCTCTACCTCGTCGGTGAGGAGTCCGGCGTGAAGCTCTCAGACGAGGCGGCGGTGGAGCGAATCACGCCGCACTTCAGTGACGAGCAGGGCAACTTGAGGCGTGAGACGGTGACGTGCGATTCGGCTGACCCCAAGGCGATAGCGAAGTACCGGGGCCTCGGGCTCGACGCGCGCGGTGCCGTCAAGGGCCCGGGAAGCGTCGACCATGCGACGAAGTGGCTCGCTTCTCGGACCAGGATCGTGATCGACCCGGCACGCTGCCCGCTCGCCGCGCGAGAGTTCGTGGCCTACGAGCTTGAGCGCACGAAGGATGGAGAGTACGTGTCCGGCTATCCCGACCGTGATAACCACTCGATTGACGCGACGCGCTACGGCCTCGAACGGGTGATCGGGCGAAGGGTGAACGTCTGATGATGCTTGGCTGGAAGGGCTATCTGCGCCGGCTCGGGTATTCGGTGCATCTGCCGATGGCGGACCGCATTAAGGACTGGCGCGGCTGGTACATGGCCGAAAATAGCTTCTACAACTACACGGAGAAGACCGACGATCGGACATTCAGGGTGAAGCGGCTCTCGTGTCGCCCCGCTCGGATGGTGTGCCAGGAGTGGGCCTCGCTGCTGTTCTCGGAGACCACGATGATCTCGGTGGATGATGAGGCCGCGAACAGCTGGCTCGAATCGTGGCTTAAGTCCGTGCGGTTCGTCTTCGATGGACAGGAGCTCATCGAGCAGGCGTTCGCGGTCGGGACCGGCGCCTGGGTGCTGCGCGCGCATGGAGTCGCCGAGGGGCAGCGATACACGCCGGATGCGTACGTGGGAGTGGCCAGGTTCGACGCGCGTCACATCATCCCGCTGACTTATGACGCGAGCGGCTGCGACGAGGCGGCGTTCTTGAGCCGGACGTTCGTCCGCGGGCAACTCATGACACAGCTAGAGATCCACACGGTCGAGGGCGGCTACCACGTCGCGCGCACCGTGCTCTTCGACAGCCGAGGCCGCCAGGTCGACGATGATGCGATCGGCGTCGAACTCGTGAGCGAGCTTCCGATGTTCTCGATCTTTCGTACCGGGCTCGCGAACCCATACTGGGAGTGGTCGCCGTTCGGCATGAGCGTCTTTGACGACGCGATCGGAGCGGTCCAGCTCGTCGACACCGCTTTCGACAACATGTGGCGCGACATCTACCTAGGTCAGAAGATGCTGTTCATCTCGGAGGACATGCTCTCTCGCGACAAGAACGGCGACATGATCGTCCCCCGGCAGAAGGACCAGCAGCTGTTCCGCAAGACCGAGACGGACCCCGGCAAGAGCGGCATCGACGAGTACAACCCCGACCTGCGCGTCGCCGACAACCGTCTGGCATTCCAGACAGCGGTCGAGATCCTCGGTACCCGGGCCGGATTCGGCCCGGAGTACTTCACCACCGGGGGTGAGTCCGGCATCAAGACCGCGACCGAGGTCATCGCCGACCAGAGCGGGCTGTTCCGCACGCTCAGGAAGCACGAGAACGCGCTCTCTCCCGCGATCACCCGCATCATCAGGGGCGCGATCGCGCTGCACAACTCCGTGACAGGTCAGAGCTTGAACGTCCCCGATGTCGTGCAGGTGATGTTCGATGACTCCGTCATCGAGGACTCGACGGCTCAGAAGAAGCTCGACCTCGAGGAGATCGCCGCAGGAGTCCAGCGCCCCTGGGAGTATCGCACACGGTGGAAGGGCGAGGACGAGAAGACCGCCAAGGCGATGGCCCCCGGTTTTGATGAGCCGTTCGGCGATGAGTTCTAGGTGCTATCCCCTGCACAGATCGATGCGCTCGCTGAAGCGATCGTCTCCGGTGCGCAGGAGACGTTCGTTCGTGACCTGGCGAACCGTCTCATCCGCTCGCTGGCGACCGGTGGTGAGCTTTCGGCGCGCGACCTGCATGCCCTCGATCAGTTAGCGGCGGCGAACCGTGCCGCGCTCACGACGCTGCTCAACAAGGCACAGCACAAGATGTCTCTCGAGGTCAGGGCGACCGTAACAGGCGCCCTCAATGATGCCGCCGCATGGGACCTCTCGGTAGTGGCCCACGCACACCCCGGGGCGGTGCTATCCGGGGCGTCCGCCGTATCCGCTCGCATCGCCTCGCAAACCGCAGAAGGCCTCGTTCAGATCATCGCCCGGGACAACCTGCGTATGGCACGCGAGGCCGAGCGGCTCTGGTACGACGTGGCGGGCGAGGCGATCACGCGCTACAACGCCGGGGACTCGACGGATCGCATCATACGCGACGCAGTCGGCAAGCTCCGTAACCGAGGGCTTTCGGTCATTGACTATAAGAGCGGCGCTCGCACCTCGATAGATGCTGCCGTGCGGCGGCACGTGGTTACGCAGGCCGCACAGGCCTCTGGACGCATCACAGACGGCATCCTCGACGCTATCGGCCACGAGCTCGTCATGACGACCGCGCACCTGGGTTCGCGCCCCGAACACGCGGACTGGCAGGGAAAGGCGTTCCGGCGGGGAGGTCCCGGCGAGGTCGACGGCGTATTCTACCCCGGCTTCGAGGAGGAAACCGGCTACGGGACGGTGACCGGGCTGCACGGGGCGAACTGTCGGCACGATTACGGACCGTACTGGCCGGGCATCACCGAGCTTCCCGGCCCGATCGAGCATCCTGTCAACCCCGACACCGGTAAGCCCTACACCGTCGAGGAGTACTACGACCTCACACAGAAGCAGCGCGACTATGAGCGGGCGATCCGCAAGACGAAGGCCGAGATCGCCGATATGCGCGTCGCCGGCATCGACGACACCGCGGGCCGCCTGAAGCTTGGCAAGCAGCAGAAGCGCATCCGGGAGCTCACCGAGGCGCACGGTCTGCCGCGGCACCGGTACCGCGAGAAGGCCTACGGCATCGGACGCGAGCAGCCGAGGGCGCTCCGCGGGTCGAGGCCCCCGAGTGACGCCACCTCTACCGTCCCTATCTGACGGCCGGACCATCCCAACACGGCACGGGTCCCGGTCCACTCAAGCCGACCACCGGCGCGAGTGACGAATCCGAGTGAGAGGACGGACCAGGATGAAGTTCAGGAAGGACGACGACGGCAAGCTCGTGCTCGACGACAATGGCGACCCGATCGCGGTGTCGGACAAGGGCAACGTGATCGACCTCACGAAGATCGTCTCCGAGGACAAGCACAACCGCATTGCCTCCGAGCGCGAGGAGTATAAGTCCAAGGTCGAGGAGCTGCAGAAGCAGATCGGCGAGCTTTCCGCCAAGAGCGAGAGCGCAGAAGAGCTGCAGAAGCAGATCGCTGAACTCAAGGCCAGCGCGACGGAATCAGAGAGCGAGTGGAAAGCGAAGCTCGAAGCTCGCGAGAAGGACCACGCGCTCGATACCGCGCTTCTTGGTGCCGGTGTCCCCGACAAGCTGCTCAAGGCCGCCAAGGCCATGATCGACCCCGAGAAGGGGTTCGAGCCGGAATCGTTCAAATCCGAGTATCCGTCCTTCTTCGCTCCGGTGAAGAGGAAGGATTCCGCAGGACAACCAGCGGGGACCGAGGACGGCAGCGACCTGATCGCCGCCGTTGACGCGGTCTTTCCCGCAAAGAAAGGGTGAACATAAGTGGGAAACTCATTCGAGGCTGCCATTGCGCACATCACCTCGAAGCTCGATGAAGGATACGCGGTAGCCTCTCTGACGAGTGACCTGAACGTCCAGCCCGCGTTCGTCCGCCCGGCCGATCTTGCAGGCACGTTCAAGCTGCCGCGAATCAGCATGGTCGGCATGGGAAACGTCGTCGGCGGCGTCATGCCCGAGGGCGACGTCGTGCAGGACTGGATCAGCTACACCTATGCGTATAAGCGCGGCCGTACGCTGCAGACCGTCGTGACCGATGTTGACGAGGCCGCCCGGGTCTCCGACATCGCTCGCCTCTCGAAGGTCTACATGGAGCGGCACGTGGTTCCCGAGGTCGACGCGATCCGCTTCGCCCGGTTCTACGCCGGTGCGCACGCGACCCACAAGGTCCCGGTCAACATCACCAACTCCGCGACCGCCATCGCCGCGACCAACGCCGCCCTCGTCAAGATCGCAGATGCCGGCGCCCCTGTGGACCGTTGCATCGGGTACGCGACGCCCGAGGTGCTCGACCTGCTCGACTCTGCTGCGATGACCGAGAAGAAGGCGCGCTTCCTCACTCGCCTGAGCAAGGTCGTCGAGGTGCCGAGCGGCTCGTGGTCCACGGCCGTCACGGTCGACGCTGGCGCAACCTCCTCGGCCGGTGGATTCACGCTCACCGGAAACCTCCTGCAGTTCGCGGTCATCGATCCTGAAGCCGTGTTCGCGGACACGAAGCACACCGTCAACCGGTTCTTCCCCGCCGAGGTCAACCAGAAGGGCGACCTCGACCGCTGGGATTACTACGCGTACCACGACGCGTGGGTGCTCACCGAGAAGTCGAAGGGTGTCTACTTCGGTTACGAGCTCGCACCGTCCGCTTCCGCTTCTGCTTCCGCTTCCGCTTCCGCTTCTGCTTCCGGTTCCGCTTCCGCTTCCGGTTCGGCATCTGCCTAGACCAGCCCGGAGGGGGCGTCGGGAAACCGGCGCTCCCTCCTCGACTGTATGGATGCCGTCTACTACATCCGCCCAGGCGAGAACGAGGAGCTGCGCTACTCCCTGCGCTCACTCGTGAACATGGAGCACGACCGCGTGTGGGTCTTTGGGTCCGACCCCGGCTGGCTATCTTCCGAGGTGTGCCACGTGGCGATCGAGCAGACCGGAGGGCGCTACGAGAACGGCCATGCGCTCGTGACCGCGATCGCCTCTCACCCCGAGGTATCCGACCCCTTCATCCTGATGAACGACGATTACTTGATCTTGCGTCCAGCCGAGCCGCACTGGACGCACATCGGCACGTGCCGAGCCGTGGCTGACAGGTCCAGCGGGGTGTGGTCGGAGAGCATGCGCAAGACCGCCGCGATGCTCGAGGGGGTCGGCATCACGGATCCGCGCTGTTTCGAGGGGCATACTCCGCGCCCCGTGCGCAAGCGTGAGCTACTGGCGTGTCTCATGACCCCTCCCGGCACGCAGTACATGACGCTTTACGGCAACCTCTTCCACTCGGATGCCCCACGAGGCGAGAACGCCAAGAAGTCAGCGCTGCCGGACGATATCGACACACGGACATGGCTCTCGACCGACGAGGCTACCTTCGCCGAGTTCCTGCCGACGCTCGAGAAGCTGTTCTCCGAACCGTCCCCTTATGAGGAGCAGACCATGAAGGTTGAATGCACCCACCCGTTCCTGGATAGAAAGGCCGCTGTCCACCGCAAGCTCGGCGAGGTCTTCGAGGTGACCCCCGAGCGTTACGTCGAGATCGCGAACGTGACGAAGTGGGGCGTGCTCGTCGTCCCTGTCGCACCGAAGACTGCAGACATTAAAGCGGTCTTGGCCGCGCGCGGCATCGAGATCCCGAAGAACGCACGCAAGGCCGAACTCGAAGCCCTGCTCGAGGAGCCCGAAGCCGAAGCCGAACTCGAGGCCCTGCTCGCCGAGTAGCACCCATCCCCGAAGGCCCACGGTGTCAGCTCGCCGGGGGCTTCTCGCGTCCTCTTGAGTGACCGGCGCGGCAGTCTGTGTCGCAGATGGTCTTCCCGCCCTGAAAGGAGTCCCCCGTGGGCAAGTACGCGCACCCTGATGTCCTCGACGGCCTCGGTGCCGTCGTGAAGGCGAACTGCTCCCGCATGGTCGCCTGCTCGTCAACTCCCGCGAACTTCGCTGCCGTCGCCGCAGCGACCCTCGCCGAGACCGCGATGGCGTCAGGCGACTTCACCGCCGGTGCCTACGCCTCGACCGGCCGCCAGCTCACGGTCGCCGCCAAGTCCGGCGTGCCCGTGACCGCTTCGGGCACGTTCGACGTCGTGGCTCTCGTGGACGACACCAACTCTAAGCTGCTCTATGTCACCGAGGGCACGAATCAGTCACTTACCTCCGGCAACACCTGTAACTTCCCGGCTTTCGCGATCTGTAAAGTCGACCAGCCCACCTAGACGTCTTGAGAGGGCTGACCCGTGATCACGTGGTATCTTATCAAGCCGGTTGTGCTCACAAGCCCTGACGGCAAAGAGAAGCTCGTCACCGTCCCGCAGCGGCTCGAAAAGGAGTGGGACACGTGGACGGGTGTGGACGCCGACGGCAACGTGGTAGAGGTGCCGATGCGCTTCAGGCGCAAGTACCGATTCCCCATTGCTGTGGAGGTGGACGACCCAGCGACGACCAAGGGCGCGGTCCCGAAGATGGCGCTCGTGCGCGTCGAGCATGAGGGCGACCCGCCGTTCGAGCCGAGTGAGGTCGTGGCACGGCTGGACTCGCAGGCCAAGTGGACTGCGGCGATCGCGGAGAACCCGAAGCTAAAGGACAGGTTCGCAGACCAGCCGACGATCATCGCCAAAGGGTAGGCGACCATGCCTACCATGAACCTCCCTGTCGTAGCTGACACCTATATCGCGTCGAGCGGCGCGACGGTCAACAAAGACGCCATCGGCGTGTTCATCTGTGGATTGTGGAACACGAGCGGCGAGGGTACGCTGCGTAGTCTGCTGCGGTTTAACCTCGCATCCGTTCCCGGCCCCATCACTGGCGCGACGCTGCACCTGTTCGAGACTTACCGCGACTCCGGCTCGTTTGCGACCCACGCATATCGCGTCACGAAAGCTTGGGTCGAGAATCAGGCCACGTGGAATTCGGCATCGACCGGCAACAACTGGACGACGCCGGGTGGCCTCTCAGACATCGACTCGACCTCGCTCGGAAGCTACACCTCGCTTATCGGCGGCGGCGACATCTATGACTGGCGCTCCATCACCCTCAACGCCGCCGTCGTCGAGTCGATGCGCAACGGCACGTATCCCAACTACGGCTTCATGCTGCGCTCCCTGCGCATCAGCGGCGGGGCCGAGGACCGCTACGTGGAGTATGCCGACCATGATAGCGAGTGGTGGTTACCCGAGGACGGGGCTCGGCTGGAAGTCACCTACACAGAGGGCGGCAGCGCTACTGATCTCGTCGTCGAGGATGCCGCTCACGATCACACAAGTGACGATGTCGCGCTCGTCCAGACCGTCCCGCTGGCCGTTGACGACGCCACCCACGCACACGCGTCAGACGACATGGCCATCACCCAGGCGCACGCCCTCGTCATCGAGGACGGCTCACACTCCCATGCCGCTGATGATGTCGGGCTCACGCAAGTCCACGCACTCACGGTTGAGAACGCGACCCACGACCATGCATGCGACGAGCCTACGCTCGCGCAGGCTCACGCGCTCGCCGTGGATGATGCAGCCCATGTCCACGAGTCCGAGGCGGTAACGCTCGCCCAGACGCATGCGCTGTCTGTCGAGGACGCCGTTCACGCGCACACAGGCGACGACGTGGCGATCGCTCAGACCCACGTGCTCGGCGTGGACGACGCGACCCACACCCATGAGTCTGGGACGGTCGCACTCGCCCAGGCCCACGCTCTAACCGTCGAGGATGCCGCTCACGATCATGTGAGCGACGACGCGACCCTCACTCAAGTCCACATTCTGAGCGCCGAGGACTCGACCCATTCGCACGGCGCGGACTCGATGGCCGACGACAGCATCACGCTCGATGTCGAGGACGCCACCCACTCGCACGCCGCTGGCGAGGTCGTGCTCGCGCAGACCCATCGCCTCGCGGCGGAGGACGCCGAGCACACGCACCTGGCCGATGTCGTGGTGCTCGACCAGACGCACGTCCTAATCGTCGAGGGGGCGGCACATGAGCACGCGGCAGACGAGGCGGGCGTCGGGCAGGTCTATGTGCTCGAGGTCGAGGACGCCGAGCATGAGCACTCGACTGACGGGCTGCGGATGTCCGCCTACCGCCCACCGTTCATCGCGCGTCTGTCGAGCGGCGCGGGGGCGGCCCGAATCACCGCCCTCGGCGAGGGTTCGGGCCGAATCAGCGGACGCGGGGGCGGAGCCCGGATTACCGGCTGGTGACGCGCGCGAGAGAGTGGGGCCATGAAGCGTATCGCATACAAGACCGCCGGGGACTACACGATCGCCGCCACGTTCACGGACGCGAACGGCCAGTCCATCACACCATCGTCACTCTCTGTCGTCGTAACCGACGCGGACGGGGAGACCGTCTTCGAGCAGGCTGAGGCGTCGATCCCAATCACGGTGCCGAACGCCGCCATCAAGCCAGAGGCGACCTACCGCGTAACCTGGGCGGCCGAGGAAGACACATGGACGACCTGGTTCGAGGTCACCGGGCTCTACACGCCGACGTACGAGGACTATTTTGGTTATCTCGCGCAGTCGCGGTTCGAGGAGCTCGTCGACGCGGCTCAGGCGCACGTCGACGCGGCGATCGGCCAGAACGAGGTGACGGCCGCCGCGGCAGGCGCTTACCATCGCGCGATCTTCGCGGTTGTGGAGATCCTCGCAGACCCGCCGGTGAAGGCCGGTGGCTGGGGCCATGCGTCCGAGACCTACGCCGAGGCAGACACGATCGCAAAAGCGATCAGGCGCAACCTGGCTGGCACCGGACTCCTGTTCGCGGGGATCTGATGAGGGGCCCGCATACCATCACGGTCTACAACGCGGCCGGCGAGGTGGACCGCCACGCGACGTACACGCACGCGACCGTCGAAGGTGTGCGCATCGAGGAGCGCTCAGGCGCGGTGGCGTCCATGGCGGGGCGTACATCGACAGACGGCGTGATGATATTCATCCCGGCGTTCGGACGCGGCTACGTGGCGCCTGAGAGCTTCGTCGGTGTCGGCTGGACGCTTCGAGCTGGCGATCGCATCGCCTTCGGCCGACATGGCGAGGTCTGCCCTGACCACGCCTGGGTGATAACCGGCGTCGAGCCCATCAGAAGGGTCCACGGAAGCGCCGTCTCGTTCGAGGTGAGCGCCCGGTGATTCGCTTTCGAGTCAAGAAGCTCGACGTGCGGGGTGCCGTAGCCAAGTCCGGCAGGGTGCAGCGTGAGGTGGTCGCCGCCGTGACCAAGGCCGCGCAGGTCGATACCGACCCGTATGTGCCCTACCTCTCAGGAGACCTCGCCGCAAGCGCGCGCCTCGCCTCCGACTTCGAGGGCGGACGGCTCATCTACGACGAGCGCTACGCCCGTGCCCAGTACTACGGTCTTGTGAATAAGACGAAGACTCCGCACGTGCTCGCCACGATGCACTGGTTCGAGCATTCAAAAGCCGCGAACTTCAGACGGTGGCTACGTGTCGCTCAGGAGACCGCTAACCGTGTTTCGAGAGGCAGGTAGAGCCGTGGACGCCACCATCCCAGCAGCGGTGCTCACGTGGGCAGAGAACCACCCTGCGCTGGCGGGACTTGACGTGAGACTCGAAGACATCATCGACGGCGGGGTGATGCTCGCCTCGCTTCCTGGCGACCCCGTGATCATGGGTTACAAGGACGGCGGCTATCGCGCCTCATACCTCTTCTCGCTCACCATGCGAGTCCCATCGACCCCGGCTACGGCCGTGCGCCTCGATGCGATGCGCGTTCTGGGTGACGTGGCGGACACCATCGAGGACGAAAGCGGCTGGCCCGACCTGCCGGACGGCTTCGACCTCTTCAGTCTGGACGTGAGGATGACGCCGGCACGGGTCGCGGTCGCTGAAGACGGCTCGACGGACTATCAGGCGACCTTCGAGCTCACGTACCGCAGGCGAGCGGCTTAGAGAGGATTGAGACATGGGAACTCCAACCAGGACCCACCTGCTCCAGTGGTGGATCGACACCGGTACTGGCGAGACGGCCAGCTATAAGCAGATGAAGAACGTGAAAGACCTCACGCCGAACAAGGACATCCAGACCGTCGAGCGTTCCTACAAGGATGCCGAGGAGATCGTCGAGTACGCATCGAGCGTTAAGCGCTCCATCGCGCTCACGGTGGACCGCGACCCCGACGACGACGTGGCGGCCTACCTTGAGACCAAGGAGCACGATCTCAACGTCTCGACGACCGTGCTTCGCGTCAAGAAGTACAAGGCGGCGACCCTCCCGGCGACCGGATTCGTGGCCGAGAAATACGACGCCACGCTGAACGTCGGTGCTATCGACGGCGACGCGCTCGAGTTCCTCGGCGTTTCGGCGACGATCTCGCTCAGGAACCGCGTAGAGGGCACCTTCGACCCGACTACGGGAGAGTTCACTGCCGCAGGTTCCGGTTCAGGCTCCGCTTCCGGTTCGGCATCTGCCTGATGGACGCCACACAGAAGCGCGCGCTCATCGACGAGCGGATAGCCGCTTTCGAGGTGGAGCCCGGAGATGTCGAGATGCTCGACGCCGTGCTGACTCTCGCCGAGCGTGCCGAGGGGTTCTCTACCGAAGGCATGACCGACGCACAGGCCGCTCGCGCGGTCATCGCGATATGCCGCGAGGTGTTCGCCACTCTTGACACATCGCTTGGCGAGGGCGCGACCGACCGCATCTTCGAGGGTATGAGGCGCACCGTCACCCTGGCGATCTACGCCTTCTCGCGGTTCGCCGCGCTTGTGCGCGCGAACGCCACTGAGACCGCAGACGAGATCACCGAGTTGCTTACTACCGTCGAGGACGCGTCCGAAGCCTGATGGAAAACATCCTGGTCTCGCCACTCCCCCGCACAGTGGAGGTCGGCGGGGCCGGGGTGGCCATCAACACGAGTCATCGCGTCGGCATTCAGGTCGCACGTACGGCGGGGCGTGAGTTGCCGGATTCGGTGAAGGCCGGCATCATCCTGCGTCTGTATTTCGGCGAGAGCGTCTTCGACGATGCGGTCGCGGCACTCGACGCCGCCATGACCTTCCATCGCGCGGGAGCTAAGAGCGAGGGTTCGGGCAGGCGGCTCATGGACTTCGACGACGATGCTGGACGCATCCTGGCCGACTTTCTCCGGCACTACTCCATCGACCTCTCCGACCCTGCCTTCAGGATGCACTGGTGGACGTTCCTCGCGCTGCTGGGCGCGCTTCCGCCCGACTCGGCGCTCATGACCGCGATGAGGTATCGCAATCCCGCTCCGAAGGGTCTCAGCAGCGATGAGCGGGCTGACTGGAGGCGCATGGCTGCGTTCTACGCGCTGACCCCGCGCACCCGCGCCGAGGAGATCGCCGCGATCGAGGCCGACTGGGAGTGACACAGACTCCAAGGTGTTAGGCATGAGCGACGGCAAGGTAGTCATCGACATCGACGGGGATCCCCGCGGCTTCGAGAAGCAGATCAACGGCCTCGGCAAGACCGTCACGAGCGGTCTCGGCGGTGCGTTTTCCGGCGCCGCCAAGGGACTCGCGAAGACCACCGCGGCCGCCGGTGCGGCTCTCGGTGCCGCGCTCATCGCCGGCATGGGCGTGGTGGTCAATAAGGGGCTCGACCGGGCGCTCAATATCGAGGACGCGAAGGCCTCTCTCGCCGGACTCGGGTATGCGGCCGCTGAGGTCAAGACCATCACCGATTCGGTACTCGGAGCCGTGCGGGGAACCGCGTTCGCGCTCGACGAGGGCATGACGATCGCCGCGTCCGCGCTCGCCGCCGGGGTCGGACCCGGCAAGGACCTCCAGCGCTACATCTCGCTTATTGGGGACGCAGCCACCATCTCCAAGGCTCCGCTCGGAGAAATCGGG
This sequence comes from uncultured Eubacteriales bacterium, assembly GCA_964492775.1. Lineage (GTDB taxonomy): Bacteria > Actinomycetota > Coriobacteriia > Anaerosomatales > PHET01 > WRDS01. The sequence continues at coordinate 1,911 of CAZBLH010000019.1, read as the reverse complement.
CTGATCTTCAACAAGGTCTACGCCAAGGGCAAGGTCCAAGCCGAAGAGATGAACCAGCTCCACGAGCGCGGAATCCCGATCCTCCAGTGGCTCGCGAAGTCCTACGGCGTGTCGGCCGAAGAGATGTCCAAGATGGTCTCGCAGGGCGAGGTCGACGCCAAGCGCTTCGCCGCCGTCATCGAGGAGAACATCGGCGGCGCCGCGCTCAAGAGCGGTGACACCGTGCGCGGCGCGATGGCGAACGTCATGGCCGCGATCGGGCGCGCCGGCGAGAAGCTCGTCGGCGGATTCCTCGGGCCCGCCCGCGACATGCTCACCGGGCTCATCGACGAGATCGATGGCATGGTTCCCTCCTTCGAGAAAACCGGACGGGGGCTGCTTTCAGCGTTGATGGGCGGCTCTTCCGAGGAGCTCACGCAGGGACTTACGGAAATCACATCCAAGCTTGTCGAGGGCCTCGGCAAGATTCTGCCCGTCGTGGTGAACGCACTGGCCGCGATCATCGTGGCCGTCGCCACCGCCTTGCCCGCACTGCTGCCGCCGCTGGCGAGTGCTTTCGTGGACGGGATCATGGCGATAACGGACATGCTGCCTGTCATCATCCCGCCGTTCATCAAGGCGATGAAACAGGTCATCCTGGTCATCGCCGCGGCCCTGCCGGAATGGCTCCCTCTCATTCTCGAAGCGTTCGTGCTGCTTGTCACCGAGATCGCTGAAGCGCTCGGAGAAATGGCGCCCACCCTCATCCCGATCATCTACGAGTGCATGATCATTCTTGTCGCCGAGATCCTGAAGGCCCTCCCGAAGTTCATCGAGGCCGCGTTCAAACTCATCGGCGGGCTCATCAAAGGGTTTGACAACAACCAAGGCGCGCTCATCGGCACGATTAAGAAGCAGGCTGCCGAGGTGCTCAAATCGTGGCTGGATTCGGTGCCCAAGATGCTCGAAGCGGGCAAGAGGCTGCTGATCGGCATCAAGGACGGCGCGGTCGAGGGCTTCAACACGCGCCTCGTACCGTTCCTCAAAGGTCTCGGTGCCGCCGCCCTCAAAGGCCTCGGGAATCTCGGCGGCGTCCTCAGGGGCGCTGGCATCAAGCTCCTGCAGGGGCTGTGGGACGGCGCGCTCGAGAAGTGGAGGCAGGTGCAGAGGTGGGTCAGCTCCATCGCTGGCTGGATCGCCGCGCACAAGGGGCCGCTCGAAAAGGACTATAAGCTGCTGCAGCCCGCAGGCCGCGTCATCATGGAGGGCTTTCGCAAGACGCTCGGCGAGGGGTTCGCTCTCGTGCTGCGCGATCTGGACGGCTACACCCAGCAGCTCTCCGTGCCCTCTCCATGGGCCCCATCGTTCGCGGTATCGGGCACCGCCCAGCCCTCGAGTGTCGAGGTGAGCCGCGTGAACAACTTCGATCTGCACTTCGATAAGACACCCGAGCGCTTCTCGGACGTAATCAACGGATTCCGTCACACGATCGAGGGGCTGCTGTGACATCCTCCATCGCCCTGGACTTCGGCAACGGCATCGTCTTGGACGGCACGCGCGCGGGTGTAGGCCTCAAGGCGATCGGGCTCGAGGCTCCCGAGATCGATATCTCGGTCACGGAGTACGGGGTCAGAGACGGCGGCATGCTTGGCAGCCCGCGCGCGATGGCGAGAAACCTCACCATACCCGTCCAGCACGAGCGGGTCTGGACGCGTGACGAGATCAACCGCGCATTCGCGCCGGGAACAGCAGGCGCGCCTATCATGCGCATGCTGTCGACGCCAAAATGCTCGATGCCCTACTACGTCCGGGGCATCGTCTGGCCTGCGCGCCTGATCGACGCCGAGACCGAGTTCACCGTCATCCTCGTCTCGCCTTGGGCATATCCCCGTGGCCCGCGCGTCACGTTCGGCGGCACCACGGCGGATGACA